>CANESI010000001.1 GCA_947441065.1 Caulobacteraceae bacterium
GCCCGCGCCGCCGCCCAAGCCCAAGACCGTCTGGCGTCTGAACATCACCTTCTGGCAGCCGATTGTGGCCCAAGTTGAGGCTCCGGCGGAGCAGGCTGGCCCTCAGGCGCGCAAGCTGCGGCGTGATCCGGAGGCGGAACAGTTGGATGGGGCTAGCCTTCGGGCCTTGGCACAGCAGCCCTTGAGGCCTCAGAGGCTGCAAAAGGGGCTCGATATTGGCCTGTTCGAGGTCCGCGCGCCGGAAGATCCGACCCGGCTGATCGCTGACGAATAGTCCCCTCCAACCGATAGACGCCCGGACCGGTCAGGGGTACATCTCAGATATTGCAATTGGTGTTTTTGATTCAGGGGTGGGCGGTCTTTCGGTCCATCGGGCGCTTGTGGACCGGCTTCCACAGGCTGATTTCCTCTATCTGGCCGATCAGGCCAATGCCCCCTATGGCGGCAAGGGCGGCGAGGAGATTGTCGATCTGACGCGAGCGGGCTGTATTCGCCTGTTTGATCAGGGCGCGTCCCTCGTCATCTTGGCCTGTAATACCGCCTCCGCCATCGCCCTTCGCCGCTTGCAACAGACCTGGTTGCCGACCTATCGCAAGGGCCTTGGCCGGGCGGTCAATGTGCTGGGCATCATCGTGCCGACCATCGAGGCGGCGACGGGCCTGCCGTGGGAGCATGAGGCCGAGCGGCGCGGCGACAAGGTCGAGCGGCTGGATGTTCTGGGTGTCTTTTCCACCCCCGGCACCGCCCGCAGCCGGGTCTATGAGATCGAGATCGACAAGCGCCGCCAGGATGTGGCGGTCTTTTCCGAGCCCTGCCCCGACCTTGCCGGGATGATCGAGGCCAATGCCGCGCCGCAGGACCTGTTGGCTAAGATCACGGCCCATGTCTTGGCCTTAAGCCAACGGATTGGCCGCATGCCGGACCGGGCGATCTTGGGCTGTACCCATTATGAACTGGTCGCGGACCTGTTTCGCCAAGCCTTGCCGCAGGGCACGCCCCTGATCCATCAGCCGGTCGCGACCGCCGAGGCGGTGGTGCGCTATCTGGCCCAGCACCCCGAATATGATCCGGGTAGTAGCGCCCTTCGCCGGTTCCTGACCACAGGTGAGCCCGGCGCGCAAAATGATCTGGTTAAGGCCTTTTGGGGGGCGCCCCTTAGCTTTGACGCGGCCTGACCAAGATCAGGCAAAGGATCAGGGCGGGCAGGCCGATGGCCCCGGCCCCGATGAAGAACAGGCCATAGGCGCCCATCAGTCCATGGGTGACCTGCAGGGTCTCGACCAAGGCCCCCGAAAAGCCCTTCAAGAACTTGCCGACCCAGGCATAGGTCGAGGTCAGGAGCGCATATTGGGTCGCCGTATAGCCCAGACTGGTTAGGCTCGACATATAGGCCACCAGCGCCACACCGGCAAAGCTCATGGCAAAACTGTCAAAGGCCATGATGGTGCTAAAGAGGGTCAGGTCTGCGCCCCGATAGGCCAAGAGGGCGAAGCTGGCCACGGCGAAGGGCTGCAGAATGGCCCCGGCAATTAGGGTCTTGACCTGACCAAACCGCAGGGCGAAGAGGCCGCCCACGGCAATGCCCGCAATTGAGGCGATCAGCCCTGCCGAGCCACGCACAGCACCCACCATGTCCTTCGTAAAGCCAAGGTCGTGGTAAAAGGGATTGGCCATCGGCCCCATGATGAAGTCGGGCAAGCGATAGAGGCTGATCATGGCCAGCATCAAAAAGGCCATGACTCCGTGGGTTTTGAAAAAGGCCGCAAAGGGTCCGACAATGGCTTGGCGCATGCCGCCGAGGGTCCAGAGCGGTAGGGCGGCATCGTCGCGGTCTTGGGTCTCTTGGTCGCGGCGCGGTTCGCTAGCCTTGAGGCTGGCGATCAGGCCGACGGTCATGGCCGCGGCGGCAAGCCCATAGGACAGGTTCCAGCCAAAATGTTGCGCGGACACAAGGATCAGGGCGTCGGTGCATAGAAGGGCGGCGCGGTAGCCCAGTTGGAGGGCCGAGGACAGGAGCGCGATCTCCTCGCCATCATCGGCCGCCTCGATCCGCCAAGCATCGACGACAATGTCTTGGGTTGAGGAGGCAAAGGCCAGTATCAGGGCAAAGATTCCGAGCATGGTCAGTCCGCCCTTAGGGCCGATCATGGCCATGGCGATCAGGGCGAGGCCGATCAGGATTTGGCTCATCACCATCCAGCCGCGCCGCCGCCCGAGCCTGCCCAGAAGGGGCGCGTCCAGTCGGTCAATAAACGGCGCCCACAGATATTTCAGCGAATAGGCGATGCCGACCCAGGACAGGAACCCGATGGCCTTCAGGCTGGTGCCCTCGTCGCGCAGCCAATAGCCCAGCGTATTGCCGCTGAGCAGGAACGGCAGGCCCGAGGAAAAGCCGAGCATGAGCATGACCAGCACCTTGGGCTGGCGCAAAGACGCCATCACGTGCTTGGCCCCCATCTTGGTGGCCTTGGGGCTCTTAGTCTCTTCAGTCATGGTGCGTGGTCCCGCCCGTCGGGGAACGCCCCCAAATCACGGGACCAGATTGGCCTGAGCCGAGCCTAAGGTCCAGTGCGGCTTGACGCCGGTATCGCGCTGCAGCCAGTGCCACAGGGCACGGCGAAGGGCGATCCGCTCCAGCGGCTTGGACAGGAAATCATCCATGCCCGCGTTCAGGCACGTGGCGCGGCTATCTTCATCCTGATGGGCGGTCAGGGCCAAGATGGGCGTCGTGATCCCCCGCGCGCGCAGGGCGGCGGTCAGGGAGGGGCCATCCATCTGGGGCAGGCCCATATCCATAAAGATTAGGTCATAGGTACCGGCCAAGGTCTTGGACAGGACCTCGTCTGCACTCGAGGCGCAGTCTACGCGGCAACCCTCTTGGGTCAGCAGGGCGCGGGCGAGCAGGGCAGCAATGGCATTGTCCTCGACCACCAAGACCCGTGCGCCGCGATTGGACGCGGTGGCGCCATTGGCAGGGTCTTGGGCCTTGGGCTCAACAGCCTGTTGTTCTCTATCGAACCTAGCCTCAAACCACAGATCGCCGAGGCCCGTATGGCCTTCACTGAGGCCGAGACGGCCACCATGCAGATGGGCCAGGGTCTGGAGCTTGGCGAGGGTGAGGCGCTCTTGGTCACTGATGATAGGAGGATGGGCGGCCTCTAGGCTAGCGAGGGTCGGCTTGACCGAGAACCGCAGGCCGATCTGAGCTGTTGCGACGGAGGATGGGCCCAATGGCTCCACCGACAGGGTCAGACTGCCCGATTTCAGGGTCGTTAAGGCCCGCTGGACCAGGGCCAGCAGGATTTGGCCTAGACGCTGTTCATCGGCCATAATTTTGGCCGGATGGGCCGCATCGAGCCCTTGCTCGGTCCAGTGGATGTTGAGGCCCCGGGTCAGGGCCTTTGGCCGAAGCTGTTCGCAGACCGATTGTAGCAAGGGCGCAAGGGCGATCGGTTGCCGGTTTAGGGCCACTATACCCGCGTTAAGCTTGGCCAGATCGATCATCTCATTGACCAACCCCTGCAACTGATCGCCCGATTGGCGCAGGGCCGCAAGGTAGCGCTGCTGCTGGGGTGAGAGGTCCGTTTGGGCCATCAGGTCGGCCATGCCCAAGACCCCACTGAGCGGCGTGCGCAGGGCGTGGCTCAGGGTCGCCAGCACATGGCTGGTGTCGGCTGTGCCTTGAACGGCGGGCCGAGACGGCGATTTTGGGTCCTGTTGCACGCCTTCCCTTAGCCTGCCCAGCCTTAACGCTGAGTCAAAAGCTAAGCTTACCCATTGGTTAATCTTGTCGAGGAGTGGGCCGGTTGCGCCAAGGCTTGGACCGGATCGCCGGGGCTGCGGCGATAGATCAGGGCCTCGGCAATATGAAGGCGGCGCACCGGTTCGCTACCATCGAGATCGGCAATGGTGCGGGCTAGACGTAAGGTCCGGGTCCAGCCCCTTGCCGTCACGCCCCCGGCCTCGGCGGCGCGGGTGAGAAGCTGACGGCCCGGCTCATCGAGCGCGGCAATCTGTTCGAGCATCCGGCCCTGAGCCTCGGCATTGAGGCAAAGGTCGGGGCGCTCAGCCATGGCGGCGCTGGCCTCATCCTTGGCAAAGAAGGCTTGGGCGCGCTCCTGTTGAATCTGGCGCGCGCGCCTGACCCGTGCGGCCGCTTCGGCGGAGCCCTCGGCCGGGGGCGGTAGGGCCATATCGGCGGGGGTCACGGGCGGCATTTCGATCTGAAGATCGATCCGGTCCATCAGGGGACCAGAGACCCGTCCCTGATAGTCTTTTTGGCATTTTGGCGCGCGGCCACAGGCCCCTTTGCCAACCCCGCCATGGCCACAGCGGCAGGGATTCATCGCGGCGATCAACTGGACGCGGGCGGGATAGCGGATATGGGCATTGGCCCTGGCCACCATCACCTCCCCGGTCTCTAGCGGCTGGCGCAAACTGTCGAGGGCCTGAACGCTAAATTCGGGCAGTTCGTCGAGGAACAGCACGCCATTATGGGCCAGCGACACCTCACCGGGCTTGGCCTTGATCCCTCCCCCCGTCAGGGCTGCCATAGAGGCGGAATGGTGCGGCGCCCGAAAGGGTCTGGCACGGGTTAGCCCGCCCTTGGCGATCAGGCCTGCAACCGAATGGACCATCGAGGTCTCGAGGAGCTCGACCGGCGACAGGGGCGGCAAGAGGCCGGGCAGCCGCTGGGCCAGCATCGACTTTCCCGAGCCCGGTGGTCCGACAAAGCACAGATTGTGCCCGCCCGCTGCGGCGATCTCGAGGGCGCGCTTGCCGCCCTCTTGGCCCTTGACGTCACGCAGGTCGGGAATGCCGGGGCCGTCCAACATCGGTCCCGGGACCGGCGGGCTCAGGACCTGAACCCCCTTAAAATGATTGATCAAGGCGATGAGGGAGCGGGGCGCTAGGATCGGCACATCCCCCGCCCAAGCCGCTTCTGGACCGGACGATTCTGGACAGATCAGGCCAAGGCCCATCCCATTGGCGGCGACGGCGGCAGGCAAGGCTCCGACCACAGGCGCAATCTGACCATCAAGGCCAAGCTCGCCAATGATGGCCCAGCCATTGAGGCTGTCGACTGGGATAACGCCCATCGCCGCCATGACGGCCAGCGCTATGGGCAGATCATAGTGGCTGCCCTCCTTGGGCAGGTCTGCTGGGGCCAGATTGACCACAAGCCTGCGCGCCGGCAGGGCAAGGCCCAGTCCTGCAAAGGCAGCACGCACCCGCTCGCGACTTTCACCGACCGCCTTGTCGCCAAGTCCAACCAGAACAAAGCAGACCTGACCGCCGGTCAACTGCACTTCAACATCGACGCGGCGGGCCTCAACCCCTTCAAACGCGACTGTGACAACCTTTGCGACCATGACCCCTTACCCCCGACTTATCCACAAGGGCACCACGGATTCAGGATCAGATCAAGAACAAAGACGGAACTGATATAGAAGATAGTCATAACTATTGATGTTTTTGTCGGCAATCGTGGTTAATGTCAGGTTAAGATCGAAGAGTTTCAATCCGATCCCAGAGTATTGAAGAGGCGTCAGCACCACCAAATCGTTTCAACTGTTGGGCACCCGTAGGCGAGGTAACATTGATCTCAGTTAAGTAGTTTCCGATCACATCAATACCGACAAACATCAGTCCACGGCGTTTTAATTCTGGTCCGATCATGGCGCAGATCTCCAGATCGCGGGCGGTTAGGGCAACGGCTTCAGCCCGTCCCCCGACCCGCAGGTTGGAGCGTACCTGACCCTCGGCGGGGATGCGATTGATCGCCCCGACGGGCTCGCCATCGACCAGCAGGACGCGCTTATCGCCCTTTTCCACGGCGGGCAGGAAGGCCTGGGCAATGACCGGCTCGCGGCTGATGGCCCGGTGCAGTTCGAGCATGGCTTCGAGATTTTGATCATCGGGCCGCAGACGCGCCACGCCCGAACCGCCGCCGCCATAGAGAGGCTTGAGCACAATGTCCTTATGCTCGTCGCGGAAGGCAAAGATCGCCTCATCGTCGCTGGTGATCAGGGTCGGGGGCTGCAGGCCTTCAAAGCCGGTGACGAACAGCTTTTCGGGGGCGTTGCGGACTTCGGAAGGATTATTGACCACCAGAGTCTTGGGGTGGATGCGCTCGAGAAAGTGGGTGGCGGTGATGTAGGCCATGTCAAAGGGCGGATCTTGCCGCATCAGAACCACATCCATTTCGGACAGGTCGCGGGTTTCCATCGGCCCCATCTGGCAGTGATCGCCCTGCACGGCCTTGAGCACGGCGCTGCGCCCACGGGCAAAGACCCGCTGGCCAAGCTGGGACAGGTGTTCGGGTTGATAGACCCACAGGCTGTGACCGCGCGCCTGAGCCTCCATCATCATCATGAAGCTGGTGTCGGTGGTGATGTTGATCCCCTCGATGGGGTCCATCTGGATGGCGACCTTCAGGCTCATGGTGTGGGCTCCTTGTGAGGGGTCTTCAGTAAGGTTCGGTTAGAGGCCGTCATCGGGCCATGCTGCTCGGATATGCCGTGGCCAGCGCCCGGGCGCCAGTGCAATTAGATCAAGTCGGACTTCTGCTTCGCGCAGATTAGGCCGACGCGCCGCCAATTCTCGCGCTGCACGATGCAGTCTTTGGCGCTGATCGGTACTGACCGCCTCAAGCGCATCGGCAAGGCTGAGGCGCAGCTTGACTTCAATGACCGCCAAGACCTTGCCGCGCTGGGCCAAGATGTCGATCTCGCCCTGCGGGGTCTTTAGCCGAAAGCCCAAGATCCGGTAGCCCTTGAGCATCAGCCAAGCGGCCGCCCAAAGTTCAGCGCGCCGACCGCTTTGACGCGCCTTCATGCCGCGCTGGGTCTTGACCGTACCGGCCTTCACGACACCCCCTTGAGGGCCAGAGCGCGCTTATAGAGAAGCTTGCGCTCCAACCCCAAGGCCTTGGCCACTTGGGCTGCAGCCTCGGAGGGGCCCATGCGTGTAAGGGCTTCGGTCAGGGCGACGTCGGCATCTTCTTCGGTTGAGGCGATGATCTCGCCCGGTCCGACGACAATGACGATCTCGCCCTTGGGCTTGTCGAGACGCGGATCGACGGCCAGTTCGGCCAAGGTGCCGCGAAGGGTGGTTTCATAGAGCTTGGTCAGTTCGCGCGAGACGCTGGCTTGGCGAGGGCCAAAGACGCTGGCCATATCGGCGAGACTATCGGCCAGCCGTGAGCCGCCCTCATAGAAGATCAGGGTGCTGCGAAGGGGGGCGAGGTCCGACAGGAAACTGATCCGCGCGGCGGATTTTGGCGGTGGAAAACCTGCAAACAGGAACCGGTCCGTCGGAAGGCCCGCGACCGTCAGGGCCGCGAGCAGGGCCGAGGCACCGGGAATGGGCCAGACCTGAGCGCCTGCCTCAAGCGCCTCGCCCACCAGCCGATAGCCGGGATCCGACACCAGCGGTGTTCCGGCATCAGAAACCAAGGCGACCCGCCCGCCAGAAGCCAGCGCCGCCAAGATCTTGGGCCTGACCCGTTCAGCGGCATATTCGTCATAGCGCTCCAGCGGCTTTTTCAGCCCATAGGCATTGAGCAACTTGCCTGTGACGCGGGTATCTTCGGCCAGAACCAGATCGGCCTGGGCCAGCACATCCAGCGCCCTAAGCGTGATATCGCGCAGATTGCCAATGGGCGTGGCGACAATATAGAGCCCCGGTGCCAGCTCTTGATCTTTCGGTGGCGGATAGATGGGAACCAAGGGCTTGGGCTCGCGCTAAAGGGACAGGCGGAACGGTGACCTATGGATTAGCGCCAAAGCCCGCGCTTCACCACCCTCGACGGTTCGAAACAGAGTCGCTTCAGTGTCGGCCTTACTTTCTAGAGTTTTTTTGGCACCAACGGATCAACCACGCGGAATACTGTGCCCGCTGTGGCATCGCGTACCAGATCAATGCGCTCACCATCCCAGTGATAGTCGAGATGTCGACCCTGTACCGGATCTGACGCGCAGTTCGGGTAGAAGAGCGCGGCGCACTCACCGCCAAAATGGCGCAGGCTCGGATAGACCAGACCATCGGCCCCGCTCGTCTTGAGGGTCCTGGCGAGCCCTTGGGAAGCCCCATAGTCATCTGGATCAAGGGCTGGATTGGCTGAACCGGCCTGTCTCAGATCGTGCAGGGTCGCATGAACCGACAGGATGATCTCCCGAAATTGGGAGGTCCAGCCCGGTGCTTCGGCTGTACGGGCCATGAACCGGCCATGATGGTAGAGCGTTTCAAACAGGGCCGTCTCAAAGACCTTTCCGGCATAGAGCACGCCGTAGCGGCCATCGTTGAACCGGCTTGGCCGGTCCATGCTGATATGGGTGAAGGGGGCCATCAAGTAGGAGGCCCCGCTGCCGCCGACCCGTCGCTCGGTCGGGACAAGGTCGAGATTGCCGACTGTCTCCATAATGCGCGGGTTGGTTTTTTGCTCGGCAGATATCAGCAAGGGCCAGTCAGCGGGGTCTGCAATATCTTCGAACAGGTCAATCGGTGGGTAGGCGCTACGGATGATCCTGACGGCCCCCGTCCATTCAATCTGGCTAACGGGGGGCCATTCCCGTTCGCTCACCAGCCACCGCGCTCGGCGTCGAGATAGCGGCGCACGCGCATGATGTCGGTCAGTTCACCGCCAAGCATAATGTCGAGCGCGCTTAATCCGGCAAAGGCTGAATTGCTAGACTTGATCCAACCATAGCCGCGTTGGGCTTCGCTAAAGACGATCCGCAAGGCCTTATGGATGCCGATGAGGTTGGACAGTCGCGCTGCGCCATCGCGTGATACGCGGCCCGGTCCTTCGGCCTTCCAGCGCCTGTAGGTGCGCACTGGCATATCGAGCAGTGTCGCCGCCTGCTCGTCTGTGAGGCCCCATCGGCCAAAGAGGTTGAGAACCGCCCTAAACAGGGCGCCAGCCTCGTCCGGCGTAATCGGCTCCGGACGAAAGTCCGTGGCGGACGTATCAATGGGTTGCAGAGCCAACATGATCATTCTCCATATGGCACCTTATAGCCTAGAAAATGCCATATGGCAATTGATGGCGCGCGTGCCCTATCCGGCCAACACAGAGGTGACGGCATCTAAGAGGGCGCGGCCTTGGGGGGTGGCGCAGAGCCGGTTGCCTTCGGTGGTGATTAGGCCAAGCTGGGCCAGCTGCACCACACGGTGATGGTCTGGCGTCAGGTCTAGGGCCGCTAACTCATTGAACGACACGCCCTCGTCGATACGCAGCCCCGCCAAGAGCCGTTCTTCGGCCTGTTCCTGCGGGCTCAAGACCTGCTCGCTCTCCCAGCCAAGGCCCGTGGCCTCGACCTGATCCCTATAGTCGCCGATCTTAGAGGCCGCGAAGGTGGCGACCCGTTCGCCTTCGACCGTAATCCGGCCGTGGGCACCGGGCCCGACCCCGACATAGTCTTCACCTCGCCAATAGATCAGATTGTGACGCGACCGGGCGGCCTGACCCTTGGCATGGTTAGAGACCTCATAGGCATCAAAGCCGCGCTGACTGAGCACGGTCTGGGTGGTTTCATAGAGCACAGCCCCAAGCTCATCATCGGGCGGAACCAGAGCGCCGCGCCGCACGGCCCGATCAAAGGCGGTGCCGCTCTCGATGGTTAGTTGATAGGGCGAAATATGGTCCGCTCCCAGATCGGCGGCGGCTGAGAGTTCATCGGCCCAAGCCTGCGGGGACTGTCCGGGTAGGGCATAGATCAGATCGACCGACAGGCGCGCAAAAATGTCCCGCGCGGTCCGGGCGGCACGCTGGGCTTCATCCGCTCCATGGTTGCGGCCCAAGAGTTTGAGCGAGGCATCATTCAAGGACTGTAGGCCAAGAGACAGTCGCTCCACCCCGGCCTTGGCAAAGCCCTCGAACCGGTCTCGTTCAGCATCGGTGGGGTTGGCCTCAAGGGAAATCTCCAGCGCCCCTTGGGACGGCCAGAGGATCTTGGCCTCAGCAATGATCCTTGCCACTGCGTCGGGTTCCATCAGCGAGGGCGTGCCGCCGCCAAAGAAGATCGAGACCAGTGGACGCGGGCCGGTCAGGTCCGCTTGGGTGCGCATGTCGGTGAGGATGGCTTCGACCAACTGCGCCTGTTCAACCTTGCGGCCGCGATCGCGCACGACATTGAAATCGCAATAGGGACAGATGCGGGCGCAATAGGGCCAGTGGACATAGAGACCAAGGGGCAAGGTCAAAAGAGCGCCGCCTTGAGCTGATCAAAGGCCCTCATGCGGTGGCTCATATCGTCCTTGGCCTTGGGGTCCATTTCGCCAAAGGTCATCTGGTGACCCTCAGGAACGAAGATTGGATCAAAGCCGAAGCCGTTCAGGCCGCGGGGGGGAAAGGTCAGGTTGCCGTCAATCCGGCCCTCAACGACAAAGGCAGGGCCATGGGGCCAAGCCACGGCAAGGGCGCAGGTGAACCAAGCGTGGGTGCTTTTGTCGTCACTGTCATCCATCCGGCGCTCGACCTTGGCCATAGCCTCATAGAAATCCTTGCCGGGACCTGCCCAGCGCGCCGAATAGATGCCCGGTTCGCCGCCCAAGGCGGTGACCGACAGGCCGCTATCGTCCGACAGGGCGATCAGGCCGCTCGCATCGGCGGCGAGGCGGGCCTTGAGCAGGGCATTGCCGACAAAGCTAACCTCGGTTTCTTCGGGTTCGGGCAGGCCCAGTTCGCCCGCTGAGACCAGATTAAACCGTCCCTCGAGCAACAGGCCTAGCTCTCGCACCTTGCCCGGATTATGGGTGGCGACGACGATTTTTGTTCCAGGCTCTAGGGACAGGGCCATGTTTCACTCCGAGAGGCATCACCGATGAAGCTGTTCTTCTCCCCCACATCACCGTTCGTGCGCAAGGTGCGGATTTGCGCCATCGAGCTGGGCGTCGACAATCAGCTGGAATTGACCGCGTCAAATGCCTTTGCCGAGGACGGTCTGCGCGACGTCAATCCCCTGTCCAAGGTTCCGGCCCTGCTGCTGGACGATGGCTCCGTCCTCTATGATTCGCCGGTCCTTTGCGAATATGTCGATCATCTGGGCGGCGGTGGTCTGTTCCCGCCTGCCGGTCCGGCCCGGTGGACGGCGCTGCGGCGTCAGGCTCTTGGCGATGGCATTTGCGACGCGGCCTTGCGCCAAGTTCTCGAAGGTCGCCGCGCCGAGGGTGATCAACATCAAGACGAGATTGACCGCCAAGCCTTGGCTGTCCATGCGGGGCTCGAGGCTCTGGAGGCAGAGGCCGATAGCCTCTCGGCTGACCGGATGACCATTGGCGAGATTACCGTGGCCTGCGCGCTGGGCTATCTGGACCTGCGTTTTTCCCATCAGGACTGGCGTATCGGTCGGCCAAGGCTGACGGCTTGGTTTGCCGAGGTCTCTCAGCGGCCCTCCATCCAGTCGACCAAGCCTTGAGGCAAGGTTCTAGACCATTACCAAGGTTTAGTATCGCCAAACGATAAGCCAATTGATTGATAATCGATAATGACCTAGCCTCATCCTCGTCGCAAAGGGCGGCTGAGATGAGGAGCAGGCCATGCGCGCCTTGGGTCCAGGTTCGGTGTCGAGCCTGCTAAAGATTGTTTTGGATGTGGTCTATGGGCTGATGCTGTTTGCGGTGGGTGTCCTTGTCATCGCTGCGATCGCCGCCCTGCTGTTCAAGATTGACCCTGCTGTCGTCAAGCAGATGTCGATTGATGGCCTACCCGCCGAGCGCCTGACCCAAGGCCCAGTGATTGCCCTTCTGCTGACGGTTGTCGGTCTCTATGTCGGCGGGGTGACGATGGTTATCCATCGCCTACGTCAGATCTTCGCCACCCTGACGGCGGGCGATCCTTTTCATCCCGACAATGTTCGGCGCCTTCGATTGATCGGTCTGATGTTGGTGACCTTGGAACTGACCGGCTATGCCATCTCGGCGGGTCAGGTTTGGCTCTTCCCGGGCGGCACGAGAGAAGAGACCGTCTTTAGCCTGTCGAGTTGGTTCTCGATCCTTGTGGTCTTTGTGCTGGCCGAAGTGTTTCGCGAGGGTGCACGCCTGCGCCGCGAAGCCGAACTGACCATCTAGGCCAAGGACAGGATCAAGCCATGCCCATTCGTGTCCAACTCGACCGCCTGCTCCATGATCGTCGCATGTCTCTGACCGAGCTTGCCGACCGGGTCGGTGTGACCATCGCCAACCTGTCGATCCTCAAGACCGGCAAGGCCAGAGCCATGCGTTTTTCAACGCTCGATGCCCTGTGCCGAGAACTGGACTGCCAGCCCGGAGACCTGTTGGTCTTCGAGCCGGGTCCCGCCGATATCGAGGATGAGTGGGTCTAGGCCTCGCCGACCGCGGCCCTTTGCAGGTGGACCAGCTCGTCAATGCCCTTGCGAGCCAGCCCGAACAGGCTGTCAAACTCGCCTTGGCTAAAGCCGCGCTTTTCACCGGTGGCCTGGACCTCGACGATCTGACCGGTGCCGGTCAGGACGAAGTTGGCATCGGCCTCGGCGTTGGAATCCTCTTCATATTCAAGGTCAAGGACCGGCACGTCCTTGTAGATGCCGCAGGAGACGGCCGCGACCACGTCAAGGATCGGATCGGCCTTGATGACGCCCTCTTCCATCAGATGTTTGGTGGCCAACCGAAGGGCGACCCAGGCGCCGGTGATGGCGGCTGTACGGGTGCCGCCATCGGCCTGAACCACGTCGCAGTCGACCGAGATCTGACGCTCACCCAAGGCCTTGAGGTCAGTGACAGCGCGTAAAGAACGTCCGATCAGGCGCTGAATCTCTTGGGTCCGGCCCGATTGCTTGCCTTGTGCCGCTTCACGGCGGCCACGGGTATGTGTGGCGCGGGGCAGCATGCCATATTCGGCGGTCACCCAGCCCTGGCCCTTGCCGCGCAAGAAGCCGGGGACGCCCTCTTCAAGGCTGGCGGTGACCAAAACCTTGGTGTGGCCAAAGGTCACCATGCAGGAGCCTTCGGCATAGCGATTAACGCCGGTTTCGAGGGTCACGACACGCATAGCATCGGGAAGACGGGCTGAAGGGCGCATGGATCGGCTTTCTTTGGGACCAACAGGGCGCTGTTGGACGGTTCATCTGTTGCAGACGCTTGCGCCTGCCTGTAGGGCGCTTATCCTATGGAAGTGGCGGGCCGTCCACGGCCCCTGACACACGGCCAATGATAAATTGATCATGACCAGCTTTATTCAGGCCGGCATGCCTGCCTTGCGAACCCCATCTCTGGTCCAGCTTGACGAGCGTGCCCGCGACATCTTTCGAATGGTCGTTGAGACCTATCTGGAAACCGGCGAGCCCGTAGGGTCTCGGACCGTGTCCAAGGGCGGCGTGCACCTGTCTCCCGCCTCGATCCGCAACACCATGCAGGACCTAACCCAGCTTGGCCTGTTGGGCGCGCCCCATTCCAGCGCGGGCCGCTTGCCGACCCATGCGGGCCTGCGCCTCTTTATCGATGGCCTGCTCGAAATTGGCGATCTGAGCGAGGCCGAGCGGCGCGAGATTGATGCCGGGATGTTGGGCCTCAATGGCGGGGTTGAAGGGGCGTTAGATGCCGCCACCGCCATGTTATCGGCGCTCGCGGGTGGGGCTGGCGTGGTCGTGACCCCTGTGCGTGAAGCCGGGGTCAAGCATGTGGAGTTCATATCGCTCGGCGTCGATCAGGCCTTGGCGGTGATGGTGTTTGAAGATGGCACGGTCGAGAACCGTCTGATGCATCGCCGCGCCGGGGTCACGCCCTCATCGCTGCAAGAGGCCTCGAACTTTCTCAATAGCCGCCTGATGGGCCGCACCCTTTTAGAAACCCGCAGCGAGATGCGCGGCGAACTGGACCGGGCCAAGAGCGAACTGAATGAGGCGGCAGCCCGTCTGGTCGAGGATGGGCTTGCGGCCTGGAGCGGCGGCGAAGATGCCAACCGCGCCTTGATTGTTAGGGGCCGCGCCAAGCTGCTGGGTCAAGGTCCGGCGCTGGATGATTTGGAACGGGTCCGCATGCTGTTCGACGATCTCGAACAGAAGGAACAGCTCATCGGCCTATTGGATGATGTGAAGGCGGCGCAGGGCGTCAGCATTTTCATTGGGGCAGAAACACGATTGTTTTCACTTTCGGGTTCCGCTGTGATCGCGGCTCCCTATATGTCGGGCCGACAGAAGGTGGTTGGAGCGATCGGTGTGATCGGTCCGACAAGACTAAACTACGCTCGGGTCATTCCCTTGGTGGACTATACCGCCAAAATGATCGGGCGATTGCTGGATAGGTAAGGAGTGCTGCATGACTGAAGAAACCGCCCCCGCCGATGATATGGATCAGGCTACGACTGATGATGGCCAGACCGATTCTGCGCCAGAGGGCCCATCCGTAGAGGCGCTGCAGGCCGAGATCGCCGCTCTAAAAGAGCAGATCCTGCGCTATGCCGCCGACGGGGAAAATCTTCGCCGCCGCACCGAGCGCGAAATGAACGATGCGCGGGCCTTTGCCATCCAGAAGTTCGCCAAGGACCTGTTCGGCGTGTCGGACAATCTCAGCCGCGCCCTTCAGTCCATGCCGCGTGAGGGCCTTGAAGGGGCGATCCAAAATCTCGTGCTCGGCATCGAGATGACGGAAAAGGAACTGTCGGGCGCCTTCGAGCGCAATGGCATCAAGCGGGTCAATCCGGCGCGCGGTGACAAATTCGATCCACATCAGCATCAGGCCATGATGGAACAGGATGACCCCGAGGTTAGCCCTGGCTCTGTGATCCAGGTCTTTGCGCCCGGTTATGAGCTGTTTGGCCGCGTTGTACGCCCCGCGATGGTGGTGGTTGCCTCCAAGGCTTCGGGCGCAACCGATCCGTCCGCTGCCAATGGGGCCTATGGGCAATCGGGTGGTGAGCCCGGGGCGGCGGTCGACCGCAAGGCCTAAGGCTTAGGTTTGACAGCAGGCGGGGTTCTGGGCTTGACGCCGTTCTTGGCGAAATGGCCCAGCATCCTTTGCCAGCCATCGGTGGCGGCGGCTTGATTGTAGGTTTCGCGATAGTCGGCATGGAACCCGTGCTGGGCCTCTGGATAGACGATCAGGTCGCTACCCTTTTTGCGCGCCGCGACGAAAGCCGCCTTAAGGGCGTCTGTATCCGCTTGCGGGATGCCCCTGTCCTTGCCGCCATAGAGCCCCAATACAGGGCCGTGCAGTTGCCCCACCACATCGATGGGCCAGAGCCGGTCTTCCGCGCCCAAGAACCCGCCACTGGCGGGCTTGGAGGTGCGACCATACCAAGCTACCGAGGCCTTGAGCTCCTTGAACTGGGCCGAGGCCATCCACGCCACCGCGCCGCCCCAGCAAAAGCCGGTGAGGGCAAAGCGCTTTTCGGCAAATTTCTGTTGCTTGGCCCAGTCGAGGGTCGCGGCAATATCGCTCATGACCTGAGCATTGGTCGCGGTTTCAACGATCTTTTGGATCGCCTTGAAGTCCTTCAGCGGGGCTGGATCCCCCGCGCGATGGAAGAAGGCCGGCGCAATGGCGACATAGCCCAGCTTGGCCAAGCGTCGGCAAACATCGCGGATATATTCATGCACCCCGAAAACCTCGGACACCACGATGACGACGGGATAGCGGCCTTTGGCCTCTGGCCGCGCGACATAGGCGGGCAGGGGCGATTCGGGGTGAGGGAAGGTCTCTTCGCTGGTGATCAGGCCGACATTGTCGGTGACGATCGGCTCAGCCTGCGCCGACAGGGCTGACACGGCGAAACCGGCAAAGAACAGACCGGCGATCCCCCGCCGCGACATGTGGAAATCTTGTGGCTGCGAGCCTTCGGGGCGGGTGAGGGAAACCATGGGTCTATCCTTCGCAAAAGCCGTCTGTAAGGGCCGCCTATCGGGGCTGTTTGGCGGCCATCTTTTCGTGCTCGCCTAAATTGCGGCCTTATGGCCCGGCTGTCAAAGATTCACCGGCCCTGCAGCGCTGACCCTACGAAGGGTCAGGTTATACCGCCCGCCACCGGCTAGCAGGCGCGAGGACCCGGCCAGAACCCGGTCGATGCCGTGAAAGGCTAGGCGGTCCTCTCCAGCCAAGAGGCAAACATCGCCAGACGCCAGCCGCACCGAACGCGTCTTGCCACCGCGCGTGGTGCCACCAATGCGAAAGACGGCGGTGTCCCCCAGCGAGACGGACAGGACCGCAAAGCCAAAATCGGCCTCATCGCGGTCCTGATGCAGACCCATCCGCGCGGTGGGTCCATAGAGATTGATCAGGCAGGCCTCGGGGGGAACGGCGGGATCGACCAGCTCCGACCAAAGATCGAGCAGGATCTTGGGGATCGCAGGCCAGGGCTGGCCCGTCACCGGATGGTGCGCCTGATAGCGATAGCCCGCCCGATCCGACATCCAGCCCAAGGGCCCGCAATTGGTCATGCGCACCGAAAAGGGCTGCCCTCCCGGCGTCACAGGCGTGAACAGGGGCGCAGCCGCGATGACGCGCTCGACCTCAGCCAACAGATCGCTCTGGGCCTTGGGGTCAAGCCGACCGGGTAGGAGTTGAAAACCGCTCATCCGTTCTAGATGGATCAAGCACGGCCTTGATCCAAGGGCTGGCGTTGAACGGGGGGCAAATCTTCGCTAAGCCCTGTCGAAACTAAACCTAGAGATGACGGAAAAGATCATGCGGCAGATGGGCCAGATTTCGAAAAAGACCCTTTGGTTGGGCGCTGTCAGCGCCGCCTGTTTCTTCGCCCTCGGCAGTGGTCAGGCCCTGTCTGCGCCCGTCAAGCCAGAGGCGGCCAGCCAGCGTCAGGTTCTTCCCGATGAGGTCACGCCGTCACGTTACGACATTCAGATCACGCCTGATGCCGCCAAGATGCGCTTTGACGGCAAGGTGACTATCGCCATCAGCGTCAAGCGGCCCACCCAGAGCCTGACCCTCAATGCCGCCGACCTGACCTTTTCCAAGGTGGTCTTGAGCGGCCGTGAGGCCGAGACCCCGACGGTTGCTTTCGATAACGAGGTCCAGACCGCCAAGATCAGCTTTGCCAGCCCGATCCAGCCGGGCGATTACAGCCTGACCATCGACTATGCGGGCCTGATCAATACCCAGTCTCGCGGCCTATTTGCAGTCGATTATGAGGACGCCAATGGCAAGGGCCAGATGCTGGTCACCCAGTTTGAAGCCCCAGACGCCCGCCGCTTTGTGCCCAGTTGGGATGAGCCATCGCGTAAGGCGGTCTTTGCCCTAGAGGCCATCGTGCCTGAGGGCCGCATGGCCCTGTCCAACATGCCGGAGGTCGCCAGCCAATTTCTGGGCGGGGGCCTAAAGAAGGTTCGGTTTGCCCCGACCCCTAAGATGAGCAGCTATCTGTTGTTCTTCGGTCTCGGCGATCTGGAGCGGCGCATCACCAAGGTCGGCGATGTTGAGGTCGGGGTGGTGACCAAGCGCGGTGATCTGGATAAGGGCCAGATTGCACTGGACGATGCCGCCAAGATCCTTGTTGAATTTAATGACTATTTCGGAACGCCCTACCCCCTGCCCAAGCTCGATAATCTTGCTGTGCCCAATGGCGGCGGCTTTGGTGCGATGGAAAATTGGGGTGCCATTCTCTATTTCGAACGGGTTCTTTTGCTCGATCCCTTGCGTTCGAACGAGGCTGATCGACAGAACGTCTATTCTGTCGTGGCCCACGAGGTGGCGCACCAGTGGTTCGGCGATCTGGTCACCATGGCCTGGTGGGATGATATCTGGCTCAATGAGGGCTTTGCCTCTTGGATGGAGGCCCGCGTCGCCGACAGGATGCATCCGGACTGGAAGGTCTGGTTGAAGGAAGAATCGGGCAAGGAAGCAGCCTTTAACCTCGATGCTAAGGCCTCGACCCATCCGGTGGTCCAGACGGTCAATACGGTCGAGCAGGTCTCGCAAATCTTTGACGCCATCACCTATCAAAAGGGTCAGGCGGTCATCCGGATGCTGGAAGATTATGCCGGTGAGGTGCCCTTCCGAGAGGGTGTGCGGGCCTATATGCGCACCCATGCCTATGGCAATACGGTCACGCAGGATCTGTGGAGCGCGGTGGAGACCGCCGCCAATAAGCCGATCATCGCCATTGCCAATGATTTTATCCGTCAGCCGGGTGTGCCCCTGATCACGCTTGAACGGGCTGTCTGCAGCAAGGGACAGACGACGCTCACCCTTCGTCAGGGCCGATTTGGTCTGGATGAGGTCTCAAAGGTTTCTGGCGCTTGGCGCGTGCCGGTGCGGGTGGCCGTGCTGGGCCAAGAGGGCACCCAGACCGTCTTGACGAGTGGCAAGCCGGTGACCAAGGCGGTGATTGCGGGCTGCGGGCCGATCAAGCTCAATGCGGGTCAGGCGGGCTATTTTAGGTCCAACTATGCGCCCGCCCTGAAGGCCGGTTTGATCGCGCGCTTTAATGATCTGGAGGCCAGCGATCAGCTTGGCCTGCTCAATGACGGGTTCGCCCTAACTCAGGGCGGCTATGCCCCCATCGGCGACTATCTGGACCTTTCGAGCCGCCTTAGCGCTTTCAGTGACCCCACGGTCATTGAGCGGTCTCAAGCGGTCTTGGGCCGCTTAAACAATCTGTTTGAAGGCGACCCGCGTCAGGGCGCGATGGCAGCCTATGGGCGCTCAGCACTCAACCCGGTTCTGGCCAAGATCGGTTGGCGCCCTGCCGCAGGAGAGTCGCCGCGTGTGAGCCTGCTGCGCCTTTCGCTGATCTCAGCCTTGGGCAGGATGGATGATCCCGCTGTCGTGGCCGAAGCCAAGCGCCGCTTCCTTGCCGCCGACACCGATCCGCAGGCCATGCCCGGCGATATCCGTTCGGCCGTTCAGTCTGTGGCCCTAAGCCACGCCGACCAAGCCCTGTTCGACGAGGCCCTGCGCCGTGCCAAGGCGTCCAAGAGCCAGATGGAGCGCAATGAGCTGTTCTCGGCCATGGCCGGGGTGCGGGATCCGGCTCTGGCCAAGCAGATGCTCGACCTTTCGATCAGCGATACGGTTCCGGTGACCATTGGGCCGCGTCTGATCCAGCGCGTCTCCGGAAACCATGAGGTCATGGCTTGGCAATTTTCGCTCGATCATCTGGCGCGAATCGCCAAGGGCCTCGACTCCATGGCCTCTGCCCAATTCATGCCGAGCCTCCTTTCCGGCACGCAAGATCCGGCCATGGTTAAAACCCTCGCCGACTATATCGAAAGTTCGGTCCGGCCCGAGGATCGGGCCAGAGCCAATGCGGCCCTTGGCAGTGCGCGTCAGAATGTCCGCTTCAAATCTGAACAGCGCGGTCGGGTCGATTCATGGTTGCGGAAAAAGGGTTTTTAAGGTCCATGAGGGCCTCGAAGACGTGATTATGTGAAGGTCCACAGGTTCGTTGGGTCATTAGCCCTTGCTAAGACCCCATGGCTGCCCATATGCGGCTTCGCAGCGAGTGTTTCTCGCATGGCATTTAACGACCGTTGAGGGTCCGCATTTGCGGCCCTAATTCGGAGACCCTTTCGAACCGGGGACGCAATTCAAACCGGGCGCTTGTCCCAAGGCCTGACTAGACCGTCCGCCAGTTATGGAGCGACAGATCTCATGAGTAAGATTATTGGTATTGACCTTGGCACCACCAATTCGTGTGTGGCCATCATGGACGGCAAGACCCCTCGGGTCATCGAGAATGCCGAGGGCGCGCGCACCACGCCGTCCGTCGTTGCCTTCCTCGACGATGGCGACCGCTTGGTCGGCCAGCCTGCCAAGCGTCAGGCCGTGACCAACCCCTCCAACACCCTCTTTGCCATCAAGCGTCTGATCGGTCGGAATTTCGACGATCCGGTGGTGGCCAAGGACAAGGGCATGGTCCCTTACGATATCGTCAAGGGTCCCGGCGGCGACGCTTGGGTCCGCGCCCACGGCAAGGACTATTCGCCCCAGCAGGTCTCGGCCTTCATTCTGGGTAAGATGAAAGAGGCCGCCGAAGCCCATCTCGGCGAAAAGGTCGAAAAGGCCGTCATCACCGTTCCGGCCTATTTCAACGATGCTCAGCGTCAGGCCACCAAGGATGCAGGCAAGATTGCCGGTCTTGAGGTTCTGCGCATCATCAACGAGCCGACCGCTGCGGCCCTGGCCTATGGTCTGGACATGAATGTCGGCAAGAAGATCGCGGTTTACGATCTGGGCGGCGGCACCTTCGATATTTCGGTTCTGGAAATTGGCGACGGTATCTTTGAGGTGAAGGCCACCAACGGCGACACCTTCCTCGGCGGTGAAGATTTTGACCTGCGTCTGGTCGACTATCTGGCTGACGAGTTCAAGAAGGAATCCAGCGTCGATCTTCGCAAGGACAAGCTGGCCCTTCAGCGCCTGAAGGAAGAGGCTGAAAAGGCTAAGAAGGAACTGTCCTTCACCGCTCAGTACGAAGTGAACCTGCCGTTCATTTCGATGAACGCCTCTGGCCCTCTGCACCTCAATATCAAGATCACTCGCGCCAAGCTCGAAGCTCTGGTCGAGGATCTGGTGGCCCGCACCATCGCCCCTTGCGAGCAGGCCCTCAAGGATGCTGGCATCAAGAAGTCGGAAATTGACGAGGTTGTGCTGGTCGGCGGTATGACCCGCATGCCCAAGGTGGTTGAGGCTGTGAAGGCCTTCTTTGGCCGTGAACCCCATACGGGCGTCAATCCCGATGAGGTCGTGGCTTTGGGTGCTGCGGTTCAGGCTGGCGTTCTGCAAGGCGATGTTAAGGACGTGCTGCTGCTGGACGTGACCCCTCTGACCTTGGGCATTGAGACCCTCGGCGGTGTGTTCACCCCTCTGATCGAGCGCAACACCACCATCCCGACCAAGCGCAGCCAGACCTTCTCGACGGCGGACGATAACCAAAGCGCCGTGACCATCCGCGTGTTCCAAGGCGAACGCCCGATGGCGCAGGACAATAAGATGCTGGGCCAGTTCGATCTGGTCGGTATTCCCCCGGCGCCGCGCGGCGTGCCTCAGGTCGAGGTGACCTTCGACATCGACGCCAACGGCATCGTCAATGTTCAGGCTAAGGATAAGGCGACCGCCAAGGAGCAGTCGATCCGCATCCAAGCCAATGGCGGTCTGTCGGACGCTGACATCGAACAGATGGTCAAGGAAGCCGAAGCCAATTCCGCCAGCGATAAGAAGCGCAAGGAAACGGTTGAGGCCCGCAATCAAGGCGAGGCCCTGATCCACTCCACCGAAAAGGCGATGGCCGAGCATGGCGACAAGGTCGGGGCCCCTGAAAAGACCGCGATTGAAACGGCCATTGCTGAGCTGAAGACGGCGCTCGAAGGCGAAGAGGCCGACGAGATCAAGGCCAAGACGCAAGCCCTGGCCCAGGCCTCCATGAAGCTTGGCGAAGCCATGTATGCCCAGCAGCCTGGCGGCGACGATGACGACCACGACCAAAGTGATGACGGCGTTGTTGACGCTGAATTCGAAGAGGTCGACGACAACAAGTCGAAATAGGGATTATCGGCCCTCGCGGCCCGTGCTTTTGGAATTGATCCGGGGGCGTGGGCAGCGGGGGTCTTTTGTCTTTCTCTCTGTACCCTTCTGCCTGCTTGCCAATGACGCCGGTCTTGGCCACCCTCTTCGGCAGATGAGATCTCCTTTGCGATAGGCACCGGTTTAGACATGGCGCGCGACTATTACGAAATCCTTGGGGTGACCCGCGAGGCCGATGCGGCCGAGATGAAGTCGGCCTTCCGCAAGGCCGCCATGCAGCACCACCCTGACCGCAATCCCGGCTGCACCGAATCCGAAGGCCGCTTCAAAGAGGTCAACGAAGCCTATTCGGTTCTCTCAGACCCCCAAAAGCGTGCGGCCTATGACCGATTTGGTCCCGACGGCGTGAACGGTATGGGTGGTGGCCGAGGCGGCGGCGCTGGCTTTGGCGATGTGAACGACATCTTCAATGATGTGTTTGGCGACGTCTTTGGCGACATGTTCGGCGGCGGCCAGCGCGGCCGTTCGCAAGGCCCGGCGCGTGGCCAAGACCTGCGCTATGATTTGGAAATCTCACTGGAGCAGGCCTATGCCAGCGCCGAGGTCGAGATTACCGTTCCCTCCTCCATCACCTGCGAGCCCTGTTCAGGCTCCGGGGCCAAGGCCGGGACCAGCCCGACCACCTGTACGACCTGCGGCGGCGCGGGACGTGTGCGGGCGACCCAAGGCTTCTTTGCCATCGAGCGGGCCTGCCCACGCTGTAATGGGGCTGGCCGTGTCATCGCGGACCCCTGCCAGACCTGTCACGGCCACGGCCAGGTGCGGCGTGAGCGCACCCTTCAGGTCCGTATTCCAGCGGGCGTTGATGATGGGGCCCGTATCCGGCTGGCCGGTGAAGGCGATGCGGGCGCGCGCGGTGGCCCTCGCGGCGATCTCTATATTTTCCTGTCGGTCCAGCCGCACGAGCTGTTCGAGCGCGATGGGCTGGATCTGATGTGCACGGTTCCTGTGCCCATGACCACCGCGGCGCTGGGCGGCGAGATCGAGGCCCCGTGCCTGATGGGCGCAGAGGGCAGCGACAGCGATTGCCGCGTCAAGGTCAAGGTTCCGGAAGGCGCCCAGAGCGGCCGCACCATTCGCCTCAAGGGTAAGGGCATGCCGTCCTTGCGCTCACGCGAACGCGGCGATCTGGTGGTGGAGCTATTTGTCGAGACCCCGACCAAGCTCAGCAATCGTCAAAAAGAGCTGCTGCGCGAACTGGCCGGGTCCTACGGCGAGGCGCAGCATCCGCAATCGACGGGCTTCTTGGGCAAGGCCAAGGCCTTCTGGGAAGATATTACTGGCGAATAGGCCCCATCAGGCCGCGTAGACCGCCTGCTCGAAATCCTTGAACAGGGCCAGTACCGCTGGATCGGCAAAGGGCAGGAGCTGGGTCATCAGCACGCCCGCAACACCCGCCTCGGGATCGGCCCAATAGTAGGTGTTGGCCAGCCCCGCCCAGGCCAGACTGCCGATGCTTCGGCCATTGGGTCCGGTCTTGGGATTGATGGCAAAGCCAAGGCCCCACTGAGCATTTTCGGTCAAACCGATGGGCAGGCCTGCCTCCAGGTCCGAGGTCAGGAAGGGCATCTGGCTATCGAGTTTGCGCAAGGGCAGGTCACCGATCTGGTTGGTGCTCATCAGGGCCAAGGTTTCAGCCGCCAAGATGCGCGCGCCATTGGCCCCTTCGCCGCGCCCTAAGATCATCTGCAAGAAGGCCAGATAGTCGGGTGCGGTGCTATAGAGCCCGCCGCCGCCGCCCCAAAATTCTGGGGTCTCATTGATGGGCAGGGCAAAGGGCATGAGGGCGCCATCGGGGCCTCGGGCATGGAGCCCCGCCAGCCTTGCCAACTGCTCAGGTCCCGGCAGGAAGTGGGTGTCGGCCATGCCGAGCGGACCGGTGATGTGATCGCGGACATAGACATCCAGCGCCTTGCCGCTAACTGCCTCTACGACCAGTCCGGCCCAGTCAATACCGATGCCATATTCCCATTGGGCACCTGGATCAAAGACCAGCGGCAGGTCCAAAGCGGCCTTAAGGCCCGTGCCGATACCCGGTGTCCCCGCCTGCTGCGCGTAACGCACCAGATCAGCGTTCCACATGTCATAGGCAAAGCCCGATGTGTGGGTCAAAAGCTGGCGAAGGGTGATGGGCCCAGCGGCGTCGCGCAGGATCGGCTCGCCGGTGCCCTTAAAGCCCTCCAGCACCTTGGGGCTGGCCAAGGCGGGCAGGACGGTGCCCAGGGGCTGGTCCAGATCGATCAGGCCCTGTTCGACCAACTGCATGGCCGCGACCGTGGTTATGGCCTTGGTCATGGAGGCAATGAAGAAGACATCATCGACGCTCAAGGCCTGATCGCTGCCCAAGGCCTTGGGTCCAAAGGCCCCGCTATAGATCAGGGCCCCGTCCTTGCTAGCTATGGCCACATAGCCGGGCAGGGCAGGGTTGGCACTGTGGGCCGCGAGGGCCTGATGGATGGCGGTCATGGGCGGGCGTTCCTAGAGGCGTTCTAACGACGGTTCGCTCCATATGGGACGAAGGCGATTGGCCTGTAAACCGAAAGGCCTGCGTCGGCGCGGTCAAATCCTTTACAAAAGCTTAACCCCGCCGCCAAAGCCCTCTAGTCTGGCGCACATGAATGCTCCGGACGCCGTGATTCTTAGCCCCCAGATCCATCCCGACACCACCCCGGTGATGGCGCAATATTTTGATGCCAAGTCGCGCCAACCTGATGCGTTGGTGTTCTTTCGCATGGGCGATTTTTACGAGCTGTTCTTTGACGATGCGGTCAAGGCGGCCGAGGCCCTAGGCATTGCCCTGACCAAGCGCGGTAGCCATGGCGGCGAGCCGATCCCCATGTGCGGCGTTCCCGTCCATGCCTCGGAAGCCTATCTGGCCAAGCTGATCCGCAGTGGCTTTAAGGTCGCGGTCTGCGAACAGATGGAAGACCCGGCCGAGGCCAAGAAGCGTGGCTATAAGTCCATTGTCCGGCGCGATGTGGTGCGGATCGTCACCCCCGGCACCTTGACCGAAGATGGCCTCCTGGATGCGCGCGGAGCCAATCGCTTGGCCGCCATTGCCGTGCGGGGCGGGCAGGCCTCTGTGGCCAGTGTTGAACTCTCGACCGGCGATGTTGAGGCCCTTGTCATGGAGCGCGAAGGCTTGGCCGCAGCGCTGGCGGCCCTGCAACCGTCTGAAATTCTCGTGCCCGATCGCCTGTTCGCCGACGAGATCGTGTCGGCGGCCTTAAAGGCGGTTTCGGGCCTGGTCCAGCCCATGGCCTCGGCTCTGGCTGAGCCCGGAGCATCAGAGGCGCGGCTCAAGCGGCTCTATGGCGTTGATACGCTCGACGGGTTCGGCGCCCTGACGGGGGCTGAGATCTCGGCTCTGGGCCTGATTGCGGCCCATCTGGAGACCACACAGGCCGGCAAGCTTCCGGCCCTTCGTCCGCCGCGCCGCGCGGGGGCTTCGGACATTATGGCCATCGATCCGGCCACGCGCTTTAGCCTTGAGATCGACCGGACCCAGAACGGGGGCCGCGAGGGGTCGCTTCTGGCGGCCATTGATCGGACCGTGACGGCAGGCGGGGCGCGGCTCTTGGCAGCGCGCTTGGCAAGGCCGCTTCTGTCACCCGTCGCCATCGGCGCGCGGCTCGACGGTGTGGGATGGTTCTTAGAGCGCCGTAGCCTTCGGGCGCGGTTGCGAGATCAGCTCAAAGGTTCCGGCGATATGGCCCGCGCCCTGTCGCGGCTGGCGCTCGGCCGAGGCGGGCCGCGTGATCTGGGCTGTCTGCGCGATGGTCTTAAGGCGGGAGAGGCCATTGCGGCTGCTGTTCTGTCTGGTGTCGGGCAGGGCGGTATGGATGGTCCCCCGCCTGAGATTGCCGAGGCCCTGTCGGCCCTGACCCCCTCTTTGCACCCGGACCTTGCGCGGTTCCTGGCCAATCTGAGCGAAAATCTGGGTGAGGACCTGCCCGCCCAAGCCCGCGACGGCGGCTTTGTTGCGCCCGGTGCCCGGCCCGAACTGGATCAGACCAGAGCCCTGCGCGACGATAGCCGCCGGGTGGTGGCCGCGCTGGAACAGGCGCTGATCGCCGAAACCAGCGTGCCCCTCAAGATCAAGCACAATGCCGTGCTGGGCTATTTTGTCGAGGCCACGGCCAAGCAGGGCGAGGCCCTGTTTCAGCCGCCTTGGAACACGCGCTTCATCCATCGCCAGACCCTGGCCAATCAGGTGCGGTTCACGACCACCGAACTGGCCGAGCTGGACGCCAAGATCGCACAGGCGGCAGAGCGGGTGCTGGCCATTGAGGTCCAGACCTTTGAGCTGTGGCGCGCGGAGGCTCAGGCCCTTGCCGCGCCGATCCAAGCCGCTGCCGAAGGGGCCGCGCGGATTGATGTTGCCGCCGCCCTGTCCGAATGGGCCGATGATGTTCAGGCGGTCCGGCCGATCATTGACGACAGTCTGGTCTTTGAGGCCGAGGGCGCGCGCCATCCCGTCGTTGAGGCGGCGGTCAAGCGTCAGGGTCTGCCCTTTACCCCCAATGACTGCCTGCTCGATGGGGCCGGGCTGGCCGGGGTGCGGCTTGCGGTGGTGACCGGGCCGAACATGGCCGGTAAGTCGACCTTCCTGCGCCAGAATGCCCTGTTGGCGGTGCTGGCTCAGGCTGGAGCCTATGTGCCCGCCACGCGCCTGCGCTTGGGCGTTGTTGACCGGCTCTTTAGCCGGGTTGGTGCCGGAGATGATCTGGCCCGAGGCCGCTCGACCTTCATGACCGAGATGGTTGAGACCGCCGCCATCCTGACCCAAGCCACAGCGCGCTCCTTGGTTATTCTTGACGAGATTGGCCGGGGCACCGCGACCTATGACGGTCTGGCCATCGCCTGGGCCTGCGCTGAGGCCCTGCACGATGTGAACCGCTGCCGCGCCCTGTTCGCCACCCACTATCATGAGCTGGCCAAGCTCGAGACCCGTCTGGCCAGTGTCGGCAACCTGTCCCTTCGCGCCAAGGAATGGAACGGCGATCTGGTGTTCCTGCATGAGGCCAAGCCCGGACCGGCTGATCGGTCCTATGGGGTACAGGTCGCCAAGCTGGCCGGTGTGCCGATGGCGGTTGTGGCCCGTGCCCGCGAGGTCCTGCAGCGGTTAGAGAGCGAAACCGCCTCGCCGGTTCGGCTAGATGATCTGCCGCTATTTTCGTCCGCCCCCCCTGCGGTCGCCGCGCCGAACGCGCCGTCCAAGCTCGAGGCAGACCTTCGAACCTTGGACCTTGATGGCATGTCGCCGCGCGAAGCGATGGATGTTCTCTACCGGTTAAAATCCTTCCTTATATAGATAATTATAAGTATTAAATTTATATTTTAGAATAATAGTTGTCGTTACTCAAAATAATTTTAGGTATTTACTTTTTGTTTATGATCGACCTGTAGAACGGTCGGTGCGGCAAAATGCTGCTCAATTTCTAAAATGGAAATTGAATACTCGGGAACAAGGGTTATCGCTATGGAAAATAGCATCAATACCAATTTAGGGGCCTATCTTGCCCTGCAAAATCTCACTACGACTTCTTTAGAGCTAACATCGACCCAAAATCGCATCAGTACAGGCCGCAAGGTGAATACAGCGGTCGACAATGGATCGACCTGGGCGATTGCGCAGAATCTGCGCGGCCAGTCGACGTCATTGAATGCTGTCAGGAATTCTCTCGATCGGGCTCAGTCCACGGTGGACGTCGCCCTGTCGGCCGGCGGGAACGTTTCTGATCTTTTGATCCAGATGAAAGAAAAGGTTCTGGCTGCATCGGACCAGTCGCTCGACTCCACCAGCCGATCTGCCCTTGCAGAGGACTTCAAGGTCCTTCGGGAGGCGATCAAGAAGACGGTGGCGAATGCGGATTTCGTCGGCACCAACATGCTGAAAACGGGTGGTATCAACGTACGGGCCCTCGCCAATGTCGACGGAAACTCCGTTATCACCGTTGTGGCTCAGAGTTTGGCTATCGGCGGCCCCAACGTTACCTTTAGTATCAACTCAACAATCGCGACGGCAACGCTCGCCTCCAGCGTTCTAACCAAACTCAACACCTCCATTACCAACGTTAATACCAAGCTCGGTATTATGGGGGCACAGTCCAAGGCGATCGGCCTTCACCTAACCTTTGTCCGCAAGCTGCAGGACAGTCTCGATGGTGGGGTGGGCAACCTGGTCGATGCGGATATGGCCAAGGAAAGCGCCAAGCTGCAGTCGCTCCAAACCAAGCAGCAGCTCGGTATCCAGGCGATCTCGATTGCCAATCAATCGACCTCATCGATCCTGTCGCTGTTCCGCTAGAGCCCATAGTCCTAAAGATTGATGTCAATTAAAGGCGAGAGCGTGTGCGTTCTCGCCTTTTTTATTATAATAAAAATGGTTAATTTTAATGTCTATAAATTAATTACAAAGTAGTAATTGTAACTATTGTTTATTATATTAAAGTATTTTTAGGCATTTAGTGCCAACCTGAGGGTGCGGCATAGAGCCGCTTGTACCTAAAATAGGTACTTAACACTCTTAAATGGAGCGCCTCAATGGCTATTAACAGTATTAATACGAACGATGGTTCGTTCGTTGCGTTGCAAAATCTTGCAGCGACCAATGCGAGCCTGAATGCCACCCAGGATCGGATCAGCACCGGCAAAAAGATCGCTAATTCTAAGGACAATGGCGCGATCTGGGCCATTGCTCAGAACCTGCGTGCGGCGTCTCAGTCGATCAATGCGGTAAAGCAGTCACTGGACCGCGCGCAGTCGACGGCTGATGTCGCCATCACCGCCGGAACCAACGTCTCTGACCTCTTGGTTCAGATGAAGGAAAAGGCCTTGGCGGCAGCCGACCGGGGACTGGATACCCAATCCAGACTGGCGCTCAATGACCAATTCAAGGTTCTGCGCGATACGATCAAAAAGACAGTGGACAATGCCGACTTCAACGGCTCAAACATGCTTAAGACCGTCGGCACCGACATGAGGGCCTTGGCCAACATTGCTGGTACCAACGTGATTACGATTAAGGCGCAGTCGATGGCCTTGGGTAGTGCTAACCTAACGGGCCTGTCTGCTACGAGCAGCTTCAATACGGCTTCGCAGGCTTCAACCTTTTTGGCTTCGGTCAACACAGCGATTGAGAGGGTAAATAGGGCCCTCGCCACCATGGGTGCGCAGTACAAGGCGGTAGAATTGCACAACACCTTTATGGCCAAGCTTCAAGACAACCTTGATGCCGGTGTTGGTAACCTGGTCGATGCGGATCTGGGCCGAGAAAGTGCGCGGCTCCAGTCTCTTCAGAGTCGGCAACAGTTGGGTGTGCAGGCGGCTTCGATCGCCAATCAGTCAACATCGGCCCTGTTGGGTCTCTTTAGGTAACAGCTATGGGGGAGGCGGCATCGCTGCCTCCCCTTCTTTTTAGGTCTCTCGCTCTGGTATAACAATATTCATAAATATTCTTTCTCAGTTTTAGACTCAAGACTCGCTATATTTCTCACTCTACATTAAAAATTGAACGTGGAAACACGATTTCACATCCAAATTAAATAGTCATCACTCTCAAATGGAGTGTTGTCATGTCCATGAACAGTATAAATACGAACTACGGTTCGTTTGTCGCCCTTCAGAACCTGACCGAGACGAGCAGGGCCCTGCGTCAGACCGAAGATCGGATTAGCACGGGCCGCACGATTAATTCGAGCCGCGACAATGGCGCGATCTGGGCCATCGCCCAAAATCTGCGGGCGGGATCCCTGTCCATCAATGCGGTGAGAGGGTCGCTCGACCGCGCCCAGTCTGCGACCGATGTCGCCCTCAATGCGGGGTCAGCCATTTCAGACCTGCTGCTGCAGATGAAGGAGGCGGCCCTTGCGGCCTCCGATACCGGCCTTGATACCGCTTCCCGCTCCGCCCTGAATGACCAGTTTAAGGCCCTGCGCGATAGCCTCAAACGCACCGTCGACAATGCCGACTATAATGGCGTCAATATGATCAAGGCCGGCGGCACCATCGTCTCGGCCTTGGCCAGTGCCTCAGGCGGCAGTTACATCACCATTGCCCCTCAAAACCTCTCGCTGGGCAGCGCCAATGTGACGGTCAGTGTGGGCGCCAGCTTTTCCACGGCGGCTGAGGCCAGCACCTATCTGTCCCGCGTCACCTCCTCGATCGACAATGTGAACAAGCGTTTGGGCACGATGGGCGCACAGTCCAGGGCCTTGGAGCTGCACAATGGCTTTATGGCCAAGCTGAAGGACACGCTGGATGTGGGGGTGTCTAATCTGGTCGATGCCAATCTTGGCCGCGAAAGCGCCATGCTGCAGTCATTGCAGGCGCGTCAGCAGTTAGGCGTTCAAGCCTTCTCCATCGCCAACCAGTCAAGCACAATGCTGCTTGGCCTGTTTAAGGCCCCGTGACCCAAGTCCAATAGTGGTCATTCTTTTTCACAAGGCAGTGGGCAATAGGCCTTAGGGGGCTTAAGTTAAGACCAGCCAACTTGGCTTGAATTTGAGTGCCCCCATGCCCCCAAGGCTTCGCCCGACCCGTCTGGAATATGTCGTTGATGGCCTGCGTCTGCGCGCCCAACTGTCGGCGGCGGCCTTGGATGCGATTGGCAATGAGGCCGAGCAGCGCCGCCGTGCGATTGAGATCCTAAAATCGGCCCTATTTCGCGGCCGCATGATTGCTAAGGAGCGGTTGGAAAGCGGTGCAGGCGGGATCGAGACCGCGCGTCTCCTGTCGGGTGTCACCGATGAGGTGGTCGGGGCCCTGTTCGACTTCACCACGGTCCATGTCTTCCGGGCTCGCAATCCTACCGAAGGCGAGCGTCTGGCCCTCTTGGCGGTCGGCGGCTATGGACGAGGGGCGCTGGCTCCCTTCTCGGACCTCGATCTGTTGTTCCTGCGGCCCTACAAACAGACCGCCTACGCCGAGAGCGTCATCGAATATATGCTCTATGCCCTGTGGGATCTGGGCTTCAAGGTCGGCCATGCCTCGCGCACCATCGATGAATGTATCAAGCTGTCGCGCGAAGATTTCACCATCCGCACCTCGCTCTTGGAGGGCCGCCGCCTCACCGGTGACGAGCGCTTGGTCGAGGAGCTGCGCAGCCGTTTTCGCAATGAGGTGGTCAAGGGCACGGGCTCGGAATTTGTCGCCGCCAAGCTTAAGGAACGCGATGATCGCCATATTCGCGCCGGAGCCTCGCGCTATCTGGTCGAGCCCAATGTCAAGGAGGGCAAGGGCGCGCTGCGGGACCTGCACACCCTCTTTTGGATCGCGCAATATCTGCATCCCGCCGAGAATGTCGACGGGGTGGTTCAGCTCGATTTCTTTGAACAGCGTGAGGTGCGGGCCTTTATTCGGGCTTTCGACTTCCTCTGGGCCGTCCGCGCCCATCTGCATTTCGCCACGGGCCGGGCCGAAGAGCGCCTGACCTTTGACCTGCAGCCCGAGATCGCACGGCGGATGGGCTATGGCGACCGAGGCGATGCGCCAGCGGTCGAGCGGTTCATGCGCCGCTATTTCCTGATCGCCAAAGAGGTCGGGGCCCTAACTCGCACCTTCTGCGCCCAGCTGGAGGCCGAAGAGGCCAAGCGCCGCCCGCAGGGTCTGTCCCGGTTCTTGGGTGCGCCCCGCAAATCCACCCGCAAGGCGCTCGAGGTCGAGGGCTTCCATGAGGATGGTGGCCGTCTCAGCGTCGACGGTATCTCAACCTTTGAAACCGATCCGATCAATATGCTGCGGCTGTTTGAGTTGGCCGATCAGCGCAATCTCGACCTGCATCCAGATGCCTTTACGGCCGTGACCCGCGCCCTGCATCTGATTACCTCCAAGATGAGGCGCGACCCCATCGCGGCCAAGGTCTTCCTCAATATCTTAGCGCGCAGCAAACGCACCTATCGCACCTTGACCCTGATGAATGAGGCCGGGGTCTTGGGGCGCTATCTTCCTGAATTTGGCCGCGTCGTCGCTCAGATGCAGTTCAATATGTACCATTCCTATACGGTCGATGAGCACACCCTGCGGGCTGTGGGCGTCATAGCCGATATTGCCACCGGTAAGATGGGCGAGGACCATCCTCTGGCCACCAGCATCTGGCCGCTGATCGAGGACCGCGAGGTCCTGTTCCTCGCCATGCTGCTGCACGATACGGGCAAGGGCGGTGAGGGCGGGCAAGAAAAGGCCGGGGCTCGGGCGGCCCGCTCGGCCTGCGAGCGACTGGGGCTGGAGCGCGACCGGATCGAACTGATCGCGTGGCTGGTCGAGCACCATCTGGTCATGAGCGACTATGCCCAAAAGCGCGATGTGGCCGATCCTCGCACCGTGACCGCCTTTGCGCGGATCATGGAAAATCCTGAGCGGATGCGCCTGTTGCTGGTCCTGACCGTGGCCGATATCCGCGCTGTGGGCCCGGGTGTCTGGAACGGCTGGAAGGGCCAGCTCATGCGCGAGCTGTTCACCGCCACCGAGGCCGTGTTCCGAGGCGGGCGCGGCTCTGACCCCACCGCATCGGTCTTGCGCCAACAGCAGGCCGCCGCCGGTGCGATCCGCGAGCAGTTGATTGAGATCGATCCTGCCATCGCCCCTTGGGTGTCGATGATGGAGGACGCCTATTTCATGGGCTTTTCGCTCGACGAACATGCCAGCCATGCAAGGCTCGGTCTCAGGGCCGCTGAAATGGGCGGGGCCGCGGCCAGCGCTCGGATCGCCAAAGATCGCAATGCGTCGGAGATCACCATTGCGGCCAGCGACCGGCGCGGTCTGTTCGCCGATCTGGCGCAGGTCATGTCGGCCATGGGAGCCAATGTCGTCGGGGCGCGGGTCTATACCTCGCGCGCCGGTCAGGCCTTGGACGTGTTCTTTGTGCAGGATGTCAGCGGTGCGCCCTTTGGCGGGGACAATCCAAGGGCGCTGGACCGGATGATCGCGGCGCTGGAATCGGCTGCGCGCGGCGAGCCCATCACGCTGGAGGGCCGCGCGGCCATCGAACTGGGCCGTGCCGCTGCCTTCTCGATCTCACCCTCTGTCGTGATGGACAATGACACCTCCGAAGAGTCCACCGTGATTGAGGCCTCGGGCCGAGACCGCCCGGGCCTGTTGGCGGATCTGGCGCGCACCCTGTCGGACGGGGGGCTGTCGATCCAGTCGGCCCATATTGATGCCTATGGCGAGCGGGCCGTCGATGCCTTCTATGTTCACGACAGTGACGGGCAGGGCCTGACCGATCCGCGACGCATCGGCGCGATCAAGACCCAGCTCCTCAAGGTCTTGGACGAGGAAGAATCCGCCCCCCACGGCAAGGCCAAGCCCCGACTTCAGCGCGCCCGCGCCAGTGTTGGCCGCTAGTGGTGGCCGGTTATGTCCCGCCCCTAGGCTTGACCCCGAAGGTCGCGCAAGCTAGGGCCGCGCAGTGACCGAACCCTTACCAGATCAGACCCCGGCGCCATCGCCCAAGACGCCTGCCCCCAAGCCCGGGGCGAGCCTGATGCGCTCGTCTTTGATCTATTCGAGCCTGACCTTGGTCAGCCGGTTCATGGGTCTGGCGCGCGATCTGGTCGTCACGGCCCGCATTGGCGCCAGCGCCACCATCGCTGGAGACGCTTATGCCACAGCGCTGGCCTTCCCCAACCTCTTTCGCCGGATCTTTGCTGAGGGGGCCTTTGCGGCCGCCTTTGTTCCGGCCTATTCCAAATCCCTGAGCGAAGATGGCGAAGAGATTGCGGACAAGCTCGCGGCTGACGCTATGGCCACCTTGGCAGCGGCGACCATCATCCTGACCATTGCCGCCCAGTTGGCCATGCCTTGGCTGATGATCATCATGAATCCGGGCTATGTCTCCGATCCGGAAAAGTTCAAGCTTTCCGTGGTCTTGACACAATTGGCCATGCCTTACCTGCCCTGTATGGCCATCACAGCGCACCTGTCGGGCGTGCTCAATGCGAGAGGCCGGTTTGGCCTTTCGGCGGTGGCGCCAACCTTGCTGAACCTGATGATGCTGATCTTTGTCCTGCCGCAGCATGAGGCCCACGCCGCAGCGCGCTGGGCCATCTATGGGGTGGTCGTTTCGGGTGTGGCCCAAGCGCTGCTCCTGACTTGGGGCGTTACCAAGTCGGGGGCTAAGGTCCATTGGCGGCTGCCGCGCCTGACCCCAGAGATCAAGAAACTCCTTGCCTTGGCCGTCCCCGGCGCCATCGCCGCCAGCGCGACCCAAATCAATATCTTCATCTCTGGAAATCTGGTCTCCAGCGTCAATGGCGCGCGAAACTGGCTCAATGTGGCCGACCGTCTCTATCAGTTGCCGCTGGGTCTGGTCGGTGTCGCCATTGGGGTAGCCCTTTTGCCGCGCCTGTCGCGCGCGGTCCATTCGGGCGACAGCAAGGATGCGCAAGGGGCGATGGATGAGGCCGTAGCCTTAGCGCTCGCCTTCTGTCTGCCCGCGGCGGCGGCCCTGATCGCCATGCCCTATTTTTTGATTGATGGACTGTTCACCCGGGGCCTGTTCACGACCTATGACTCGGTCGAAACCGCTAAGGCGCTGTTGCAATATGGTTGGGGGGTGCCAGCCTTTGTCCTGACGCGCATTCTCGCCCCTGCCTTCTTTGCGCGGCAGGACACCAAGGGTCCGATGGTCTTTGCGCTGGCCTCCGTGACCGTCAATGTGGTGCTTGGCATCGCCCTGTTCCGGCTTGTCGGCGTGCAGGGCATTGCGGCGGCAACCAGCGCGGCGGCGTGGCTGAATGTGGCCCTGATGATGGGGGCACTGGCGCGGCGCGGCACCTATCGGCCTAGCGCTGCGGCTTGGAGCCGGATCATCCGCATCATTTTGGCCAGTCTGGCCGCAGGCCTTGTCATGGCCGCCGCCACCCATTGGCGCCCCCTCGTCGAGGCCCCGTTCGAGTTTATCCAGCTCACGGTGGGTGGGACCAAGGCGCTTGGGGCCAAGGAGATCGCGGTCTTGGTCGTGGTGGCCGTGGTCGGACTGCTCTATCCGCTGTTCCTGTTTGCCTTTGGTGGATTGACTCTAACCGAGGTAAAAGCGGCCTTGCGCCGTCCTGCTAAGGCGGAGCAAGACCCTTCGGCCCCGACCGTCCCGCCCCTTGATCTTGGTTAGAAACTGCCTGTCATGACTGAAACACCCGCTCCGGCCATCGCTCCTGCCGCCTATAGCGGCCCTGACCGCGTTCTGTCGGGCGTCCAGCCCTCTGGCGCGCTGCATCTGGGCAACTATCTGGGGGCCTTGACCAAGTTCGTGCGGCTGCAGGACGAGGTCGAGTGCTTTTTCTGCGTGGTTGATCTGCACGCCATCACGGTCTGGCAGGACCCGGCTCTCCTGACCGCCCAGACCCGCGAGATCGCAGCGGCCTATCTGGCGGCGGGCGTTGATCCTAAAAAGGCCGCGATCTTCCCCCAGTCTGCGGTGCGGGCCCATGCTGAGCTGGCTTGGATCTTCAACTGCGTGGCGCGGCTCGGCTGGCTGGACCGGATGACCCAGTTCAAGGAAAAGTCGGGCAAGAACAAGGAACGCTCCAGCGTCGGGCTCTACACCTATCCCGTGCTCCAGGCGGCCGATATTCTGGTCTATAAGGCCACCCGCGTGCCGGTTGGCGAGGACCAGAAACAGCATCTTGAGCTGACCCGCGACATTGCCGCCAAGTTTAACAACGACTTTGCCGCCCCGGGCTTCTTCCCCTTGACCGAGCCCCTGATTGATGGACCGGGCGCGCGCGTCATGAGCCTGCGCGATGGGGCGGCCAAGATGAGCAAGTCCGATCCCTCGGACAATAGCCGCATCAATCTGATGGATGATGCCGACACCATCGCTCAAAAGATCCGTAAGGCCCGAACCGATCCTGAGCCCTTGCCCGAAGATCTTGAGACCCTCAAGGGTCGGGCAGAGGCCGATAATCTGGTCGGCATCTATGCGGCTCTGGCTGGCATCACCAAGGCGGAGGTCTTGGCGCAATATGGCGGGCAAGGCTTTGGCAGTTTCAAACCAGCCCTAGCCGATTTGGCGGTCGCCGTGATGGGTCCGATTGGCGAGCGCATGCGCCGCCTGATGGATGATCCCGCTGAGATTGATCGCATCTTGGCCGACGGTGCCGAGCGCGCCCGCATCGTGGCTGATCCTGTGGTTGAAGAGACCAAACGTCTCGTCGGTTTCTGGCCCGGTCGCTGAGCCTTTCTACCCCTTCTGTTTTTGCCGTTGGAGATGTTCTGATGCTCAAGACCCTCATTGTTGCCGTCGCCCTCTTGGCCGCGCCGAGCTTGGTTCAGGCCCATCAGGTCAAGGCTGGTAATCTAGAACTGATCCACCCCCATATCCGCGCCTCGATGGGGCAGTCGCCGACCACGGCGGGCTATCTGACCATCCTCAATCATGGCAAGACCGCTGATCGCCTTATCTCCGCGTCCTGCACCTGCGCGGCCAGTGTTTCGATCCATGAGATGAAGATGACCGGATCAGTGGCCTCCATGAAGGCTGTTGCCTCGGTCGAGATTCCCGCTGGCGGCAAGGTGACCCTTGCGCCGGGCGGTATGCATCTGATGGTCATGGGCCTGAAGGCTCCGATCAAGGCCGGAGATAGGGTTCAGATGGTCCTGACCTTTGAAAAGGCCGGAGCCGTTAAGACGCCCTTTGAGGCGGCAGACAGGCCTGCTCCTAAGCCCATGTCCGATAAGATGCCCGGTATGGATCATTCGAACCATTAGGGCGTCGCGGTTCTGTGCAATGGCCCTTGCACTCTAAGCAGGTCAGAGCCACTTTCAGGTCATGAGCACAAGAAAGTTTCTGGTCATTGCCGATGACAGCCCTGAATTTGGGGCTGCGCTGCACTATGCCTGCCGCCGGGCCAAGACCACGGGCGGGACGGTGGCCCTGCTGCGCGTTCTTGAGCCTGCCGAATTTGAGCATTGGTCGGGCGTGCGCGATGAGATGCAGCGCCAACTGCGCCAAGAGGCCGAAGCGGTGCTCCAGCGCGCGGCAGAACAGGTCATGCAGGACCTTGGCCGTTCGCCGGAATTTCTGATCTTGGAATATGCCGATACCAAGTCGGCGATCCGAGCGGCCGTGGCAGCCGATCCTGACATCAAGATTTTGGTGCTGGCGGCGGCGGCAGGCGGGCGTGGTCCTGGGCCTCTGGTCGCATCCATCGCCAAGGATGGGGTGGCATGGGGCGCGCGCAAGATACCGGTGACGGTGGTTCCCGGTGACCTGACCCGCGAGGAAATAGCCGATCTGGCCTAATGCGGGCGGCTGAGCGGTTGTCTTTGTTGCCGCGCAGGGCCATTTAGTAGCCTCGACCCACGCAAATGAGGCCCGCATGTTCATTCAGACCGAAGCCACGCCCAATCCCGACGTCTTGAAGTTCCTTCCGGGCCGCGACGTGCTGGGTCAAGGCACCCGTGAGTTTCGCAGCGCCGCTGAGGCCATGGCCTCGCCCTTGGCTGCCGCGATCTTTGATCTGGACGGCGTCGGCCGAGTCTTTTTTGGGCCTGACTTTGTGACGGTCACCAAGTCGGACAGCCTCGATTGGCCGCAACTCAAGGCGCCCGTGCTGGCCGCGATCATGGAGCACTTCACCTCGAATGCTCCGATCCTCAGCGATGGTGGTGAAGCCGCAGGCCATGATGATGATGCCTATGAGGGCGACGTAGCCCAGATCGTGGCCGAGATTAAGGATCTGCTCGATACGCGCATTCGTCCTGCCGTGGCACAAGATGGCGGCGACATCCTGTTCAATCGCTTCGAGGCCGCGACCGGCGTGGTTTGGCTCCACATGCGCGGGGCCTGCGCAGGCTGCCCCTCCTCGTCTGCGACCTTAAAGTCGGGGGTCGAGAACATGCTCAAGCACTATGTTCCCGAAGTGACCCGCGTCGAACAGGCCCTTTAGTCCTAAGATTTTTCGGAGATTTTCTGATGTCCAATCCGCTCGACGACAAGGCCTTGGATCAACTGTTTCGCACGGCGCGGTCGCACAATGGCTGGACGGCGCAAACCGTCTCCGAGACCCTAATCCGGGCGGTCTATGAGTTGGCCAAATATGGTCCGACCTCGGCCAATGCCTCGCCCGCGCGGTTTGTCTTTGTGACATCACCTGAGGCGAAGGCCCGCCTGCTGCCGCTCCTGTCCGAAGGCAATCGCGCCAAGTCCGCAGCCGCGCCTGTGACGGTGATCATTGGCCAAGATCTGGACTTTGCCGAACAGATGCCGCGCCTCTTTCCCCATGATCCCAATGCCCGCTATTGGTTCAGCGCGCCGGGCGTGACCGAGGCCACCGCCATGCGCAACAGCACCCTTCAGGGGGCCTATCTGATGATCGCGGCGCGCGCGCTCGGTCTCGATTGCGGGCCAATGTCGGGCTTTGATAGCGCGGGCGTTGATGCCGAGTTCTTTGCCGACACCAATATCAAGGCCAATTTCCTGTGTAATATTGGCTATGGCACGGACGAGCACCTCTTTGCCCGCTCACCGCGTCTGGCCTTTGAGGAAGCCTGTCAGGTCCTGTGATCGGACAGCTTAGGGCCGCCGCATGATCCTTCTGGCCCTCGATACGGCCCTGAATGCCTGCAGCGTCGCGCTGGTCGAGGATGGACGCGTGCTGGCCAGCCAGAGCGAACCCATGGTGCGTGGCCACCAAGAGCGCTTGGCCCTGATGGTACAAGAGGTGATGGCCAAGGCGGATCTGCCCTTTTGCGCATTGGACCGGATCGCCGTTACGGTCGGGCCGGGCTCCTTTACCGGCCTTCGGGTCGGCATGGCCTTTGCCAAGGGGCTGGCTCTGGCGCTGGATCGGCCCTGTATCGGTATTGGCTCCTTGCAGGCTCTGGGCGCTTCGGTCTCGCCTGAGGGGCTGGTCGCTGCAGTCATTGATGGGCGCCGGGGCCAGCTTTATGTGCAGGCCTTTATCGATGGCCATCCCGTCATGGCCCCCGATGCCCTGTCCGCCGAGGTAGCGGCCGCGAGGCTGGGTGAGCTTTGGCAAGGTGGGCCTGTCACCTTGGTCGGACCGGGGGCCTCGGCTCTGGCCGGTATCTTTGCCCAAGCGGTGGTGATCGAGCTTGCCGCTGCCGATCCCGCCGCCATTGCCCAGCAGGCGAGCATCGCCCCAATTGTGCCGCCCAAGCCGCTCTATCTGCGTGCGCCCGATGCCAAGCTGCCGGGCGGTATCACGCCGCCGGATCTGGACCTGTGACGAAGGTTCAGCAGGCGCCGGTTCGCGTGGCCGCACAGCGCGATGCCCAAGCCCTCGCGGCGCTTCATGCCCGCGCCTTTGATCATCCTTGGCTGGTGACCGCCATCGCCGATCTGTTGGCAGGGGAGGATGTGATCGCCCTGATGGCGGAAGATTCCACCGGTCCCCTCGGCTTTGTCTTAGCGCGCGTGGTGGCTGGCGAAGCCGAAATCTTGACCATTGCCGTTGATCCAAACCATCGCCGTAGCGGCCTTGGGCAGGCCCTCTTGGCGGCGGCCAGCGACCGGGCGACACAGCAGGGCGGCGAGGCGCTGTTTTTAGAGGTGTCTGTCGCCAATCAGGCCGCCCTTGCCCTCTATGAGCAGGCGGGTTTCGTTCGGGTTGGTTTGCGACGCGGTTACTATAGGGGCGCGGATGGTCGGTCAGTTGATGCCTTGGTCTTGCGACGCAACCTTAACAAGCGCGCCTGATACCGCTATGATGCTCACGTTAGGTTGGCAGGCGGGTGGGCGTTTTGGACCGTATTGAACAGCTATGTGTCGACAAGGGCATGCGGATGACCGATCAGCGCCGCGTGGTGGCGCGTGTTCTGTCCAACGCGACGGACCATCCCGACGTTGAAGAGCTCTATCGCAGGTCAGCGGCCGTAGATCCTCACATCTCGATCGCGACCGTCTATCGCACCGTGCGCCTGTTCGAAGAGGCCGGCATCATTGCCCGCCACGAGTTTCGCGACGGCCGCGCGCGCTATGAAGAGGCACCGCAAGATCACCACGACCACCTCATCGATATGAAGACCGGAAAGGTCATTGAGTTCATGGACGAAGAGATCGAAGCCCTACAGGCGGCCATTGCGCGCCGCCTCGGCTATCGGCTCATTGATCACCGGCTAGAGCTCTATGGTGTGCCTTTGGACGCGGCAGAGGACAGCAAGGGTTAAGCGGCTCTGGCTGGGCATCTTGCCACCGGACCTCTACGACCCCATAACCCCATCATGACCGATCTTCCTGTGCAAAAGCGCCTCTACATCAAGACCTATGGCTGTCAGATGAATGTCTATGACAGCGAGCGCATGACCGACATCTTGCGCCCGCTCGGCTATGGCGTGACCGACAGTCCAGAGGATGCTGATCTGGTGGTGCTCAACACCTGCCATATCCGCGAAAAGGCCACCGAAAAGGTCTATTCCGAGCTGGGCGTTCTGCGCCGGATGAAGGAAGCCAAGGCCGGGGCGGGCGGACAGATGACCATCGCTGTGGCCGGTTGCGTGGCTCAGGCGGAGGGCAGCGAGATCATGCGTCGCCAAACGGCGGTCGATTTTGTCCTCGGTCCCCAATCCTATCACCGTCTGCCCGAAATGATCGCGCGGGCCCACCGGGCGTCTGGCGAGGCGCTGGCGGCAGATTTTGCGGCTGATGAAAAGTTCGACGCCCTGCCCAAGTCGCGTCAGCCCGGCGGGGTCACCGCCTTTTTGACCGTGCAGGAGGGCTGCGACAAGTTCTGCACCTTCTGCGTGGTGCCCTATACGCGCGGCGCGGAATATTCGCGGCCGATGGAGGCCGTGCTGGCCGAGGCGGCCAATCTGGCGGAGCAGGGTGTGCGCGAAGTCACGCTTCTGGGTCAAAACGTCAATGCCTATGGGGCAGAGCGCGATGAGGGCGGCCTTGCTGGTCTGGTCGAGCGTCTGGCCGCCATCCCCGGTCTGGACCGTATTCGCTACACCACCAGCCATCCGCGCGACATGGATGAGGCCCTGATTGCCGCCCACGGGACGCAAGAGGCCCTGATGCCCTATCTGCATCTGCCGGTACAGTCGGGCTCGGACAAGATTCTCAAGGCGATGAACCGCGACCATAAGGCCGAAGACTATGTGGCCCTGATCGCCCGCATCCGTCAGGCGCGGCCCGATATTGCCCTGTCGGGTGACTTTATCGTCGGCTTCCCCGGCGAGACCGAGGCCGATTTCGAGGCGACCTTGGATCTGGTCCGCCTTGTCGGCTATGCCTCGGCCTTCACCTTCAAATATAGCCGCCGCCCGGGCACGCCAGCCTCCAATATGGGCGCTCAGGTCGATGAGGCCGTTAAGGATGAGCGTCTGGCCCGCCTAAACAGTCTTTTGGAAGAGCAGCGGCGCGCCTTTAACGCTGAGATGGTCGGCCGGGTCATCCCGGTCTTGATCGAGCGCGAGGGGCGTCATCCCGGCCAGATCTTGGGCCGCAGCCCCTATCTGCAGGCCGTCCATGCGGAGGGGCCTGCCAACCTGATCGGACAGATCGTCCATATGCGCATCGAGGCGGCGGCCCATATGAGCCTCTCCGGTGTTCTGGTGTCGGCCCTAGAAGAGGCTGTGCTTTGAGCCGCGTCATCGACGAGTTCATCGCCCTGCCTGAGCCCATTCAGGCGGCCATTTGCGGGGCCAATGCCCGCCATGTTGCCCTGATCGAAAATGCCTTTTCGGTACTGATCGAGACGCCCGGCGGGGGTCTGGCTCTGCGCGGTGCGGCCAAGAGCCTGACCGGGGCCAAGGCGGTGATCGATAGTTTGGCTGACCGTGCCCGCTCGGGGGCTGAGGTGGCCGAATCGGATGTCCGCATGGCCATTGGCGCGGTGCGCTCTGGCGATAAGCCCGGCGCGGCCCGGTCCATGCCGATGGGCAAGCGCGGTGTGGTGGCGGCCAAGACGGCGGCTCAAGCCAACTATCTGGAGATGCTGAGCCGATATGAGCTGGTCTTCGGCGTCGGCCCTGCCGGAACCGGCAAGACCTATCTGGCTGTGGCACACGGGGCCAATATGTTGCTGCGCGGCGAGGTGGACCGTCTGGTCGTGACTCGTCCAGCCGTCGAGGCGGGCGAGCGTCTGGGCTTTTTGCCGGGCGACCTGACCGAGAAGGTTGACCCCTATATGGCCCCGGTCTGGGAGGCCCTGACCGATCTGTTGGGCGCTGAACAGCTTCGCCGCCGCCGTGAAAAGGGCGAGATCGAGGTTGCCCCCATCGCCTTCATGCGCGGACGGACCCTGAGCCATGCCTTTGTCATTGTCGATGAGGCCCAGAACGCCTCGCGCCTGCAGATGAAGATGGTCCTGACCCGTCTGGGTGAGGGCGCGCGGATGGTGGTAACGGGCGATCCCTCGCAGGTTGACCTGCTCAATCCCAGAGACTCTGGCCTGTCCCACGCGGTGGGCCTCTTGGATGGGGTCAAGGGCGTCGGCATTTCGCGCTTTTCAGCCGAGGATGTGGTACGCCATCCCTTGGTCGAGCGCATTGTGCGGGCCTATGACGCCGACAGTAACCGGACCTAGCGATGGATCCTCTCGCCATTGAGGTGGAGATTGACGACGAGGCTTGGTTGCCCGCCCTGTCCTTGACGCAGGACGAGACCCAAGCCCTGATCGGCAGAGCCGCTCAGGCGGCCTTGTCCGCGCCGCGCCTGACCGATGTTGAGGGTAGCGCGATAGTGGTGCTGTTGACGGATAATGAGGCGGTTCAAGCCTTGAACGGCCGGTTCCGGGGGCAAGATAAGCCCACCAATGTCCTGTCCTTTCCCGCCCCGCAGAATACTGAAGGTCATTTGGGTGATATAGCCTTGGCGCTCGGGGTCTGCGTGCGCGAGGCCGATGAGCAGGGTAAGAGCCTTGCCGATCATCTTTGTCATCTAACGGTGCATGGGACCTTGCATCTTTTAGGCTATGATCACGAAACCGACGCTGAGGCTGAGTTGATGGAGGGGCTAGAACGCACCCTTCTGGCTGGCCTTGGTGTGACGGACCCCTATGGAGCGCCCGCGCAAGACCATGTCCAGTCCTGACGATCCCAGTTCCAAGACCCCCTCAACCAACGGCACTCAAAAGCCGGTCGCTCGCCGCCGTCGCAGTGATCGCGGCCTGTTCGCTGCGCTGGGATGGGGCCGGAAGGGTAAGGGCGCAACGCCAACGGCCTCAACCGGTGCGGCTACAGCCGATGGGGCCGTCGATATTGTCGATCAGGCCGAGGCCTTTAAGACCCTGCGCGTCGATGACGTCATGACCCCGCGCGCCGACATTGTTGCCATCGATATTTCCGCGCCCTTTGAAGAGGTCCTGTCGACCTTCATCGAGGCTGGCCATTCACGTATGCCGATCTATCGCGACAATCTCGATGACCCGGTCGGGGTGGTCCATGTCAAGGATGTGTTCAAACTGCTCGCCGATGAGGCCAAGCGCCCGGCCCAGAGCGAGCCGGTGTTGCACCGCCTTCGCCGTGAAGTGCTCTATGTCCCCGCCTCGATGAGGGCGGCGGACCTGCTGGTCAAGATGCAGGCGACGCGCATCCATATGGCGCTGGTGATTGATGAGTACGGTGGCACCGACGGCATTGTCACGCTTGAGGATCTGGTTGAGGCCGTTGTCGGTGAGATTGATGATGAGCATGATGACGCCCATCAGGCCTCCATCGTCGCGCGCGCTGGCGGTATCTATGAATGTGATGCCCGCGCGCCGCTGGAAGAGCTCGAGGCTATGGCTGATACTGAGCTGATGCTGGCCGACTATGAGGAAGAGATCGACACGGTCGGCGGGCTGGTCAGCGCCCTTGCCGGACGGGTGCCGCAGCGCGGCGAGGTGATCGCCCATCCCTCAGGCTTCGAGTTCGAAATTACCGATGCGGACCCGCGCCGGGTCAAGCGCCTACGGATGAGAAGCGCCACGCCAGCGGCTATAGAAGCCCCGTGATCCAACAGCGCCTCGATCTCGTGGCGCGCTGGGCGCAGGGACGGTGGGGCGCGGCCCTTTGCTGTCTGTTGGCAGGGTTGGGCGCGGCGTTGGCGCACCCGCCCTTTGGGGTTCTGCCCGGACTGTTGGGCTATGGTCTCGCGCTTCACCTGATTGATCAGGATACGGGTGCGCCCCATCGATTGAGGGGCGGCTTTTGGCGCGGCTGGCTGGTCGGTCTGGCCTATTTTTTCGTCAGCACCTGGTGGGTCGGCGAAGCCTTTTTGGTCGAGATTGAGCTCTATGGCTGGATGGCCCCGATCGCGGTCCTGTCCCTGTCGGGCGGGCTGGCCCTGTTTTGGGGGGCGGCGGCCCTAGCCTATCGGTGGGTGGTTCCCAAACAGGCCTCAGCCTTGGTTCGGATCTCAGCCTTTGTGCTGGTCTTTTCGGTCGTCGAATGGCTGCGAGGCCATGTTCTGACGGGCTTTGCCTGGAACCTGCCGGGGGAGACTTGGCGGGCGGGGTCTGCACCCTCACAAATGGCGTCGGTGGTTGGGGCCTATGGGCTGAGCCTTATCACCCTATGGATCGCCGGATCCTTTGGCCTGCTGCTGCGCCAAGATCAGCGGCGGCAGGGCTTGGTCCTCGCGAGCCTTGCCGTCGCCTTGGCCGCAGGTCTCTATGGCTTTGGCATGGTTCGGTTGGGTAGCGCTTTAGTTCCATCGGCAAGCGGCCCTGTGGTGCGCATCGTCCAGGCCAATATTCCACAGTCCGCCAAATGGACGCCGGAAAATTTCCGCAATATTCTGGCCAAATATACAGCCCTGACCGCCCATCCGAGCAAGGGCCCCGTTCCGGCGGTGGTGATTTGGCCCGAGGGCGCTATTCCGGCCGCCTTGGATGACTATCTGGCGCCCGGCAGCTGGACGCGTGAGGCGGTCGTGGCCTCGCTCAAGCCCGGTCAGGTCCTGATGGTGGGCGGCTATCGACTGGGAGGTACCTTCGAGAGACCGGTCTATTATAACAGCCTGCTGGGTGTCCGCCGCGAGGATGAGGGCCTGAAGGTCACGGGCGTCTATGACAAGTTCCGGCTGGTGCCTTTCGGAGAATATCTGCCGTTGGGCGAGATCCTTGGGCGGCTAGGTATTCGGCGCCTTGTCCATGCCCCGGATGATTTCACGCCGGGTCCAAGGCCGCAGCCCGTCCAGTTTGATGGCTTGCCGCTGGTTCAGCCCCTGATCTGTTACGAGAGCCTGTTTCCGGGCTTTACGCGCGAGGGGGCGGCCCTGTCCGGCCGCCGCGCGGCGTGGATATTGAACATCTCGAATGATGCCTGGTTTGGCAAGACCAGCGGCCCTTGGCAGCATTTGAACATTGCCAGCTACCGCGCCATCGAAGAGGGACTGCCGATGGTGCGGTCGACGCCGACCGGCATATCGGCCGTGATTGACGCCTATGGCCGACGTGACCCAAGCCAAAGCCTGGTTCAGGGGGCTGAGGGGGTCATTGATTCGATCCTGCCGGAGGCTCTGGCTCCAACCGTCTATAGCCGTCTTGGCGATGGACCCTTCGCCGCCATGTTATTGATAGTCTTGATTATTATATTGGTCTTAAGGCGCCGTAATTAGATAAAACCACGTGACAGGTCGCGATTAATGGTAAACAAAAATGCCATCCAAGGTTAAATCTATATGGAACAGACATCCATGGGCGTGCCAGCACCAATTGAACGATTTCCGAATCCCGCAGACTTGCATGTCGGCGCAAGAGTTCGGATGCGACGTAAGCTTCTTGGCATTAGTCAGGAGAAACTGGCGGAAGAGCTTGGCCTGACCTTTCAGCAGATCCAAAAATACGAAAGGGGTGCCAATCGCGTCAGCGCCTCAAAACTTTATGAAATTGCTCGCGCCCTATCGACACCGGTCGCCTATTTCTTTGATGGTCTCAGTGATCCGACGGAGCCGCAGAGGTTTGGCTTTGCTGAATCGGGTTCCGACCAGTTTGTGCACGAGTTCCTAATGACTCCAGAAGGGCTGGAACTGGCGATACTCTTTCCAAAGGTCCCAAGGGGGCGCCTGCGGCGGCGGTTGCTAGAGCTGGTTCGGGCCATGGGCGACCCCTCTGGTGTGGTCGACTTGGATAAGGATCCTCACGACTAGACATGCAACCAAAAGACCTGACTTGCAGATATAAACATATCTTTATATGATTGGCGCTTAAGGGGTGCGTGAGGCGAAGCGTATCCTCAATCATCCTCGCCTATCCGATAAAGACTTTCCTGCAAGGAGTGTGTCCTGTGAGCCGTGCATCCTATATTTTCACGAGCGAAAGCGTTTCTGAGGGCCATCCTGATAAGGTTGCCGATCGGATCTCTGATGTGGTTGTTGACGCCTTTCTCGGCGAAGAGCCAGAGGCCCGCGTGGCCTGCGAGACCCTCGTCACGACCAACCGTATTGTTCTCGCCGGTGAGGTTCGCGCCTCGACCAAGGAAAAGACCAAGGCCATCATTGCTGGTCTAGAGCCCAAGGTTCGCGCGGCGATTAAGGATATTGGCTACGAGCAAAAGGGCTTCCATTGGGAAAAGGCCAAGTTCGCTTGCCACCTCCATGGTCAGTCGGCCCATATTGCACAGGGCGTCGATTCCTCTGCGACCAAGGATGAGGGCGCGGGCGATCAGGGCATTATGTTCGGCTATGCGACCAATGAGACGCCGCAGCTCATGCCTGCGACGCTGCAATATAGCCACGACATCCTGCATCGTTTGGCCCAGCTGCGTCACTCGGGCGAGCTGTCAGAGCTGGAACCCGACGCCAAGAGCCAGGTGACCCTGCTCTATGAGAACGGCAAGCCGACCCAGGTCCTACAGATCGTGGTGTCCCACCAGCACAAGAAGCGCATCGACGGTAAGATCGCGACCTCTAAGCGGGTGCTCGACCTGATCAAGCCGCATGTCCTGTCGATCTTCCCTGAGGGTCTGGTGACCCGCAAGACCAAGTGGCACGTCAACCCCACCGGCCGTTTTGAGATCGGCGGCCCCGATGGGGATGCCGGCCTGACCGGCCGCAAGATCATTGTCGACACCTATGGCGGCGCCTCACCCCACGGCGGCGGCGCCTTCTCTGGCAAGGACCCGACGAAGGTGGACCGTTCGGCGGCCTATCTGTGCCGTTATCTGGCCAAGAATGTTGTCGCCGCAGGTCTGGCCGACAAGTGCACGATCCAAATCTCCTACGCCATTGGCGTGGCTCAGCCCCTGTCCTTCTATGTCGATCTGCATGATACGGGCCGCGTCGATCCAGCCCTTCTGGAGAAGGTCCTGCCAGAACTGGTTGGCGGTGCGACCCCGCGCGCCATCCGCGAGCACCTGCAGCTCAATCGTCCCATCTATGCCCGCACCGCAGCCTATGGCCACTTTGGCCGTGAGCCGGACAATGAAGGCGGCTTTAGCTGGGAGCGCACCGATCTGGTCAAGGACTTGAGCGGTCTGGCCTAATCAGGCTAAGGGGCGCTATGTCCATTGGCCAAAAACCTCACGGGCCTTTGCGTTCCTATGGGCGCATCAAGGCGCGGCAACTGAAGACGCGGCAGGCGGGCCTGATCGAGGCCAATCTGCCGCGCCTATCCATCCCCGATCCCGCCCTCGGGCCGATTGATCCGGCGGCCCTTGCGCCCGGTTTCGACGAGGTCTGGCTGGAGATCGGCTTTGGCGCAGGCGAGCATATGGCCGCCCAGGCCCAGCGCCATCCGCAGGTCCTGATCATGGGGGCCGAGCCGTTCTTAAATGGTGCCGCCAGCGCCGTGCGCCACATTGACGAGCGCGGCATCGACAATATCCGCATCCTTCAGGGCGATGGGCGCGAGCTGGCCGCAGCCCTGCCGAGCGCGTGCCTCTCGCGCATCTTCATCCTCTTCCCCGACCCTTGGCCCAAGTCGCGCCATCATAAGCGCCGCCTGATCCAGCCGGCGGTCATTGCCGAGCTGGCGCGGGTCTTAAAACCAGGTGGGCGCCTAAGATTTGCCACCGACTGGGCCGACTATGCCGACTGGACCCTGCAAAGGTTCAATCACAGCGCCGATTTCCGCTGGACCGCCGAGAGGGCCACCGACTGGACCACTCCGCCAGCCGACCACGTCACCACGCGCTATGAAGAAAAACGCCTCGGCGATTGTGACCCTGTGTTTCTGGATTTTGAGCGGGCTTAGGGCGCGCGCCAAAAATTCGAATAGACTTTTAACGACTTTTGATAGATAAATGGGCTGCACGGTCTTCGCATGGTGATAAGGGCTCTGGGAGCACTTTCGTCAGGATAGCCATGATTGCGGATTTCGCGGGTCGTGCTTTTTTCTCTAATAATAGTGGGTGCTTCCCGCAGCCCACAGATCATATTCGTATGTGATCCGGTCCTCTATCAAGCTGTATGAGCGAAGGTCATGGCCTCCGCTTTCCCACTTTCTCTGAATTGCCCATGCACAGTAGTCAGCAACCTGTAGGCATGGGTCTGATCCGCAAGGCAAAAAATCAGTTTTCCATTCTTTGGCACGCATGGTTTGCCGCATGACGTCATCAACAGCCTCTTTGAAGGCGGCGCGCTCTTTCCTGACCCCCAATGAGGCCGCTGTGACGAGAGCCTTATGATCCGTGGTGAACTGGTCCTTGGTGCCGTGCTTAAAGTGGTAGTACCAGCCGAATTTGTAGAAGGTTGGTTTACTTGTTTTGACATGGGCTTGGGCCTTGGACTTTTCCATGATCGTGGCCTGTATTTGGAAGGGGTGCCCCAAGATGGTTTCATAAACCGCATCGCGGACGACCTGTTTGTCTGTTGTCGCGTGGAAATGCTCACCCAAGTCAGCGCCTTGCCAAACCAATTTTCTTCTAAGGTCGAGAAGTGACGTAGCGACCGAACACTCCTCCATGGTCACGGAACAGAGTATAAAACATCGGCTTACGTTCTGTCCCTTCGTGAAGGTGAAGCAACCCGCTTCGTCAGCGAACAGGAATCGATTGAGCATATTTGCATAAATAAACCAATTCAGGCGTAAACTAAAGAGCCATCCAGGGTCGCGATGACATGCCGCGTCCTTCGCGGGATAGGAGAACGATAAAATCCCTTTCAAAACGGGGAGGTGACAAGTCGCTCATCCGGTTCTATAAGACCCCCACATCGATCGATGGCGTTGGATGACGCTTTCGAGCGGCGGCCGGAAGGCTCGCCGCTTTTTTGTTGCTTTGAGAGGCTAAGCTTGCGCGGCAAGACCAGTGAAGACCGGGACCTGATCTCCCTCCTCGACCCCGTGGTTGAGGCGGCGGGCTTTGAGCTTGTGCGTCTGCGTCTGATGAGCGGCACCCAGACCCGGCGCCTTCAACTGATGGCCGAACGTCCCGATGGCAGCATGAATGTCGAAGGCTGTGCGATGTTGTCGCGCGCCGTGGCCGAGGTGCTGGACGCCGCCGATCCGATCACGGGCGAATATCTCCTAGAGGTTTCAAGCCCCGGCATTGATCGCCCCCTGACCCGCCTCAAGGATTTCGAGACCTATGAAGGGCTAGAGGCGCGCATCGAACTGGACCGCCTGTGCGAAGGGCGCAAACGTTTCAAAGGCCAGTTGGCTGGCCTTGAAGACGGCGCTGTCGCGATCAATCTAGAGGGTGAGCCTGACCATACCACCTTGATCCCCTTTGATTGGGTGATCGAGGCCAAGCTCGTCCTGACCGACGAGTTGATGAAACGTGGCGCAGACGAACGCGCTTCCCGAATGACCCCGCAAGATTCGCTAGATGGCGAAGACGAAGAGGACCTGGCCTAATGAGCGTCACCGGCATTTCCGCAAACCGGCTTGAACTCCTACAGATCGCTGACGCCGTTGCGCGTGAGAAATCGATCGAAAAGGAAATTGTGATCGAAGCCATCGAGGAGGCGATCCAGAAGGCGGCGCGCTCGCGTTATGGCGCTGAGCACGATATCCGCGTCCATATCGACACCCGCACCGGCGAGATGACCATCACCCGCGTGGTGACGGTGGTTGCCGACGGCACGGTTGAGAATGAATATGCCGAACAGAGCCTGACCGACGCCTTGAAGGGCGATAAGGAAGCGGCCATCGGCAAGACCTATACCGAAATCCTGCCGCCCTTCGAATTTGGCCGAGTCCAGACCCAGATGGCCCGTCAGGTTGTGACCCACAAGGTCCGCGAAGCCGAACGTGAGCGCCAGTACGAAGAGTTCAAGGACCGCATCTCCGAAGTGGTCAATGGCACGGTCAAGCGCGTCGAATATGGCAATGTCATTGTCGATCTCGGCCGTGGTGAAGGCATTATGCGCCGCGACCAAGCCATCCCGCGCGAGAACTTCCAGATCGGCGACCGCGTCCGGGCCTATATCTATGATGTGCGCCGCGAGACCAAGGGTCCGCAGATCATGCTCAGCCGCGCCCATGGTGGCTTCATGGCCAAGCTGTTCGCGCAAGAAGTGCCGGAAGTCTACGACGCCGTCATCGAGATCCGTGCCGTTGCCCGCGATCCAGGCAGCCGCGCCAAGATGGCTGTGGTCTCCAATGATAGCTCCATCGATCCCGTCGGCGCTTGCGTGGGTATGCGCGGTAGCCGGGTTCAGGCCGTTGTGGCTGAGCTTCAGGGCGAAAAGATCGACATCATCCAATGGTCGCCTGATGAAGCCACCTTCATCGTTAACGCCTTGGCCCCTGCCGAAGTCACCAAGGTCGTGCTCGATGAAGAGGACGAGCGCGTTGAAGTGGTGGTGCCGGACGAGCAACTGTCCTTGGCCATTGGTCGCCGCGGCCAGAATGTGCGTCTGGCCAGTCAGCTGACCGGATGGCAGATCGATATCATGACCGAAAGCCAAGAGAGCGAGCGTCGTCAGCGCGAATTTGCCGAGCGCACGACCCTGTTCCAAGAGGCCTTGGACGTCGACGAAGTGATCGCCCAACTGCTGGTCACCGAAGGCTTCGCCGCTGTGGAAGACGTGGCCTATGTCGAGGCCGAAGAGATTGCCAGCATCGAAGGCTTTGATGATGACACGGCCGAAGAGCTTCAGGCCCGCGCCCGCGACTTCCTTGAGCGTGAGGCGGCGGAGCTGGATTCCAAGCGTCGCGCCCTCGGCGTCGAAGATGGTCTCCTGCAGATTGAAGGCCTGACCATTGCGATGGCCATTGCCCTCGGTACCGGCGAGGTCAAGACGGTTGAAGATCTGGCCGATCTGGTGCCGGACGATCTGCGCGGCTGGTTCGAAGCCAAGGACGGTGCCCGCGTGCGTCAGCCCGGCCTGCTGGAAAGCTTCAATCTGTCACCGGAAGATGCCGAGGCCCTTATCATGGGCGCTCGCGTCGTGATGGGCTGGGTCGAGGCTCCGGAAGTGGTTGAAGACGAGCCTGAGCTTGAGGCCGACCTTGAGCCTGAGGCCGATGCCGAGGCTTGATCTTGGTGTGAGGGGCTTGCCCCTCATTCCATCCTTCTTTGACCAAAGCCCCCGGTGGGGGTGGACTATTTTCATCTAGACCCTTGGCCCTTGGGCGGGGGTGGGTGAGGGACCTTTCCCTCCGGAGACTTCGCGCCCTTGACCACCGATGCCGTGCCCATAGAGCAGGACGCCTCTTTGCCAGAGGCCCCGCAAGAGCCGCGTGCGCACCGGACCAAGGCGCAGGCCGACCGCGAGCGTCGCTGCATCGTCAGTGGCGAGGTGGTGCCTGAAGAAAAGCTCATCCGTTTTGTGGCTGGTCCTGGCGGCGTGGTCGTGCCGGATCTGGCGCGGAAACTGCCGGGCCGTGGGCTCTGGGTCACCGCCAATCGTGAGGCGGTGACGACGGCGGCCAAGAAGGGTGCCTTTTCCCGTGCCGCCAAGGCCAAGCTGTCGGCTCCTGCCGATCTGGCCGATCAGGTGGAGCGGCTCTTGACCCAGCGGGTTCTGGACGGTCTGGGACTGGCCCGCCGGGCCGCCGATCTGACCTTTGGTTTTGAAAAGGCCGGGGCTGCGATTAGTGCCGGCAAGGTCTCTTGGATGGTTGAAGCCAGCGACGGTGCCGATGATGGGCGTCGAAAGATGCTGCAAATCGCCCGGCGTGTCCCCCGTAGGCCACGTTTGCTAGGGATTTTCACAGCAGACGAATTGAGTTTGGCCTTAGGGCTTGGAAATGTGATACACCTCGTCTTCCTTGCGGGGCGAGGCGCTGATCGTTGGACACAGGATGTCGAGCGGCTATCAGGCTTTCGCTCGCTCATCCCAACGAGTTGGCGCGAGGAGCCGTGAGAGCGGGCGGGGACGAAACCCTTCGTCCCGGCTCATTATCTATGGTTGAAGACTAAGGCCGGGCCCGTTCGGGGACCGGAAGTGAGTAAAGCGAGCGGATGAACGACGCGAACGACAATGAAAACGACCGTCCCGACGGTTCGGCCGGCCAATCTAACGGCCAACCCGGCGGCAGGGCTCCCCTGACGCTGAAGCCCCGTGCAGGTGCGGTCAGTGCCGGTACGGTGAAGCAAAGCTTCAGCCACGGCCGGTCCAAGACGGTGGTCGTAGAGACCAAGCGTCGCCGTGTAGACGGCGCGCCAAGCGGGCCTGCGCCTGCGCCGGTTCAGGCCGAGCGCCGCCCAGCCCCTGAGGCTGCCCGTCCGCAGGAGCCGCGTCCTCCGCGTCCCCAGCAGCCGCTTCAGACCAATCTGAATCTTTCGGCGGAAGAGATGCGCGCCCGTCAGCGCGTCGTTGAAGCCGCTCGCGCTGAACAAGAACGCCAAGTGGCCGAACGCAAGGCGCTCGATGATGCGCGCCGCGCCGAGGAAGAGGCAATGCGCCGCGCCGCCGCTGAGGCCCGCGCCGCTGAGGCTGCCCTTCAGGCCAAGATGGCGCCGCCGCCTGCTGCGGATGCCGTTGCACCAACACCGGTCAAGGCAGAAGCTCCGGCTCCAGCCCCAGCGCCTGTTGCTGCTCCGGCCCCTGCGCCGGTTGCGGTTCAGCCTCCACCCTATCGGGCTCCTGAGCCGATCCGTGCCGCGCCAACCCGTCCAGTTGAGCCGCGCCGCGATGATCGTCAGGCCACCACGACCTATCGCAGTGATGCGCCGCGTCCGGCTCCGACCGGTCCGCGTCCGCCGCGTGACGGCCAGCGCCCCAATACAGATCGTGCTGCCCCGCCTGCTCGCGCCGGTGAGACGGTTCGTTATTCGGCCCTTACGCCGCGTCCCGCTCCGCCGCGCCCCGGTGCTCAGGGGGCTCGCCCCGGTCCAGGAGGTCGTCAGGCCCCGCCTTCGGCCCCGGTAACGCCCGATGTGCAGCGCGCCGCGCGTACCGCCCCTCCAGGTGCGGGCAAGGACCGTCGTCCTCAGGATCTGGACGAGGATAGCATCAAGCGCGCCAAGGCCGCAGCGCCGGGCGGCAACGCCAAGGCTGTCAGCCGCGTTAAGGGTGCACCCCAACGCCGCGAAGGTCGCCTGACCATCCAAGCCGTCGCCGGTGATGGAGAGTCCGCTGACCGCATGCGCTCGCTGGCCTCGGTTCGCCGGGCCCGTGAACGCGAGCGTGAAAAGCGCAAGGGCGGTGGCGCTCAGGATCAGATCAAGGTCACCCGTGACGTGGTCATTCCTGATGTCATCACCGTGCAGGAACTGTCACAGCGCATGGCCACCCGCGCCGTTGACGTGATCAAGTTCATGATGCGCCAAGGCATGATGCTCAAGATCAACGACGTGATCGATTCCGATACGGCTGAACTGATCGCCACGGAATTTGGCCACAATGTTACCCGCGTGTCGGAGTCTGACGTTGAAACCGGCTTCCTGTCGGCGGAAGATCACGATCAAGACACCATCTCACGGCCCCCCGTGGTCGCGGTTATGGGTCACGTTGACCACGGCAAGACCAGTCTGTTGGACGCCTTGCGTTCGGCCGATGTGGCGGGCGGTGAGCATGGCGGCATTACCCAGCATATTGGAGCCTATCAGGTCCGTCTGCCTGCGGGCGACCGGGTCACCTTCCTCGACACGCCCGGTCACGCGGCCTTCTCGGCCATGCGAGCGCGCGGTGCCAATGTCACTGACATCGTGGTTCTGGTCGTGGCCGGTGATGACGGGGTCATGCCTCAGACCATCGAAGCCATTCACCATGCCAAGGCTGCCGGTGCGCCGATTATCGTGGCCGTCAACAAGATGGATAAGCCCGGTTCCGATGCCACCCGCGTCGTCAACGAGCTTCTGCAGCACGAGATCGTGGTCGAAAGCCTCGGCGGTGACACCCAGATCATTGAGGTCTCTGCCCTCAAGAAAACCGGTCTGGACAAGCTGATCGAAGCCATTCTGATCCAAGCCGAAATGATGGACCTGAAGGCCAATCCGGATCGGACGGCTGAAGGTGTGGTCATTGAAGGCAAGCTCGACAAGGGACGCGGCCCCGTGGCCACGGTTCTGGTCAAGCGTGGCTCGCTCAAGCGCGGCGATATTGTCGTGGCCGGTGCCGCTTGGGGCCGCGTGCGCGCCCTGATCAACGAACGTGACGAGCAGGTCTTGGTGGCTGAACCCTCCGTGCCTGTCGAAATCCTCGGCCTTGATATGCCTCCGAGCCCCGGCGAAGCCTTCGCTGTGGTGGAAAATGAGGCTCGCGCCCGTGAACTGACCGAATATCGTGACCGTAAGCGCCGCGATAAGATGCTGACCCCCACTGCTGCCGGTGCGACCTTGGCCGATATGATGGCCAAGCTGCAGGACAAGAAGCTTAAAGAGCTTGCCCTGATCGTGAAGGCGGACGTGCAAGGTTCGGCCGAAGCCATCATTGGTTCGCTGGAGAAGATCTCCACCGATGAGGTGCGGGCACGGATCATTCACTCCGGCGTCGGTGCCATCAACGAGAGCGATGTGCTGCTTGCTAAGGGCTCCGGCTCGCCCATCCTCGGCTTCAATGTCCGCGCCTCTAAGCAGGCCCGCGATCTGGCTGAGCGCGAAGGCGTCGAGATCCGTTATTACGCGATCATCTATGACCTGCTCGACGACATCAAAAACGTGCTCTCGGGCATGTTGTCGCCGATCCAACGCGAAACCTTCCTCGGCAATGCCGACGTTCTGCAAGCCTTCGATATCTCCAAGGTCGGCAAGATCGCCGGTTGCCGGGTCACAGAAGGGGTCGTTCGCAAGGGCGCCAAGGTCCGGATCATTCGCAACGATATTGTGGTGCTGGAACTGGGCACCTTGCAGACGCTCAAGCGCTTCAAGGACGAGGTCAACGAGGTCAATGCCGGCCAAGAGTGCGGCATGGCCTTTGCGGGCTTCCAAGACATCAAGGCTGGCGACGTCATCGAGTGCTTCACGGTCGAGACCATCAAGCGTTCGCTCTAATCGTCGCTTTGGCTGAATAGATTTCAGGCCACTGGACCCGATGGGGTGCGGTGGCCTGATGCTTTTGGGCTTTGGATTGGGCTGGCCGAACGCCTTGGCTATAATTGCGCCGAAACGACAAGGTTCACTGATCCTAACGGAGGCCGACCATGACCCTTTCTCACTGGACCTTGAGCCTCTTCGCTGCGGCCCTGTTGAGCGGATGCGCCACGACGAACCGTTACGATGCGGCAGAGGATGTTCATGCCCTGTTGGTGGCGGTTCGAAACCACGACCGGGCCGGGTTTGATGCCCATATTGATCGGCCCGCTCTCAAGGTCCAGCTGCGCGGCCGTCTGGTGGCCGAGGCCGCCAAGGCCCATGGCACAGACAGTCTTGCCGTGCTTGGCGCGATTCTAGCCCGGCCCCTCGTCGATCTGGCTGTCGATCAGTTGGTGCAGCCCGACGTCTTCGCGGCCGTCGCTGAGACCATGGGCTATTCGGCAACCAAGCCCGTGCCTGATCGCTTGGCCATTGCCAGCCTCCTTCGTCCCATCGACGAGACAACCGCCTGCGCGCCCCGCAAGAAGGACGGTCCGTGTCTCTTGGTCTTCCACAAGGATGCCGGAAGCTGGCGTCTCGTGGGATTTGAAGGCGATACAGGGATGTTACGGGTCGGGCCTCGACGCTGAGTGGCCGACATAACCCCCCTCCCTCGACTTTCCACCTCAGTGGGGCTACAAGCCACGTCCTTTTTGTCCGTCCCTTCCGCGGCGTCCGATCCGCCGGTGAGGCTAGGAGAGTGCTATGAAACGTCCTGCTAAGGCTTCGCGCCCGTCCGGGCCTTCGGGTCCCAGCCAGCGTCAGTTGCGCGCGGGCGAGCTTGTTCGTCATGCTCTGGTCGAGATCCTGCGGGAGGAGACCTTTCTGGATCCGACCCTGGCGGGGGTGATCGTGACCGTGACGGAGGTGCGGATGACCCCGGACCTGCGTCACGCCATGTGTTTCGTACAGCCTCTGCGCGGTGAAAATGCCAAGCCCATCGTCAAGTCGCTCAATGCGGTCTCGAAATATATCCGCGGCCTGCTGGGCCGGATGATCGACATGAAGTTTACGCCCGATCTGCGGTTCATCCACGATCAGAGCTTCGCCACCGCCGAGCATATCGAAAAACTGTTCGATGATCCTCGCGTGCGCGCCGATCTGGCCGCGCCCGATGAGGATGAAGACGGCGACCATGGCCCGGCGTAAGAAGGGCCTGCCCATATCGGGCTGGATCGTCCTTGATAAGCCGCATGATATGGGCTCGACCACGGCGGTTAGCCGGGTTCGGCGGCTATTCAATGCCCAAAAGGCCGGTCATGCCGGAACGCTCGACCCGTTAGCCACTGGCATCTTGCCCATCGCGTTGGGCGAGGCGACCAAGACCGTGCCCTATCTGATGGAGGCCGATAAGACCTATCGGTTCACCGTCGCGTGGGGGACATCGACCGCGAGCTTTGACCGCGAGGGCGAGGTGACCGCGACCTCGGATGTGCGTCCCGACCCTGCGGCCATTGCCGAGGCCCTCAAGAGCTTTGTTGGTGAGATCGATCAGGTTCCCCCCAACTTTTCGGCCATCAAGGTCGATGGCGAGCGGGCCTATGATCTGGCCCGTGAGGGGGTCGAGTTCGAGCTCGCTGCCCGCCGGGTCACGATCTATGAGGCCGATCTGGTCGAGATCCCGGACCCCGACCATGCGGTAATTGATATAAGGTGTGGCAAGGGAACCTATGTCCGTTCTGTGGCCCGTGACCTTGCCGTCATGCTCGGGGCCTGCGGTCACGTCAGCGATCTGCGCCGCCTGCGCGTTGGGGCCTTCGGGCAAGAGCGTGCAATTACACTAGAATTTCTGGAAGAGTTGGTGCATAAGAGCGCCGCTTCGGAGGCTTTGCTTCCCGTTGAGACCGCGCTGGACGACATCCCGGCGCTGGCCATAACTGAGGAAGAGGCATTCCGGCTCAAGCAAGGGCGCCCGATCATTCTGCTTCCCAGACAGGTCGAAACGCTTCGTGCGTCTCGCGTTCCCCGGACCATTGGGGGGCAAGATGCGTCTCGAACCGTTTTGGCAAAGCTGGGTGGCCTAGCGATCAGCCTTTGTGAGATGCGCGCCGGACAGCTTAGTCCGACGCGGGTATTTCATCTTGAACAAGGAGACACCGATGTCGATCACGATTGAACGTAAAGCTGAAGTCATCCAAGCCCATGCTCGCTCTGAAGGCGACACCGGCTCGGCCGAAGTGCAGGTGGCGATCCTGTCAGAACGGATTTCCAATCTGACCGAGCACTTCAAGACCCACAAAAAGGACAACCACTCGCGTCGCGGCCTTCTGAAGATGGTCTCGCAACGCCGTCGTCTCCTGGACCACCTGAAGGACACAGATCATGGCCGCTATGCCGCTCTGATCCAAACCCTGGGCCTGCGCCGCTAAGGCACAGCCAAGACTGCCTTCCTCCTCGCCCCAATGGCATGAGTCCGATAGGGGGCGGGGGGAAGTCTAGACCAAGGACGACAATGCCGGGTTAGCGAATGGTCGCTCCCGGCTCGTCCCGCATCCCCCGTAAGGAATGGGCCTGGGGGGGAGACCGAAAGACAAACATGTTCGACATTAAACGTAAATCCATCGACTGGGCCGGCCGCACGCTGACCCTCGAGACCGGCCGTATTGCGCGTCAAGCTGACGGCGCTGTGCTGGCCACCTACGGCGAGACCGTGGTTTTGGCGACCGTCGTCGCCGCCCGTTCGCCAAAAGCCGGGATCGACTTCTTCCCGCTGACCGTGAATTATCAGGAAAAGACCTTTGCCGCCGGTAAGATTCCCGGTGGCTTCTTCAAGCGCGAGGGCCGTCCCTCCGAAAAGGAGACCCTGGTCTCGCGCCTGATCGACCGTCCGATCCGCCCTCTGTTCGTCAAGGGCTTCAAGAACGAGACCCAAGTGGTCATCACCGTTCTGGCGCACGATCTTGAGAATGATCCAGACATCTTGGCCATGGTTGCCGCTTCGGCTGCCCTGACCATTTCGGGCGTTCCCTTCATGGGCCCCATCGGTGCAGCGCGCGTCGCCTACATCAATGGCGAGTACGTCCTGAACCCAACCCTCGACCAGATGACGGCCGAAAACCGTATGGATCTGGTTGTCGCCGGCACCAACGACGCCGTGATGATGGTTGAATCCGAAATTAAGGAACTTCCAGAAGAGATCGTTCTGGGCGGCGTCATGTTCGCTCAACGCGGCTTCCAGCCCGTGATCGACGCGATCATCGAGCTGGCCGAACATGCGGCCAAGGAGCCTTGGGACTTCCACGCTGAAGACCTGTCGCCCCTGGAAAACAAGATCAAGGCCCTCGTCGGCGAAGATCTGAAGGCCGCCTACAAACTGACCGGCAAGCAAGACCGCCATGCGGCTCTGGACGCGGCCAAAAAGATCGCCGCTTCGGCGCTGATCAAGTCTGACGCCAACCCAGACGGCTATGACAGCAGCAAGTTCGGCTCAGCCTTCAAGGAATGCGAAGCCTCGGTCCTGCGTCGCGACGTTCTGGAAACCAAGATCCGCATCGATGGCCGCGCGCTCGACAAGGTCCGTCCGATCATCGGTGAAGTGGGTATCTTGCCCCGCGCCCACGGTTCGGCCCTGTTCACACGCGGCGAGACCCAAGCCCTCGTGGTTGCCACCCTCGGCACCGGCGATGACGAGCAGTTCATCGACGCGCTGGAAGGCACCTACAAAGAAAACTTCCTGCTGCACTATAACTTCCCTCCCTATTCGGTCGGTGAGACCGGCCGCATGGGTTCGCCCGGTCGCCGCGAAATCGGCCACGGCAAGTTGGCTTGGCGCGCCCTGCGTCCCATGCTGCCTGCCAAGTCGGACTTCCCCTACACCATCCGTCTGGTCTCCGAGATCACCGAGTCGAACGGCTCGTCCTCGATGGCTACGGTCTGCGGCTCCTCCTTGGCGCTGATGGATGCGGGCGTGCCGATGATTAAGCCTGTGTCGGGTATCGCCATGGGTCTGATCCTCGAGCCCGATGGCTATGTGGTTCTGTCGGACATCTTGGGTGACGAAGATCACCTCGGCGATATGGACTTCAAGGTTGCCGGTACCGCTGACGGTATCACCAGCCTGCAGATGGACATCAAGATCCCCGGCATCACCGAAGAGATCATGGACAAGGCCCTCAACCAAGCCAAGGGTGGTCGTCTCCACATCCTCGACGAGATGGCCAAGGCCATTGACGGTGCCCGTTCTGAGATCGGCGAATATGCCCCCAAGATCGAGACCATCAACATCCCTACCGACAAGATCCGTGAAGTCATCGGTTCGGGCGGCAAGGTGATCCGCGAGATCGTCGAAAAGACCGGCGCTAAGATCGACATCCAAGATGATGGCACGGTCAAGGTTTCGGCTTCGGACGGCTCCAAGATCAAGGCCGCTATCGACTGGATCAAGTCGATTGCCTCCGAGCCTGAGCTGGGTGCCATCTATGACGGTAAGGTCGTGAAGGTTGTCGATTTCGGCGCTTTCGTGAACTTCTTCGGCGCCAAGGACGGTCTGGTTCACATCAGCCAACTGTCGCAGAACAAGGTCGCCAAGACCTCGGACGTGGTGACTGAGGGCCAAATCGTGAAGGTCAAGCTCATGGGCTTTGACGATCGCGGTAAGGTTAAGCTGTCCATGAAGGTCGTTGATCAGGAAACCGGTGAGGACCTGACCAAGCGTGAAGTGCCAGCCGAAGACGCCGGCGCCTAAACCGACTTCAAAACTGAAGACAAGATCGCAGGCGGGCCCCACAGGGCTCGCCTGTTTTCTTTTGAATCATTACCAATAATAGTATTTGCTCCTGCTCGTCATGGCTGTATGGAGGTGATTGATAATTCACCCCTTAAGGCTGTGTTAGATCATGGAGGAAAAGACGGGCTATGCCTTGGTGGCACAGGAGCGTGCCCAAACGCTTTTGGTGCGCTTGGCGCTGGCGGCTTTTCTTGGCGTCACAGCGGCGGTCGTCTCGCCCTCTTGGTGGCCTGCCTACTGGTTCATCGCGGTCTGTTTCGGCCAAGGGCTGGACCACCTAGTCCTTAGACCCTTTCGCCGCGACCCGACCGATAGGCGGTCGGCGGCCTATCGGGCCATGTGCTGTATCGTGGTTTTCTTGAACACCGCGCTTTACGCTGCGACCAGTTTCTATCTTTGGCGAACGGGCGGTGACATCGGCAAGGCCTTTGCCATGATCCAAGCCTGTGGCGGGCTGTTGCATGTCAGCCTGCACATGCGCCGCGAGCGGTCCTTGCTGATCGCGGCAGGATTGGCCCATATCCTCTATCTGTTGGGGCTTCCGGCCTTGGAGCTGGTCTCGACCCGGCCACTGGCTATTCTCATGGCTACGCTCGGCGGTGTCTATTTCATCTCTCAACTGTCCATCGCGGTGCGCCAAGCCAATGAAGAAACCTTGGCCTTGGAGGCGGCCAGAGCTGAAGCCGAAAGGGCCAGTCTGGCCAAGACCGAATTTCTGACCACCATCAGCCATGAGATCCGCACACCGATGAATGCGGTGGTGTCAGCAGGCTTTCTCTTAAAGCGAACATCCCTGACCCAAGAACAGATGAGCCACCTGTCTATGCTGACCCACGCCAGCGACGTGCTGCTCGGTCTGCTGAATGATGTGCTGGACCTGTCACGGATCGAGGGCGGTAAGCTGGCCATAACCAATGCGGATCTAGACTTGCATGATCTGTTGAACGCTCTGGTGGCCCTCTGGCGGCCCCAGATTGTCGAGAAGGGCTGTCTGCTCAATCTGGATCTTGATCCCAAGGTGCCGCAGGCCATCCGCGCCGACCCCCTGCGCTTGCGTCAAATCCTGTTCAACCTGCTCTCCAACGCGGTCAAGTTTACCGACCGAGGTCATGTCACCTTGCGGGTGCGGCTGGGGGGTGAGGGTCGGCTCTGTTTTGAGGTGGAGGACACAGGCTGCGGGATTCCTGAGGCGGCCCTTCCTCGGCTATTCAACAGTTTTGAGCAGGTCGATAGCAGCACGACCCGGCGCCATGGGGGCAGTGGTTTGGGCCTCGCCATCAGCCGCAAGCTTGCCCAACTGATGGGGGGGACCTTGACCGTGACGTCGCAGCTTGGCCTTGGGTCCGTCTTTCGTCTGGACCTGCCGCTATTGCCGATATTGGGGCCGCAGTTTAGCCATGACCGCCGCCGTTTGGCGCGTGAGCCCCTCTCATCAAAGCCCTTACCGACGCGGCTAGACCCCATGACGGTGCTGGTCGCTGAAGATCATGAGGTCAATCGTAAGATCATTGGCCTGTTCCTAGATCCCATCGGCTGCGAGGTGGCCTTTGCGGTCAATGGCCAAGAGGCTGTGGACTTGGCGATGGCGCATCCCTTTGACGTGATCTTCCTCGATATGCAGATGCCGATCATGGATGGGCTCGAGGCGGCTAGGATCATCCGGAGCGGCGGACTAAACGCCAAGTCCCCGATTATTGCCATTACCGCCAATGTTTTGATGTCTCACCGCCTCGCCTGGAGCGAGGTCGGCGCCGATGCTTTTCTCGCCAAGCCGATAGACCCAAACCTGCTGGTCGCGACCCTAAAACAGGTTATCAATAGCCAAGAGGATGCGGAGCCTAGCCAGATTTCGATCCCATGATATGATGATCATCATTCTATAGGTTGGGGTAGAGACATGACAGCGAAGGTGGCCTTGGTAATAGGGGCAGGGGATGCCTTGGGCGGGGCCATTGCCCGTCGTTTCGCGCGTGAAGGCTATGTCGCCGTCGGTGTGCGCCGTCAGCAGGACAAGCTCACCGCGCTGGTCGAGGCCATCGAGGCCGAGGGCGGCAAGGCCTTTGGCTTTGGCTGCGATGCCCGAAAGGAAGAGGAGGTCATCGCCCTCTTTGACCGGATCGAGGCCGAGATTGGCCAGGTCGAGGTCTGCGTGTTCAATATAGGGGCCAATGTCCGGTTCTCGATCTCCGACACCACGGCGCGGGTCTATTTCAAGGTCTGGGAGATGGGCTGCTTTGCCGGGTTCCTCACGGGGCGGGAAGCAGCTCGGCGCATGGAGCCACGTGGCCGGGGCACGATCCTCTTTACCGGCGCGACCGCAAGCGTCAGGGGCCGCGAAGGCTTTTCAGCCTTTTCCGGCGCAAAACATGCGCTGCGCGCCTTGGCCCAGTCCATGGCACGCGAGCTGGGGCCAAAGGGTATCCATGTCGTGCACACCCTGATTGACGGTCCAATCGATACCCAATGGATCGCCGAAAACTTCCCCGAATCCTATGCCCGCAAGGCGCAGGATGGGATCCTTGATCCGGACCATATTGCCGACAACTACTGGCACCTCCACACCCAACCGCGCGATAGCTGGACCCATGAGCTCGATCTTCGGCCCTGGTCAGAAAGCTGGTAAGGGCTTGCTCCTTGAATTTTGGACGCTTCAGTCCATTTGAACATTGAGTCTGGCGAGACGGCCCGATAGACAGGTTGTTCAAACTTAAAGTTCGGGGGTCGGCGCATGCCGAGGGCAAAACTCATTCCGCTGTTGGTGGCCGCAGTCGTCGGTCTGGGCCTCATCGCTGGCGTTAGCGTCTGGTGGACCAACAAGCAGCGCTACGAAACCACTGACAATGCCTATGTTCAGGCCGATACGGTCACGGTCAGCCCTCAGATCGACGGCTATGTCGCCGAGGTCTTGGTTGCCGATAACCAGAAGGTCGAGGCCGGTCAGGTCCTTGTGCGGCTGGATGCTTCGCAATCAGAAGCGAAGCTGGCCCAGGCCGTTGCCAAGGTCGCGGCCCTAGAGGCCGCCATCAAGGGGGTCGACGATAAGGTCTCGCTTGAGCAGGCCCTGATCGCTCAGCGCGCCGCGGTCGTGACCAGCGCCAAGGTCGATGCCCAGCGCGCGGCGCTTGATCTGCAACGATACCGGGCCCTGTCTGGCAATGGCTGGGTCTCCGACCAGCGGCTCCAGACGGTCGGAGCCACTGCCGCCCAGACCAGCGCCAATGTCGCCCAGGCCGAAGCCAGTCTGCAGGCTGAGCGTCAGGTCGCCAATTCCCTCACCTCCGCCAAGGCCCAGACCAGCGCAGAGGCCGCCGCTGCCCGCGCGGCGATGGAGCAGGCTAGGATTGAAGTGGAGCGCACCGTCATCCGCGCGCCGGTTGCCGGGATTGTCGGTGCCCGCGCGGTGCGTCCTGGCCAGTATATTCGCCCCGGCTCGGCCCTGATGAGTGTCGTGCCCCTGACAGACACCTATGTCTTGGCCAATTTCAAAGAGACCCAAGTTAGCCGTATCCGTATTGGCCAGAGCGTCGAGATCAAGGCCGATGCTTTCAGCAAGACCCCGATCCGTGGGCGGGTGGACAGTTTCGCCCCCGCCACCGGTTCAGAATTTGCCCTGATCCCCGTCGAGAATGCCGTGGGCAACTTTACCAAGATTGTCCAGCGCGTGCCGGTCAAGATCGTGGTCGAAGCCAATGATCCGCTTAAGGGCGCCCTGCGTCCCGGCCTGTCGGTCGAGGTTCAGGTCGATGTGCGCGGCAAGACCGGTCCCTCCTTTGCCGAGGCCAGTTCTGCGGCGCGTCAGCCAGCCCCTGCGGCGGATCTTAAGAGCGCGGCTCAGTGAGCCAAACCGGCGCAGCCGCGCCTGACGTCGGCGCTCCGGCCACGGTCGACTGGGTCAAACTCTTTCTGGGGTTTGGCGCGATGGTGGTTGGCCAGTTCATGGCCGTCCTCGACATTCAGATTGTCGCCTCGTCCTTGCCTCAGATCCAAGCGGGCATTGGTGCCAGCGCTGACGAGGTCAGTTGGATCCAGACCTCCTATCTGGTGGCCGAGGTCGTGATGATCCCGCTATCGACTTACCTGTCCAGAATCTGGGGCACTCAGAAGGTCTATATGGCCTCTTGCTTTGGCTTTGTGGTGATGAGCGTGGCCACGGGCTTGGCGTCGAACATTGAGACCATGATTGTTATGCGGGCCCTGCAAGGCTTTGTCGGCGGGGCCATGATCCCGACGGTCTTTGCCGTCGCCTTCACGGCCTTCCCGCCGGAGAAGCGGATGTTGTCCAGTGTGATCATGGGGATGATCATTACCTTGGCCCCAACGGTCGGCCCGGTTCTGGGTGGACATCTGACCGAGTGGCTGAACTGGCGCTGGCTGTTCTTCATCAATGTCCCCCCAGGTCTGTTGGTCCTGTTTCTGGTCAGCCGCTATGGCGATTTTGACAAGGGCGACCGGAGCCTGACCAAGGGCTTTGACTGGATTGGACTGGCCTTCATGGGCGTCTTCCTCATGGCCACGCAATTTGTCTTGGAAGAGGGCGCGCGGAAGAACTGGTTTGAGGATGATCTCATCCTGTTGCTCGCGGTAACCGGCGCGGTCTGCGGTGCCATCTTTGTTTGGCGGTCCTTGAGCTACAAGCAGCCCATTGTGGAACTGCGCGCCTTCAAAAATCTGAACTTTTCGGTTGGCATCGTGATGACCTTTGTGACCGGTATCTGTCTGTTCGGCGGCACCTATATGCTGCCTCTGTTTTTGGGACGGATCCGAGGCTTTTCGTCGGGTGAGGTTGGCACCACCATGGTGGTTGGCGGCTTGGCCATGTTCCTGACCGGTCCGATCCTTGGTCGCTGGGTTCGGTTGATGGATCCGCGCTATCCGCTAGCCTTTGGGTTTGTCTGTGCGGGCTATGGCTTTTGGCTCGGCCATGCTGTGACCCCGCAATGGGGCTATTGGGAACTGGCCAGTCTCCAAGCCTTCCGAGGATCTGGGATCATGATCGCCATGATTGCCAGCCAGAATGTGACCATGGCGACCCTGCCGCCGGAACTGATCAAGACCGCTTCGGGTCTGGTCAACCTGTCACGCAATGTCGGCGGAGCCATGGGGCTGGCGGTCCTCACCACGGTCTTGAGCACCTCAACAAAACTGCACATGAACGAGTTGTCCTCGCGCATGACCGTGGCCAGTCAAAAGGGCCAAGAGATGCTGTCGGGTATGGCCATGAAAATGACCGAGATCGGGGTCTCTGACCCGGCTGCGGCCAGCCGCAAGGTCCTCCAGTCGCTGCTGATGAGAGACGCTGCAACCTTGGCCTATGGTGATGCTTTTACGGCCCTGGCACTGTGCTGTTTCTTCGCCGCCTTTGGGGCCTTCTTCGTTCAGCCCGCGCCCAACCTCTATAGTGCTCAGCCGGTAGAGGATAACTGATGCCGCGTGTGGTGGGCCAGATCGATCAGGTCAAGAGCGAGGCCATTCTCGATGCCGCCTCCGATGTTCTGGGCGAACGCGGGCTCGGCGCGTCGATTGAGGCCATTGCGCGCCGTGCCGCCGTGTCCAAACAGACCATCTATAATCACTTTGGCTGCAAGACGGCCCTGATTGAGGCGCTGGTGGCCAGGCGTGTCTCCCACATCACCGCCCCTTTACGTGTCCCCGGTGCTGCGGAGCAACCGATAGAGACCCTGACGGCGCTGGCCCAGACCCTGATCGAGATTGTTTCCAATGTTCGGGCCTATTCCCTCATTCGGGTCACGGTTCAAGGCGCTGGGGCCATGCCGGAACTGGCCAAGGCGGTGTTCGAAGCTGGACCGGCCACCACCCGCGCCCTGATCGCAGACTATTTGGCTGCAGAGACACAAGCGGGCCGGATGGCCGTCGATGATCCGATGGAAGCGGCGGAGTTCTTTGCCGGCATGTGCTCAGGCCACCGGCAATTTCGCGCCCTGATGGGCATGGAGGTCAATGCCGATCCAGACCAGATTGCCCATCTGGCTCAAACCGTCGCCAAGCGATTTTTCAGGGCCTATGCCCCCTAAGGCGTGCGTGCCACCTAGGTTTTCTGCGCTGTTAGGTTTACAGCGATAAGATAATCACATTGGGAAGGATCAGGACATGACGGGATCACTAAACGGCAAGGTTGCGGTCATTACGGGCGGTTGTTCCGGCATTGGCCTTGGCACGGTCGAACTCTTTATCGCTGAAGGCGCGAAAGTGGTTTGCGCCGACCTGCAGGATGAAAAGGGCGCCATGCTCGAGGCCCGTTTCGGGGACCTTCTGCGCTATGTCCACTGTGATGTGACCCAAGAGGCCGATATTGCCAAGGCGATCAACACGGCGGCGGAGGCCTTTGGCGGCCTTGATATCCTGTTCAACAATGCCGGGTCGGGCGGTGCCCCCAATGGTGTTGAAGACATGACCGCAGAGGCTTGGGACAGTGTCCAGAACCTCTTGGTTCGCTCGGTTATCTTGGGCATGAAACATGCCGTCCCCCTGATGCGCGCGCGCGGCGGCGGGGCCATTGTTAATACGGCCTCTATCGCTGGGCTTCAGGCCGGTTGGGGGCCGCTAGCCTATTCCACAGCCAAGTGCGCCGTGATCCACCTGACCAAGTGCGCGGCGGCTGAGCTTTCGCCGCAAAAGATCCGCGTCAATGCCATCTGCCCTGGCCTAATTGCCACCTCGATCTTTGGGGCGTCCTTCGGTCTGCCGCGTGAAGTGGCCGATCAGATGGCCGCGCAGATCGCCTCTGTTGCGCCAGACTTCCAGCCTGTGCCCAAGGGCGGCATGCCGGACGATATTGCCAAGGCCTGCCTCTATCTGGCCTCTGACGCCTCGGCCTTTGTGTCGGGCACCCATCTGGTCGTCGATGGCGGTATCACCATTGGTGGCCGCAGTTCGTGGGACAAGAGCGCCCCATCGCCCCTGCTGGTCGCCCTTGGCATTACGCCTGAGCAGGCCGAACAGATGCGTCTGGCCATGACCGCTACGCAGGGATGACAGGCCTGTCGCCAAGAATGAGAGCGGTCCGCTGGGCCGAGGGTCTCGCGCCGAATGTGCGTGGGGCCCTGTGGATGCTGGTTTCGGCCCTGACCTATACGGCCATGACCACCCTGATCAAATTTCTTGGCGACGACTATCCGGCCTCTCTCCAAACCTTCTATCGTCAGGCGGCGAGCATGATCGTGCTCGCCCCCATGATGATCAAGGATTGGCGCGGCACCTTTACGACCAGTCGCCCGGGCATAATGCTGTTTCGATCAGCCGCCGGTGTCGTGGCCATGATCTTGGGCTTCTATTCGGTGCAGAAGCTGCCGCTGGCCGAGGCCAATGCCCTGTCCTTTACCCGTACCCTTTGGTTGGTGCCGCTCGCCGCCTTTGTGCTGCGTGAGAAGCTGGGCCTGCTCCGCATCGGGGCTAGCCTCGTCGGCTTTGGCGGGGTCCTGGTGATGCTTCAGCCGGAGGCGGCGGCCCATAGTGGCTCTACCATGCCGCAGTTGGCCGCGCTGGCCTCGGCCTTTCTCTTTGCCCTGACCATCACCGGCATGAAGGTCATGACGCGAGATCACAAGACCATCACCCTCTTAGCTTGGGCGGCGGTGCTGGGGCTGGTCTTTGCCTTGCCACCGGCCTTGCTCGTCTGGCGCTGGCCCAGTCCGGTCGATCTGGCCCTGCTCGCTGCTATGGGGGTGCTGGGGGTGGTAACGCAGGCCTGCTACATCAAGGGCATGCAGATCGGTGATGCGGGTGCCATGGCCCCCATCGACTATACGCGGCTGGTCTTTGCGGTCCTGTTTGGCCTTGCCTTCTTCCACGATATTCCCAGTTTCGTGACCATGATCGGGGCGGCCATCGTGGTCGGCTCGACCCTGATCATCACCTGGCATGAACAGCGCGAAGCCAAGAAGGCCAAGGCTGAAGCCGCCGCGCTAGAGGTCTAGCCGCATCAGACCTAAGGCAATGGCGGCCTGGCCCCCATAGTAGAGTGCCCAGATCGCGTAGGCGCTCAATCGCTCTGATCCCGCAATCCTTGCGCTGCGAAAGAGGTCGGCCGAGAGGATCGCGTCCGAGGCCATGAAGGCCAAGGCCCCGACCATCACCGGCCAAGCGGTCCAAGGCAGCAGCAGGCCGGTCGCCAACATGGCCACGATAGCGGCGACATAGGCGCTGACCGCGCCCCTCATCGCCCCCAGATGCGGCCACAGCCATGTGAGCATGCCAATGCCGCCCAGTGCTGACACGGCAATCAAGACAGGCCTGATCGGCTCCGACAGGGCGCTGGGCCCGCCCGCACTCCAGAACAGGGCGACATAGATCAGATGGGCGACCAGAAAGCTGGCCAGACCCAGAGGCAGCCACCTTTTGGGATCCCCCGCCAAGAACCCATCCCCCACCGCTGAGAGAACCAAGGCGGCGGGTAGCAAGAGAGCCACGCCATGCTGAGGGCCGGTCAGATAGGCGATCAGGGCCAGAGCGGCGACCGGCATGATCTTGACCACGGTGCGTAGGGGCGAGATCGGAGCCAAGACCCAGAGCACCCCATAGGCCAGCGCGCTGATGGCAGATACCAGCCAAAGAGCGGTGATCATGGGCAAGATCCTAAGCTGAGGCGGGTGCTAAGGCCTTGGATGGGGCCCGTCGCGTAAGAAATGTCATCAACCGGCCAAGGTGCCCTTGCGTCAGTATTGGACTCTGCGTCCATGAGCGGTACATCCCTTGTCAGGTCGGTCCAACGACTTCATCATGAAAAGCAACAACAGGGAACTCGTCCAATGGAGCTTAATTCTTCGGTTGCCGCCGTCGTGACTGGCGGGGCCTCTGGCCTCGGCGAAGCCACGGCACGTGCCTTGGCGGCTCGCGGCGTTCGCGTCGCCATTTTCGATATGAACGAACAGAAGGGCGAAGCTGTCGCCGCGGACATTGGCGGCGTGTTCTGCAAGGTCAATGTCACCAGCGATGACGATGTCGATGCTGGCTTTGCCAAGGCCCGTGCGGCCCACGGCCAGGAGCGCATCCTGATCAACTGCGCCGGTACCGGCAATGCCGCCAAGACCGCCAGCCGCGACAAGACGACCGGCGAGACCAAGCACTTCCCCCTCGACGCCTTCAACATGATCTTGCAGATCAATCTGGTTGGCACCTTCCGCTGCATCGCCAAGTCGGCGAAGGGCATGCTAGATCTGGAGCCTCTGGCCGATGGCGAGCGCGGTGCAATCGTCAATACGGCGTCGGTGGCAGCGGTTGATGGTCAGATGGGCCAAGCGGCCTATTCGGCCTCCAAGGGCGGCGTGGTCGGCATGACCCTGCCCATCGCGCGCGACCTGATGGGTGACGGTATCCGCGTCAACACCATCCTGCCCGGCATCTTCAACACCCCGCTGATGCAAGGCGCGCCAGAGCCTGTGAAGGCCGCACTCGCCGCTTCGGTGCCATTCCCCAAGCGTCTGGGCAATGCCACGGAATATGCCTCCTTGGCCGTGGAAATGTGCTCGAACAGCTATTTCAATGGCGAGCATGTCCGCATCGACGGCGCCATCCGTATGGCCCCGCGCTAAACCGAACGGACTTTTCTAGGAAGGGCGCAGGTCTTAGGGCCTGCGTCTTTTTTATTGGATTATCCTCGTCACCTTGAGCAAAGCCGCGTTAGACTTTACCCGCCGGTTAGGGTTCTCGCACCAGAACGAGACGCCATCGGCCAAGGGGACCCTTATGACCAGCGCCATGCCTAAGATCTTGCGCACGCCCGATGAGCGCTTTGCGGCCATCAACGACTATCCGTGGGCACCCCATTATCTAGAGGTCGAGCCGGGTCTGCGGATGGCCTATGTCGATGCTGGGCCTGCCGATGCCACCGAGACGGTGCTTTTGGTCCATGGCCAGCCCATGTGGGGCTATCTCTATCGCAAGATGATCGGGCCCTTGGCGGCGGCGGGTTACCGGGTGATCGTGCCCGATCTGATCGGCTTTGGCCGTTCGGACAAGTTCACGGACCAAAGCCGCTATAGCTACAGCGCCCATGTCGGCTGGCTCAATCAGTTGATCCGGCAACTTGATCTCAAGCGCATGACCGTCTTTGGTCAGGACTGGGGTGGGCTGCTGGGCAGTCGGGTTCTGGCCGAGAATGAGGCCCGCTGCTCGCGCGGGGTCATGTCCAATACCGACCTGCCCGGTCACGGCCCCGGCTTTCCGGGCCTGAGCCCTCAAGGGCCCCTCTCGCCTGAGACCCTCAAGGCCCAGTTCGGTATCGATTGGCGCGAGACGGTCGATGAGGATGACCGTATCAATCCTGAAAAGATTGCCGCCGTGATCGCGCGCAAATCCATGACCTATTTCCTCGATTGGCGGGTCTATAGCCAAGAGGTAGTAGAGCTTTTGCCGTCCAAGATCGTTCCGGGCTGGTGTGTCACGCCCCTGTCGGACGCGGCCAAGGCGGCCTATGACGCCCCCTTCCCAGATGAGCGCTATAGGGCCGGGCCGCGCCGGTTCCCGATGCTGGTGCCCATCACGACGGACGACCCAGAGCGCGAGATCAATGAGGCGGCTTGGAGGGTGTTAGAGGGCTGGCAAAAGCCGTTCTTGACCCTGTGGGGCACGCAATGTCCCTTTACCTTCATGAACCGGGGCAGGCCCTATCGCACTCGCATTCCCGGCGCGTCCCTGCCGGGGATCGAGCACAAGGTCTATGGGGCAGGGCACTATATCCAAGAAGATTTCGGCCCAGAGATCGCCGCCGACATGATCGCCTTTATTGAGGCCTTCCCCGTTCCCTAGGGCTTAGGCTCGGGCCGAACCAGCTTGGGGCCGAGATTTTCGATCACCTGCTTGGCATCAAAGGCCTTGGGGTCGTTGACGGGCTTTGGGCCTGTGCCAAGGACAATCTCAGAATAGGCCTCGTACTTTTCAAGGGTCTGCTCTTGGGCGCGCATACGCCATGCCATGTCGTCCATGAAGGGATAGGCATAGCCGACCACGACCCCGCGAGACACGATCACCGTCGGGTGCCACATACGGCTCTGAATCATGGGATCGGGCAGGATGATCTTTTCCACGCTTTTGGCCAGCCCGCGTTCGGCCATCATGAACCAGTCCTTGCCTTGGGCCAGGGTCAGTTCGGCGGCGCGGTGTAGCAGATAGTTTTCCACCACATCGCGCGATGTCAGGCTGTTGCCGGTAAAGGTGATGCGATAGCGATCCTGTTCGACCTTGGTCTCGCTATAGCCGCCGCTCTGAGCCGTGCCCGCTGCCATGGGCTGATAGGGCGTTGCCGTGACGCAGGCGCTTAAGGAGATCGCTGCGAATGCGGTCAGGGCGAGGGTCTTGAGGGTCGAGAGGCGGATCACGGTGCGCTCCTAGAACGGGGTCAGTGCCGGAACAGAATGAGGCCTGAAGCCGAAATCAACAAGAGCCCAACAATCATGGCGAAAACACGTTGAAACCGAGGTTCTGTCATTCTTTGAGCGATGGCGGCGCCGCCAAGGCCGTAGGAGGTCATGGTGATCATATCCATGCCGATGGTCGCCGCCGCAAAGAGGAACATTTGCGGGGCAATCGGGCGATCAACCTCCAGAAAGGGCGGGATGACGGCGCTAAACAGCACCAAGGCCTTGGGGTTTGAAATCTGCACGACAAAGCCATCGCGAAGGGCTGAACGTCCTGCTGCGGCTACCGACTTGATCGGGCCGCCCGTGCCCTTAATTCCCGACCAAAGCGACTTGCTGCCCAGCCAAATCAGATAGGCGGCGCCGACGAAGGTCAGCAGATGAAACAGTTTTGGAAAGGCTAGGATCAGGGCACCAAGGCCTGCCGCCGCCGCCGTGAACCAGACCAGCGTGGCGATGGACATGCCCAATATGCCGACCAAGGCCGCGCGCTTGCCTCGCTCCATGCCCGTGGCCACGGCAAAGAGGTTGGCTGGCCCGGGCGTCGCGGCCATGACCATCATGACGCTGAAAAAGGCCCAGAATTTGGTGGGATCGACAGGCAGTTGCACGGGGAGCGGCCTTGATAGGGCTAACAAAAAGGGCGGGCGCGAGGTCAGCCCTCACACCCGCCCAACTGTGCCTATAGCCACGCTTTAGGGCGGACGCTAGAGCGCCTCGCCCATCCGCTTAAATGCCGTTCTGGATCAGGCCCATAATGACAAAATAAAGCCCGCCGAGCTGCAAGGCGAGCATCGACAGGCCAGCGATCATAAAGCCGCGTCCACGGGTGGCAGGGTCCTTGACATAGGCCAGAGCATAGAGAATCCGGCCAACGATCCAGATCAAACCCAAGACGGCGCCGATCTGCTCGTTGCCGAACAGGGCGAAGATCCAGAGCGAGGGCAGGAACTGAATCAGCCCCTCCATCGTGTTCATCTGAACGCGGAAATAGCGGTCAAACTCTTCCGGCCCGCTGGTGGCGGGGGCCTTCACATCATATTTACCGCGCGCCGTGGCGACCCGCAGGGTGGTCCAGAAAAAGGTTAGGACGGCCAGCAAGGTGACGAGCGCGGTGAGATAGTGGGTCATTCTTTGGGTTCCTAAGGGAAGGTCTGGGCCAAGGCCCTATTGATCGAAAACAATGACCGAGCGGGCCAGTTCGCCGCGCCGAAGTTCATCAAAGGCATCATTGATCTGTTCCAGCTTGAGCCGGCGCGAGATCATCTGATCGAGCTTGAGCTTGCCTTGCAGGTAGAAGTCCACCAGGCGCGGCATGTCGACGGGGAAGCGGTTGGAGCCCATCAGCGAGCCTTGAATGCGCTTTTCGCCCAAGAAGTCGGCCCCGTGCAGCTCGATATTCACGCCGACCGGGATCATGCCGATGATGTTGGCCGTGCCGCCCCGGCGCAGCATCTTGAAAGACTGTTCGGCCGTGGCCTTCAGGCCGATGGCTTCGAAACTGTGATGAACACCGCCGCTGGTCAGTTCCATCACCTGAGCTACGGCATCACCGTCATTGGCATTGACCACATCGGTCGCGCCAAAGGCCTTGGCCAGTTCCAGCTTGGAGGCGAAACGGTCCACCGCGATGATCCGGCCCGCACCGGCAATGGCCGCGCCATTGATGGCCGCCAGACCAACCCCGCCGCAGCCGATCACGGCCACGGTCTCACCAGCGCGCACATTGGAGGTGTGGATCACCGCGCCAACGCCGGTCGTCACCGAACAGCCGATCAGGGCCGCCACATCCAGCGGCATGTCCTTGCGGATGGCGACGCAGGCATGTTCGTGGATCAGCATCTGCTCGGCAAAGGAGGAGAGGTTGAGGAACTGGTTCATATTGCCGGGCCGCTGCGGGGTGACCTCTTCGCACAGGCGCGGCTCTTGGCCTGCGCTACGCTTGGTCTCAGGACTGACGCAGAGCGACATGCGCCCGGTCAGGCAGGATTCGCAGTGGCCGCAATAGGCTGACAGGCAGGTGATGACATGGTCGCCAACCTTGACGGTGCGAACCTCAGAGCCGATCTGCTCGACCACCCCGGCGCTCTCATGGCCGAGCACGGCGGGCAGGGGGAAGGGATAGGAACCCTCAATGAAGTGCAGGTCCGAATGGCAGACGCCCGCTGCGGCGGTGCGGATCAGCACCTCGTGCGGCCCCGGCTTGCCGATCTTGACCTGCTCAATAAGGAGGGGGCTGCCCACCTGACGTAAAACAGCGGCCTTCATGATGCTCTCCTACCCGTTTCCATATCGCCGTCTCATGCAGCGTGAAAACAGAAGAGCATGGGCAGGGGGCTTGCTGTCAAGGCGAAGGGGGGCTTGAGCCCTAGGAAAAGACCACCGTCTTGCGGCCATTGACCACGATGCGGCGCTCGACATGCCACAGGACGGCGCGGGCCAGGACGTTACATTCCACGTCGCGGCCAATCTCGACCAGATCATCTGGCGTATCGCCATGGTCGACGCGCTGCACGCCCTGCTCGATGATCGGACCCTCATCAAGGTCGGTGGTCACATAGTGGGCCGTGGCCCCGATGATCTTGACCCCCCGCTCAAAGGCCTGATGGTAGGGCTTGGCCCCCTTGAAGCTGGGCAGGAACGAGTGGTGGATATTGATGCAGCGTCCAGACAGGGCGCGGCAGAGGTCCGGCGATAGGATCTGCATATAGCGGGCCAGAACCACCAGATCGACGTCGAGATCCTTGACCAGACCTAAGAAGGCGGCCTCTTGCTCGGCCTTGGTGTCCTTGGTCACGGGCAGATGGAAATAGGGGATGCCGCTCCATTCGACGAAGGAGCGCATATCGTCATGGTTGGAGACCACGCCAACAATATCGACCGGCAAGATCCCACTGCGCCAGCGGTGCAGCAGGTCATAGAGACAGTGACCGAACTTCGAGACCGCGATCAGCACCTTGGGCTTAATGCTGGCGTCGAACAGTTCCCACTCCATGTTGAAACGGCGGGCGATCAGGTCGAAACCCTTGCGCAGCGCCTCTAGCGGCGGCATGCCCTCGCCGTCCTGGCGAAAGACCGTGCGCATGTAGAACTGATCGGTCATGCGCTCGTTGAAGTGATTGGACTCCAGGATCGAGGCGTCATTGTCGGCCAGAAAACCGGAAACAGCGGCGACAACACCCTTACGATCGGGGCATTTCAGGATCAGGATGAACTGGTCCTTGTCGGCAGTTGCGGGTGTCGTGGTCATCTTGTCCGGGCCTTTAGCAAAGCAAAAACAGTGTCTGGGGCGTCTATAGCCCAAAAATTGTTCCCCAGACGACGGCACAACAGCCTTTTTAGCGAATATAATTTTTGTGGTTATTGATATAATTTTTATGCGATGCCGAGCCTCTCAACGGCTGTATGAGATGTACCCCAGCCAAAAGGATGATCCTTCGCCATGCAGCGCTACTCGGCCCTCAGCCTGTTACGCGGCGGGCTCAATGGTCAAAAATCTTGGCAGCGGGCTTGGCGCGATCCAGCCCCCAAGTCCCATTATGATGTCATCATCATTGGCGGCGGTGGCCACGGCCTAGCGACGGCCTACTATCTGTCCAAGGTTCACGGCATCCGTAATGTCGCGGTGCTGGAACGCAGTTGGATCGGCGGCGGCAATACGGGCCGCAACACTACCATCGTGCGCTCCAACTATCGCCAACCGGCCCTGCACAATCTGTTCGAGTTCTCGCTGAAGCTCTGGGAGGGGATGAGCGACGACCTCAACTACAATGTCATGTTCAGCCAGCGCGGGGCCATGTTCCTGGGCCATTCCGACAGCGACATGATCCGCTTGGCCGAGCGCGGCGATGCCATGCGCGCGGCGGGCATTGATGCTGAGTTCATGACCATGGACCAGCTGCGCAAGAAGCTGCCCCTGCTCGATCTGTCCGACAAGGCCCGCTATCCCATCGTGGGGGCCTTGAACCAGCCGCGCGGCGGAACCGCGCGCCATGATGCCGTGGCCTGGGGCTATGCGCGGGCGGCCGATGCGCTGGGCGTTGATGTGATCCAGAACTGCGAAGTGCTGGGCATAGATCGGGTCGGCGGCCGGGTCACGGGCGTTCAGACCACGCGCGGTCCCATCGGCGCGGACCGGGTCGGCATCTGCGTGGCGGGTAATTCTGGTCAGGTCGCAGCCATGGCCGATCTGCGTCTTCCCATCGAATCGCACCTGTTGCAGGCCTTTGTCTCTGAGCCGGTCAAACCGATGGTCGACATGGTCATCATGTCCCAGTCGATCCATGCCTATGTCAGCCAGTCGGACAAGGGCGAGATTGTGATGGGCGGCGATCCGGACCTCTATCCGACCTATTCTCAGCGCGGTCGCCCCGACCGGATCGAAGGTGTTGCCGGTCAGTGCATCGCCCTGTTCCCCGCTCTGTCGCGTCTTCGGATGCTGCGCTCTTGGGCGGGCACGACCGATATGAGTTTTGATGGGTCGCCGATCATCGGCACCACGCCGGTTGAGGGGCTCTATCTCAATGGCGGCTGGTGCTATGGCGGCTTTAAGGCCACCCCGGCCTCGGGTTGGACCTATGCCCATACGCTGGCCAAGGGTGAGCCGCACGCGCTCAATGCACCCTTTAGCCTAGACCGGTTCGAGACCGGCGCGACCATTGATGAGACCGGTGCCGGTCCCATGCCGCATCACCGTTGAGGCCCCCATGCTGTTGATCGCCTGCCCCAACTGCGGACCCCGCGCCCAGGCCGAATTTACCTTCGAGCGCCCCTTGGCCTCGATTGTGACGCCGACTGAGACCTTGCCCGACCTGATCCACAAGCTGTTCACCCGTGAAAATCCACGCGGGCCGTCTTGGGAGCTTTGGCGTCATACCTATGGCTGCGCAGGCTGGCTCAAGGTGCACCGCGATACCCATAGTCACCAGATCAGTGCGGCCCTTCCCGTCGACATGGAAACCCCCTCATGAGCGGCCCCATACGTCTTGCCGATGGCGGCCTGATTGACCGCTCGCGCGCCGTCAGCTTCGTCTTTGATGGCCAGACCTATCAGGGCTATGGCGGAGACAGCCTCGCCTCGGCCTTGCTGGCCAATGGCGTGGTCCTCTTTGGCCGCAGCTTCAAATATCACCGCCCGCGCGGGGTGATGGCGGCGGGCATCGAAGAGCCTAGCGCTTTGGTTCAGGCTGGATCGGGCGGGCGTTATGAGCCCAATAGCCGTGCGACCGATGTCTTTATCTATGACGGCCTGCAAAGCCAGAGCCAGAACCGTTGGCCCAGCCTTGGTTTCGATCTGGGGGGGCTGAACAGCCTGATCTCGCCCTTCATTCCGGCGGGTTTCTATTACAAGACCTTCTTTGGTGGGCCGAAGCTTTGGCTGCTCTATGAGCATCTGATCCGCCAGATGGCCGGTCTGGGCATGCCGCCGACCAAGGCCGATGCCGATATCTATGAGCACCGCGCCGCCTTCTGTGACGTATTGGTGGTTGGCTCTGGCCCGGCGGGCCTAGCCGCAGCCCTGTCGGCCAGCGCGGCAGGCTCGCGGGTGATCTTGGCCGAGCAGGATGAGCGCCTCGGTGGCTCGCTCCTGACCGACCCTGCGACCATCGACGGGCAGGCCTCGGACCTGTGGATTGCCAAGGCGCGCGAGACCCTGATGGCAGCGGGTGGGCGTATCCTCACCCGCACCACGGCGGCGGGCTATTATGATCATGATCTGGTCAACCTCGTTGAGCGCCTGACCGAGCCGGGCCAAACGCCCGGCGCCGATGGTCTGGCCCAGCGGCTTTGGCGCGTGCGGGCAGGCAAGGTGATCCTTGCGACCGGCGCGTTTGAGCGGCCCCGTCTGTTTGAAGGCAACGATCTTCCCGGCGTCATGCTGTCCGGTGCCGTGCGCACCTATCTGCGCCGCTATGGCGTGCGGGCCGGGTCGCGAGCGGTGATTACGACCGACAATGACGATGCTTACCGCACCGCTTTGGCCTTGGCTGAGGCGGGTGCTTCAATTGCTGCCATCCTCGACAGCCGTCCCGCCGATGGGGTCCATAGTGCCTTGGTCCAAAAGGCCATGGCGCAGTTACCGGTCCATTTTGGAGCCAAGTTGATCGCGGCCAAGGGCTCGGCCAAGGGTCTCAAGGGGGCTAGCGCCCTGATTGAGGGTAAGGTCACGGCTCTGGACTGCGACCTGATCGCGGTCTCAGGCGGTTTCTCGCCGGTGGTCCATCTGCACATGCAGGCGGGCGGCACCTTGGCGTGGGACGAGATTTCAGGTTCTTTCAGCCCAGACCAGACCCGGCAAAATCAAACCACGGTCGGGGCCGCTGCCGGGGCTGATGGCCTGAGCGCCACCCTGCTCAGTGGCTGGAGCAAGGCTTCGGCCAAGGCCAAGGCTAAGGCCGCGCCCACCTGCGCGTCCGACGACGATGTGGCCCTCAACATCATTGCCGACTGGGAGCCTGCGCCTCAGGCCAGCCTCAAGAAGGCCTTTGTCGACTATCAAAATGACGTCACCGCCGCCGATCTCGATCTGGCTTGGCGCGAAGGCTATCGCTCGGTTGAGCATCTCAAGCGCTATACGACCTTGGGCATGGCCACCGATCAGGGCAAGACCAGCAATCTGGTCGGCCTCGCCCGTCTGGCCAAGTCTGAAGGGAGGCCTGTGCCTTCGGTAGGCCTCACCACCTTCCGCCCGCCCTATACCCCCGTGACCTTGGGCGTGCTGGCGGCAGAGGCGACAGGGGCCCATCTGGACCCGCGCCGTCGTCCGGTGCTTTATCAGACCCACGCCGCTGAACAGCCGATCTGGCAGCCGGTCGGCTATTGGCACCGCCCCCGCGCCTACCCGATGGGGAACGAAAACCTGCATCAGGCCGCCCATCGCGAGTCCTTGACCGTGCGCACCAAGGTTGGGGTCACCGATGTCTCGACGCTGGGCAAGTTCGATTTGTCCGGTCCCGATGCGGCGACCTTCTTAGAGCTGATCTGCGCGACCACGGTGGGCAAGCTGGCTGTGGGGCGTGGGCGCTATACGATCATGCTGCGCGAAGATGGCATGGTCATGGATGACGGAACGGTCTGGCGCACGGAGGAAAACCGCTTTTTGCTGACCAGCTCGACCGGCGGCGCCGACCGCATGGCCGCGCATCTGTCCTATGTCCGCAAGGTCATCGCCCCGCACCTGAAGGTCGCGGTGGCCAATGTGCAGGAACATTGGGCCGCCGTCGCTGTGGCCGGGCCACTGGCTAAGGATGTCGTCGCCGCTGTGCTGCCGAAGATGGCCGTGCCGCGTCATATGTCTCTGGACGTTGGTGATCTGGCTGGGGTGCCCACCTTGACCCTCGCGGCCAGCTATAGCGGTGAGCGCGCGTTCGAAATCTATGCCCCATCGGATCAGATCGCACCGGTTTGGGCCGCGATTGCCAAGGCGGCGCGCGAAATCGGCGGCTGCCTCTATGGCCTCGAAGCCCTCGAGATACTTCGGATCGAAAAGGGCCACATCGTCGTCGGCGGCGAAATTGATGGCCGCGCCTCGCCCCATGATCTGGGCCTGAGCAAGATGCTTCGGCCAGCAGGCGGCTATATCGGGGCCACGGCGCTGCAGCGGCCTGCCTTTGCTGAGCCGGGCCGTCTTCAGATGGTCGGGTTTGAGGCTGTTGATGGCTCTGCCATTCCCGAAGGTTCGATGGTGTTGACCGCGCCAAAGACCTTGCCGGTCGGGCACGTTACTGCGGCGGGTCTGAATGTGATCAAGGGCGGGTCCATTGCCTTGGGCTTCCTGCGCGATGGGTTTAGCCGGACGGGCGAGAGCCTGATCGCCTGGTCCCCGACCCGCAATCAGACGGCCGAGGTCAAGGTGACCGCGCCGGTATTTTATGACGTGGCCGGAGTGCAGTATCGTGACTAACGCCGCCCATCCTGATCTTGTCAGCCTTCAGACGCCTGAGCCGTCGCGCTTGCTGCGGTTTGAAATCTGGTCTGGCCACAAGGCCGCGCAGGCCCGTTTGGCCAAGGCTCTGGGCGGTCCTCTGCCCGGCATCTGCAAGAGCGCTGACCTCGGCGCGGCTCGGCTGATCTGGGTTGAGCAAAACACGTGGCTGGTGCGGACCAGCCCCGCTGACGGGGACGAGACCTTGGCGACCTTGACCAAAGCCTTGGGCAAGGATGGATCAGCGACCGATATGTCGGGCGCGCTTCGCCGCCTGAGGATCAATGGCCCCGGCTGGCGGACCCTCTTGACCATCGGCGGCGTGTTTGACGCTGAAAGCCCGACCTTCGCGCCGGGCTGCATGGCCGGAACAATCGTCGCCCACTCACCGGTGCGATATGATGTGATCAGCGAAGATTGCGTCGATGCCTACACCCCGCCAAGCTACTCCCCAGACCTGTTCGGGTTCTGGTGCGAAGCGGCAGAGCGTTTGGCAAAGGCCCGCTAGAGGCCCAAAGGGTTTAGGCAGGCTGAACGCCGGACTCGTGAAGCCATTCCAAGATCTTTTGCTTGGGCATGGCCCCGACCTTCATGGACGCCATCTGACCGCCGCGGAACAGCATCATGGTCGGGATGCCGCGCACGCCATAGCGTGAGGGGGTCGTGGGGCTATCTTCGATATTGAGCTTGGCGATGGTCACGAGGCCGGACAGCTCTTCAGAGATCTGTTCCAAGGCAGGCGCGATCTGCTTGCAGGGGCCGCACCATTCAGCCCAAAAATCGACCAGAACGGGCAGTTCAGCCTGCAAAACCGCTTGTTCGAAGGTCTCGTCGGTAATCTTGACCGTGCTCATAGGTTCGTTCCTCAACTGCGCGCCCGACTCAAGCGGTCTCGCGTCTCCATGTTGCGCTTCATTTTGCATGTAGGTCCATTGCTATCACGGTTCAATGGCTCTTCAGGCCCTCAAGGGTTTTGGCGACCAGATCGTTTGGCACGGGCATCAATTTCGGCCCGTCGGTCCAGACCAGCGCCGCCTCGATGGTTCGGCCGGGGAACACCTCGCGCAGAACCGCCACATAGACGGCCATCTGGACCAGATAGGCCCGGTCGGCCCTGTCGATGGTCGCGGGCGCGGGGCGATTGGTCTTAAAGTCCACCACTAGGACCCGCTCTGCAGAGACCACCAGCCGGTCGACCCGGCCCGATATGGCGAGATTTTCCGGCAATCCCTCGGCCCGGCCAGCAATGGCCACTTCGGGCCGAGAGCCAGGGCCAAAGACGGCGGCAAATTGAGGATCGGTCAGGACCGCTAGGGCAGCCTTGGTCATTTCCTGCCGTTGGGCGTCGGTCAGATCGCGCTCGCGGGAAAGGATGCGCTCAGCCCCGGCTTCGAACTGCTCAGGTGGCAGGTCGGGCAGGACCTGCAACAGCTTATGGATCAGATCGCCGCGCCGATAGCGCCCAAGCCCGCCCAAGGTCGCCAGCGGCGATGGGGCTGGGCCCTTCTCCGATTCCGCCAAGGTCGAGGGCGAGGCATAGCGGGTCCCGATGGCCTCCTGTTTGGCAAGGGCTCGCGCCCAAGCGGGCAGCACCGATGCGGTCTCCAAGACCGTTTCGCTGCGGGCGGCAAGCACCGGGTCGGCCCCGAACCGGCGCAAATCCGCCTCCAGAAAAGGCACGTCTCGCACCTGATCGGCAATGGCCGGTTTGTTCAGAGCCCGTTCGACATAGTCATACCAACTGCCGACCTTGTAGTAAGGCTTGCCGGGCTCCACTCCGCAGACCACCAGACGGTCCCTTGCCCTCGTCAAGGCGACATAGAGCAGGCGAAGGCTTTCATGGTCCGAGGCTTGAGCGCGAAGTTGCCGCGCCTCTGCGGTCGGTTCGATATCGTTGATCTTTTTGGGGGCCCAATAGAAGGCGCCGCCTGCATCCTGCATCAGGTTGGTGCCTTGGGCCGAGGACTTGGTCGCCGTGTCGGGCAGATAGACGATGGGGGCTTCCAAGCCCTTGGCGCCGTGGGCGGTCATGACCCGTACCTCGCCCTTGCCATCCTCCTGCTCGCGTTTCACGTCGATCTCTAGGGCCGCCATTTCAGCGACGAACTGTTCCAGATCGTGCACGCCCCGCGCTTCGGCGGCTAGGGCTTGGGCGAGGAAGGCGTCGAGCGCCTCTTCGGCCTCCTTGCCAAGGCGGCTGAGCAGGCGCTCACGCATGGACCGGCCGTTGCCGTCCAATCGGCTCATCACCTTGGCGTAGAAATCAAAGGGTGAGGCGGCCCCGGCCGTTTGCCTTGCCCAGCCGAAGAACTGCCGCGCGGCTAGCCATTCAGCACGCTCATCGCCGCGCGCAGTGAGGGCTGCCCACAGTCCGCCCCGCCGGTCATGGGCCAGATCATAGAGCGAGGTCTCATCCACATCACAGAAGGGCGAGCGCAGCAGGGCCGCGAGCATTAGATGATCGTCCGTAAACAGACAAAATTGCGCCAGACCCAAAAGGTCCTTGAACACCACATGCTCAGACAGTTTCAGTCGGTCAGCGCCGCCGACCGGGACGCCCTCGCGCTTGAGAGCGCGAATGATCTCTTGGAACAGGACCCCGCGTCGGCGCACCAGAATGAGGAAGTCGCCATAGCTGACAGGGCGAAAGCCACCGGTCTTGGAGTCGCGATCCTGTACGGCGTCGCCGCGCTGGACCTGAGCCTTGATGTCATTTGCGATCTGTTGAGCCAGAATCTTATTGGCGCTCTTTTCCGGCTCGGCATCGACCGGTTTCCACGGGTCGATCTCTTGCTTGGGCGGGCTCTGGACCAGAGGCCACAGGTCCACGGCTCCAAAGCCTGCGGGGCGACGGGCCAGATGGGTGATGACATTGAGCGGCCCCTCGCCATCGGCCTGCGGCGGGCTCAGGCCAAGCCGCGCCTCTGGATCGAGGAACACGCTGTCAACAAAGCTGAGAACCTCCGGCGTCGAGCGCCAGCTTTCGGCCAGTGACACCGCCTTGAACTGGCGCTGAACCTCTTCGATGAGGGTTTGGAAATGCTGACTTTCCGCCAAAAGACGGGCGGGATCGGCCCCCTGGAACGAGAAGATCGACTGTTTTTCGTCACCAACGGCAAAGACCGTCCGGTCGTCATGGCCTTCGCCGCGCAGCCTTCCAGCCCCGACAAAGAACTCTTCGGTCAGGGCGCGGATGATGTTCCATTGGTCCGGCGCCGTATCCTGCGCCTCATCGACCAGCACATGGTCAATGCCGCCATCGAGCTTATAGAGTACCCAGGCGGCATCTGACCGTACGGTCAAAAGCTCCAGCGTCTTGACGATCAAATCCCCGAAATCCAGCGCGCCGTACAAGGCCTTATAGGCCTCATAGAAGGCTGAGTAGGCATGGGCCAAATGTAGAACGTGAAGGCTATCGATCGCCACCTGCGCCGTAGCAATCAGGATCCGCGCCTCGTCTAAACGCGCTTGCTCATCCTTCAGATAGGTCTTGGCCCAGTCGGCCACTGATGCCGTGCCGAGACGGGCTAGGGGCTTGCCTGCTTCGGTACTGAGGATGTCCCAAATCTCTGCCAAGGATGAGGCTGGCCCAACCGACATCATCCCCTCGGCCAGCTTGGCATCGGTGGCACCCTTGCCGAGATAGACCGCCTCCGCTGTCCTTTTCCACTCCGACCAATCGATCAGATCGAGGGCTTCAGTTTCGACGGAGGCCGGATCGATCTCATGGTCAAGGCCGCAATTTTTCCAGACGACCTTGATCAGGCCGCCTTTGCTTTCGCAAGACGCGACAAAGTCGCTGATCTCGCGGCGGCGGGCTTCAAAATCGGCGAACAGTTTGCCAAAGCGCTCATAGTCCAGATCAATCGATAGCCGTTCATAGGCCTGCCCGATCCGGCTATCCGGTTCACGATAGGCATGTTCTGCCAAGCCATCGCGCGCCTCCCGCGATGTTTTTACCGCTGCAGAGTCTTCCAGCACGACAAAGCCCGGTGACACCCCTGCCTCGAGCGGGAACCGGCGCAATAGCTTTTCGCAAAAGGCATGGATGGTCTGGATCTTCAGGCCGCCGGGCGTTTCGAGAGCCTGGGCGAACAGGCGGCGGGCCTTTGACAGGTCTTCGGGGGCCTCGCCCAGTCCGGCTAGCGCCTCTGCCAAAGCGTCATCAGCCATGACGGCCCAACTGCCGAGGGTCTGGAACAGGCGGCGCTGCATTTCGGCGGCGGCGGCCTTGGTAAAGGTCAGGCAAAGGATGGTTTCAGGCCGTGCCCCGCGCAGCAAGAGGCGCGCCACGCGTCCGACCAGCGTCGAGGTCTTGCCCGATCCAGCATTGGCTGTGACGAAGGCGGAGACGGAGGGGTCATTGGCCTGAAGTTGCGGGTTTAGGCTGGGGGCGGCGGTCATTCTGAGGCTCCGCCCTCATCACCGCCGCCGATCACATGCCACTCCCAAAGGCGCGCCAGATGGTCGTAATCGCCGACGAACTTGCCGATGAACTGTGGCGTAGCCCAAGAGGGATAGCCCGTATCAGGGTGGTCATATTGAGCCACCTTATCCTTGAGGCGCTCGAGCGCCCTTTCGGTTTCCTGTTCGGCATCCGTGTCGTCCACAACGATAAACTCTTTGCCCGGGGGGCGTCCGCCCGACACCTTCACATAGACCATTTGGCGCGGCAGGGCGGGCCCGACGTCGCTGAAACCGCCGCCCGCAATGATCGCCGCCGTCAGGGTCAATTGCGGCGATAGTCCGAAGGTGACCTGTTTTTTCGTGGGCGGCGTTCCGGTCTTGAAGTCGAGCACATCGGCGCGGTGGCCTCGCACCTCGATCCGGTCGGCCTTGGCCGTCACGGTGAAGTCACCCGCCTCGGCGGCGAAGGTGAGTTTTCCGGTCTGCTCAACCACCAACTTGGCCCCGTCACGGCGGCGGCGTTCAAAGGCGATGACCCAAGGCGCGACATTCTTGGCCAAGGCCCGTTCGCGGGTCATTCGCGCCAGCGGCATGCCCGCCTCGGTCAGGGCCTCGACCAGACAGTCGGCAAACTTGTCTTCGGCATCGTCCGGCAGTGTGGGGCCGTATCGCTCAAAGAAGGTCTCGAAGGCATCGTGGATGGCCGTGCCGCGCGCGCGGGCCTCGATCGGCTCGTTGGGACGCTCCAGCGGCTTGAGGTCGAGAATGCGGCGGGCATAGACGGCATAGGGATCGCGCACCCATCGCTCGATCTGGGTCACAGCCATCTGACGAGGACGTAAGGCGACGGGGGGCTTGGGATTGGGGCGAGGAGCGGGACTATAGGCTTGGCGCGGGGCATCGAGCGCCCGGACCCAGTCCAACAGCTCTGGCCGGTCAGGGATGGTTTGGTCCGCCCCCTTGGCCAAGGTCTCTAGGCGCCACAGCCAACGAGACGCCACAGCCGGGGCCCCGCCGCGCCGCTCGCTATGGAGCAAGATCACCTCTCCGGCGCAGGCGGCTTGGGCAAAGTCGTGGGCCGACAGACCAATGCGGCGCTCAGGCGGGGGCAGGCCCAGGGCCTTGCGCATGGGCCGCGAGAGGAACGGATCGGTCGGGGCAGCCTGAGGCCAGACCCCCTCTTCAAGACCCGCTAGGATCAGCCGGTCAGCGCGCACCAGTCGGGCCTCAATGGCGCCAAGGATGCGCAGGCGAGGATGGGTGGCACCGCCCGTGCGGACGGTCTCATCGGCCAGCAGGCGCTCGATCAGGGCTGCGGACTGTTTGGCCGTGACCGTTGGTAGCCCGTCGCTTTCGCGGATCAGATTGGCCAGCAAGGCTGCCGCCGCCTCGCCCGTAGCGCCGGCCCAAACCGTGCTCGGCGCCGTCGGATCGTCCGTGAGCTGATCAATGGCGTGAACAAGCCCTTCAATAGCCTGCGACAGGCTCGCCGCCTCGTCGCCCTCGAAAGGTGCCATCGCCTTTTCCAGAGCCAGATTCAACCGATGGAGCAGGTCTTGCGCGCGGTCCGCCCGCAGGCGTCGGCGTTCTTCGGCCTCTGGGTCTGGCTTGGTCTCTGGGCGCTTGTCAGGTTCAGCGGACTTGGCAATCTTAGCCTCTAGGGCCTGCCAGCTATGGGGATGGGCCCCGCGCAGGGCCAGATGTTCGAGGTCACGCCGCGCCCGCTCATAGGCCTCATTTTCCAGTCCGAGCCTGACAAAGGGCATCTTGAGGAGCGCCAAGAGCTTGACGGGATCGACCCTGGCGGAAGCCAACTGGGCGGTCAGGGCAATGACGATCCCGACCGGTGATCCGGACAGGGGCGAGCCTGCGGAACTGTCGGCCTCAATCCCCCAGCGCGATAGCTTGGCCGAGACCCGCCGCGCCAAACCCTGATCGGGGGTGACCAAAGCCGCCGTGCGCCCTTCGGTCTCCAGCGTTTCGCGCAGTAAGAGGGCCGCCGCCGTTGCCGTTTCCTCCTCGGTGCGCGCCTTGATCAGGCTGAGGCCCTTGAGCCCTTCAAGGATCGGGTCCAGACCCGCCTTGGCACCTTCTTCGCGCAGGGCCCCGATCTGATCGAGCCAGTCGGCTGTGGCCTCGGCGGGGCGAAGGGCCTCATTGATCAGGCGGCGGCGCCATTGGCCGCGAATCTCATCGTCATGGTTGGTCGGCACGGGCCAGACCTGAACCGATTGGCGCTCTTGGCCCGCCCGTTCCAATAGCCGCTTCATGGCCCCTTGCGGATGCTGTTCCCCAACCTGTCGCCAAGCCGCTTCGGCGAGGTCTAGGTCCAGACCGGGCAGGACAACCGCGCCCTTGGGCACCTGGGCAATCACGGCCAACAACTCTGCTGTTGCGGGGGCGGTTCCGGTCGAGCCTGCCGCCACCAGAACCCCTTGCGGCGGATGGTCGAGCCAGCGTTGGCGAAGGGCCCGCAATAGGGCGACCCTCCGCGTGGCGACATCCGATAGGCCCAGCCGCTCCAGGCGCTTGGGCCAGGCCTCTACGGCCAGTTTGAGGAACCGTGCTGAGGCTTGCCAGTGCTGGGCCAATTCACCCTCGACCAAGGCGTCAAGGCGCGAGGGGTCAGCGACCTCCTCGATCTGGACGCTGTCTAGGAACCCCGCCAAGGCGTCGGCAAGGTCCATAGCCGATGAGGCGTCAAGCGTTCGCCCGATCATATCCGAATGGTCAAGGACCAGCCGCGCCAGCTCAAACCGGCGACGCAAGGGGCTGACCGAAGGGGGCAGGTCGAGGGCCAGATCGCCGGGCTCGAAGGGTGGCTCTCCGGCTTCGAGATCCCCAAGGGCCCGGATCTGCGGCAGGAGCACGGCCTTGCCACCGGCGGCCTCGACAAAGGCTTCGGACAGGGCCCGCGCGCCGCGACGGGTTGGGGTCAGGACGATAGCTTCGGACAGGGCTGCAGGATCATCCCCTTGTCCCAGCGCCAGATAGAGCCCGCCGGCCAGGTCGCGAACGAAGGACCGATGGGCTGGTATCGTGAACCATCGGGGTCCGCTCTGGTCCAGAAAGGACGTCATCGGGTCCGCCTCAAGAGGGGGTGAGGGTCAGGCGCGCCTCGGCCTGATCGCGGGAGAGGGGATCTCCCACATGCATCCAATCCCCATCGAGCACAACCCCAAATAAGCGTCTCTTGGCTGCAAGGGCACGCCAGAGCAGGGCCAGCGAAAAGGCCCCGTCTGGGCCTCCATCGACGATCTGCGGCTTGGTGATGTGCAGGCCCATATAGCCGAAGGGCGCGCTTGGAGCCTCTCCCCGGAAGGTGAGGGCACCGTCTTCGGCGATGAAAAAATCACCCAAGCCATCAAAGCCGATGGTTCGGTTGAGCGGAGCCAGAGCCAAGAGCACATCCATGCGCTCTGGGTCCCAAGCGGCCTTCAGGGCCTCAGCAATCGACGGTCCGGTCTCGCGCCAGACCGAATCAATATTGGCGACAAAGATCGGCCCCTCCCCCAGTTGGGGACGGGCCAGACGCAGGCCGCCGCCGGTTTCCAATACCTGCGACCGTTCGTCCGAGATCTGGATGGCAGGCGCGGCGGTGCGGGCCTTAAGGTGGCCCTCCAAGCGGTCAGCAAAGGCATGGACATTGACCACGGCGGTGGTCACGCCCGCCTCGGCCAACCGGTCGAGCATATGGTCGATCAGAGGCTGTCCCGCCACCTCGACCAGAGCCTTGGGCCGGTCATTGGTCAAGGGCTTCATGCGGGTGCCAAGGCCTGCGGCCAAGACCATCGCGGTCGAGAAGGGCGCGCTCATGCCCGCGCCTCGTTCGGGACGTGGCGATCAAACCAAGCCTTTAAGGGCGCCATGGCCGGGTCGGCGAGATTGCGCTCCAGATAGCGCCAGGTCCGAGGCATGAAATCGATATAGCGCGGCTTGCCAAAGCCCGCGACCTGCCGTGCAAAGATAAACAGAATGCGGCTAGCATTGAGGGCCGCGAGCCCGCGATAGTCTCGCAAAAAGGCCTCGCGGTCCACGCCGGGCCGGGCCGCGAAATAGCGCTCCAGCATGGCCGCCTCGAGCGCCGGATCAATGTCGCGCCGCGCGTCCTGCAAGAGCGACAGGAGGTCCCAGGCCGGGTGGGCCCGAAGGGCGTCTTGGAAATCGATCATGCCGACGCGGGCTACGCCTTGGCGCTGCGGCAACCAGAGCAGATTTTCGGCGTGATAGTCCCGGTGGGTAAAGACGCTGGCCCCCGCCTCGCCCCGGGCTCGGATCGGGCTCCAAAGGCTCTCCCACTCGGCGGCGGCATCTTCGGAATAGGCGGGTGTCTTGGCAAATTTCGGCCACCATTCGAGGAACAGGTTACAGCCGGTCTTTAGCGCCAGATCATCATAGGCCAGCAGCGGCCAACTCTGTCCGTCAGCCTGTAGAACCATAGGCGGCGCGGTCTCGTGCAGGCGCACCAGAGCGTCGATGGCCGGGCCATAGAGTTCGGCCTCGGCCATACCGCCAGCGACCTTATGGACAAAGAGATCATCGCCCAGGTCTTCGAGCACGGCGAGGCCTTGAACAGGATCGGCCGCATGGATCAGGGGCGCAGACAGGCCTTGGGCCCGAAGATGGCCCGCGCAAGCGACAAAGGCCTCAATCCGGCCCGCCGCCAAGCGAGCCATGGAATTATAGCCCAGATCGATCCGTTCGGTGGGGCTGGCATCAGGCGGACAGGGCTGGGTTTCAAGGGCTGGCGGCTGATCCATCAGGATCAGGCTAGAGCCCCCGCTTCCTGGATAGATCCGCTCATAGCGCCGGGTGGAGGCATCGCCGGGCAGGGGCACGCGCCGGGCGTCGCCAAGGCCATTGGCGCCAAGAAACTCAGCCGTCGCGGCCTCACGTTCAAAACTCAAGCCCGCGTCCTTCCCAACTGCCGTGAGGCACCAGACGCACCTGCCTGCCTCCGCTCTCATGATCTGTATCAAAGACTATATCGAGTCGGTCGTGAGGCAGATCCTCCTCTAACCGTTCGGGCCATTCGATGAGGGCTGCGCCATCCTCGAGGGCCTCGTCTAACCCAATCTCATAGGCTTCAGACGCGCTGGTCAGCCGATAGAGGTCGAAATGCGCAAGGGGAAAGTCCGGTCCCTCATAGAACTGGACCAGGGTGAAGGTGGGGCTGGGCACGTCCTCGTCAGGTCGGGTCAAGGCCCGGATCAGGCCGCGCGCCAAGGTCGATTTTCCAGATCCGAGCGGCCCCCAAAGACAGATGGCCTCGCCGCGCATAACCTTTCCAGCCAAGGCCGCGCCCAAGGCTGTCGTGGCCTGTTCGTCGGGCAGATGGTGCCAAGGGGCGGTGGCGTTCAAACGCAAGGGTCCAAGCTGTAATCTATCCGGCCAAAGAAAAGGGTTGATCCGGATGAAGCGGAAGGTGGCGTTCGACATAGGCCTTGATGGCCACAGTCGCCAAGGCTGTATCGTTTCCGAGCTCACCGGGTGGGATCAGCGGTCCGATCGTCATGCCAAATTGACCCCGGCGCTTATTGAGCAACTCATGGAACAGGGTGATGTCTCGAAGCTCACGTGAAAATCGATTGAAGAACTGAAACAGGTGAGGATAGGGCCCCGTCAGATGGATCGGCAGGACCGGGGCGTCATATTTACGGGCCAGTGATATGGCGCTGGGCATCCAGCTTGGGTCTGAAAGTTGGCCATCAGGACCGCGCACGGCCAAGCGACCAGCGGGGAATATAACGACCGCCCGTTCGGCCTCAAAGGCCTCTTGCGCGCGTTTCAAGGTCATCCGGGCCTTTTCGCGGGTGCGTTTTTCCTCGACCCACTCGACCGGAATGAGCACATCGTCAAAGCCCGCACAGACCCTGTGAGCATCGGCATTGGCAAAGAAGCAGAGGTCTTGCCTTAAACGCCTTAGCCCATCGCGCAAGGCTACCCCGTCGGCAATGCCGGACGGATGGTTTGCGACAATCACAACCCGGCCAGTGGTGGGCAGGCGTTCGGAATGGTTCAAGGTAACGCGGACCTGCAGCAGGTTGGCCACATGGTCCAAGGCTTCAACTCCGCCCATGCTGGCAATGGCGTCGGCCATCCGGCGCGCCTTGCGGTAGCCCAAGATTTCATAGAGGAGCGGGCGCAACATCGGCCACAGGGTGGACTGCACCAATTGCGGCGCGCGCTCATAGATGAGTTGGTCAACAATATGGCCGCGGGCCAAGGGTGCCGCCTCAAGATCGGTCATGGTTTGCGCCCTCGCATCCTGAACCATAGGATGGACTGACCCTATGTCGTTCGGCAAGGGTCAGGTTGCAAGGACTTTTAGCCCCGGTCGGAACCGGACATTGGCAAGGCTTCCAGCAGGGCGCGGCGAAGCAGTTCTGAGGCTTCCGCAATGATCACCTCTTGCGGCAGGCGATCTTCTTCAAACAGAAGTTCGTCGGCGCTAAAGGCAAACTCTAGGGCGATACGGACCCGTAGCCAAAGATCATCCCTAGGCGGATGACCGAGCGTCGCGCTGAAGACCGAGGTGACCATGTCGGTCATGTCCCGGTAGGTTTCAACCCGAACATGGGCCAGTTGCGGCACGGCGCGCAGGGCCTTGAGGATCCAGACCGCACCGGGTTCCTTGAGCGTTGCCGCCCAAGTGTCGCCCAGAACCGCGGGCAACCCATCGGCCAAGGCCTGCTGGCCCTTTGGCGCAGTTTCCGCCAGCCATAGGGTAAGGATGTCCGATCGCCGTGAGAGCAACCGACGGCCCAGCGCCTCGAGCACCGCATATTTGTCTTTGAAATAGCGATAGAGGGCCGGAGGGGTCATCCCGGCCCGTGCGCAGATTAGATTGGTGGAGATTCTCTCAATGCCAACCTCGGCCAGTAGATCACCGGAAACGTCCAACAGGCGCTCGTAGGTCTGAACGGCACGGCCCTGTTTCGGCATTGCACGGGTACTATCCTGAAAAACTTCTGTTGAGTCGGGCATGGACACCTCGATGCTAGCTTTTAATACCGATTTTAGAACCTATGCAAGTACAGCGATATTAACCTTTGGGGTGCGGCACTTTCGCTAATGGATAATATATGCAGCTTTTATGATCAATCGGAAAAGTAGCGAAAATGCCCGTTTTGGGAAAAATTCTTCAACCCCATCAATAAGTTAGTTTTCACTATCTAAATGGTCGACCTGACCGAACCTTTGCGATGATAGGGTTGGTATGAGCATTACACTGGCAAAGATCCGTTAATGGTCGCATGAAAAGAGGACGGTGGAAAAACAGTTGGCATGATGACGCTGAACCAACCCACGGAAATTGAACTGAAACTGGGCGTCGCTTGGTCAGATGTTGCGCAGCTTATGGCTTCGCCCATTTGGAAGGATCAGGAGCCGCGCGCCCTGACCTCAATCTATTTCGACACCGCAGATCAGCATTTGCGCCGTGCAGGTTTAACTATGCGGCTGCGTGCTGGAATCCAGACCCTCAAGGTTATCGCGCCCGAGGCTGCGGGCCTTTTTGAGCGGGCTGAGTGGGAACATCCGGTTCAGGGTGCCGCACCGGATCTGACTTTTCTGGCCCAAACCCCTTTGGCCGCGGTCGATCTGGGCGCGAATCAGTTGCGTCCCCTCTTTCTGATTCAGGTGGATCGGCGAACCGCCCTCATTAATCCCATGCCCGACTGTCAGATCGAAATGGCGCTCGATATTGGCCGGGTCCAGGCCGCTGGCCGGGTGCAGGACTTTGCCGAACTGGAATTGGAATTGATTGAGGGGCCCACGCGCGCCCTTATTGATCTGGCCTTGAGTATGGCGGCCGAGACCCGGCTTGTCGCTTCATCCCAGTCTAAGGCCGATCGGGGCTTTGCCTTGCTGGCCAATGACAACCTTTCGCCGCTTAAGGCGGAAAGTCGATTGGACCTGTCTGGCCTGAGCGTGGGTCAGGCGCTTAGCGCCATGGTCCGAGAAGGGCTTGGCCATATTTTGCACAATGACGCCTTGGTCAGTCAGAACCGCGAGGTCGAGGCACTCCATCAGGTCCGCGTCGCCCTGCGCCGCCTCAGAGCGACCTTGGGCCTGTTTAAGGCGGTGGTAGCCGATCAGGCCTTTATCGACATGCGTGGCCGTCTTGGCGCGCTTAGCCAAACGATGGGCCGCGCGCGCGATCTGGATGTGCTGATTGCGCGGATTGAGACCTCGGAACAGCCTTCCCCCCGTCTGCTTGAGGCCCTCATCCTTGATCGCGGTCAGGCCTATGACGAGGTCGGCCGGGTCTTGGCGTCACACGCCTATGGTCAAACCCTGTTGACGGTCATGGCTTGGGCTGAGGCCGGCGATTGGCGCCAGAGCCCTTGGTCACAAGCTGGCCTGCGTGATCAGCCCGTGTTGGATTTTGCTGACCAGGCGCTGGAACGTTTGCGCCGCAAGCTCAAGACCGATGGCAAGGACCTGACCAGCCTGCCTGCGGAGGCGCAGCATCGGGTCCGTATTCGCGGAAAAAATTTCCGTTATGGGATGGAGCTCTTTGCCAGCCTCTATCCGGAGGGATCAGAGCGTCGTCGCCGTCTGATTGATGCGGTCAAACAGGTTCAAGATCGGTTGGGTCTGGTCAATGACCGCGCTGTGGGAGAGGCACTGCTGCGTGCCCATGGCAGCGGTCCCGCAGCCTTTGACGCCGGTCAGGCCCTTGCCAGCCTCTATGTCGGGCAGGCGGATGCAGCGCTGAAGGCGGAGCAGGCCTTGAGGCTCGCGCTGGAACTGCCTCGATTTTGGTCAAAGCCCTAGAGGCCGCAGAGCGCCGCCGTCTGGATGGCGATCTGGCTTTCCTCATCGGTGGGAATGATACAGAGGGCAAGGCCAGATCCTGCCGTGGACAGCACACGGTGCCCCTCTTGATTGGCCTCGGGGTCCAATGTCGCGCCCAGCCATCCGAGCCTGCGGCTAATGTCACGACGGATCGTCGGTGCATTTTCTCCGATCCCGGCGGTAAAGATCACCCCATCTAGCCCGCCCAGTTCCCCGGCCATGGCGGCGATGCCCACGGCGACGCGGCTACAAAAATAGTCCAGAGCCTGTTTGGCCAGCGGCTGATCTGAGGCCTCAAGATCGCGCACGTCCGCCGATAGGCCTGATAGGCCGAGCAGTCCTGAACGTCGATAGAGCAGGTCCTCAATCGCCTTGGCGTCCATCCCGCGATCGGTCATCAGATAGAGCAAAACCCCCGGATCGATGGTGCCCGTGCGGGTGCCCATCGGCAGGCCATCAAGGGCCGAAAAGCCCATGGTCGTGGCGACGCTGCGCCCTTGATCGAGACCGCAGAGCGAACAGCCGGAGCCCAGATGTGCAATCACAATCTTGCCATCCGCCAGATCGGGCCGCTCTTGGCGTAGATGGGTCAAAACCGAGGCATAGGACAGGCCGTGAAAGCCATAGCGGCGAACACCCTCCTCATAGAAGTGGCGCGGCAGGGCAAAAGCTTCGGTCTCAAAGGCACGCCCCCGGTGAAAGGCCGTGTCAAAACAGGCGACATGCTGGGCCTTGGGCAGGTCCTGCTGCGCGGCCTCCAGCACCGCCAGATTTGTCGGTTGATGCAGCGGCGCGAGGGGGGAAAGGCGCTCTATGCTGCGTAGGGCGGCGGCGTCGATCAGGCATGGACCGGCATGGTCGGCCCCGCCATGGACGATGCGATGTCCGACCGCGACGATCTCGAGGTCGCTGTGGCGAGCCTTAAGGGCGGGCCAGAGGGCATGGAAGGCCGCTTGCGCATCGGATGGCCCTTCTCCCTTGGCCCAGTCCTGCAGGTGGTCGGCAAGGCCCGGCGCGCGAAGCCGCAAGCGCGGTCCCACGCCGAACCGCTCGATCACCCCGTCGCCCAGGCGGCGATGGGGCGCTGCCGCCTCAAACAGGGCGACCTTGAGCGTCGCCGAGCCGCCATTGAGGGTGAGGATGGCCTTCAAGGGCTTAAGCCTTTTGTGACGGCTGAGCTTCAGCCAGAGCCGCCCAATCCATGATCGGCCGGCCTGTTCGCCGCCAGACATCATAGGCCAGAGCCACCGCGCAGGAGGCGACCCGTACGGCGGCATCGTCAGAGCGACTGGTCAGGATGATCGGCACACTCGCGCCGACCACAAGTCCCGCAGAGGCCGCGCCACTGACAAAGATCAGGTCCTTGGCCAGCATGTTTCCGGCCTCGATATTGGGGACGATCAGCACGTCGGCATGGCCTGCAACCCGCAGGTCCAAGCCCTTCGCCATGGCCGCTTCGAGGTTCATGGCATTGTCCATCGCCAGCGGCCCATCAACGATGCCGCCCGCTAGCCGGGCCTTAGAGGTGCGCTGGACGACATAGAAGGAGGTGGCGATCAGGACGTTGCCGCCAAAGGCGAAGATCACGCCAGAGGTATGCAATGGCCGCAAGCGGCCAAAGTTCAACCAGCCAAATTCGGGGAAATAGAACAGGTTGGGCCAGGACAACTGCGAGGCGATGACCACCCCGACCAGCATGCCGACGACGCCCCAGAAGAGCGAGGCAATGACCCCGGCGCGGATGGCGCCATCTTCATATCTGTCCTCGCTCTGAACAAATCGGCCCGCCGAACTGCCAATCACCAGAACGGCTAAGGCCGCAGTAAAGGCGGCCATGAAGATATAGGCGTGAACCATGAACCTTGGGTCGTGGGTTCGGGAAGCCATGAAGATGGTGAGGAAGACACCAAGGCCGAGAAGGCCAGCGAGGAGACCCGCGCCAGAAGTAGCTGTGCCCTTGGGCCCGTCGATTGCCGCCATTGTGCTCCCCCGCCATGCGCAAGACTGACGTGAAGTGACAGCCTAAAATCCCTATTTCATTTATGGGTAATTGCCGCTATCCGACGAGTTGTCGCACATGCGGTTTTGCCCGCGTGGATTGCCCTGCCGAGCGGGTGCGTTGAGCGTCCATTTGACACGCAGCTTGGGCGCGGTGTTGGCGCTAGGCTGGCCTTTGAAACAGGGCCCCGGCAGTTGCTCGGGTGGGTTCGAATGAGGGTGTAGATGGCCGTGAACAGACATAAAATGCCATATATCAAGGCCCATCGCGCGCGCACCCTATTGTCTATCAGCCTTCTGACGGGGGGTCTGATCAGTGCGTTAGCCGCAGTGATGGGTGCCAAAGCGGGCGCGATGCCGGTCGGTTGGTGTTTGGGCGCGACGCCGATGACCTGGCTATCAATGGTCGGGCACTGTCCCTGGTGCTACAGCGCATTGGCCCTGATCGGCGCGTCCGCAGCCCTTTGGCCCGAGCCCATGCGGGTGCCCATAAAGATTTAGGCCCCGAACGGTGAGGTTCAGGGCCAATCTATCTTCTTCTTCGAGAGGGTGAGGTCTAGAACTCTTCCCAGCCCTCGTCAGAGGCTGACGGCGCAGGTTTGCGGACCGGTGCAGGGGCTGCCGAGGGCCGACTGGCAAAGGTCGGTGCAGGCCGAGCCGCGGGTCTGCTGGGCGCGCGGCTGGTCGCAAGGGTGGCCACTTCACCATAGTTAAACCGGCCAATCAGGGCCTGAAGGTTGGTGGTCTCGTCGGCCAACTGGCGGCTGGCGGCGGTGGATTGTTCGACCATGGCGGCGTTCTGCTGGGTCACCTGATCCATCTGGACGACGGTGGTATTGACCTCTTGCAGGCCGATGGACTGTTCTTCGGCGGAGGCGGCGATCTGGGAGACCAGATCATTGATCTCGGCGACCTCTTCAACGATCCGCTTCAAGGCCTGACCGGTCTGACCCACCAGATCGACGCCCGCAGCGACTTGACGCGAACTTTCGCTAATCAGGCCCTTGATCTCCTTAGCGGCTTCGGCAGAGCGCTGAGCCAAGGCCCGCACTTCGGAGGCGACAACGGCAAAGCCTCGGCCCGCATCACCGGCGCGGGCAGCCTCGACCCCGGCATTGAGGGCCAGAAGGTTGGTTTGGAAGGCGATCTCGTCAATGACGCCGATGATCTGAGTGATCTGACGCGAAGAGGATTCAATTTCGCTCATGGCCGAGACGGCTTGGCTGACGATGACGCCCGACTGTTCGGCGCCCGTCTTGGCCGAATTGACGGCCCGTTTGGCCTGGATCGCCCCTTCGGACGAGCGACGCACCGTCGAGGTGATCTCGCCCAGAGCGGCGGCGGCCTGTTCCAAACTGGCGGCTTGGTTTTCGGTGCGGCGCGACAGGTCGTCTGACGCCATCGAGATTTCGTTGGTGCCAGACCGGATCCCGTCCGACGCTTGGCCAATCACCGACATGGTGGTCTGGAGTTGCTCCATGGCACCGTTAAAGTCGTCTTGAAGCTTGGTATATTGTGGCGCGAATTTTTGGGTCAGGCGGGTGGTGAGGTCACCGTTCGATAGGTCTGCCAAAGCCTTGGCCAGGGCCTCGACCAGCGCCGACTGCTGTTGCTCAGCCTCTGCAAGTGCGACTTCCTTGGCCTTGCGCTCATCATCAAGCGCTTCGATATAGATCGAGATGCTGAAGTCCATGTCGAGCATGACAGCCTTGATCAGGGCAACGATCGGATCGGCCAGATCCGCATCCTTGAGCGGCTTGGTCAGCAGGCCGCCCTTGGGTAGGCGCTCCTTCAAGGTGGCGCGGATCAACTGTTCAGTGATGAGGGCATAGCCGCCGATGTACCAGCGGGGCTCTAGGCCGATGCGGGCATGAACATTTCCAATGGTGCGCACGCTGCGCACATAGTCGTCATTGAAATCGGCGGAGGAAATATTGCCCCAGTGGCGCTGTTGGCGTGTACCGGCACTTTCGATGGCGCGGTCGTCGCTGAAGAAGCGTTTGACCTCTGGATATTGCCGAACCTGACCATAGAAGGTCTCGAGCGCGCCCGGTAATGACCGCTCAATGATGGGCTTGATTGATCGCAGGGCCCGGCCACTGGGTTCATCAAGGCGCATGAAGCTCATGCGCTGATTAAGGTCGTAATTGGTGGTCATGGCGAAGGCCCCTGGTTCCCAGCATGGCTGGCGACATCACGGTCGATGGTCCTGTAATATGTTTGATTTCATTAAAACTCAGTAAACTCAACGCATTAAGAAGTCTAAACGTCAGAAATTGGAATGCAATATTGGATGCAACGAGGATAATATAATAAATACTCAGCGAAACAATTTTGCATTTTTCGCGGTTTAATCGTTTATTTAAACCAAATCATGGCTATAATTATGATTTTATGCCTATATCTAATGAGGTAAATATTTTAAAATGCACGGATAATCGATCAATTAATGGGTTTATGTTTTTCAATTCCGCATTTTAGCAATACATAATAAATGTTATTTCTCTCTCTCTCTCTCTGTTGTCTGGCTCCGGACAGCCAAAAGGGACGGCTGGCCTTCGCCATACCGTCCCTCGAAGTGCAAATCAGGGTTACCGATTCACCTGCCGGCTGCCCCTACTGAAAAAGACTTAACAGGGTTTGAGTTGATGAGTTCGCGATGGCTAGGGCTTGGACCCCGAGCTGTTGGCGGGTTTGTAGCGATTGTATCTTGGCACTTTCCTTCGCCAGATCGGCATCGACGAGGTTGCCGATACCACTGTCGATACTATCCTGCAGCTTGTTGATGAAGGTGAGGTGCATATCCAAGGCCTTTGATCCAGTGCCCAACTTTGCCAAGGCCGTGCTGACCTTGCCGATGGCGGTATTGACGGTGGCGATCATGGCCAAGGCTGTAGAGGCCGTGTTGGACTGAAGGCTCGCCGTGCTGCCGATACCGGTCAGGTTCGCGCTGCCCAGACCCAGAGATTGGGCCGAAACGGTCAGGCGATTGGTTCCGGCGGCATTGGCTAGTGCAAAGATGCTGGAGCCGCCGGTCTTGATCATGTTGGAGCCGTTAAATTCGGCATTGGCGACCGTCTTGGCGATCTGATCGCGGAGGGCCTTGAAGTCCACATTCAAGGATTCTCGGCTGGCTGTATCGAGCGTCGTATCAGACGCAGCGAGTGCCTTTTCTTTCATTTGTAGGAGAAGATCTGAAATCGACCCCGCCGCGGCCATCGCCACGTCGATGGTCGATTGCCCGCGCTGCAAAGAGTCCCGTACGGCGTTTAGTGATTGCGAATTTGCCCGCATGGATTGGGCAATGGCCCATGTCGAACCATTGTCTTTGGCACTATCAACCTTACGGCCGGTAGAGATGCGATTTTGGCTGAGAGCCAGATCTGAGGCGGTGGTGTTCAGATTTTGCAGCGCAATCAATGCCTGCGTGTTAGTGTTAACGCTGTTCAGCGCCATGACGATGTTCCTTCTTCGAGGTGTCCGGGCTCATTTTAAGTCCGGGGGCATTTTGCCCTATGGCAGGACCAGAAGTTCAACTCGAGAGTTATCACTACCGTCCAGTACCTTGATGGCTATCACAAGCTATCGAAACTTCGCAAGTGGTAAATTACGATTTTTTGCAAAAAAGTTTGAGGTCGCTGACCTTGTGAATCTGGACCCAAGACAGCTCATCCTCGTCGGCATTGGTGTAGCTATAGACAACCAACACATCGGTTCGGCCGGGGTGTGAAACAAGGTATATCTGATTGAAACTAAACATATCTCCGACCCGGCACTGCAGGCGAGGCTTTAGGTCCGCGCTGGCAAACACCTGTTCGGCGGTAAAGAGGCAGCCCGAATAGAAGATGCCAAAACAGCCCTTTCCCGGCATGCCAGGAGAAATTTCGATCCAGCGGGGACCAAGCGACATGGGCTGGTCGGTGATCAGTTTCAGGGTCCACCCCGCTTCGCGCCGCCGACGCCTTAACGCCACAGGTGCTGTGCCTTGGGTGTGAATCCGGGCCAAGGCTTGGCGAATATAGTCGCCCTGCTGAGTCCTGCCGGGCTTGTCTGACAGCCAGATGAGCGAGGCCTCAAGCTCGGGCTCCCAATCAAAGCGGGTTCCCGACTTCGGCATGAGGTCGACAATGAGGTCAGACATCTCAACAGCGGGCTGATGGGTCAGGCGGGGTTTTTGAAGCCGGGCAATATGATCTTTTAGCCCGTGAGACGGCGCGGCCAAGGCAGGCACCGATGGCACACCCGCCATAAGGATCAACAGCGATCCAAGCAGAGATAGGCCAAGACGACCTCTCACGGCATTTGCTTCTGAAACGGCACTTTGAGACTGCGCAAATCGCCCTTCAGCTTGGCTAGGTCCGGTGGTGTTGGAGCGGGCAGAGGGAATCGAACCCTCACGACAAGCTTGGGAAGCTCGCAGGCTACCACTACATCATGCCCGCCTAAGATCTGTTCTAGACAATCCCATCTTGCTTGTCAGCAACCGGTTTTGTTGACGAGACGATCTGTCCGGCGCACGATTGAAAAAAATGCAAAGCAAGGAGACGCCCCATGGCTGACGGCCATTCCCCCCAGACTGAATCCGCTAAGTTCCATGCCATGACCGAAGGCACCGCTGAAGACTGGGCCATCATCGGCAAATCTATGGCCCCCTTCGTCAAGGAGCTGCCCGATCGAGTGTTGTCCCATCTCAAGATGCTTGACGGCGATTGCGGCGGCTTCGCTGTCGACCGGCTGGAGCACAGCCTGCAAACCGCGACCCGCGCCTTCAAGGACGGCCGCGACGAGGAATATGTCGTCTGCGCCCTGCTGCACGATATGGGCGACATTCTAGGTCCCCGGAATCATGCCGACATAGCCGCCGCCATTCTCAAGCCCTTTGTCAGCGAGCAGAACCACTGGATGGTCGAGCAGCACGGCATTTTCCAAGGCTATTATTTCTTCCACTATATCGGCCTAGACCGTGAGGCCCGCGAACAGCATCGCGGCCATCCGGCCTTTGAGCACACCGCTCAGTTCTGTCACCTCTATGATCAGGCCGCCTTCGATCCGGCCTATGAGAGCATGCCCCTCAGCGCCTTTGAGCCGATGGTTCACCGGGTGTTCTCGACCGTAAAGCGCTCGATCTACGTCAAGTCCGAGGCTTAAAATTAGGCTCAGCCGCTAAAGCGGACGCCTAAGCCTTGCGAAGCGGGCCGGTTCGGGGCAATCCCGATCCGGCACCGCGCTGTGCTGACCGAACCCAAGCTTCGAGGACTGGATATGGCCCTGCAAACCTTCGTCAATACCTTTGCCGGTAACCCACTCAATCGGGTCAGCGACCGACGTACCGACGAGGCTTGGCTGGCCGAAAAGCTGGCTGATCCCAGTTCCTTGGCGGTCGCCATCTGGAACGGTAAGCCACTGGTCGAGAATGGGGCCGAACCCAAGAGCGTTCAGATCGCTTATCTGCGCGCCAGCTTGGCCGGAGAACTGGCCGGTGGCCAAGAGCGCCTCGCCTTTATGGGCCTCTGGAAAGAGACCGCTGTTTTCGCTGTAGACCTTGAGGGCGGCGCGGATCCGGCAGAAGGCCCATTGAACGGGCTGGGCCGTTTTGAAGATCTGCGGGCCATCGCCCCGCGTCTGCCTGCCACCGATGCGGCGATCCTATCGACGGCCAAGAGCCTGTTTGAATGGCGCCGTCGTCACAAGTTCTGCTCTGCCTGTGGCCAGCCCAGCGAAGTGCGCGAGGGTGGCTGGAAGCGGGCCTGTCCCTCCTGCAAGGGCGAGCATTTCCCGCGCACGGACCCGGTGGTGATCATGTTGCCGGTCTTTGGCGAGCGCTGCCTCTTGGGTCGCCAAGCCATCTGGCCCAAGGGCATGTTCTCGGCTCTGGCGGGCTTTTTGGAGCCCGGCGAATCGATAGAGGAGGCCTGCGCCCGCGAGGTGATGGAAGAATCAGGCCTGACTGCCCTGTCGGTGCGCTATCACTCCACCCAGCCCTGGCCCTATCCCTCCAGCCTGATGATCGGCCTGATCGCCGAGGTCAGCGATGATGAGGCCACGCCCGATCAGACCGAGCTGGAAGAGGTCCGCTGGTTCAGCCGCGATGAGGCTGCGGCCCTGCTAAAGGGCGACCTGCCGGGCGTCTTCGCCCCGCCGCCCATGGCTATCGCCCATACTATTCTGAAGGCTTGGGTCGAAGGTTTCTAAGCTCTGTCGCGGAACGGATCGGCGGGATAGACGCCGAGGATTTCAAACCGGTCGGTGAAGAAGCCCAGCTCTTCAAAGGCTAGGCCCATGGCCGCATCTTCGGGGCGGCCATCGACCTCGGCATAGAACATGGTGGCGGTGAAGGCCCCGTCCTCCATATAGCTTTCCAGCTTGCTCATATTGACGCCATTGGTCGCAAAGCCGCCGAGCGCCTTATAGAGGGCGGCGGGAAGGTTGCGCACCCGGAAGACAAAGCTGGTCACACAGCGCGCCTCGCTGGGCGGCGGGGTCGGTGCCGGATCGGCCGTCATGACCAAGAAGCGCGTGGTATTGTGGGCGGCGTCCTCAATATCCTTTTGCAGAATATCGAGGCCATAGAGCTCCGCCGCCATGCGCGAGGCAATGGCCGCTTGGGTCGGGTCAGGATTGGCCGCCAAGAACCGGGCCGCGCCTGCCGTATCACCGACAATATGGGCCGTCAGTCCGTGGGCCTTGATCACCTTGCGACATTGGGCCAGCGCCATCACGTGGCTGGAGACCTCGCGCACCTGCGCCAAGCTCACGCCGCGATTGGCCAGCAGTTGGTGGTGAATGGGCATGAACCGCTCACCGATGATCTTTAGCCCCGATGAGGGCAGGAGGTGATGGACATCGGCCACGCGCCCGGCCACCGAATTTTCAACTGGGATCATGGCCAAGGCGCAGGCTCCGCTGCGCACCGCCTCGAAGGCCTCGTCAAAGGTCGGGCAGGGCACGGCCTCATGCCCAGAAAAATGCAGCGAGCAGGCTTCGTGGCTATTGGCGCCGAGTTCACCCTGAAAGGCGATCTTTGGAAGGGACGTCATGGGCGACTGATCCGGTTAGAGTTGGGCCGCAAAGGCGCAGGCGGCCTCAAGGTCCGAAGGGGTATCCACCGAGATGGGGAAACTGTCCACCACCGAGGCCCAGATCGACAGGCCCATTTCAAGCGCCCGAAGCTGTTCAAGCCGTTCTAACCGCTCCAAAGGCGAGGGGGCTGCCGCGTGAAACCGCAGCAGGGCCTCGCGGCGATAGGCATAGATGCCGATATGGAGCCAGACCGGCGCATCGCCATAGAGGGTTGAGCGGGTGAAATAGAGCGCCCGGCCTCGCCGCCTTTGCCCATCCATCGCCATCACCGCCTTGGGCAGGTCTGGATCAGAGCGATCGGCGGCTTTTGTCTCTGGCGCGACCAAGGTGGCGATGTCGCAAGACGGCTCGGCTGCCAGAAGGTCAGTGCAGGACGCGATGGCGCTGGGGGCAATGAAGGGAATATCGCCCTGAAGGTTGACCACCACATCATGCGCGCCCTTGGGGTCCAAGACCTCTAGGGCCGCGAGAATCCGGTCAGATCCAGACGGCAGGTTTGGATCGGTCAGAACCGCCCGCCCGCCCGCCGCCTCAACCGCATCGACAATAGCCTGATCGCCCGCTGCGACCGCAACCGGTCCAGCATGGGCCGCTTCGGCCTGCCGCAGGACCCGAACGATCATTGGCACCCCGCCAATCATGGCCAGAGGCTTGCCCGGAAGGCGTGTTGCGGCGAGCCGGGCGGGGATGATGATAATGGGGTTCATGGGCAAAATTCCGAAACCTTAGGGGCAGTGCATATCTTCTATTGAAATGGCCCCAAACACAGCGGTATTTGCGACCAATTGGCGCGGCTCATGGACCTGTCGCAGTGACGGGCCATTTGGAACGTTGCACGAGCGGCGGTAGCGTGTAAGAGACGCAAACGCAAGAACAGGGCGTGGATTCCCTTTGGGGACTGACGCCTGCTGAGAGGGCTTACGAAAGAACATGAGCGACCTGGGCTTTAACAAGATCGCTGGCGCCGTATTGGCGACTGGACTGGCCATTGTCGGCCTCAAAGAATTGACGAGCGTCATCTATAAGGTCGAGCCGGTTGAAAAGCCTGGCTATGCCATCACCATTGCCGAAGAGGCCGGTGAAGGTGGCGCGGCTGCGGTCGAAGTGGCCATCGACTGGGGCACGGTTCTGCCGACCGCCGATATTGCTGCCGGTGAGGCCGTCGCTAAGAAATGCATCTCTTGCCATAGCTTCAATCAGGGCGGGGCCAACCTGGTCGGGCCAAACCTATATGGTGTCGTTGGCATTAAGCCCGGCAGTCACGCGGGCATGGCCTATTCTGACGGCTTGAAAGCCTATGGCGAAAAGACCCCGGCTTGGGGCTATGAGAATCTCAACGCGTTCCTGCTCGCGCCGCAAAAATATATTTCGGGCACCAAGATGTCGTTCGTCGGCCTGAAGAAGCCCGAAGATCGCATCAATATGATCGCCTATCTGCACAGCCTCGGCTCCACCCTGCCGATCCCGGCTCCAGCCCCCGCCTCAGCCCCCGCACCAGCGGCTGAGGCGGCACCTGCTGCAGATGCAGCGGCGGCTCCAGCAGCTGAAAAGCCAGCGGCCTAATTGATCTGATCAAGCCTTTCGTCAGACCCTAGGGTCGGCGAAAGGCGGTCGGCTTTCCACTTCCTGCTGCCTCTATTCGCAAGATCGCGCCGTCCAGCGGCTCTCTTTTTACGGCCATATGGTGGGCATTGGCGTGCAGCAGGGTGGCCGCGTCCTGCATTAGTCCCACATGCCCCTTCCAGAACACCAGATCCCCGCGCCTGAGCTCTGAGCCGTCAATGGCGGTGCCAATCTGCGCTGCCTGCATGTCTGTATCACGAGGACAGGCCAGCCCGCAGGCATAGAAGGCCTGCTGCACCAGCCCTGAACAGTCGAGCCCAAGACTCTCTCGCCCCCCCCACTGATAGGGCGCGCCCAAGAACCGTTCGGCCACAGCCACCGGATCGGTTTCGAACTGGCCGATGGGGCAAAGTTGGCTTTCGACGAACCACCCCGCCCGCGCGGTGCGAACAAAGCGGCCCTCGCGCGCCTCCACCGTCACCAGAGCGTTGAGACTATAGAGGCCAATGGGGGCGGACTTGATGGAGGGCTCGCTAAAGCCATAGGTACGAAGGGCGCTGACCCTGTGGGTCGGGGCCAGAACCGGGGCCGATAGGGCGTCTAGGGCGACATAGCCGACATAGCCGTCACGGCGGGCCTGCCCCCAGCCAAAGCCATCGACCTCGGCCAACAGGTCAAAGCCCTCGCCAAAGATCATCTGGTCCCACTGTTCGGCGTCGCCCAAGGGCGCGGCGCGGATGGGCACAACGGCGGCGCTGACCTGCATCAGCATAGCGGCCTGATAGGTCTTGGCCGGGACGATCCCTTGTAGGGCTATCGAGGCCAGATCACCGCCAATGGCGGTTACGCGAGGATCAAAAGGCCCGGTCATGAATAGCGGGCCTTAATCATGGCCAAGAGCGCGCGGATGGCCTGAGCCTCACCGCCGCTGGGAAAGCCAGGACGGCTGCGCGGGTTCCAAGCATAGATGTCCAGATGGACCCAAGCCCCCTCGGGCGCGAACCTTTGCAGGAAGAGAGCCGCCGTGACCGATCCGGCCTGGGCCCAGCCGTCGGGATCATTCTTGATGTCGGCAATATCGCTATCCAAAGCGGGCCTATATCCATCCCATAGCGGCATACGCCACAGGGGATCGCCAGTTTGGTGCGCCGCATGGGCAATGTCTGCGGCAAGTTTATCATCGGGCGTATAGAAGGGGATCACCTGAGGCCCTAGCGCCACGCGGGCGGCACCGGTCAAGGTGGCCATGTCGATGGTCAGGGCAGGGCTCAGCTCGCAGGCGCGGGTCAAGGCATCGGCGAGGATCAGACGCCCCTCCGCATCCGTATTGCCGACCTCGATCGACAGGCCCTTGCGCGAGGCCAGCACATCGCCCGGTCTCATGGCATCGCCCGAGATCGCGTTTTCGACCACAGGCACCAGCACGCTCAAGCGCACTCTAAGCCCGAGGGCCATGATCATTTGGGCCAGCGCCAAGGCATGGGCTGCGCCGCCCATATCCTTCTTCATCAGCCTCATGCCCGCCGAGGGCTTCATATCGAGGCCGCCCGTATCAAACACCACACCCTTGCCGATGATGCAGATGTGGGGATGGTCCGCCACGCCCCACGCCATTTCGATCATGCGTGACGCGCGGGCAGGATCGGCGGCGCGGCCAACAGCATGGACCGCCGGATAGTTTTGGCTCAGCAGCGCGTCGCCGGTAATGACGCTGATGGTGGCGCCAAAGCTCTTGGCCAGATCGCGGGCGATGGCCTCGATCTCAACCGGGCCCATATTATTGGCGGGCGTATTGACCATGTCCTTGGCCAAGGTGCAGGCGTCGGCAATGACACGGGTCTCGGTCACATCGACACCCTCTGCCGCGATCAGCCGCGCCTTGGACCGCGCTTGGCCCGATTTGTAGCGCGTGAACCCATAGAGACCGAGCGACCAGGCCAAGGCAATGGCAGCAGGACTGTAGCCTGCGGGGGCCGAGGCGATCTGATATTGGCCCTCAGGAAGCTTCGCCGCTAAGCCGCGAAAGGCCATCGCGTCCAAATGGCTGATGTCTTTTGGCGCTGTACCCAAGCCAAAGAGGACGCAGTCCATTTCACCGTTCGGCTGGGGCAGGATCAGGATCTCACCCGCTCGGCCCTTAAATCCTGAAATATCTGCGAAACGGCGCGCCGCCGCTGGGCGCTGGTCCAAGAATCCAGCGAGGTCCGCCTCATACAGGGCATGGATGGGCAGAACGGCACCCTCTTGGGCCTTGGACAACAGGTCAGACATGCAAGACCTTTACAGACAAAATCAACCGAAAAACCCGCTTGGGTTAACACTTAATTGAAAGCATCTAGAGATAGTGATCGGAGCATTCGAAGGATGTTACCTCTCATGTGTCCCACGCGCACCCCCCTCGCAAGCCCTAGGGCCCATCAGATCGCGGCAGCGGCCCTCTTTGCTGTGATCGTGGGGTCGGGTCTCAGCGTCCCGACCGTGGTTTGGGCCTCTGATCCGGCAGCTCCCGCCAAATCTATGCCGAAGGAGGCCTCGGCCAAGCCTAAGCCCAACAGCCGCGCGACGGCGAAAGATCGTCAACAGGCAGACCGGCTCGATCCCTTGGCCCGGGCGGGGTTCTGGGCGCAGCACTATAGTCTGGATGAGACCGATCTTGAGGCAGGAACCCGTCTGGCGGCGGCTCTGCGCGGCCTTGGCCAATATGACGAGGCGGTAGAGACGGCCAAGCAGGTCTTGGTGTCTGATCCCAAGGCCTATGAGGCGCTGCTCGAATGTGCCCGGGCCTATGCGGCAGCAGGGCAGGGCTTCTATGCCATTGAACCGGCCCTCAAGGCCGTAAACCTCAAGCCCAGAGACTGGCGGCCCCTGTCCTTGCTTGGAGCGGCCTATGAGCAGGTTGGCCGCGATGCCGATGCCATTGGCGCCTATGTGCAGGCGCTCAAACGGTCGAAAGACAATCCCGCCGTCCTGTCCAATCTGGCCCTCTATTATGCAGGCCGGGGCGACTATGGCCGCGCCGAGGGCCTGCTGCGCAAGGCGGTGAACCAGCCGGGAGCGACGGTGCAGATCCGCCAGAACCTCAGTCTGGTTCTGGGCTATCAAGGCAAGATCGGTGAGGCCGAAAAGATCCTGCGGGAAACCCTTCCCCCAGCCATGGCCGACAATAATCTGGCCTATCTGAAGGCGGCATCCAGCCTCACGCCTAGGACTTAAGGGGCCCCTATGGGTTACCCAACAGTTCCTGAACCTTGATGATCGCGGGTCCAAGGATCACCGTGAACAGGACCGGCAAGAAGAACAGGATCATCGGGACGGTCAGTTGTGCGGGCAGGGCGGCGGCCTTCTTCTCGGCAGCCGAAAGGCGCAGTTCGCGATTTTCCTTGGCCATGACCCGCAAGGCATTGCCCAGCGGCGTGCCATAGCGCTCGGCCTGGATCATGGCGGTTGCGACGGACTTGATGCCGGGATGGTTGACCCGCTTGGCCAGCCCCTCATAGGCCATGCGCCGTTCGGGCAGGAAGCTAAGTTCCGCCACCAGCAAGATCAACTCTTCGGCCAGAGCAATGGAGGTGGGGCCGATCTCCTGACCGACCTTTTGCATGGCGACCTCGATGGACATTCCCGATTCCACACAGATCAGTAACAGGTCTAAGGCGTCGGGCCAGGCCGCAACGATGGCGTCTCTGCGCTTGGTCGCGGCGTTGGTGATATAGAGGTTAGGCAGATAGAACCCGATGGTCAGCGATCCCAGACAGGCGCAGATCTTGGTCAGGGTCGGTAGGCCAAAGTCCTGAATGAAAAACAGATAGAAACTGACAAGGCCTGCCGAGATGAACGGCATGGAGAAGCGAAAGAAATAGAAGGTTGTCACCGGCCGAGGGCCGCGAAATCCCGCGCCCGCAAGATTTTCGATGACCTTCGGATCCTCCAGCAAGCGCCGCAATTTGAGGGCGTCCACCACCCGTTTGAAGAATCCCTCGTCGGTGTGACGAAGCGCTGATCGGCTCGACTTGGCGAGGGCCTCGCGGCTCTGCCGGCGCAGATCGTCGCGGTGGCGGGTGACCAGCTTCATGCGCTTTTCCAGCGTGCCGCGGCCAAAGAGCGGTGAGGCTAGGGTTAAGATCGTCGCGAAGGTCACGATGCCCACCAAAGCCGTGAGCAGGTTGTTGGGGTCCAGAACCGTCTCGGTAAAGCTCATAACCGCCCCTAGATCTGGAAATTGATCATGCGGCGCATCACGAAAATACCCAGCGACATCCAGATGAGGCCGCCCAGCAACATCAGTTGGCCCTTGGGTACGGTGAACATCAAGGACATATAGGCCGGAGAGGTGACGCTGATCAGGATGATCACGGCGGGCGGCATGGACCCGATGATAAAGGCCGAAGCTGTCGCCTCCGATGACAGGGCCTTGATCTTTTCGCGCATCAGCTTGCGGGCGCGAAGAACGCTCGACAGGTTGCCCAGTGCCTCGCCCAGATTGCCCCCGGCCTTTTGCTGGATCGACAGGACGACGGTGAAGAAGCGAAGTTCCTGCGTGGGAATGCGCTCTGACATTTGCGCCAAGGCCATTTCGACCGTTCCGCCCAAGGTCATGGTCTCGACCAGCCGCCGAAATTCACCGGCCAAGGGCTCGGGACATTCTTGACCGATGATCTTGAGGCAATCGTTCAAGGGCAGGCCTGAGCGAATGCCGCGCACAATGATATCGATGGCGTCGGGAAAGGCTTCGGTAAACTGTTTCAAACGCCGCTTGACGAGGTTGCCCAGCACCCATCTTGGCAACCCAAATCCTGCGGCAAAGCCAAGGCCGAGGGCTAAGACCAGCTTCACCTTGAGGCTTAAGGCCAACAGCAGGATGCCGAGCCCCACCGCTGCGCTTATGATGATGAAGGTATTCGGGGTGAGCTTGAGGCCAGCCTGCTGGATCTGCGCCTCGAGCGATTGGGCCGCCTTGACCTGTGCCTTGGTTTGTCCCCGAAGGGTCTTGAGCATCTGCCTGCGCCGTCCCTTGACCGGAGCGGTGCCCGCGCGGGCGCGCGCGGTGGCAGCGGCCATGGCGCTGGCCCGTTTGATTATCCGGCTGCTGGGCTTGCTGTTCCCCGCCAAGGCGAGCCCTAGGGCTCCAACCATCGTAAAGGCTAGGATCGATACCAAAAGGACGAGGGGCGTGCTGTCCATGGCTATTCCGAGGCGTCTAAGGCATCGGCGAGCTTACGCTCCAGCCCGTAATATTTGGCGCGGTCCCAAAAGCGCGGGCGGCCAATGCCGGTGGATCTGTGCCGACCGATCAGGCGCCCGTTCTCGTCCTCGCCGGTGATGTCGAAGACGAACAGGTCTTGGGTGATGATGACATCGCCCTCAAGGCCCACCACCTCGGTAATGTGGGTGATGCGGCGTGACCCATCGCGAAGGCGGGCGGCTTGAATGATAATGTCGACCGAGCCGACAATCATCTCGCGGATATTCTTTGACGGCAGGCCATAGCCGCCCATGGTGATCATCGATTCGAGGCGGCTGATGGCCTCGCGCGGCGAGTTGGCGTGCAAGGTCCCCATCGAGCCGTCATGGCCCGTATTCATGGCCTGCAGCAGGTCAAAGGCCTCAGGCCCCCGGACCTCGCCGACGATGATCCGCTCGGGCCTCATGCGCAGGCAGTTCTTGACCAGATCGCGCATGGTGATGGCCCCGCTGCCTTCCAGATTGGGCGGGCGGGTCTCTAGGCGCACCACATGGGGCTGCTGAAGCTGAAGTTCGGCTGCGTCCTCGCAGGTGACGATCCGCTCGGTCGGGTCGATGAAATAGGTCAGGCTGTTGAGCAAGGTCGTCTTGCCCGAGCCCGTTCCCCCCGAAATCAAGATATTGCATCGACAGGCGCTGATGACCTTGAGGACGCGCGCACCGTCCGGGCTGATCGATTTGAAATCGACCAGATTGCGCATGGTCAGCTTGTCTTTCTTGAACTTTCGGATGGTGAGGGTGGGACCATCAATCGCCAGCGGCGGGGCAATGACATTGACGCGGCTGCCATCGGGGAGGCGGGCATCACAGATGGGCGAGCTCTCATCGACCCGGCGGCCAACCTGAGACACGATCCGCTGGCAAATATTCATCAGTTGGGCATTGTCGCGAAAGCGGATGGTGGTCAGTTGAACCTTCCCATTGACCTCGATGAAGACCCGGTTGGCCCCATTGACCATGATGTCGGCAATGTCGTCGCGCATCAGCAGGGGCTCGAGCGGGCCATAGCCCAGAACATCATTGATAATGTCCTGAACCAGCACGTCCTGCTCGGCAGAGGACAGGGTGACGTTCTTCAAGACCACCAGTTCCGCAACGATCTCGCGGATCTCGTCGGCGGCGACGGCTGCCGACATCTGGGCCAGTTCTGGCAGATCGATGGTGGTAATGAGGGTCGAAAAGATCAGCGACTTGGTGGCCTGATAATATTGCGACCGCTCAACGGCGGCAGGGTCCGCATGGGACAGGCTGTCGGTCGCCAAAGACGATTTGGCCGCCGATTGCGCCTTCAGCCTTTCGGTTGCGGCCCGCATCTTGGCGGCTGTCGCTTCAAGGGACGGAGGATTGATCAGTGCTGTTTTGGGCGAGGGGGACAGGGCCTGCCGAACCGAGCTGCTCGCCTGTTCCGAGGGCGGCGCTTCGCCGACCCGCGTGCCTGACCCGGCCGGGCTTGAGGGGCCGTCATCGGTGGAAAGGGGACGCTTACCAAACATTGACCGGACCTATGACCGCTTGAACAGGCTGGAAAGAAGCGAGGGTTTTGCTGAATTCGGACCTTCCCGGCGACTGATCATCTGGGCGAGACGGTTCAGGCCCTCTGCGACCTTGGACTTGGGATTGATGGCATGGATCATCTGGCCATTATTGGCGGCCTGTCCAAATAGCTTGGGCTCCCACGGCAGGATCAAGGAAGGCGAAAGGCCAATGGCTTCACCAAACTCAGCCGGAGGTATCTCGGGCCGCCCGGTGACGCCCACCTGATTGAGCACGAGGCGCGGCGGTGGATCATTGGGCCTGGCCTGACGGATCAGGTCGATCAGAGCCTTGCTGTTGCGCAAGGCGGCCAGATCCGGCGTGGACACGATCACCACATCGTCGGCCGCGATGATCATTTGCCTGACCCACGGCGACCACAGGTGCGGCAGGTCCCAGACCACGAAGGGCGCGCGGCGGCGGATCTTACCGGCCACTGCCAGATAGGCCTCCGGCGGATAGTCGAAGTCCCGCTCGAGGCTGGCTGGGGCTGAAAAGAGGCTGAGCCGTTCGGTGATCTGGACCAAGAACCGGTCGAGCAGGACGTCATCGACCCGGCCAGGCTGGCTCAAGGCATCGACAATGCCCTGGGTCGGGTCCTGATTGAAATCCAACCCCGATGTGCCAAAGGCCAGATCCAGATCGACCAGAACCGTGCTGGCCCTGACCGATTCCGACAGGGCGTAGGCCACATTATGCGCGAGGATCGATGACCCAACCCCGCCCTTGGCCCCAACAAAGGCCACCATCCGGCCGATGAACGGGGCCTGTGGATCGGTGAACAGGTTAGCGATCGCCTCAATGACCTGGCCGATCTTGAGCGGCGCGACCAGATAGTCCGAAATGCCGCGCCGGATCAGTTCGCGATAGAGGCCGATATCATTGGCGAGACCGATAACCATCACCTTGGTATTGGCGTCACAGACCTCCGCCAAGTGGTCGAGCTGGTCCAGCAGGGCCCGAGCCGCCTTGGTCCATTCGACGATGATCAACTGCGGCGTGGTTTCGCTGCGATAGAGATCGGTGGCCGCGCCAAGACCGCCGGGCAGGATACGCGACTGAACCTTGGCCATGCGGCGGTCGCTCAAGATGCGCTGGGCGAAGGCGGCCATGTCTGGTGTGTCGTGAAAAAGGTGGATGGCAATAGGGGGCACGTCCGCTCTCCCCCCAACATCGGTGGGGGGCTCGGCCCGGTCCAGATCAAACAGGGGGAGAGGGCTGTCGGTCACGGGCCCCATGCGCCTACTGAACCGCCTTGGAAACGGCCCCAGAGGCCTGCGCGTCCTTGGCCGACGAGGTCACCGCCCCCTTGCGATAGAGGTCGATGACATAGAGTCGGCGGGCCGCATCGGCGGGGTCTTGCGCGCGCGGCGTGAGCAGGTCGTGGGGATTGACCACCTGCGCGGCCATATTGGCGTTCAGAGCACAGCCAAAATTGGAAGGCGGCTCATTGGAGGCGGAAATGGAAAGGTTGCCAGCCAGCGCTGCGCAGTCGACGCGCCGCACTGAAACATGGTCATAGCGCAGGCGAACCGGCGCTTCGACCGCTCCGCCTGCGTCATAGCCGATCAGCTGCATCTGATGACGTCCCAGCCCGGCCATTTCTAGGGCCGATAGGGCCTGCGCACTGGTCTCATAGGCTCCCGGCACGCCGGTTGAGGCAGCCTCAACGGTGATGAGCCCGCCGCCATTGTCGCGCCACTGGGCAACGAAGGCGAAAATGGCCTGCTGCTGACGATCCGACAGTCCTGTCTCGTGTGGGGCGAGGAGCAGGGTCTGGGGACGGGTTTCGAGCTGGGGGGCAAATCGCTCGGACAGGGACGCCGATGCCGACGGCGTCTGGTCACCGGTCTGTGTCGCGCAGGCGCTCAGGCTCAGGCTGGCGATCAAGATTATGAAGCTGGAGAGGGCCTTAAGGGTCATGGTCATCAGGCTCCTAATCCACCACATAGCCAAAGGGGCCGACAAAGGTTTGGCCCTCGGCTGGACCGCCCTTGGCCCCGGCTCCAGCCCGCGCGCGCTGAACCCGGTTCATCCGTCCTAAGAGATAGGCTTGAGCGTCGCTCGCGATCTGGATGCCGGCGTCGGGGGTTTGAAGCTGGTCGGGACGGGCGGCATCGACAATGTAGGGGGTGACGATCACCACCAGCTCGGTCTGGCCGCTGAGGAAATCGCGAGAGCGAAACAGGGGGCCGAGTACGGGCATGTTGCTCATGCCGGGGATCGAATCGATGGCTTGCCGGGTCTTTTCCTTGAGCAGGCCCGCAATCATCAAGGACCCACCCGACGGAAGCTCAATGGAAGATTCAACACGATTGACCGTCAGGGCATTGATGGTGAGCCCCGTCGATCCTGCGCCAGAACTTAAAGTAAAGGCCCCGTCATTGCTCAGCTCCGACACTTCGGTCGAGAGTTTTAAGGCAATCCGGCCGCCGGACAGGACCATCGGCGTAAAGCCAAGGCCGACCCCATAGGGCTTAAACTCGACCGACACCTTGCCGGTGCTGTCCTGCCCGGTTGGAACCGGATATTCGCCCCCGGCCAGGAACTTGGCCGATTCTCCGGAGACCGCGGTCAAGGTCGGCTCGGCCAGGGTGCGGATCAGACCGGCGCGCTCAAAGGCCTGAAGCTTGCTCTGCGCCTTGTTCCAGCCGGACTTTCCCGTGGGATTGCTGCCGGTGACACTGTTAAAATCATAGCCGCCGGTCAGTCCCCCCTGCAGCGCGCCATTGACGCCCCAGCTGACAGCCTTGCCCAGCATATATTGCGGCTGGCCTGTCTGATTAATGACGGCGCTGAGATTGACGCCCAGTTGCTTGATGACGCTGCGCTGCATCTCGACGATGCGGACCTTCAGCATCACCTGATCCTTACCCGCGATGGTCAGGAGGTTGACCACCTGCTCGGGCTTGCCGACAAACTTCTGCGCGATCTGCACGACCTGCCCGGCCTCAGCCAGGTTCGCGACGGTGCCAGACAGAACGATATTGTCATTCAGGCCCTCGACCTTGACCTTGGCTCCGGGCAAGAGGCGCGCCAAGGTTTGGGTCAGGGCGGCGGTGTCGCGATCCACCCGAATATCGAGGGTCAGGAGGCGTCGGCCCCCAGCGTCGGTGATCACCACATCGCTCTGACCGCTCTTGAGGCCCAAGACGTAGATGCGGCGCGGCGTGCGCAGGACGGCATCGACGGCGGCGGGATTGCTGATCAGCAGGTCCCGCGCCTCTTGGGAAAGCTCGATCAGCGCCGAGCGGCCTTGCGGCAGAGACAGGCTCTTGGCGCGGGTCGTGGCCAGATCGACCTGCACCAGACCGGGCTGCGAGGCGGCGGTTTGGGTCAGCGTTGGCCCTGCCCACCCGGCTATGAGAAGGCCGAGGGATAGTGCTAAGGTGAGGGTGTTGAGCCTCTTAATCCTTGCCCTCATCTTATCACCGTCACGTCCGTGGCGACGCCGTTACGGATGATGTGGACCACCTGAACCGAGGCGCTTTTGACCGTAGGGTTTGGCGAGGGCGTCGGCTGCTCGCGATTGACCCGTGCCACGCGGCCGGATTCCTCGATGGCCTCACCATAGGGCCGCAGTACGAGCACCAGATTGCCCTGCGCCTTGGCCTGGACCAGAAATTCCACATCGTCCTTGGCCACCTGCAAGGTGGCCGACGCCCCCACCGCAGACCTGGCGTCCTTGGGCGCGCTGGTGTTCTGGTCGATGGCTAGAACCTTGAGGTTCTTGAACAGGGTGTCTGAGACCATGGCCGATTTCAGCCCACCGGAGGCGGAAAGGACCTCAATCTGGCGATTGAGGACCAGATCGACATGGTCGCCCGGCAGTATGAAGCCGCCTGCACCGCTCTCGACCGTGACAGGTATGGACACGGCCCGGGTGCCGGGATGAAGGACGATGGACATATAGCCGCCTTCGCCCTTTGACAGCAGCTTGGCGGCGGCGATGGGTTCCTTGGCAAGAATGGGGTCCTTGACGACCTGGCCGTAGAAGCGGGTCATTTCGCCTGAGGAGGTCGCCGCCTTGGAGGCGGGTGCTGGACGCGAGATGAAGGCTGTATTGACCCCATCGGCAGGCCAGTCCTGCCAGGCCAGATCGCCTGCGCCCAGGGTCTTGCCGGTCGCCAGATCCTGCGCCGCGACCAGGACCTGAACCAGAGGCTTGGGCGTAGGGCCTGAGCGGATTGATAGGGTGCTGCCGCCCGCGACCGCCGTCTTTGAGCCGACCATGGGGCGCAGGATGAGGGCCAGCAGGATCGCCGACAGGGCAGCGGCCCCAAGGATCACGAGATTTCGGACAGATCGCATGGGTAGGTCCTAGCCCCCAAAAGACAGCATGGTTTTAGACCCTAGATTGTTTAGATTAACACGCTGCTAAAGATAGATTACGGCCTAGGCGGCAAGGGGATTAGCCGATCACTGGATTTTGAAGCTGTTGGATGAGGGGGCTTTGCTCGAATGTGATGAGAGCGGCGGCGGCGATCGCCACGCCATAGGGCACATCTGCGCCCGGGGTCAGAAGTCGCTTGGTCCATGCGGGCAAGCGTTGAGCAAGCGGGACCAAGAGCGGATTGCGCATGGCCAGCAATCCGAGCGCAAGACCGCCTCCGATTAGGGCTGTGGTCGGTAAAAAGATCAGCAATACCGATGGTCCTAACCAAAGCGCACAGGCTGCCAAGAGCTTGGCATCGCCCCCGCCGATCCAGCGCAGGGCAAAGAGGAGGATGCCAACCAAGAGCACGGCGAAGGCGACAAGGAGCGCTAGGCCAATTTGGCTCAGGCTCAAGCCCAGAAGGATCGCAAGGGGTAAAAAGGCCAGAGCGAGTGTGGCTGAGATCCAGTTGGGGATGGTGTAGCTGGTGGCATCCTTAATCCCCGCCCAGATGACGAGGGCCGGAAAGAGCATGAGGCTGAGCTTTAGAACGGTCATGGCAGGGAACTCGGATCGTCAAAGCCCGTCGATAATCGACAAAGACAAAGGCCGCCGATGGGGATCGACGGCCTTTGCTCGAAGAAGAGGGGCGTTTCGCCAACTAAGGTGGCTTAGTTGACCTTGTCGCTGACCTCTTGGAACTTAGTCTTCATGCCGGTTCCAATGGTGGTCACGGCTCCAACGATGACAACAGCAATGAGCGCCACGATCAGGCCATATTCAATGGCAGTTGCGCCGGACTCATCTTTCAGAAATTGGGTTACGAACTTAGACATCTTATCCTCCAGATTATGTTCGCCGCACGGGATGACCGCGGCATGACGATAAAGGGTCAACAGGGTTGATCCTGCCCGTATGGGATAGGTTATCCATGATTGCTAATATGTAAATACCCCTCAAGGTTAGCTTCTAGTATCATAAAGATCGGTTAGAGGGGGAGCAGAAGCGCTTTGGCAGGAGGTTGCAGCACCTGCATTCCATCTGGCGTGCTCTCGAGCGAAAGAATTTTCGGGATGGGACTTGGAGGGCGAATGCAGATTTGTAGTGCCGATCTAGGTGTTTTCAATATATTTTTCCTCATATTCATCGTCACATTCAATAATTAATCATCAAAAATCTTAATGCACCAATATAAAGAGAAGTTATAAACATCACATACTCAAATTTATTCGAATCAATAATATAAAAACATATTGAAAATTACAATTCAAATTTACATTGAATTTATCTAATATAAAAACCAATCATGTAAATTTAGCTATCTATAAACACGCTTCAGAGAAATTTGACAGATTTCAAATCGGAGTCATCATAATCGGATATCTGGATTTATGAGTAACTTTGATTACCGTTATTTTTCGTTATTAAACTAAGTAATCAAATATTTGTGAGTTTGGTGCTCAACATTCATCACTATTAATTCAATCTTGGCGCCACCATTGGCTGAATAATAAGGTTGTAAACAGGGGAGGGTTAGCATGCGGTTGTTTATCGCGCTGTCGGTCTTGGCTGTCGGACTTGCCGGATCGGTTCACGTGCGGCCGAGCGCGGCGGCAGACGCAGTGCCGATGCTGGCGGTAGGTGTAGACAGGGTGGTCAATATTCGCCTTTGGGGTCCGGCCTCAACCGTGGTGGTGGGCAATCCCGCCATAGCGGATGTCAATCTGGTCAATGGCCGAACCCTACTGATAACCGGCCATGCGGTCGGGCAAACCAGCATCATGGTTCTCGATAGCAGCGGACGAGAAACCTTTCACCAGACCATCCTAGTGGGGCCCGCCGATGCCGGTCATGTTTCTGTCCAACGGGGCGCGCAGGCGACGGACTATAGCTGCTCGCCCCGCTGTGAGCGGCTTGTGGCGACCGGAGGGGCGGCTACGGCTTCGGCCCCCTCTGATCCCGCGCCTTAAGGCCTGAGCCCGCGATGGTGATCCGGCCTCATCCTCAAGGATGGCGACTGAGCCGGTTTCACACGGCCACGGGCGGCGCTGCCGCAGTTGAGTTTGCGCTGGTGGTCTTGCCCCTCGTCATGCTGATCTTTGCCATATTGGAGCTGGCGCTGGTCTTTTGGCTTTCGGCCCTGATGGACGATGCGATCAACACCGCCGCCCGCAAGATCAAGACGGGACAGGTCACGGCCTCTACGGCGGGGGCCGCTGCGGCTTTCAAGAGCGCCATGTGCGATGAGGTCAAGCTGTTGGCCTCAGACTGCACCACCAATCTGGCCATAGATGTTCGCACCTTCGCAACCCTCAACGCGATCGATAGCTCGCCGCCGATGATCAATGGCGTGGTTGACCCCGCAGCCATGAGCTTTGTGCCCGGAGGACCCAGCGATGTCGTGCTGGTGCGGGCCTATTACAAATGGCCGATCTTTACCCCCGGCCTGACCATGGCGATGGGCTCGACACGGCTGATTACCGCCACCACGACCTTTCGCAATGAACCTTACGGGAGCTGAGGCGGATGGTCTGGGACGTCAGGATCGGCCTTATGAGGCTAAAATCGGACCAGAGCGGTGTGTCGGCGGTTGAGTTCGCCCTGCTCCTGCCGCTGCTGATCATGATCTATTTCGGTCTGGCTGAGACGACCCAGATGCTCATGGCCGATCGCCGTATTAGCCAAGTGGCCTTCAGCGTCGGCGACCTGGTGAGCCGAACCGATCAGATTGATGATGCCCAGATGGCGGACATCTTCACCGTGGCCCGCGTCATCATGGAGCCCTTTCCAGTGTCGACGGTGATGGGCATTCGTGTGACCAGCATTGCGGTGGCCCCCGACGGCCGTGCATCAGTGGTCTGGAGCGATGCGAGCGGCACGCTTGGGGCCCATGCCACGGGTATCCCGATGACGATTGACGGTAACCGGGTCAATCCGGGTGAGACCGTCCTACTGTCAGAGGTCCAATATCTCTACAAGGGGGTGTCGAGCATGATCATCGCCGATGGAATGACCCTCAGCGCGCAGTTCTACCTGAAGCCTCGCAAGACGGATGCCGTCTTAAGAGTCAGGCGATAGGCCTCAGGCCTTAATGTCTAGAACCATCTTCATCATGGCGTCGGCGGTCTTATAGACGCTCATATTGGACATGAATGCCTGCTCGGCCGTGATCATCTGTACAGTTTCGGTCACGGGATCGACATTGGGCGAGGCGACCATCCCCTGACCATTGGCAAAGGCGGCGTCGGGCTTGTAGCTGGCGAAAAAGTCGGGTTCCGACGTGATCTGAGCCTGGACCCCTGCAATCTTGCTGGCCGAGGGCGACAGGCTAACCTGATCAATCCGGCGCGGGGCATAGACGGACGGGGCCTGGGGATCCACCGCAGAGCCATCGGCTGGCGGCAGGGCCCCATCGGACTGGGCATTGGCCAGATTGGACGCAGCCGCATCCAGCCGTAGGGTCGCGGCGGCCATTCCAGATTGAGCGATCGACTGTGCTTGCATAGTTCAACAGTAACGCAATCTCGCTTGCGAGTCTCTCCTATATTCACAAACTTGATTATGGCACGGGTCACGGGCGTCAAAACAGGTCTTCTTAGCCCTTCACAGCAACGGCCACCTCAATGCCAAGGGCGCGACAGCCATGAATTGCAATTCTGCTGACCCTTCTCCCCCGACCCATGCGACAAAATGTCTTTAAATGATTACTATCAGATATTTAATCGAGCGTTCCCTATCGATTCTGCCTGTGACAACCTGCCGCTATATGACAATTATGTTGTGTCCCCTTCGAACGTGGCGGACCTTCAATTCCGCGTATCCTTGAACAGTCAAAAATCGAGGAACGCATCAGGAGGGAAAAGATGAATAAGCGCATACTTATGTGCAGTGGAGCTATGCTCGGCACTGCCCTTTCAATCGCAGCGACAGCGACGACTGCCGCCGCCCAAGGCACCCCCAATTCCGCCGGAGACAAGATCGAAGAGATCGTCGTCACAGGGTCATATATTCGAGGCACTCCAACCGACGCGGCCTTGCCCGTGGCCGTGCTCAGTGCCGAACAGCTACAACGTCAAGGCTCACCCACGGTCCTCGAACTGATCAAGGCCCTGCCGATCAGTAATGGTGTGCTGGGCGAATCCAACCAGTTTGACGCCCGCGCTCAGGGCTCGGAAGGCTCTGGCAGTGTGAACCTTCGTGGTTTGGGTGCGCCCCGGACCCTCGTCTTGATGAACGGTCGGCGCATGCCGATCAACCCGCTCGGTCAGGGCGGCGCGGGTATTGTCGACACCAACATCATTCCAGCCTCTGCCATTGGTCGCCTCGAAGTTCTGAAGGACGGCGCGGCCGCGACCTATGGTTCAGACGCCATTGCCGGCGTGGTCAACTTCATCACCAAGAAGGATTTTTCAGGGTTTGAAGTTGGTGCCGCCTACAAGCATGTCAACGGTTCCGATGGCGACTATAATCTCAACTTCACCTATGGCTGGGTTGGCGATAGCGCCAATGTCCTGATTGCCGGTGGATGGGACCATCGTTCGGTTCTCCAAGCGAAAGATCGCGATTGGGCCTTCAAACCCTATCTGGCTAACCCAGACGGGGGTTGGTCCGGTGGTGGTAACCCTGGGATCTATGCCCCCCTGTCATCGGCGGCGGGTCTGCCCCTCGCGGGCGGTCTGACGCGAGATGCCGGTTGCGCAGGTGCCGGTGGCTTTGCGGGTTTCTCTGGAGCTTCGCCACGTTGCCTGTTCCACTTTGTGCCTTTCGACAATATCGTCGAAAAGGAAGATCGCTTCCAAATCTACGGCGAGATCAATGCCGACCTGTCGGACAAGACCAAGCTGCATGTCGAAGCGCTCTATGCTCACACTGATGTGCCAAACTGGGCCACTTCGCCATCCTATCTGACCCTGTCATCGCCAACATCTGAAGCGATGCCTGCAGGTTCGGGCACCGGACGCTATATTGCTCCGGCCAATAACCCCGGCGTTGCGGCCTACTTTGCCTCGATCGGCCAACCGGCCCCATCGGGCGGTGTGCAGCTGTTCGCGGGCACTTGGCGTCCGTTCGGCTGGGGCGGTAACCCAATGTTTGACTATGGCCCCTCGACCGGTACGCGCGGCTATGAGGCTTTCCGGGTCTCCGGCAGCCTGACGGGTGAGTTCTCGAATGGTATTGGCTGGGAAACGGCTATGACCTACGGGTCGGAAACCGGTCGTCGCAGTGGCTCTGACGCTCTCGTCAACCGCCTCGAACTGGCCCTGCGCGGCCTAGGCGGCCCTAACTGTAACCTCGCCGCCAACACCCCCGGCGCCAATGGCTGTATGTGGTACAACCCGTTCTCGAACGCGATCAAGTCGAACGCGATTACGGGCGCGGCTAACCCCAACTACAATGCCGCCGTGGCAAACTCGCCAGAACTGACCAAGTGGTTCTTCCAAAAGAGCTCCACCACCCAGACCGCCAGCACCTTCGTGTTGGACGGTGTCCTAAATGGTAAGCTGAATATCAGCCTGCCCGGTGGTCAGATTGGATGGGCGGCCGGTGGTCAATATCGCCGCAACTTCTTCACCTCGGACTATGGCGCTCTGGGCAATGCGCAGGCCACGCCGTGCGTCAACACCCTGGACTTTGGGGTGACTAATTGTGTCGGCGCTGTGCGCAACGGTCCTTACGTGTTCCTTGGTGTTGCGACGCCTCAGGACCTGACCAGCGATATCTTTGCTGGCTTCGGCGAACTGAGCCTTCCGATCACCGAAAAACTTCAGGCCCAGCTCGCGGCTCGCTATGAAGACTATGGTGGGCAGGTCGGATCGACCTTCAACCCAAAAATGTCTCTGCGTTATCAGGCCACCGATTGGTTGGCTCTGCGGCTTTCGGCCGGCAGCACCTTCCGCGGCCCACCCGATACCCAGTTGGCCAACAACAATGTGACCTCCTTGCAGCAGATCACCGGTAGCTTCCGCGCCGTGGATATTGGCGGCAATCCCAACCTCGCGCCTGAAAAGGCCAAGACCTACAATCTGGGTGCTATCTTCAAGATTGCGGGCTTGAGGGCGACCATCGACTATTGGCAGTTCGATTTTGAAAATCCAATCGTTGCCGAGCCTGTGTCTGGTCTCGTCAATGCCGTGTTCCCTACCGGTGCCGCGGCCAACTGCTCCAGCCCTCTGGCGGCGCGTTTCACCTTCAACAACCTTGGTTGTGCGGGTGCTAACATTGTTCGCTTGCAGACCTACTACTCCAACGGCTCAGAGGTTAAGACCTCTGGTATCGACATTGTCGGCGACTATAAGTGGGATGAAGTCCTCAAGGGCGGCGACATCACGGTCGGCGGTAGCGTCACCATCACCAACGAATATAAGGTTGGCGCGACCTATATTGGCGGAAATCTCGCCTCTGCCGCCTTTGATGGCGTCGGCTTCCTGAACTATCAGACCACGGCTGTGCCGATCCCGAAATGGAAGGCTGAAGGCCATATCGAATATACGGTCGGACCGCACAATCTGCGTTACGTGATCCGTTATATCGATGCCTACGAAGACCAGCGCGTTGCGCCCTTCACGGCGGGCTATGCTCGCGACACGGCCGGTAACCCCGTCACCGTGTCTGCCGGTAAGACCATCGATGCCCAGATGATTCAGGACATCAACTATCGGGTGTTCCTGCCTTGGGACACCACCTTTACCGCTTCAATTGCCAACATCTTCGATGCGGATCCATCGTTCGCACGACTGGAGCTGGGCTACGACCCGTTCACGGGTAACCCTCTCGGCCGTGTCTACAAGATCGGTATGACGAAGAAGTTCTAAAGGGACGCCCCCGGCGGGGCTGACTGGCGCCGCGTTTAGGCCTTCGGGCTTAGGCGCGGCGTCTTTTTTTTGACTCGTGCCGTTCCAACCCTGAAGCTATGTTGTGGGATCATCCGCGCACGTCAGACGACCAGACAGAGATCTGTAAGGGGAGCCAATCCATGGCCATCAGCAATCGTATTACCCAGATGCTCGGGATCGACTATCCGATCGTCCAAGCCCCGATGGGCTGGATCGCCCGCTCTCAGTTGGCCTCGGCGGTATCCAATACGGGTGCCCTAGGCATTATCGAGACCTCATCGGGTCAACTCGACGCTATTCGCGAAGAGATCAAGAAGATGAAGGCGCTGACCGACCGGCCCTTCGGCGTCAATATCGCCCACGCCTTTGTGCGGGACGAGGAAATCGTCAATTTCGTTATTCAACAGGGGGTCAAGTTCGTGACCACCTCTGCGGGGGACCCGGCCCGCTATTGTCAGCAGCTCAAGGCCGCAGGCCTGACGGTGTTCCACGTCGTTCCGACCCTGAAGGCCGCGATGAAGGCCGTCGAGGCCGGTGTTGACGGTCTGATCGTCGAGGGCGGCGAGGGCGGCGGTTTCAAGAACCCGCAGCCGGTCTCGACCATGGTCCTGTTGCCGCTGGTCCGGGCCAATACCAACCTGCCCATCGTTGCAGCAGGCGGCATTAGCTGTGGCCGGACCATGGCCGCTGCGTTCGCGCTGGGGGCCGAGGGGGTTCAGATGGGCACCCGGATGGTCGCTGCTGAGGAATCGCCGGTTCACCCCAACTGGAAACAGGCCATCATTGATGCGGCCGAAACCGACACGGTGTTCCTGAACCAGTTCTCAAAACCCGCCCTGCGCGCCCTACGCACCAAAAAAACCACGGCGCTGGAACAGGTTCATGGTCCCCAGATCATGGCCGAGTTTGGTCGATCGCAAGATCTCTATTTTGGCGGCGATATGGAGGCCAGCATCGCCCTGTCAGGACAGGTCTGCGGCCGGATCAATTCCGTCGAGCCGGTGGCCAAGATCGTCAAGGAGACGATGGCAGAGTTCGACCAGGTGATTGCCGATCTCAGCCGTCAATATGGCGGCTAGGCGGCTTTAAGCGGCCTCAAGGGCAAAGCGCAGAACCCGGGCGGCCTCTTTGATCACCCGCTCGCGCTGACCCTCTTGCGGCTCAGCGGCGGCGAGGGATTGGGCCGATAGGGCCATATCAACGGCGATCCGATAGCGCGCCCAAAGCCGATCACGCGATTGGCTGGGGTCCATGGCGCCTAGGACATGGACGAACTGGTCCGTGATTTGACTCCGCAGGGTCATGCGACGCTCAGCCAGATGGGGCATCGAAATCAGGGCCTGTTGCAAAGTCTCTGAGCCATTGACGCTGCGGCCGGCCAGATAGAGGGCTTGCAGCAGGTCTTCGACATGGTCCGACATCACCGCGCGACCCTTGGACGAATAGCGACCGAACCAGATATTGGCGGCCTCGGTCTGGCGATTGAGCAGGCGGTCAACGAGGGCGTCGACCAAAGCCGTTCGCGACTCGAAATTTTGATAGATCTGTTCGACAGGCACACCGGCCCGGTCGGCCAGCATGGTCAGACTCAAGGCCTCAAGCCCGAAATCCGCCGCAACAGCCCCCGCTTGATCCAGCAGGTCATCACGGGTCTTGGTGGCCAAATCCGGCCTAGGGAAGGAATGTTGGGACAAGGTCGAGTCCTATAAACCGAGCGTCAGCAAATCATTGTCTTACTTAACATGATTTACACCCCCTGAGTGTATTATTTTTGCTTCCGTAGCAAAAATTACAGTCTGGACGGGTTAGTTGAAAAAATTGTCACTTAAAATCATGGGCTTCCACCAACCCAACCCAGAGGATGGTCACAAAAATTCGATGCCTGAGCCCAAATTAGGCCTAAGATGGGGTCCAATGACCACCGCCCGCTAGGGTGGGACCCCAGGTGAGGAAAAGCCCAATGACCGACTCAAGCCCTGTTCTGGATCTGGTGATCCGTGGCGGTACCCTCGTCGATGGTTCGGGTTGTCCGGCCTATCTTGGCGATGTTGGCATCAAGAATGGCCGCATTGTTGAGGTTGGAACTGTGACCTCTACGGCCAAGCGCACGCTCGATGCCAAGGGGGCCTTGGTCACGCCGGGCTTTGTCGACATCCACACCCATTATGATGGTCAGGCGACCTGGGACGGGGTTCTGGCCCCCTCGTCGATCAATGGCGTCACTTCGATTGCCATGGGCAATTGCGGGGTCGGCTTTGCCCCGGCGCGCAAGGACAAGCATGACTGGCTGATCGCCCTCTTAGAGGGCGTCGAGGACATTCCCGGCACGGCCCTGGCCGAGGGGCTGAGCTGGGACTGGGAAACCTTCCCTGACTATCTGGACGCTCTGGGGCGGCGCAAATTCGCGGTCGATGTCGGGGCCCATGTGCCGCACGCGGCCTTGCGCGCCTATGTCATGGGCGATCGGGGCGGCGATCATCTGGAGGTGCCAACCCCCGCTGAGATCGACGAGATGGAGCGCCTGATCCTAGAGGCCATGCAGGCCGGGGCCTTGGGCTTTTCCACCTCGCGCACCTATGTCCACCGCTCGCGCAGCGGCGATAGCATCGGCACCCTATCGGCGACAGAGGCCGAGCTGATGGGCGCGGCGCGCGCCTTGAAAGCGGCGGGGCGAGGGGTCATTCAACTGATCTCTGACGCCTATCTGACCCCCGATGATGAGTTTGCCGAGCGTGAGCTGGGCCTGATCCGCACGCTGGCCGGGGCCTGCGGGGGCAAGCTGTCCTTCACGGTCCAGCAGACCGATGATGCGCCGGACCGCTGGAAGTTTATCTCCGAGCGGGTCGAGGCGATGGTCAAGGACGGCCTGCCCGTGACCATGCAGGTCGCGCCCCGTCCGCTGGGCCTGATCCTGTCCTTTGCTGCGACGGTCAATCCGTTCTTCATCACCCCCACCTATCGCAGCCTCTTGAGCCTGCCGCTTGCGGCAAGGCTCTTGAAGCTGGCGAAGCCGCAGGTCCGCGCTCAGATCTTGAAGGAGCATGCGGTCGGTGATGCGCCCGGCATGACCGCCGTGGTCCTGCGCGGCTTTGGCAAGATGTTCCGCATGACCGATCCGGTCGATTATGAGCCACGCACCGAGAACTCGCTCGAGGCCGAAGCCAAGGCGCGCGGGATCGACGTGGCAGGCCATGTCTATGACACCTTGCTGGAGGAGGGCGGGCAGCGCCTGATCTATCAGCCCCTGATCAACTATGCCCGAGGCGACCTATCGGACGTCTATGGCATGATGACCGCTCCCAACAGCCTCTATGGCCTGTCCGACGGCGGCGCCCATTGCGGCACCATCTGTGACGGCAGTTTCCCCACCACCTCGCTTGGCCTCTGGAGCAAGGGCGATAGGGCTGGGCGCAAGATCGCGATTGAGACCCTGATCCATGGCTATACCCGCCGCAATGCCGAGCATGTCGGCTGGCACGACCGGGGGCTTCTGGCGCCGGGGATGCTGGCCGATATCAATGTCATCGATCAGGACGCCCTGTCGCTCAGCCCGCCAGAGATTGTCCAGGATCTGCCTGCGGGTGGAACCCGGCTCTTGCAAAAGGCCCACGGCTATCGCTGGACCCTCAAGAGCGGGATCGTCACCTTCGAAAATGGCCAATGGACCGGCGAACTGCCCGGGCGTCTGGTGCGAGGCGATCAGGTCGCCGCCTAGGCTGAACGGGGGGGGCAGGCTCTGTGGGATCAGATCATCGCCATATTGTGTGGAGTTTTCTGATCGCTGCCCTTGGTAATGGGGCGGTCCTCTGGCTGCTGTCCCAGACCGCTGATGAGCCGCCGCCCGTGGCCGACCCCGCCATGGTGGTCAGCCTCTATCAGCCGTTCAAGATTGCGCCGACCCCAACGGTAAAGACCAAGCCGCAAGGTCGGGCGAAAGGCCCTAGGCCATCGCTTGAGCGTCCAGCCCTGCCCACAACCGAGACAGCGGTGCCCATGGCCAATGAACCAGACGCAAAGCCCGCAGCCTATGTCTTGCCCTTTAAGGGGTTGGTTGGCTGCTCAGACGCCTTGCAGTCTCTAAGGTCTGACGCGGACAAGACCCGCTGCCTGCAACAGTGGGGCCGCACGGCTAGGGATCAGACCGCCCCAGAGCGGCTGGCCCCCATCGATCCGCGCAAGCGGGCAGAATATGACCAGATTGCGCGCCAGCAGGCCCGGTTTAAAGATCGGACCTTGCCCAACCCGATTGTGCCTTGCAAAGGTCCCGGGTCGAACTTCGGCTTGGGCTGTAACGCGCCCTAACTCTTGACGGCTTCTGGCTCTGGCGTCTCTAACTGATTTTCCCACTTGGCGACGACAACGGAGGCCACCGAATTGCCGACCACATTGGTGGCGCTGCGGCCCATATCGAGCAGGTGATCGACCGCGAGGATTAGGAGCAGGCCCGCTTCGGGAATCTTGAAATAGCCCAGGGTCGCGGCGATGACGACGAGCGAGGCGCGCGGCACCCCGGCAATGCCCTTTGACGTGATCATCAAGAGCAGCAGCATCATGATCTGCTGACCGATGCTGAGCTCAATGCCATAGGCCTGCGCGATGAACAGGGTCGCGAAGGTGCAGTACATCATCGAGCCATCGAGATTGAACGAATAGCCGAGCGGCAGAACAAAGCTGGCAATCTTGCGCGACACGCCAAATTTCTGGAGCTGTTCGAGGGTGCGCGGATAGGCGGCCTCCGAACTGGCGGTCGAGAAGGCCAGAAGGACCGGCTCGCGGACCATAGCAAAGAGGCCCACACCCCTTGCGCCAACCACGGCCACGGCGGCCAGAAGCAACAGGCCCCAAAGGACGCCAAGCGACAGATAGAAACCGCCGACAAACTTGGCATAGCTGAGCAGGACCATAAGACCCTGTGTGGCCACGGTCGAGGCGAGGGCAGCAAAGATCGCAAAGGGGGCGAACAGCATCACATAGCCGGTGATCTTGAGCATGACCTGAGACACCTGCTCAGCCAGCTGCAGGACCGCCGGGGCCTTGTCGTCGATGGAGGCGATGGCGGTGCCGACAAAGATCGAGAAAACGACAATCTGCAAGATCTCGTTGTTGGCCATGGCCTCAACGATGGATTTGGGCACCAGATGGGTGATAAAATCCTTGAGGGACAGGGTCGTGGCATCGACTGAACTGGCCGCTGTCACATCCGGCAGGGGGATGTTCAGGCCAACGCCCGGCGAAATCAGTTGGACCATGATCAGGCCGATGGACAGGGAAACGACCGAGGCGGTGATGAACCAGCCCATGGTCTTGGCGCCGACCCGCCCGATGGCGGCGGCATCCTCCATGTGGGCGATCCCGACCACGAGGGTGGAGAAGACCAGAGGGGCGATGATCATCTTAATCAGGCGAAGGAAAATGTCGGTGACGACATTAAAGCCCCCGGCCACAGCCTTGACCTGAGCAGGATCAGTAATGTTCTGGTTGACTAAAAACCCAACCAGAATGCCTAGGACCATGGACCCTGCGACAAAATAGGAAAACCGCCGCTGCATAGAAATCGCCTCTAAACTGTCTTGAACCGTGACATTGCACAAACTTGCCCCACTTGTCGCGGGCCAGTTGCGGGCTAGGCCTTCAAGCCTTCTTGACGAACTCGGTGCGCAGGACTAGGCCCTTGACCTTTTCCACCCGACATTCGATCTCATCGGGGTCGCCGGTCAGGCGGATGCCCTTCACCAGCGTGCCGCGCTTGAGGGTGACGGAGGTGCCCTTGACCTTCAAATCCTTGATCAGGCTAACATTGTCACCATCGGCCAAGATCGTGCCGTTACTGTCGCGGGTTTCCATGGGGCACTCCTATGGGGTGGTTAGAGCCTGTGCTGGGGCGTGTCACAACCCCCACCCCCGCTTCGCGGGTACTTCCCCCAGAGGGGGAAGATTTCGCTGTAATAGATCTTCCCCCTCTGGGGGAAGTGGCGCGCAGCGCCGAAGGGGGCCTAGTTTTGTTATTTCCGTCGTTCCCGCGAAGGCGGGCAATGTGGCGCAGAGAGCATGGATGACCCCCTCACCCAACCCTCTCCCCCTGAAGGGGGCGAGGGCTTATCCGCTTTAGCCCTCTCCCTGTGGGAGAGGGTTGGGTGAGGGCCTTTTTCGGACTTTCTTACTCCGGGAAGGTCCAGACGCCCGTCCGTTTGACCTCTTGGTCTTCCAGTTCACGCGTCGTGGCGACCTGATAGTCGGCAAGCCGCACGAGGCCCTCTTTGGGGAAATAGGTGCGGCCGGGGTCGCCGATCAGCACGCGGGTGCCCTGATCGTGGGCCGCCTGCAGCCAAGCCAAGACTCGCTCAGCCAAGGGCTTTTCATAACAGATATCCCCGGCGCAGATCAGATCGACCTTGGGCGGGGGGCTGTCCAGAAGGTCAGCATCGGTGAAGGCAACCTCGACGCCATTGGCCAGAGCATTGGCCGCAACCGCCGCCGCGCAAAAGGGATCGATGTCGGAGCCCAGCGCATGGGCTGCCCCGGCCTTCATGGCGGCAATGGCGACCATGCCCGAGCCGGTGGCAAAGTCGATGCAGGTCCGGCCCGCAGCCTCATGGGGATGATCGAGCAGATAGCGCGCGATGGCCTGCCCGCCTGCCCAAGCAAAGGCCCAGAACGGCGGTGCCAGACCCAATTCGCCCAGCGCCTCTTCGGTCATGCGCCAGATCGGCGTGATCTCATCGGCCAGATGTAGGATTAGTTCCGGCGCATGGGGCGGGTGCTGCAGCCTTGTATTATCGAGGATGAAGGCGCGCGGATCGGTGATCATGATGGCTCTTCTATCCGCCCGCGCCAAGGTGCCAAAGCCCCGCGATCAGGGCCGCGCAGAGCAGCAATCCGGCATCGCGGTTTGAGCGGAACAGGACCAGCGCGCCAGCCGGGTCATCCACCCTGAGCGACCGGGCTTGGCGTACCAGATGCAGCGCGAACAGGGCCAGTAGTGGCAGGCTCAAGGGGCCGAGGTGCGCCGTGTAGAGACTGGCAAGGGCAAGGGCGATGGCGACCAGATAAAAGCCCATCACCGCCTTGGGGGCCGCTGTGCCCAGCCGCCGCGCCGATGACTTGATCCCGGCCAGAGCGTCATCCTCAAGGTCCTGCACCGCATAGATGGTGTCATAGCCCAGGGTCCAGAAGATGCCGCTGGCATAGAGGAGCAGGGCCGGGACCGATAGGCCGCCGGTCGCTGCCGCAAAGCCAAGCAGAACGCCCCAGTTAAAGGTCAGCCCCAGCCAAGCCTGCGGCCACCAGGTGATGCGCTTCATAAAGGGATAGGCGGCGACCAGCGCCAGCGACCCAACCCCTAAGGCGATGGCCACTGGCGGTAGGCTGATCAGGATGAAAAAGCTTAAGAGGCAGCAGCCGAGCGTGAAGGCCCAGGCCTGTTTGACGCTGATGCGCCCTGAAGGGATCGGCCGACCCACCGTTCGCGCCACCTTGGCATCAAAATCCCGGTCGACAATATCGTTATAGGCGCAGCCCGCCGCCCGCATCAGGGCCGAGCCTAGAGCAAAAAGGACCATCAGCTTGAGGTCCGGACCCTTACCCGCCATGGCTCCGGCCAGCCCTATGGCCTGCCAGCCGGGCAGTAGCAAAAGCCAGATGCCCGCAGGCCGATCAAACCGTCCAAGCTGCAGCCAAGGCCGCAAGGCCGCCGGGGCCCACCGGTCGACCCAGTTGGCAGCCACCGCATCGGGCAAGGGCTCGGTTTGAGGGGAGGGAGGCTGGGTCATGGTCCTCAATCTAGCCCGAAGACCTAGGCCAGTCCCTCGCGTTTTTCTTCAAGCGCCAGCCATTCCTCTTCGGCGCTGGCGAGGGTCTTTCGCATGTGGGCGGCATTGCCCATGATCTTGTCAAAGCCCTTGGGGTCGCGCGCAAACAGGCCGGGATCTTCCAGCTTTTGCTCGAGCGCGGCAATGTCGCCGGGCAGCTTGGCGATCAGGGCATCAAGCTCTTCTAGGCGGCGTTGGTCCTTATAGGTCAACTTAACCGGCTTTTTGGCCACGGGCGCAGGCGTAGGGGCAGGGGTCGACTTGACCGGAATCTTGATCCGCACCTTGTCGAAGAAGCCGGGATTTTGGCCCAGAAGGTCGGTCCAGCCGCCCGGCGTCTCGACGATCTTGCCACTGCCATTGAGGGCGATGGTCGAGGTGGCGAGACGGTCGATAAAGTCGCGGTCGTGGCTGACGAGGATCAAGGTGCCGTCATAGTCCGACAGCATGTCTTCGAGCAGGTCCAGCGTATCCATATCCAGATCGTTGGTCGGCTCATCGAGGATCATCAGATTGGCGGGCGTGGCCAAGGCCTTGGCCAGCAAGAGGCGGTTACGCTCGCCGCCCGACAGGCTGGAGACCGGCTGTCGCAGTTGGCTGTCGCGGAACAGGAAGTCCTTGGCATAGGCGGCAATGTGGCGAGGATTGCCGCGCACCATGATCTGGTCGCCGCCATCCGGGGCCATCACGTCCCAGAGGGTGTCGCTTTCCGTCAGTCCGGCGCGGGCCTGATCGACATAGAGAATTTCGAGGTTAGAGCCGAGCTTGACCGATCCCTCATCGCAAGCGATCTGGCCGAGCAAGAGCTTGACCAAGGTGGTCTTGCCCGCCCCGTTCGGACCAGCCACAGCGATGCGGTCGCCGCGTTGGATGCGGGTGGAGAAGTTCTCGAAAATGACCCGCTCGCCCCAGCGCTTGGTGACGCCCTTGGCCTCGATCACTCGCTGGCCAGACTGAGAGCCGGAATCGACGCCCATGATCATCGGGCCGCGCTGATCGCGCATATTTTCTTTGCGCAGTTCACGCAGGGCCACCAGCTTGCGGCGACGCCCCTCATTGCGGGCACGGCGGGCGGTGACGCCGCGCAGCATCCAGTGATTTTCCTTCTCGATCTGCTTGTCGAGGCGCCGAGCCTCGTCGGCCTCTTGATCGGCGACCTTTTCGCTCCAGTCGTCAAAAGCAGTGAAGCCCTTGTCGAGGCGGCGGACCTTGCGGTTTTCAAGCCAGAAACAGCGCTGGGTGACCCGCTCAAGGAAGGCGCGGTCGTGGCTGACGATCAGGGCGGCGCAGCGGCTGGCGGCTAGCTCGGCCTCCAGTGTCTGGATCGCGAAAATGTCCATATGGTTGGTCGGCTCGTCGAGCATCAGCACGTCGGGCTGTTCGGCAAAGGCGCGGGCCAGAGCGGCGCGGCGTATCTCTCCGCCCGATAGGCCCTTGGTGCCCCGCTCAGGATCAAGGCCAAAGGTCTCGAGGGCGGCGTCCGCCTCATAGTCCTGCGCCCCGCCTTGGGTGGCATAGTCGCGCAAGGTCTCGCCGGTCACGACCGGCTCTTGCGGAACAATGACCATCTTGGTGCCGGGTGTCAGGACCCGCACCCCAGCATCGGGCAAGATCTCGCCCGCCAGCATTCGCAGCAGGGTCGATTTTCCCGCTCCATTGCGACCGACCAGACAGGCGCGAACGCGGCTTTCTAGGGCCAGATCAACCCCATCAAACAGCATGACCGATCCATCGGCCAGATTGACATCTTTTAGAGCAACAATGGGGGCGCGGGCGTTCAGGGGGAAATGTCCTAGGCTTGAGGGTCTATGGTGTCATCCGAGTATCATTTCGGAAAACGGGTCTGAACGGGCTAAAGGCCGCCGACGGGGTCTCTTAGAAGGTCTGGAGCCAATCGGAAATGGCGCGCAGTGATTTTTGCATGTTTCATTTTGCCGATCACACGGCCCTAGAGGCTTGGTATTTGTTAGGTCAGGGGTTAGGACGCTGAAATCATGGCCAAGAAACCGTTCTGGGAAACCAAGTCGCTTAAGCAAATGACCGTTGCGGAGTGGGAAAGCCTCTGTGACGGATGTGGGCTTTGCTGCTTGGTGCGGTTTGAGGAAGAGACGACAGGCGAGGTGACCCCGACCCGGGTGGCCTGCAAGCTGTTCGACTCGGCGACCTGCCGTTGTAGTGATTATGAACAGCGCCACAAATCGGTCCCTGATTGCGTCAAGCTGACCCCGAACAATATCGAAGAGCTGGCCTGGATGCCGTTCAGTTGCGCCTATCGACGTCTGAGCGAAGATAAGGGCCTGCCCGACTGGCATCCTTTGATCACCGGCAACCCAGAAAGCGTCCATAAGGCGGGTGTGAGCATCCGCGGCAAGACGATCAGCGAACGCTCCTTGCCGCGGACTGAAGACGCCCTCGATTTTCCCGCCCCTGATTTCCTGATCGATCGCGGTGACGACACCTACGAGGGCTGAGGGACCGTCACTCAAAACCCTGTTCCTCGCGAAGGCGTGGACCCAGACCCATTCACTCAGGCGGGAAACGGCCCGCCGGACCCCGGCCTTCGCGGGGAATTCCGCGGAGTGATCGCGGATGAAAATCCCCTACCCCGGCTGCGCCGGTACTTCCCCCAGAGGGGGAAGATTTCGCCGTCGTTAATCTTCCCCCTCTGGGGGAAGTGGCGCGTAGCGCCGAAGGGGGACTTGTTTCTTCATTCCGTCTTCCCCGCGAAGGCGGGGATCTAGAACCTTGCACACAGATCGAAAGCGGCCATCGAATATCATGCGGAGCGGGAGCGGGAGCGGGAGCGGGAGCGGGGAGCGGATGAACACCCCCCACTCCCAACCCTCTCCCCCTCAAGGGGGGAAAGGGCTTTATTTCTTAGCCCTCTCCCCGTGGGAGAGGGTTGGGTGAGGGCCTTGTTTGCCCCCCATCCCCCCACCAATCCCCAAAAATCACAATCAAAACAAACCCGCCCCAGAAAGTTCTGCCCCTGTCCCGGTAAGCCCCCATTCTTTGCCCATGACGAGACGACGCCAAACCGACCGGCCTGACGGCAATAGCAAAAGGCTGGCCAGAATGTTGAAGGCTCAGATCGAGGCGGTGGAGGCTCTGGCCCCCGGCGCGGACCATGTGACGGCGGAACGGGCGGCGAAGATGATCGCGGCCTTGGCCAAGACCGCCGAGACCTTAGGCGACCTGAAGGTCCAGGAGGACAGGGTGCAGAACGACAATGAACCGGGACGACTGCCCGACGATGATGACGCCATCGAGCGACTGCGCGCCGATCTGGAGCGCCGATTGGCTCGCCTCTCTGCCAGCTTCGAACAGAAGCGCGATGCTGGCCAAGCTGAGCCTGAGCGACCTGCGTCTGATGGATCGCCATTGGGGCTTCTGGGCCCGTCCTGAGCAATTGGCCCCGCCGGGCGACTGGCGCACCTGGCTCTTTCTGGGCGGGCGCGGCGCGGGCAAGACCCGGGCTGGGGCCGAATGGCTGGCCGCAGCGTCTCGGCGCAATGACCGGTTGGCTCTGGTTGGACCCACCCTGCACGATGTTCGAGAGGTCATGATCGATGGACTGTCTGGACTTTGCGCCTGCGCTTGGATTGGCGGCGCGCCACGGTTTGAAAGCTCACGGCGGCGTCTGCTCTTTTCCAATGGGGCCGTGGCCTATGCCTTTTCCGCCGAAGACCCTGAAAGCCTGCGCGGACCGCAGTTCGGGGCGGCCTGGGCCGATGAATATTGTGCTTGGACCTATGCAGAGGACACCCTCGCCATGTTGAGAATGGGAATGCGCCTAGGCGATGACCCCCGGCTGGTCATGACCACCACGCCCAAGCCGACCTTGGCCCTGCGTCGGCTGATGGCCGAGGATGGAGTGGTGGTGACGCGGGCCGGGACCTTGGCCAATCGGGCCAACCTCTCCCCCGGCTTTATCGACGGTCTGCAGGCCATCTATGGCGGCACCCGTCTTGCGGCTCAGGAACTGGATGGACAGGTGGTTGAGGGGCTGGAGGGCGCGCTTTGGCGGGCGCAGAACCTCCTTCGGGCGCGAGGCCCGAAGCCCGACCACCTGGATCAGGTGATTGTCGCGGTCGATCCTCCGGCCAGCGCGGGCGGGGATGCCTGCGGGCTTGTGGTGGCGGGGCGCCTAGACGAACGCGGCTATGTGCTGGCCGATTTGACCCTGAGCGGGGCCTCGCCGCTGGGCTGGGCCGGACGAGCGGTACAGGCGGCCAAGGATTTTGACGCGGCCTTTGTGGTCGCGGAGGCAAACCAAGGCGGCGATATGGTCCGCACCGTGCTGACCATGGCCGGATGTCCCGTGCCCGTACGGCTGGTCCATGCCCGCCTTGGCAAAAGGGCCAGAGCCGAGCCCGTGGCCGCCCTCTATGAGCAGGGCCGCATCACCCATTGCGGGGCTTTCGGGGCCTTAGAGGAGGAGCTGATGGCGCTGGGCACTGAGGGGATGGATCACAGTCCCGACCGCGCCGACGCCCTGGTCTGGGCCCTGTCGGAACTGTTGCTGAACCGGCGTGCCAGCGCGCCGCGACTTTCGGTGCTCTGAACCGAACCGCCGATCTAGAGGATGAATGAGATGGCCCTTTTTCAACGCGCCCAAAGGCGTGATCGCGCTCCTGTGCCTGAAACCAAGGACAGCAAGGTCCAGCGCCTGATCGCCCTGACCCTGTCGGGCCGTCCGCAATGGACGCCGCGAAACTATGAGGCGTTGGCGCGGGAGGGCTTTGCCCGCAATCCGGTAGCCTATCGCTGCGTACGCCTAATCGCCGAGGCCGCCGCCTCTGTGCCCTTGGTCGTGTTTGAGGCCGGGCGGCGCAGTCCAAACCACCCCCTGATGCGTCTCTTGGAGCGGCCCAACCCAGAGCAGGGACTGCCAGATCTGTTGGAGGCCTTCTTTGGTGGGCTGCAGACAGCGGGCAATGGCTATCTGGAGGCCGTGCAGGACGATCAGGGTCAGCCGTTTGAGCTCTATGCCCTGCGCTCGGACCGCATGAAGGTCGTGCCCGGTGCGCGCGGTTGGCCCGAAGCCTATGACTATTCTGTAGGCGAACGAAATGTTCGACTGACCCGTCAGGCTGATGGCTGGATGCCGGTCCTGCATCTGAAACTGCTCAATCCCTTAAACGACTATTATGGCTTTTCGCCCCTAGAGGCAGCCGCCTTTGCCGTGGATGTGCACAATGCGTCCGGCGCTTGGAACAAGGCCCTGCTCGACAATGCCGCCCGGCCGTCTGGCGCTCTGGTCTATGGCGGCGGCGAGGGCGGGGAGCGGCTGACCGACGATCAGTTCGAACGACTAAAGGCCGAGTTGACCGAAACCCATAGCGGCACGGCGGCTGCCGGTCGGCCCCTGTTGCTGGAAGGCGGTCTGGACTGGAAGCCCATGTCGCTCAGTCCGGCTGACATGGACTTTATCGACGGCAAACATGCCGCCGCGCGCGAGATCGCCTTGGCCTTTGGCGTCCCGCCGCCCCTGCTTGGCATTCCGGGGGACAGTACCTATGCCAATTTCAAGGAGGCCAATTCCGCCTTCTGGCGCCATGCCGTTGTGCCCCTGACCGAGCGGTTGGCCAGAGCCCTGACCGGCTGGCTGGGGGCTCAGTTTGCCAATGTTCGCATCGGCTGTGATCTCGATGCGGTTCCAGCCCTAGCGCCCGAGCGCGAGGCCCTGTGGGCTCGGCTCGAGGCAGCCACATTTCTCACCCCGCAGGAGCGCCGTCAGATGGCGGGGCTGGGTGACGGGGCCGTGGTCAAGGATGCCGCCCCATGATGGCCCGCACACCCACGCCGCCGCGCTGGCGGCTTGATCGACAGATCACCACCGGGGTCATTTTGGCCGCCGTGCTCCAGACCGGCGGCCTGTTGATCTGGGCCGGAAAGGAGGCGGCGCGGGTCGATCTGATCGAGCGCCGCCTCGACGGCCAATCCAGCGTCTCCGAACGGCTCGCCCGGCTTGAAGAACAGGTCGCCGGGGCCCGCGCTGCCTTGGAACGCGTGGAGCACAAGCTAGACCGGGCGGAGGCACGCTGATGGTGGGGAACTTCCAAGGCGACCTGCAGATCGAGGGCTATGCCTCGCTCTTTTGGACCCGCGATCTGAATGATGACGTCACCGCCGCAGGAGCCTTTGCCGCGTCCCTGCGCCGGACCGGGCCTGAGGGCCTGCGGATGCTGCACCAGCATGATAGCCGCGCGCCGATTGGGGTCTGGGACCTGGCTCAAGAAGACCATCGCGGTCTGTTCGTCCGGGGGCGGATCTTAGGCCTGACGCCTGAGGCGCGGCTTTGCGCGGCCCTGGTGCGTGCCGGTGCGCTGGACGGCCTGTCCATTGGCTTTCGCACCCTCAAGGCCCGCCCCGATGAGAGCGGACGGCTGCGGGTGCTCACCGAGGTCGAGCTTTGGGAGGTGTCGATCGTGACCTTCCCCATGCTGTCCCAAGCGAGGATCAGCCAGTTCCAAACCCTTCAACCACAGGCGGCCTAGGCCCCTGTCTTCGCCTTCTCAAACCCTGGAGTGACCATGACCCAAGAGAACAAGCAGGTGGCCCATTCACCTGAAACCCGCGCCGCCCTGCATGAGGTGCTGGCGACCTTTGAGGCCTATAAGGCCAGCAATGATCAGCGGCTCAGCGCCATCGAGACCAAGCGCGCGGATATCTTGCTTGAGGAACAGCTCGCACGGATTGACGCCAGTCTGACCGCCGCTCAAGGCCGGTTTGATCGGGCCTCTGCGGCCCTGCGCCGTCCGTCCCTCGGCGATGATCCGCGGTTGGCTGAACCGAACGAGCGTAAGGCCGCTTGGGATGGCTATGTGAAGTCTGGCGCAGTTGCAGCATCCTTGATCGAGGCCAAGGGCCTGTCGCAGGGGAGCCCCGTATCGGGGACGGAAACGGGGGCCGGCTTTCTTGCTCCGACGGAGTTGGAACAGCAGATCTTGCGGCGCTTGGCCATCGCCAGTCCCTTGCGTGACATCTGTCAGGTCCAAACCATTTCCGGATCGACCTATCGCAAGCCCGTCTCGGCCAAAGGCTTGACGGCCAGTTGGGTCGCTGAGACGGCATCACGGGCGGAAACGACTGGCTTGACCTTGGATATTCTGGATTTCCCAGCCAGCGAGCTCTATGCCGCGCCCGCTGCGACCCAGGCCCTGCTCGATGATGCTCTAGTCAATATGGACGAATGGCTGGCCGCCGAGGTGGAAGATGCTTTCGCCGCTCAAGAAACCACGGCCTTCATCAATGGCACGGGTACCAACCAGCCCAAGGGGCTGCTGAACCATTCCATCGTCGCTGAGTCGTCTCATGAGTGGAACAAGATTGGCTATCTGGCCTCCGGTTTGAGCGGGAACTTCCCTGCGACCAACCCAACCGACAAGTTGATCGATCTGGTCTATGCGCCAAAGGTCCAGTTTCGCCCTAATGGCCGGTTCATGATGAACCGTAAGACGGTTTCAGCGGTTCGCAAGTTCAAGGACTCGACGGGCAACTATATCTGGAACGCGGCGCTGCAGCCGGGCGCTTCTGCGACCCTGCTTGGCTATCCCGTGGCCGAGATTGAGACCATGCCCGACATGGCGGCGAACAGCTATTCCGTCGCCTTTGGAGACTTCCAGCGCGGCTATCTGATCGTGGATCGGGCCGGTATTCGGGTCCTGCGCGACCCCTATACCTCCAAGCCCAATGTCCTGTTCTACACCACCAAGCGCGTCGGCGGTGGGGTGCAGAACTTCGATGCCATCAAGCTCTTAAAGTTCGCCGCCTCCTAAATTCCTTGCCTCCCCCCAACTGTCTTCGCACCCGGTTTGGGCCGGGTGCGAAGGCCTCTTTGATCCTTTGACAGGGACCCTTCCCATGACCCTTCAAGTCCTCGTGCCCCCTGTGGCCGAGCCTGTAATACTGGATGAGGCTAAGGCGGTCCTTCGGGTGACGGAGGTCGCTGAAGATGCCTTGATCCTTCGGCTGATCCGCGCCGCGCGCCAGCGGATCGAGGCGGCGCTGGGCTTGAGCCTGATCACCACCAGCTATCGCGAAACCCTCGACCTTTGGAGCGATAGCCTCACCCCCAATGGCTATATCCGCCTGCAAAGGGGCCCGCTGCTCGGTGTCGACGCGGTCAAGATTGTGAACGCGAACGGCACCCTCGATACGCTCGACCCGTCCCGCTACCGCCCACGCCTCGATAGTCGTCCGGGATTGATCGTCCCCCTTGGCGCAGGCCTGCCGCCGTCCGCCCAGCCCGTCAGTGGTCTCGAGATCACCTATCGCTGCGGCTTTGGCGATAGGGCTGACACTGTGCCGGAGCCTCTGCGCCAAGCGGTCTTGGCTCTGGTGGCCCACAGTTTTGAACATCGGGAAGCGGCAGACCTGCCCTTAGCCCTGGTCGAGCCTTGGCTCGCGCCCTTTCGGCGGGTGCGGCTGTGATTGCGTCTCGCCGCGTCCTTGCGACCCTTTATGCGGTCACAGAGACCCAAACCGCGTTCGGCGGTCAGGCCCGAAGTTGGACCTCCCTCGCCAGCCTTTGGGTCAGCCTGTCGCCGATCAGTTCCAGCCTGATCACGAGCCCCAATCAGCCACCGCAGCGGCGCGAGCAGGTCAGGGCGCAGGCGCGCAACATGGCTGTGGTCGCCGTGGGACAGCGCCTGTCGATTGGCCCGCGTCATTGGCGGATCACCGCTGTGGATCGCGGTCAGCCTGAGCCCGGCCTGATGGTCCTTGATCTTGAAAGTGACGCGATATGAGCCTTGATCCCGAACGGGCCCTGCAACAGGCGCTGCTCACCAAACTCAGAGGCAATGGCGACCTTACGGCCCTGCTCGGCAACCCGCCGAGGGTCTATGACGAGCCGCCCGCCGATCTTGTCTATCCCTATGTCAGCTTGGGTCGCAGCGAGACCCGGCCCTGGGGCGGTCTTGATGGCGAGGGGCTGGAACATGTTCTGAGCCTGACGGTCGTGTCGGTCTTTGGCGGCTCCGAAGAGGCCAAGGCGGTGATGGCGCTGGTGCGGCTTAGCCTGCACGGGGCCGCGCTCAGTCTCGACGGCCATCGCCTGATCAATCTGCGCGTCACCTATGCCGACCTCTTTAAGGCGGCCGATTGGCGCTCGACCTACGGCGTCCTGCGTCTGCGGGCCGTCACCGAACCTCTCAATCCCACACCCTAAAGGAGCCCCCCATGGCGGCGCAAAAAGGCAAGGATATCCTCCTCAAGATCGGCGACGGCGCCCAGACGGAGAGCTTCACTTCCGTGGCGGGCCTTCGGGCGCGCACCCTGTCGCTCAATGCCAAGTCGGTGGATGCGACCGACTCCGACAGCGCCGGACGCTGGCGCGAATTGCTGGCAGGCGCAGGGGTCAGGTCCGTGGCCGTCAGCGGGTCCGGGGTCTTTCGCGACAGTGCCGCCGACGCCCTCGTGCGCGACGCGTTCTTTGCGCAGGATGCGCGCAATTGGCAGCTGATCATCCCCGATTTTGGCACCCTCAAAGGGCCGTTCCTGATCGCCAGTCTGGACTATGCCGGGGACCATGAGGGCGAGGTGACCTTTGCCCTGTCGCTGGCCTCGGCCGGTCCCGTCAGCTTTACGGCGTCCTAGCGATGGGTGCGATCGTTGCGAACCGGGCGCGAGGCCAAGTGGTTCAGCCGGTCGGCGGCACGCCCCGTCGGCTTTGCCTGACACTTGGGGCCTTGGCCGAGTTGGAAACCGCCTTTGGCCTAGAGGGCTGGGAGGCCCTGTCTGAACGGCTGCGCAACCTATCGGCCAAGGACATGCTGCTGGTCCTCGCGGCGCTCCTACGCGGGGGTGGCGAGGATCAGGCGGCGGCAGAGCTGGCCACCCTTCCTGTCGATTTTCGGGAAGCGGCGCTCGCAGTCGCTGCGGCCTTTATGGCGGCGGGCGAGGGGTGAGCCCTTGGCCGGATCTTTTGCGCCTCGGCGTCCTTCGCCTTGGCCTGTCGCCGGACGCGTTCTGGCGGCTGTCCTTGGCCGAGTGGCGCGCCCTGACCGCTGCGCCGCCGCAGGACGCCCCTTTGAGTCGCCCTGAACTTGAGGCCCTCCTCGCCCTCTATCCGGATCAATGACCATGAGCACACCTTCAGCCTTTCCCGACGCCAACGGCCTTGGCGGCCTAATGTCTCAAACTGCAGAGGCCGCAGCGGCGTTGGAGTCCCTCAAGGGTCCGGCCCAGAGCGCGGCCAAGTCTATCGACGAGGCCTTTTCACGCGCCGGAAGCAGCCTCGCCCAAAGCCTCACCCGCGCGGCGGCCGATGGACGGATCAGTCTGCAGGAGCTGGCCCGTGGGGTGCTCGATGCGGTCAATGGGGCGGCGGGGATCGGCGCAGGCGGCAAGGGTGGTTCGGGGCTCGGCGACATCCTGTCCAAGGTCTTGACCCAGACCTTTGCGGGCGCGCGCGCCGATGGCGGATCGGTGACGGCAGGCGGGGCCTATCTGGTCGGTGAGCGCGGGCCAGAAATCTTCCGTCCACAGACGAATGGTCAAATCGAGAGCCAAGGCGCGGGAGGCGCCATGACCGTCAACATCGCTGTCAGCCCCTCCGACGGCGGGCTTTTGCGCTCTGACGCGCAGCTGGCTCAGGCCTTGGCGCGGGCGGTCTCGCTCGGCGCGCGCAAACTTTAGGAGCTGCACACCATGGCTTTTCATGATGTCAGATTGCCCGCCCGCTTGGCCTTTGGCTCCAGCGGCGGGGTGGAACGGCGCACCGAGGTGGTGACGCTGGCCTCTGGCTTTGAGCGCCGCTCGACGCCCTGGGCCCATGGTCGGCGCCGCTATCTGGTGGGAGCAGGCATCAGGTCGCTGGATGATGTCGCGGCCCTGACTGCCTTCTTTGAGGCGCGGCGCGGGCGGCTTCATGGCTTTCGGTTCAAGGACTTTGCCGACTGGAAGTCCTGCCCGCCCTCTCAGACCCCTGCACCGACCGATCAGAACTTGGGTGTGGGCGACGGCGCGACCACCCGCTTTGTCCTGATCAAGCGCTATGGCACGGGCGTGGAGGCCTATGTTCGTACCCTGACCAAGCCCGTCGCAGGCACCTTGCGAGTGGCGGTGGCGGGCGGCGAATTGAACGGCTCGGCCTTTAGTCTCGACGCCTTGACCGGGGCCGTGACCCTGTCCTCCGCGCCCGCCCGTGGGGCCGCCGTGACCGCAGGCTTTGCCTTCGACACGCCCGTGCGGTTCGACACCGATCGGCTCGATGTGACGCTTGAGGGGTTCGAGGCCGGACGGATGGTCGCCGCGCCCCTGATTGAGGTGAGGCTCTAGGATGCGCGCGGTCCCTGATGAGTTGGCCAAGCGCATCGAAAGCGGCTCGGCATGCCTTTGTCACGTCTGGATCTTGACCCGCAAGGACGGCGTCAAGCTGGGCTTTACCGACCATGATCAGGACCTGACCGTGGCGGGTGTCCTGTGCCGCGCGGCTAGCGGTTGGAGCGGAGGGGTGGCCCATAGCGCGCTCGGCTTTGCGCCGGGGTCCCTCGCCGCCGAGGGGGCGCTCGATAGCGATGCCATTACGGAGGCTGATATTGCCGCCGGGCTCTATGATGAAGCGCGTGTGGAGCAGCGCCGGGTGGACTGGACGGCACCAGATCTCGAGGTCCTAATCTGGCGCGGCGTCATTGCGCGGCTGGTGCGCGAGGGCGAGCATTTTATCGCTGAGATCGAAGGGCCCTTGGCGGCGCTGGACCGTGTGGTGGGCCGAACCTTTGGGCGGCTTTGCGACGCGGATCTCGGGGACAATCGCTGCCGCGCGGTGGTGAGCCTTGGTCAAGATGGCGCAAGGCCGACCTGTGATAAGCGTTACAGCACCTGTCAGACCCAGTTTTCCAATGGCGTGAACTTCCAAGGTTTCCCCCATATTCCGGGCGATGATTTCCTGACCCTCTATCCGGGGGAGGGGGCGCGCCATGACGGCGGCTCTCGGCGCGCGTGAGCCCGGCCTTGAGACCCCCCTTGCGCCCCCCCTTGCGGCCCTTGCTAAGGGCCGAGATCGTGGCGGCGGCGCGGGGCTGGATCGGAACGCCCTATCAGCATCAGGCCAGCCTAAAGGGGGCGGGCTGCGACTGTCTGGGCCTTTTGCGCGGGGTCTGGCGCGATCTCTATGGGTTTGAGCCCGAACCGCCGCCGCCCTACCGCTCCGATTGGGCCGAGCTTGGACCGGACGAGCCTCTGCTATTGGCCGCCCAGCGTCATTTTGTTCGCGCTCCCGATCAAGCGGTTCTCCTGCCCGGAGATCTGCTGCTCTTTCGGATGGCCCCAGAGGCGGTGACCAAACATTGCGCGCTGGTGTCTGTGGGCTCTGGCGGGTCGGACTATGGCCGGATCATCCACGCCTATTGGGGCCGCGCCGCTGTCGAAAGCTGGCTTGGGCCTTGGTGGCAAAGGCGGCTGGCGGCGCGTTTCTTCTTTCCCAATCTGAGGGACTGATATGGCTCAACTTGTTCTCACCACCCTCGGCACGGCCCTTGGCGGTCCGCTCGGCGGGGCGATTGGCTCGGCCATTGGGGCCTCGATCGACAATGCCGCCCTGCAAAGTCTGTCGCCTGCCCGTCAGGTCGGGCCGCGTCTGACCCAAGTGCGCCTAACCTCTGTTTCTGAAGGGGCGCCGATTGCCGCCGTCTTTGGCCGGGCGCGGGTTTCGGGTCAGGTGATCTGGGCGGCGCAGTTCAAGGAGACCCGCAAGACCAGCGGCGGCGGTAAGGGCAGTCCACGCACCCAGTCCTATAGCTTCAGCCTGTCCTTCGCGGTAGCCCTGTGCGAGGGGCCGATTGATGGCTTGGGTCGGGTCTGGGCCGATGGGCAGCCGCTGGACCTGACCGGGGCGGTCATGCGGCTCTATCGCGGCGAGGCCGATCAGGCCCCCGATCCCTTGATCGAGGCGGTCGAGGGGCAGGCCCCTGCCTATCGCGGCCTGGCCTATGTGGTGTTCGAAGACCTGCCCTTGGCCGCCTATGGCAACCGCCCGCCGCAGCTCAGCTTTGAGGTCATGCGCCGGGTGACGCCCAGCAATGGTCCAGCACTGGAGGATAGGCTGCAAGGGGTCTGCATGATCCCCGGAGCGGGCGAGTTTGTCTATGCGACCAGCCCCGTCTTTCGCCGTCAGAGCCTGACCCGCACCGTTTCAGAGACGGTGAACAATAGCGATGGCCGTCCGGATTTTTTGGTGTCGCTGGATCATCTGCAGGCGCAGCTTCCCAAGGTTAAATCGGTGATGTTGGTGGTCTCTTGGTTCGGCACGGACCTGCGCTGCGGCTCCTGCCAAATCCTGCCAGGGGTCGAGCGGCGGGACCGGGTGACCGAGCCGGTTAGCTGGACCGTCGCGGGCTTGGATCGGGCCTCTGCTCACCTGATCTCGACCCACGAGGGTGGCCCAGCCTATGGCGGAACGCCAACCGACGCTTCCGTTCTCGAGGCCATCCTTGAGCTTAAGGCCAGAGGCTACAAGGTCGGGCTCTACCCCTTCATCCTGATGGATGTCCCGGCCAACTCTAGCCTGCCCGATCCCTATGGCGCAGCGCAGCAGGGGGCCTATCCTTGGCGCGGGCGGATCACCTGTCATCCGGCGCCCGGTCTTAGCGGTTCGGTGGATGGGACGTCTGCGGCCACATCGCAGGTTCAGAGTTTTTTCGGTCCGGGCGCTGGGGATTTGGGTTTGCGCCGGATGGTGCTTCACTATGCCAATCTGGTCGAGCAGGCCGGGGGCGTGGATACGTTTCTGATTGGTTCAGAATTGCGCGGCGTGACCCAGGTGCGCGGCGCGGGGGGAACCTATCCTGCCGTCGAGGCTCTTCGCACTCTGGCCCAAGAGGTTCGCACCATTGTCGGGGCAAGAACGGCCCTGTCCTATGCCGCCGACTGGAGCGAATATTATGGTCATCAGCCGCAGGATGGATCAGGCGAGGTGCGGTTTCATCTCGACCCGCTTTGGGCTGACCCGGCCATCAGCTTTGTCGGTATCGACTGGTACGCGCCCATGGCCGATTGGCGTGATGGGGAGGAGCATCTGGACCATTTGGCGGGCTATGGCGGGCCGACGGACCCGGCCTATCTGGCGGCCAATATGTTCGGCGGCGAGGGGGCGGACTGGTACTATGCCAGTGACGCAGACCGCGTGGCCCAGAGGCGAAGGCCCATCACCGACGGGGCCTATGGCGAGCCTTGGATCTATGCTCCAAAGGCCCTGAAAAGCTGGTGGAGTAAGGCGCATTATGACCGCCCGCGAGGGGTCAGGTTGGCCAGCCCGACCGCATGGGTGCCGCAGTCCAAGCCGGTGCGGCTGATCGAGTTTGGCTGTCCCGCCGTCGATAAGGGGGCCAACAGTCCCAACCTCTTTGTCGATGCCAAGAGCGCCGAAAGCGCCCTGCCGCCCTTTTCCAATGGGGCGCGCGATGATCTGGGGCAAAGGCGCGCCATTGAGGCGGTGCTCAGCGCCTTTGCCGATCCGGTGAACAATCCCTCATCATCGGTCTATGGCGGGCCGATGGTGGCGTCCGACAGCCTGCATGTCTGGTGTTGGGACGCGCGGCCCTATCCTGACTTTCCCGCGCGGGCCTCGCTTTGGGCCGATGCGGTCAACTGGGCGCGGGGGCATTGGCTGAACGGGCGAGCCGGGGCCATGACCTTGCCGGACCTCGCCATGGCCCTGACCGCACGCGGCGGCGTGGATGTGCGGATCGAAGGGGTGAAGGGCCTGATCAGCGGCTATGTGGTCGAGCGCCCCATGCGGCTTCGCGACGCCTTGGAGCCCCTGTCTGTGGCCTATGGGTTTGAGGGGGGCGAACGTCACGGTCAGGTGACCTTGATCGCCCGCGAGGGCCAACCCATCCGCCGCCTGACCGCCTCTGATCTCGCCAGCGTCGAGGGGGCGATGGGGCTGGGTAAGATCACACGCGATCTGGAGCCGGTGGTCGATCAGGTCCGCGCCCGCTTTATCGACGAACGGGCCGACTATCAGGTCGGGGCGGTGCTCTATCGGCGCGACCCTTCAAGCGGGACCGGCTCGAGCGATATGGACCTGCCGATGGTGATTTCGGAGGCGGTAGCGCTTAAGACTGCGCGCCGCCTTCTGGCCAATCTCGAGGCCGACCGCGATCATCTGACCGTGCCGGTCGGGCCTCTGCTGTCGCTAAGGGCCGAGGCGGGGGATGTGGTCGAGGTCGAGGGTTTTGAGGGGACTTGGCGGGTGATCCGCGTCAATGGCGACGAGCAGCCCAGCCTAGCTCTGACACGGGTTGCCGCCTTCGAGGATGATCTGGCCCTTGACGACACGCCTTGGCAGGTCTCTGCGCCTCTGCAGCGTACCGCCCCTCCGATCTTTCACCTGCTCGACCTGCCGCCGCTGAACGGGCAGGAATCTGACGTTCGTCCCATCGCCGCTGTCGCCGGAGAGCCTTGGCGCAGGATGGAGCTTTGGGCGGGGCCCAGCGCTCAGGCCCTGATCTCGCGGGGCTTGGTTGACCGTGCCGCAACCCTTGGTCAGACCCTCACAGCCCTGCCGCGCGGTCCCCTGCACCGGATCGATCGTGCCGCGCGCCTATCGGTCCAGATCGAGGGTGAGGCCTTAGAGAGCCGAAGCCTGATTGAGGTCTTGGCCGGGGCCAATAGCTTGGCCGTGCAAAGTGCAAGCGGCGACTGGGAGATCGTGCAATTTCTCAATGCGACCTTGGTGGGAGCCTCTCACTATGTCCTGTCAGGCCTCATGCGAGGGCAGGGGGGCAGCGATGGGGCCATGGCCGATCTGACCCCGGCTGGGGCGGCGGTGGTGGCCCTGTCATCGGACCTGCCGCGTGTGGGCCTGTCGCGGTCAGAGCGTGGCCTGCCGCTGGTTTGGCGCGCGGCCTTGGCTGGAGGTCCAGCCTCTGGTGAGGCCATGAGCGAGGTGGCCTTTACGTGGCAGGGCCTGGCCGAGCGTCCTTGGTCGCCCTGTCATCTTCGGATCAGTCCGGGTCCCTTGGGCGGGGTGCAGATTCGATGGACGCGGCGCACGCGGATTGGCGGGGATGATTGGGGATCGGCTGAGGTGCCCTTGTCTGAGGCCCGAGAGGTCTATCGGGTGGAGGTGATCAACGGGGATACGGTGCAGCGAACCCTCGAGGTCAATCAGACCGAGTGGCTCTATAGCACGGCGGATCAGTCAGCAGATTTCGCGGCCAATGAACGGTCCCTGATCCAAATCCGTGTGTCTCAGGGCTCAGACAGCTATGGGTGGGGTGTTCCGACGCAGGCCAGTCTGTTGTAAATTTATCACTAATGACTTGCGCATGGCCGGGAATGGCTTAACTGAGGCAAGCAGTTTTGTTGAATCGAGGCCTTTCCCTTGGCGCAGGATCCCTATCTGGAACTTGGTGTGTCGCGCTCAGCCACGACGAGCGAGATCAGGCGTGCCTTTCACAAGCTCGCCAAACAACATCACCCTGACCAAAATCCCGGCAATAAGGCGTCGGAAGAGCGGTTCAAGCGTGTCTCCGCCGCCTTTGACATCATCGGTGACGAGGCCAAGCGCAAGAAGTTCGATGCTGGTCAGATCGATGCCGACGGACGCGAGTCGATGCGCGGCTATGGCGGCGGCGCTGGACCGGGCGGGCGAGGCCAAGCGGGCGGCGGCTTTGGCGGGGCTCAGTTTGACGGTGTCGATCTAAACGACATCTTTGGCGACATGTTTGGATCGCGCGGTGGCCGCGGCGGCGGCGGCTTCGGCAATGGTGGCCCCTTTGCTGCCAAGGGCGCGGATGTACGCGCCAAGCTCGATATTGATCTGGAAGACGCCATTTTTGGCGGTAAGAAGCGCATTGCCTTTGGCGACGGCAAGACCATCGATGCCTCCATCCCAGTTGGCGCGGTCGACGGCCAGACCATCCGCTTGCGCGGCCAAGGGACTGCCGGTCGCGGAGGGCCAGGCGACGCCCTCATCGAACTGACCATCCGGCCCCATCCTCTCTTTCGCCGCGAGGGCGATAGTCTGGTCATGGACCTGCCCGTCAGTGTTCCAGATGCGGTTCTGGGTGCCAAGGTTCAGGCCCAGACGCCCGATGGTCCTGTCACCCTGACCGTACCGCGCGGTGCCAATTCTGGGGCCTTGCTCAGGCTCAAGGGCCGAGGCCTGTCTGACGTCCGTGGTAATCGCGGCGATCTGCTGGCCAAGTTGGTGGTGACCTTACCCGAAAAACCGGACGCTGAACTCGAACGGTTTGCCGAGGCTTGGCGCAAGGATCGGCCCTATCAGCCTGCCAAACGCCGCACCTAGTCTGTGTAGTCTATTCAGGTCCTATTCAGCCATCAGGGCCTAGGGTCGTTCTCATGAACCGGATGTCATCGCCTCTGTTGGTCCTTTTTGCGGTCGCCGCCGTCATAGCGGTGCCAAGCGCAGCCTCGGCCCGTCCGCATGGACTGGCGGATGCAGCGATGGGGGTCATGATGGCTGCGGCTGCTCCAGACTCGCTTGGGGCCGGTTGGCGCCAACAGCAGGGTGAGGCGCGTGAGGCGGTTCAGTCTGGCCGCGCCATTCCTCTTGGCCGCGTCATGGAACAGATTCGCCGCCGCACGCCGGGCCGTCCCCTCGATGCCGGGATGGAGCAATCGGGCAGCCGCCCTGTCTATCGCGTGCGCTGGGCAGCGGAGGACGGCCGACGGATTGACTATATTGTCGATGCAGAAACCGGTTCCATCCTTCGGGCTGATGGAGAATAGACCATGCGGATCTTGCTCGCCGAAGATGACAAGGACCTGTCGCGCCAGCTGAAAATGGCCCTCGCCGATGCGGGCTATGTGGTCGATCATGCCCCGGATGGGGAAGAGGCCCATTATCTGGGGGCCAATGAGCCCTATGATGCGGTGATCCTCGATCTGGGCCTGCCCAAGATCGATGGGGTGTCGGTGTTGGAGCGCTGGCGCCGTGAGGGCATGGCTGTGCCGGTCCTGATCCTCACTGCCCGCAGTGCCTGGAGCGAAAAGGTGGCGGGGTTTGACGCCGGCGCCGATGACTATCTGACCAAGCCCTTTCATACAGAGGAACTTTTGGCGCGGCTGCGGGCCTTGCTGCGGCGCACGGCAGGCCATGCCACAGCGACACTCCAGAGCGGTGCCCTGAGGCTGGACCCAAGGGCGGCGCGGGCGTCGGTGGATGGAGAGCCTTTGCGGCTGACCTCGCTGGAATATCGGCTGCTGCACTATGTCTTGATGCATCAGGGCCGGGTGATCAGCCGCACCGAACTGGTCGAGCATCTCTATGATCAGGATTTTGATCGGGATTCCAATACGATTGAGGTCTTTATCGGCCGCCTGCGCAAGAAGATCGGACCGGATCGGATCGAGACGGTCCGGGGGCTGGGCTATCGTATTGTTCCCCTCGCCGGTGAGGCCTAGGGCCTATGAGTTTGCGCACTCAGCGCCGCCCCTCTCTGGTCCGCCGATTGGTGCTTTTGGCTTCGGTCTGGAGCTTGGTGGCTCTGGTTGTGACCGGACTGGTTCTGACCGCCCTCTTTCAGCAAGCGGCCTTGAGCCGCTTTGATCAGGGGCTCAATGATGTGGTGCAGGGGCTCTATTCGGGATCCAGCGTCGAGGCCGATGGCCGGGTTGCCGCTCCGCCGATCACGGATGTCCGGTCCTTGCGCGCCTATTCGGGTCGCTATTGGCAGGTCGCAGAACCCAGTTCTGGTGGTCGGCTAACCGCCCTGATCCGGTCGCGCAGTCTTTTTGATGCTGAGTTAAAGGTCCCCGATGGGTTCTTGACGCGTCTTCAGAAGAGCCCGGGTACGGTGGTCTATGATGATACGCGTGGTCCCGATGGAGAGGTCCTGCGCATCGGAGGCCTGTTGTCGCGCTTACCGGGACGGACCGTGCCGGTGGTGTTCTTGGCTGCAGAGGATCGCTCGCCCGTTGATCGGGATGCGCGGCGCTTTGCCGTGGTGACCCTTGCTGCGCTTCTGCTCCTCGGCATTGGTTTGATTGCCGCGGTGGTTTTGCAGGTCCGTATTGGCTTGCGGCCCCTGTTTGAGCTGCGAGGGGAAATTGCCGAGATCCGCGCCGGTAAGACTGATCGTCTGTCCAAGGACTATCCCACTGAACTGTCACCGGTCGCCGATGAACTCAATGGCCTTCTGGCCCATAATCAAGAGGTGGTCGAGCGCCAACGAACCCATGTTGGCAACCTGGCCCATGCCTTAAAGACCCCCCTGTCGGTCATCCAAGCCGAAGCCGAACGCTATCCTGGCCCCTTGGCCGACCTCGTTCAAAGGCAGGCGGACACTATGCGAGAACAGGTCGAGCATCACCTGCGCCGCGCACGGGCCGCTGCGCGCTCGCAAGGTAGCGGCGAGCGCACCTTTGTTGAACCTGTAGTTGATGAATTATCTCGCGCGCTCGAAAGTATTTTTGGTCACAAAAAGGTTGAAATTGACTGGATCTGCCCGCCGGAGCTTATCTTTCTAGGTGAGCGGCAAGATTTAATGGAGATGGTCGGTAATCTTCTAGAAAATGCCTGCAAATGGAGCCGCGGCTATGTCCGGGTCAGTTGCCGCGCAGAAAGCCCTGGCCGGTTGATCATTACCGTCGAAGATAATGGTGTCGGCCTTCCCATCGAGCGCCAAAATGAGATGTTAAAACGGGGGGTTAGGCTCGACGAAACCTCACCGGGGTCTGGTCTCGGGCTATCGATTGTTGATGAATTGGCGCGCGCTTACGGCGGAACCATGACGCTTTTTTCGTCAGATCTGAAAGGCTTGGGCGTCGTGCTCGTGCTTCCCGCGCTCAGTTTGAGCACTAGGTTTCGATAGTTAAGAATATTTCCTTGAAATTAATAAACCTGACAGTAAACCTGCCGTTAGTGATGTTGGCGTGCGGGGGGCTTCGCGCCCATCGCGTAGGAAAATTGGATGCCGGGCCTTACAGAGAGTCAGGGTAAGATCGTAAGATCGATCGTCCAAACGGTCCCAGATGCGGGCCTTGGACAACTGACCGCTGTGCTTTCCGCCCAGATGGGCGAACATACCATGGCCGATGTGCGTGACATCGTCATGGTGGAGATGAGGGACCGAAAGGTTCGGGCTATCGTGTTCAGCCCCATTGTGAGCCTCTGTGAAAAAAACCAACCCGGCAAGACGAGAAGCCGTTTCCCCTTTGAGCTCCCGACATTGCTGTGGAATGCTCTGGTGGACACTGCGCCCAAGTTGATGACGCAGGCGCGGGAAATGGCCTTGCGGTCGGAGTCCGAAGACGTCCTGCCCTACATATTCAACCAAGTCTGTGATTCTGCCTTGGTCGGCTTACAGAACAACGATCCGAATTTTCAGCCTGTTATCGACTGTCTCGGGAAATCTTCGCCAGATGCAGCCCGAGAGTTGATGGGCTTTCTGAAAATGTCTTCAGTTCTGCGTGACGTTCTCATTGAATTGCCGCTTTGGGTTGACCGGATGAACTCAGATGATGAGTTGTCGGTGCGCCTAGCCTATCGTGATGCGGCCAAGCTTACGGCAAATGGCCCGGCGCGACTGTTTGAGTTCATCCATATCAATTTGGACGCACCACAGAAAATCTTGCGCATTATCTCGGCGGCATTAGATCGACCCTCAGACCTATCGACCGAAGGCACGTCCCTCTTTGCGTTTGGTGATTTGCTTCTGACACAATGCGAGACTTCACTTGCGTCGATCAATGAGATTGATCTTTACCAGGGAGCCACAGCAGGTGCTGCGCTCGCTAATGCCGCCAAATCAATTATTGGCATGATTACCGAATTTGAAGAAAGCATTGCCTTGAGCAAAAATGGCCCTTGGGGTCGGCGGGTTGCGCGCATCAAGCGTGATATCTCCGTCGCCTTTGAGAAGCTGATTTTTCAAGTCGAAATACTGATACCAAAAGCCTTGCCCGTGGCAGCGGGCGCGCAAAATCAAAAGGCTTTGAACCGCTCGCCCAATATGATTGTTGCGCCAGACCCGTCGGCTGTGGCGCGCTTAGAGGCCATATTGACGTTCATTGCTCAAATCCGGCCCATCGCCAGCGCAACGGGCGTAGGCGTCCTGCGATCGCGGGTTATCACCGACACCCAAGAGTTCTTGGAATATTACTCGAATGGTTTGTTCGCGTTGATTGCGGACTTCAATCAAGACCCAGATGCTGTGCGTGAGCGGGTTGATCTGGTCGCCAAATATGTTGCCCTTGTCCACGATGATGAGGCCGCTGAACGTTTGCGCAGACGAAGCCTAACCGCGCTGCGGCGGTGATGTCGCAGCCCTTTGGGGTCGCCTAAGGTCTTAAGATCAGCTAGGGGTTTGGGATGATCGGATTTTGGATCACCGCTGCCCTTCTGTCCGCTGCCGCGTCCTATTTCGTGGTCAGCCGCGCCGCGCGTTTGGAGACCCAAACCGAGGGCGCTGAAGATCCCAGCCTAGAGGTCTATCGTCGCCAAATTCGTGAAATGGATGATCTGGCAGATCGCGGTTTGCTCACCGAAGAAGATCATCGTTCGGCCAAAACTGAAGCTTCACGGCGATTGCTGGGCGCGGCGGCCCAGACCTCATCTCCCAGCAAGGCCGCACCGCTCGCGCGCCGCTGGGTCTTTATCATCGCCGCTGTCCTGCCCCTGATGGCGGTCGCCGCTTACGGCATCATTGGCACGCCGGGTTTCCCTGACCAGTCCTTTGCTAGCCGCCTTGCCCAGTGGCGTAAGGTCGACCCTGCGAGCTTGGCGGGCCCCGAACTGGTGGCTGTTCTGCAGCAGGTCGTGGCCGAGCGACCCACCGACCCCCAACCCCTGATGTTTCTGGCGCGAATTCAGGCGGCGATGGGCGATGAGATCAGCGCCATTCGCAATCTGGAAACGGCGATCCGATTGGCCCCCGAACGGGCTGATCTCAAGACCGTCTTGGGAGAGACCTTGGTCATTCAAGCCAAGGGCGATGTCAGCCCCGATGCCCTGCAGGCCTTCAAGTCTGCCCTTGCCATTGATCCGTCAGATCCATCGGCGCGCTATCATATTGGCCGGGCCATGATGGCCGGGGGTGATTTTGCCGGTGGCCTGCAGATCTGGCGTTCGGTTCTGGCCTCTTTGCCCGCAGGCGATGATCGCGCTGGCAGCCTCAGCGAAGAAATTGCCACCGTCGTTAAAAATGGCGGCTTGCCCCAGCCCGTGGCCGCCCAGGTTCCCACCGGCGGGGCGGATCAGGCCGCCTTCATTCGCAGTATGGTCGATAGCCTTGCTGCCCGCCTCAAGACCTCGCCTGATGATCCTGCCGGTTGGGCGCGGCTGGTGCGGTCCTACGGCGTGCTCGGTGAGACTGACGCTCAGGCCAAGGCGCTGGCCGAGGCAAGGCGTCTGTACATGGATCGTCCGGACCTGTTGAAAACCATCGAAGACAGTGCCAAGCCCGCGTCGAACTGATCCGAGAAGGATCTGTCTGCGCCCTTGGGCTAGGCCAGATCGCACCCTATCTATGAGATACCCGCGCAGCCATTAAGAGTGAACAGATTCATGGGTTGGATGCCAAGATCGAAGAAAGCGCGGCGCAGACTGCTGGTGGTGGCGGTAGCGGCCCCAATCCTTAGTTTGGCGGCGGCGCTGGCCTTTTTTGCCATGGGCGACGCCGTGTCGTTTTTCTATTCACCGGCCCAGGCCAAGGCGGCGCAACTGGTGCCGGGCAAGACCATTCAATTGGGCGGCTTGGTGGCCAAGGGGAGTGTAACCAAACATCCCGATGGCTCGGTTGAGTTCGTGATCATGGACCATGCCGCCTCCGAGAAGGTGGTCTATCAGGGCGATCTGCCGGACCTGTTTCGCGAAGGCCAAGGGGTCGTGACCAAGGGCTCTTTCGAAGCCTCTGGCCAGTTCCGTGCCACCGAGGTGCTGGCCAAACATGATGAAAAATACATGCCGCGCGAAGTGACCAAGGCGCTGAAGGCGTCGGGCGAATGGCGCGGCGATGACGCGAAGGCCGCGCCAGCCGGGGCGACCAAGGGATGATTATTGAGATCGGGGCCTTTTGTCTGATCCTGTCGCTGATCCTGTCGGCGGCGCAGGTTGGTCTGTCCGTGATCGGGCGCGTCCGGCGCTCTGTGGTCTTTTACGGCGCCGGTGAGGGGGCAGCGGGTGCTGCGTTCCTGATGGTGCTGATCGCCTTTGCCGCCCTGATGTATGCCTTTGTCACCTCTGACTTCTCGGTGGCCAATGTCGCGGCCAACTCCCATTCGGCCAAGCCGATGCTCTATAAGGTCGCCGGGGTTTGGGGCAGCCATGAGGGCTCGATGCTGCTCTGGTGCTTAGCCCTTACCGGGTTTGGAGCCATTGTCGCCCTGATGGCAAGGGGTCTGCCCGCTGCCATGAAATCGGTCGTGGTGGCCAGCCAAGGTAGCCTTGGCGTCCTGTTCTTGGCCTACACCGTCTTTGCCTCCAATCCTTTCGTGCGATTGCTTCAGGCCCCTGTCGAGGGGCGCTCGCTCAATCCGTTGCTGCAAGACCCGGCCTTGGCCTTCCATCCTCCGTTCCTCTATGGCGGCTATGTCGGCTTTTCGATTGTCTTTTCCTTCGCCATTGCCGCCCTCATTGAGGGACGTGTCGATGCGGCTTGGGCCCGGTGGGTTCGGCCTTGGAGCTTGGCGGCTTGGAGCCTTTTGACCGTTGGCATCACCTTGGGGGCCTTTTGGGCCTATTATGAGCTCGGATGGGGCGGTTGGTGGTTCTGGGACCCGGTTGAAAATGCCAGCTTCATGCCTTGGCTGATCGGCACGGCCCTGCTCCATTCCGCCGTGGTCACCGAAAAGCGCGGCGCCTTGCCCGGCTGGACCGTCTTTCTGGCGCTGGGCTCCTTTACCTTCTCAATGCTCGGGGCCTTTTTGGTCCGTTCGGGCGTGCTGACCTCGGTCCATGCCTTTGCCGTTGATCCAGAGCGCGGGATCTTACTGTTGACCATCCTCGGCCTTGCGGCTGGTGCAGGCTTTGGCCTCTTTGCTTGGCGCGCGCCCAAGCTGGCTCCGGGGGGGCTCTTTGCCCCGATCAGCCGTGAAGGCGCTCTGGTGATCAATAATCTGATCCTGTCGGCCGCGACCGTGACCGTTCTGCTCGGCACGCTCTATCCCCTGATCAAGGAGGCCCTGACCGGGCAGAGCCTGTCGGTGGGAACGCCCTATTTCAACCTGACCTTCGCCCCCCTTATGGCCCTTGCCTTTTTGGTCCTGCCCATTGGCCCCCTGCTCAGTTGGAAACGCGGCGATGGCTTGGGCGCCTTGCAGCGCCTTTGGGCGGCGGCAGTTCTTGCGGTGGTGGTCGCGCTCTTGGTCCTGTGGCTTCAAAAGCCGACCCATGCTGCGGCGTCCGTCGGGATGGGTCTTGGCGTTTGGCTGATTGTTGGCGTGTTTGTTGAGATCGCCGAGCGGATCCACCTTGGCCGGGCCAGCCCAGCCGAGGTGCGCCGCCGACTTGGCGGGCTTCCGCGCGGGGCGTGGGGTATGAGCCTGGCCCATGCGGGTCTGGGTGTCTTCACCCTCGGGGCCTGTTTTGAGACCGCCTACAAGATTGAGGCTGCTCAGGCCTTGACGATCAACCAAGCGATCACGGTCGGGGCCTATCAGGTCCAACTGAGCGATGTCGTGGCCGCCAATGGCCCCAACTATATTGCCGAGCGCGGTTTGGTCACGGTGACCAAGAATGGCAAGCCCGTCTGCGATGCCAAGCCTGAACGGCGCTTCTATCCGGCCAATAGCCAGACCACCTCTGAGGTCGCCCTTTGCCTTGAAGGTCTGGACGATGTCTATCTGGTCTTGGGCGAGCGCCGCGTGGGTAGCGAGGCCCAACCGGCCTGGTTGGTGCGGGCCTATTGGAACCCGCTCGCGCGCCTGATTTTCTTGGGTCCGCTCTTGATGGCCTTGGGTGGGGCCGTGTCCCTATCCGATCGCCGCCTTCGCTTTGCCGCCCCGCGCCGCGCCACCGAGGCGGGGGCCGTTCCGGTGCCTGCCGAATGAGGCGCCTTGGCCTTTTGGGATGGCTCTTGGTGGCGGTGCTCAGCATGGGCGCTGCGGCTGATCCGTCGGAGCGCTTGGCCGATCCGGTCCTAGAGGCGCGGGCCAAGGCCCTGTTTCCTCAAATCCGCTGCATGGTCTGCCAAAATGAGTCGATCGACGATTCGCAGGCCGATCTGGCCGTAGACCTGCGCCAGATCGTGCGTGAAGAGGTGGCGGCTGGGCGTTCAGACGCTGAGGTTCGGACCTATCTGGTCCAGCGCTACGGCGAATTTGTCATGCTCAAGCCGGCCTTTAGCCTAACCAATGCCGCGCTGTGGGTGACGCCCTTTGCCATTGTCTTTCTGGGGTTGTTCGCCTTTTTTGGGCCCAAGAGATCGGCACCGGCTCAGGACCAAGAGACGGCCCTTACGCCTTCTGAACAGGCTCTTTTGACAAAATTGCAGGCGTCTGGGTCTGAATGACACGGTTGTGCCGCAGTTGCGCCACAAGATTCTCCAGATGGATGACACAAAGGTAACTTGAGATCATTGGCGTGAACGGGCATTCGCTCTTAAGCTGAGGGGTGAAGGGCTCGATCCAAGCCTTGGAGTCGAGAACGAGGAAGATTGAACATGGTTGATAAGAAACGCGGATATGTTTTGGGTGCCGTGGCCGGGGTTGGTTTGACCTTGGCAGCCATGGTTGGAACCGGCCTAGCCTTGCCGCCCGCCGCTGCTCAGTCCGGCGAAGTCAAACTCTATAAGGCCTCTGGCCTGCCCGTCTTTGCGCCGCCGCCCGGTGCGCCACTGTCCTTTGCCGACATTTTCGACAAGGTGGCTCCGGCGGTGGTGTCCATCGACGTGACCTCGAAGGTCGCGCCTCAAGTCAGGGGTCGGCCCGGCCTTCGCATGATCCCGGCTCCTCCCGGTGCTGAAGGCTTCCCCTTCGCCATTCCCGGTGTCCCTCAGCAGGGCGAGGGCGAGGATGGACCCGATGATGGATCGCAGCAAATTCCCGGCGCGCGTCCCACCCAGTCCGCAGGCTCGGGCTTCTTCATTTCGGCTGACGGCTACATCGTCACCAACAATCACGTCATTGAAAATGCCGCTGAGATCAAGGTTGTGCTCAAGGATGAGCGCGAGCTGAAGGCGACCGTTGTTGGCCGCGACGAGGCCACCGATCTGGCCGTGCTCAAGGTCGAGGGCAAGGATTTTGCCTTTGTCAGCTTCGAGAAATCGGCCAAGCCCCGCGTTGGTGACTGGGTCATCGCCGTTGGCAATCCCTTCGGTCTGGGCGGCACGGCCACCTCTGGCATCGTGTCTGCCTTTGGACGTGAACTGGGTGAGACCTTTGTCGATTACATCCAACTGGACGCCCCGATCAATCGCGGCAATTCCGGTGGTCCGACCTTTGACATCTATGGCCGGGTGATTGGGGTCAATACAGCGATCTTCTCGCCTTCGGGGGGGTCGGTCGGTATTGGTTTTGCCATCCCTGCCGATATTGCCGAATCGGTCACCAAGCAGCTGATTAAGACCGGTAAGGTCTCACGCGGCTATATGGGCGCGGTGATTCAGAACTTTGACGCTGAGATGGCGGCGGCTCAGGGCATCAATGTGCGTAAGGGTGCCATTGTCGCTGAGGTGGTGCCCGGTGGCCCGGCCGAAAAGGCCGGTGTTCAGCCCGGAGACGTGGTCTTGAGCGTCAATGGCAAGTCGGTGTCCTCCTCGTCTGAAATGACCCGTGAAGTGGCCAAGACCTTGGCTGGCAACACCATGACCCTGAACATTTTGCGCGAGGGCAAGCCTAAGACAATTGAGGTCAAGGCCGGTGTTCGCCCCTCCGAAGCGCAATTGAACGGTAGGACCCCCAGCGCCCCTGAAGCGGCTGAACCTGAAGGGTCCAAGTCCCAGCGTCCTTCAGTGCTGGGCATGACCCTCGGCACTCTCGATGGGGCTGCACGCGCGCGCTACCGCGTGCCCGAAACGATGCGCGGCGTGCTGATCGAGGGGGTCAATCAGGCCTCTGACGCCGGGATTAAGGAAATTAAGGCCGGTGACGTGCTGGTGCGGGTGGCCGACAAGGCCGTCTCTACGCCGCAGGATGTGGTTGCTGCCGTCGATGGGGCCAAGGCATCAGGTCGTGAAAGCGTCCTGCTGCTGGTCTATCGCGACGGTCAGACCCGGTTCGTCCTGATCAAGATGGCCAAGTGATCCTTGGGTTGGCCAGAGGAAGCTCTGGCCAGCCTGTCGATCCTGCCGGGGGGCTCATGCGTATTCTAATCGTTGAAGATGATGTTGAAGCCGCCGGGGCTATGGCTCGTGGTCTTTCTGAGGCCGGAATAGAGACCGTTCATGCTGCCGATGGGGTCCTAGGCCTGGCGGCAGCTCAGGCGGGCGGCTTTCACGTCCTCGTCGTTGACCGCATGATGCCCAATATGGATGGCCTGACTCTGGTCGAGACCCTGCGCCGTGAGGGCGACCAAACGCCGGTCCTCTTCCTATCGGCCCTTGGGGAGATCGATGATCGTGTGGCGGGCCTCAAGGCAGGCGGCGATGACTATCTGGTCAAGCCCTACGCCTTTGCCGAACTGTCAGCGCGGGTCGAGGCTCTGGCCCGGCGGCGCGAAACCGGCTCGGTCCAGACCATCATTAAGGTCGGTGATCTGGAAATGGACCTGATCGGCCGCGTGGTTCACAGGCAGGGCAAGGAGATTGATCTTCAGCCACGCGAGTTCCAACTGCTGGAATATCTGATGCGCCATGCAGGCCAATCGGTGACCCGCACCATGCTGCTCGAGAAGGTCTGGGAATATCACTTCGATCCCCAGACCAATGTCATCGATGTCCATATTTCGCGTCTGCGGGCCAAGATCGATAGGGGCTTTGACCATCCCATGCTGCAGACTGTGCGCGGCGCAGGCTATCGGTTGGAGGCCTAAGGCTCGTGGCGATTGCCCTGCCGCGGGTCTTTCGCACGACCCCCTTTCGGTTGACCCTGCTGTTCCTAATGGTCTTCGCCGCGGCGGCCAGCATCTTTTTGGGCTATATCTATGTCGCGACCGCCGGGGAGGCGACGAGCCGCGCGGATCGGGCTATTGGTCAAGAGATCCAGTCCCTGACCGGCCTCTATCGCCAAGGCGGTATCAAGGCGCTGAACCAGTCCATGGTCGAGCGGTCGGCGGGGGATCGCCCCTTCCTTTACCTGTTGCTTGATAGGTCCGGGCAAAAGATCACAGGAACCATCGAGGCTTCACCGGTTGAGCGCTTCATCGGCTCACCAACCAGCGTCAATTTCAAGGTCACAGACACCGATCCCAATGGCGCTGAGGTCCGCCATTCGGCCCGTGGTCAACAGGTCCGTCTCCAGGGCGGCGAGATGCTGTTCGTCGGGGCCGATGTCAGCGAGGCCGAATCCTTTGTGCTCAAGATCTTGCGGGCCATCTGGGGAGCGGGGGCCTTGGTCATTCTGCTGGGTCTGGCAGGCGGAACCCTGATGAGCCGTAATGTCAATGAGACCATGGTAGGCCTTAATCGGGTGGTGATGGCCGTGCGCGGCGGCGACATTGCCGCGCGGGCCAAACTGCGCGGCGTCGATGATGAGTTTGACGAACTGGCTTCGGGTCTGAATGACATGCTCGACCGTCTAGAGCGATCCATGGGCGGCCTACGCCATGTTGGCGACGCCATTGCCCACGATCTACGCTCGCCCTTGAGCCGCCTGCGCTCGCGGCTGGAATTGGCGCTGATCGAGGCCGAGGCTGGCAAAGGCAATGCTGAGGCCGCCTTGGCGCAAGCGCTGGAGGATGCCGATGGCGTGCTGGCCACCTTTAACGCGGTCCTAGCCATTACCCGTCTGCAGTCAGCGGTGGAGGCCCCCGATCAGGTCCGGTTTGACCCAGGTGATCTGGCAGCCGGTGTGGCAGAGCTTTATGAGCCCCTGTGCGAAGACAAGGCCATCGAGTTCAAGCTGGAGGCAACGCCCGCTTTGGCCGTGCGCGGCAATCGCGAATTCATCGCCCAAGCCTTGGCCAACATCCTCGACAATGCAGTGAAATACACACCCAAAGAGGGGGCCGTACGCCTGCGCGTCCGGCGCCGGGCCTCCGGGGAGGTGGAGTTTTCAGTGACCGACACCGGCCCCGGCGTGCCGGAACTGGACCGGCCCCGCGTGGTGCAAAGATTCGTGCGTCTGGAACATAGCCGCAGTCAGCCGGGGGCGGGCCTTGGGCTGGCGCTGGTCGCCGCTGTGGCGGAGGCCCATGGCGGGCGGCTGGAGCTGGACGAGGGTCCAGGTACCTTGAACGGCAGTGGTCCGGGCCTTCGGGTGGCGCTGGTTCTGCCAAGGTTGGCCTAGGATCACATCGGTCTCAGGTGGCCATTGCTGAATCCCGCCAAGGCCTTGCGTCATCGCCCCATTTCCCTTAGAAGCTCCGGTTCTTACAAGTCGCCTGGCCATTAGGCATGCCATGGCGACTCTTAGTGCACCATCAGAGGACAGGGCTGTTAAAGGCTCTGCAGCAAAATGCCGAAGTTGAAGACCAAATCTGGCGTTAAAAAGCGCTTCAAGATCACTGCGACCGGCCGGATCAAGGCTGGCGTTGCGGGCAAGCGTCACCGCTTGATGAGCCACAATGCCAAATATATCCGCCAAAACCGCGGGACGAAGGTGATGTCGGATGCCGACACCAAAATCATCAAGCTGTTCATGCCCTACGCCTGACCGGCGCTTGTTCCTGCAATTTCAATTCAAGGTGATCTCATATGGCGCGCGTTAAACGGGGCGTAGTCTCCCACGCTAGACACAAAAAAGTTCTCGAGCAGGCCAAGGGTTTCTCTGGCCGCCGCAAGAATACCATCAAGACGGCTAAGGCCGCCGTCGACCGCGCTGGGCAATATGCCTATCGCGACCGTCGCAATAAGAAGCGCTCGTTCCGGGCCCTGTGGATTCAGCGCATCAACGCTGCGGCCCGCTTGGAAGGCTTCACTTACTCGCAATTCGTGCACGGCCTCGATCTGGCTGGCATCGAGATGGACCGTAAGGTTCTGTCCGACGTCGCCGCAGCCGATCCTGCCGCGTTCAAGGCCATCGCTGACAAGGTTCGTGCAGCCCTGGCCTAAGGCTTGTTGAGCTTTGGCTCTTCCCATAGACCTTGACGGCGCGGGCGCTTATAGCCCCGCGCCGTTTGGCGTTTTACCCGACCTCAATAGGTGCTTTTCATGACTGACCTCGCGACCCTAGAAGCCGAGATCGTCTCGGCAGTCCAAGCATCGGCCGATCTGGCGGGGCTAGATGCTGTGCGCGTCACGGTGTTGGGCAAGTCGGGCTCGATCTCAGCCCTGTTGAAGGGGCTCGGGTCTATGGGCCCAGATGAGCGCCGCGAGCAGGGGCCACTGATCAATGGCCTGCGCGATCGGGTTCAGGCCGCGCTGACCGAGCGCAAGACCGCGTTGGAAGCCGCAGCCCTTGATGCCCAACTGGCTGCCGAGCGTCTCGACCTGACCTTGCCCGCGCCGCCGCGCCGCCGGGGCAGTGTCCATCCCACCATGCAGGTGATGGACGAGATGACCGCCATCTTTGCCGAGATGGGCTTTGCCGTCGCCGATGGCCCGGACATTGAAGACGACTTCCACAACTTCACCGCCTTGAACTTTCCGCCCAAGCATCCGGCGCGTGAGACCCACGACACCTTCTTCTTCTCGCCTAATGAGGCGGGAGAACGGATGTTGCTGCGCACCCACACAAGCCCGGTCCAGATCCGCACCATGGTCTCGCAGACCCCGCCCATCCGCATCATCGCGCCGGGCCGGACCTATCGTAAAGATTCAGACCAGACCCACACGCCGATGTTCCATCAGGTCGAGGGTCTGGTGATTGATCGCAACATCCATATGGGCCACCTGAAATGGACCTTGGAGACCTTTGTCGGCCGGTTCTTTGAGACCAGCGATGTCGTCACCCGCTTTCGGCCCCACCACTTCCCCTTCACTGAACCTTCTGCCGAGTTGGATGTTCAGTGCGACCGCACGGGCGGCGAACTGAAGGTGGGTCAAGGCTCTAGCTGGCTAGAGGTTCTAGGCTGCGGCATGGTCCATCCCAATGTCATCAAGAACTGCGGCCTTGATCCAGACGAGTGGCAGGGCTTTGCCTTTGGCATGGGCGTCGACCGTCTGGCCATGTTGAAATATGGCGTTCCTGACCTGCGCGATATGTTTGCCAGCGATGTGCGCTGGTTGGCCCACTATGGCTTTAGTCCCTTTGCAGCGCCTAGCGCGGCGGGTGGTTTGAGCTAGAGACAAAAGGCCCCCTCCGTCGCTTTGCGACACGTCCCCCTAAGGGTAGGATCTGAAATCTAGATCTTCCCCCTTTGGGGGAAGTCCCGGCAAGGCCGGGGAAGGGGGTCTCGTTCCTCCGGCCCCGCTCGCAAGTTTGAGATGAGAAGATGAAATTCACCCTGTCCTGGCTCAAGCAGCACCTGGAAACCACGGCGAGCGCGCAAGAGATTGTTGACGCCATGACCATGGCGGGCCTTGAGGTCGAGCATGTCGAAAATCCAGCCCAGAAGCTGGCGGCCTTCACCGTCGCGCGCATTGTCAGTGCCGAGCAGCATCCCAATGCTGACCGTTTGCGGGTCTGTCAGGTCGATACGGTTGATGGCCGTAAGGAGATTGTCTGCGGCGCGCCCAATGCCAGAGCCGGTCTGACCACCATCTACGCCCCCATCGGGGCCTATGTGCCCGGTCTTGACGTGACTCTGGTGGAAAAGCCGGTTCGAGGCGTGGTCTCCAACGGCATGCTCTGTTCGGCGGCGGAGCTGGAAACGGCTGAAGAGTCTGACGGCATTATGGAGCTTTCCGGCGATCTGGCTGTCGGAACCCCCGTTGCGGAGGCGCTGGGCCTCGAAGCCGTCATTGATTTCGAAGTCACCCCCAATCGTCCCGATTGGCTGGGCGTCGCTGGCATTGCCCGCGATCTGGCCGCCACGGGTATTGGCACCTTGAAGGACCTAAGTGTCGCATCCGTTGCGGGCAGCTTCCCCTGTCCGATCCAGATTAGCCTGACCGCCCCGCAGGCCTGCCCCCTGTTCGCGGGCCGGGTGATCAAGGGCGTCAAGAATGGCCCCTCGCCAGAGTGGCTGCAGGCCAAGCTGAAGTCGGTCGGGCTGCGCTCGATCAATGCGCTGGTCGATGTTACCAACCTTCTGTCCTATGACCGCGCCCGCCCGCTGCACGTCTATGATGTCGACAAGCTGACCGGCAAGGTGATCGAGGCCCGCATGGGCATCGAGGGCGAAAGCCTCGAGGCGCTGGATAGCAAGACCTACACCCTGACCGCAGATATGTGCGTCATTGCTGATGGCTCTGGCCCCCTGGGCCTTGGCGGCGTGATGGGCGGCGAGAGCACGGGCTGTTCAGAGACGACCACCAGCGTCTTCATCGAGAGCGCCTGGTTTGATCCCCTCATCACCGCCCAGACGGGCCGGGCGACCGGCATCTCTTCGGACGCGCAATATCGCTTTGCCCGCACGGTCGATACGGGCTTTGTCGTGCCCGGTCTCGAACTGGCCACAAAGCTGATCCTTGAGCTTTGCGGCGGTGAGGCATCAGACATCTTGGTCGCCGGTGCTGCGCCTGCAGCGTCCGGTGCCATCAGCTTTGATCCGGACTATGTCCAGCGCCTGTCAGGCCTGTCGGTCACGCGCGAGCGAACCTTCGAGATCCTGTCTCACCTTGGCTTTGCCATAGAGGGCGCGGGCACCACGGTTCAGGTCACCCCGCCAAGCTGGCGTCGCGATGTCGAGGGCAAGGCCGATCTGGTCGAGGAAGTGGCCCGTATTGCAGGCTATGGCGCGCTGCCCTCCACACCCTTGCCGCCGGTCATCAGTGCGGCGAGCGGCATCCTCACCGTCAGGCAAAACCGCGCCCGGATGGGGCGTCGGGCCATGGCCGCTCTGGGCTATGCCGAGGCCCTGACCTGGTCCTTCACCTCTCGTAAGACCGCCAGCCTGTTTGGCGGCGGTGATGAGGCTGTGGTCCTATCAAATCCGATTGCATCGGATCTGGACTCTATGCGCCCCTCGATCCTGCCTAACCTGATTGAGGCGGCGGGCCGCAATGCCAAGCGCGGCTTTGCCGATCTGGCCCTGTTCGAGGTCGGCCCCGTCTTTGCCGGGGATCGGCCCAAGGATCAGCGCACCGCCATTACTGGCCTGATCGCCCCCCATGCGCCTCGCCGTTGGGATCAGGGCGCGGCGGAAGATGTCTTTACGGTCAAGAGCGACCTGATGGCCCTCTTGGAAGAGCTTGGAGCGCCCGTAGCCTCGCTTCAGACCGCGCAGGGCAGCAATTCGCCCTGGTGGCACCCTGGCCGCTCAGCGCGCCTTCAGCTTGGCCCAAAGGCCGTGGTTGCAGAGTTCGGAGCCCTGCACCCCAGCGTTCTGAAGGCGCTCGATGTTGACGGTCCGGTCTATGGCTTTGAGCTGTGGCTCGATGCGGTGCCGGAACCCAAGCGCAAGGGCAAGTCCAAGCCCGGCTATGAGGCCTCCAGCCTGATGCCGCTCAGCCGCGACTATGCCTTCATTGTCGAGCAGGACAAGGCGGCTGGTGATCTGATCAAGGCGGTGTTGGGTGCGGACAAGGCCCTGATCGCCCTTGCCCGTGTCTTCGACGTCTATCAAGGCCAAGGCGTTGCCGCCGGATGCAAGTCCGTGGCCCTTGAGGTCACGATCCAGCCTAAGGACCAGACCCTGACCGAGGCCGATATCGAGGCCCTGTCAGCCAAGATCATCGCAGCGGTGCAAAAGGCAGGCGGAACCCTACGCGGCTAGGACCGGTTAAGGCGCGGGCGGCGGCGGACCCCGGTCATCGGGGCCCTTCCCGCGGCGACGCATGGCGCTGGGCGGTGGACGCCTAAAGCTTTCGGCAATCAGAGCCCGATCTTCTGGGCTAACGGTCAAGGCATAGGACACCGCTGCGGTTTCCATCCCAGCCCTTGCCCGCATCTCGGATTCCCGCGCCTTTTGCAGATTGCGGTCGATCAGGGCGCGGTCAGGCGTGGCAGCGGCCAAGCTATCGGCAGCGGCGATGCGCGCAACATGGGCCGTCTTGAGGTCTGGCATGGTGGCCACAACCGCCTCTCGCAAGACGCGGCGCATGGCCTTGCGGCTTTCGGGTGGCATATCCTTGCTCAGACGTATGATCGAGTTGGGTCTCTCCCCGCGACCATTGTCCATCAGCTTGTGACGCATGAGGATCGCCCCGCCGACGGCCATCACCAGAAAGATGTTCAGGACCAGCGATAGGGCCAGACCGATTTTCAAAGTGCGCGGGCTCATAGTTTCTCCTCCGCACCGAAGGCGACGGCCTCCGAATAGACCGATTGACCATCTAGGGCGCTGGCGACCGTCACATCAGTCGATTGATCGGCGATCATTAGACTGACCGAGCCGATACCCACCATCAGACCCGCAACGCCTGCAGCCGCCAAGCCCATGCCCCAGCCGCGCCATTCGCCCAACAGTTTGGACAACAGGGACCGCTGGGGTCTAGGGGCCATCGCCACCACCTGCTCTCGCAGGGCCATCGATGGGGCCTCAACGCGATAGAGGCCTAGAAGGTCGTCCAGATCCGCTGCCTCGTCTAGACATTGACGGGCCCAGACCGGGCGCTCTTGGCGCAGTTGCTCGGCCTTAGCCTGCTCGGCCTGTGGCCAGCGGCGAAGGTCAGAGCCATAGGCCTCAGCCAACTGTTCAAACCGTTCCGGGGTCATGCGAGGCCCTCCAATCGACGATCATTCAGGGGATTAAGAAGCAGACGAAGGGCGCGGCGTCCACGAGACAGCAGGCTTTCGAGCGCCTCGACACTGATCTCCATCAGCGCCGCCGCCTCGATATTGCCAAGCTCCTGATAGTGACACAGCACAATCGCCTCCCTCTGACGCTCTGGTAATTTGGCGATGGCCGCCTCGACCTGATCCTTGATCTCCATTCCCATAAGTCCAGCATCAGGGGCAGGACCCGGGTCAATCTGGTCAGGGGGCTCTGCCATCGGTCGTTCGCGTTGGCGACGGAGCCGATCATAGCAAAGGTTCAGGGCCACCCTGTGCATCCAACTGTCAAACCGCGCGGCGCCCGGCTGCCAGGTCGGGGCCTGACGCCAAGCCCGCACCATCACCTCCTGCGCCACATCCTCTGCCTCCGACGCGTCGCCCAACATCCGCCGCGCTAAGGCCAGCATCCGGGGCAGTTTTCGTGCCATCAGGGCCTGAACCGCAGCCGGATCACCGCGTCCAACCCGAAGGACCAGGTCGGCGTCAGGATCAGGCGGGCGGTCGGTCAAGGATTGCCTCTTTGCATCGGTAGAGTGGCTCGCACAGACAGCCCCCCAGCGAACCTGTGCGAGCCTGTCGTTGGGTTAGTGTGAACCGTGATGGCCGCGGCGACCACCCTTCATGGGTGGCTTGGGCAATTCATCGCCGGTCAGGACATTGTCACTGTTTTTATCCATACGTTTGAAACGCTTGGCCGTCATGCGATCAAGTTCGGCTTTGGCCACCGCACCATCATCATTGGCGTCGAGCATATCAAACATCATGCCCTGACGCTCGCCGTGCTTCTTTTCCATCATTTCGCGGTGCTGAGGACGGTCCTTGCCCTGTTGGCCTTCAGCCTTTGGCGGAGGCGGACCATCGTGACCCATCATGCCAGGACGCGCCTTAAACTCGGCGTCGGTAATCTTGCCGTCCTTATTGGCGTCGAGCTTCATCATCTGGTCGGCATGGCTTTGCTGGAACTCTGCAAGCGTCACCTTGCCATCACCATTGGTGTCTGGCTTTGGCATGGCAGGGTGGGCAAAGGCGACGCCGCTCAGCACAAGGCTGAAGCCAGCCGCATAGAGGAACTTTTTCATCAGAAATCTCCGTTTGGGGGAACGTGTTTTGACCGTTCATAGGATCAAACGTGCGCCCAAACCAAATCCGTCGCTTTGATGGAAGAGGTTCCCATCGTGCGACCTATCGCTGTAGGTCCTTGGCAATCTGCTCGAAGGCTTCGCGCGCCGACTGTTGGATCAGGGCCAAATAGGCCGGAACCGATTTGAAGTTCCGCACCCCCGCGGCCTTGGCCAGAAGGGTGCGAAAGGGGGCGGGCTCGAGCAGGGGGTCCGCATCATCATCGAGCGCCACCTTGAGCAGTTGGGTCAGGTTCTGCTGCAGCTTCCAGCCCGCCTCTAGGGCCGCGATCTGATCGGCTCCGGCTAGGCCCCCGGCCTTCGCGGTCGCCAAGGCCTTAGCCGTATTGACCTCCAACGGCCCGCCATGGGGGGCGTGGATGATCTGCAGGAGCTGCGCGATAAACTCGATATCGACCAGCCCACCCTTGGCCAGCTTGAGGTCCCAATCGCCCTTGGGCGGGCGTTCCTCTTCCATCAGGCGGCGCATGTCGAGCATGTCGCGCACGGCCTGCTTGGGATCACGCGGTCGGCGAAGGGCGATCTCAATGGCGGCGGTTGCGACCACTGCAAATTCTGGACTACTGGCCCAGACCACCCGGGCACGGGTCAGGGCGAGGATTTCCCAAGTCTCAGCCTCGCCGTCTGACTGCCCCGCATAGTAGCCATCAAAGGCCGTGCGGCTGACGGCGACGGGGCCAGCCGTTCCCGAAGGGCGCAGTTGTAGATCCACCTCATAGAGCCCGCCCTCGCCCGTCGGGGCCGACAGGGCGGCGACCAGCCTTTGGGTAAATCGAGCATAGAAGGTCTCGGCCCCCCAAGCCTTGGTTTCAGACATGCCCGCTGGATCATCGGCCTGATAGAGGGTCATCAGATCAAGGTCCGAGCGGGCTGTCATCTCGCCGGACCCGCACTTGCCCAGCGCCACCACGGCGACCTGACCAGCAAAGGCCCCGCCGATCCGCACCGTCTCAGTCAGAGCCACAGGAGCGAGGCTGCGAACCACCATATCGGCCAGTCCGGCAAAGGCGCGGCCGGCCTCTTCAGCGCTGGCCGCCCCACTCATGACCTGAAGGCCGATACGGAAGGCCTGTTCGCGGTGCATGACCCGGGCCGCGTCCATCGCCCCTTCAAAGCCCTCGGTGCGGGCCATCACATGGGCAAAGGCCTGCGCCTCCGCATCGACATCAAAGGGCTCAAAAAAACTGTGGTCGAGCAGGGCATCGAGGGCGGCGGGCCTGCGGGCCAGGGTGCTGGCCAGCCGAGGGGCGAAGGCCATGACCTGCACCAACAGCTTGAGCAATTTGGGCTGGGCCAGCATCAGGGATTGAAGCTGAACCCCTGAGGACAGCCGCGAAAAAAAGTCGCCAAACCGCAGGAAGGCGGCGTCCGGGGCTCCGGTGGCGTTGGTGGCGTCGAGCAGGCGCGGCGCAAGCTGGGTGAAGAGCTCACGGCCCCGCTCGGTACGGGTGGCATTGATATGGCCGTGATGCCAAGAGCGGATGGTCGCGGCCACTTGCGGCGGGTTGGAGAACCCCATCCTCGCCAGGGTGGCAAGGGTCTCAGGATCATCCTCAACCCCGGTAAAGACCAGACTGCCAAAGGATGAGGACAGGTCCTCGCCGTCGGGAAATAGCTCGCCATAATGCTGGTTTACCTGTTTGAGCAGGCGCGTGACCTGGGCATCAAAGCGGCGCAGGTCCGGTGCCCCCGACAGGGCCGCGACGCGCCGCCGGTCGCCATCGCTTTCGGGCAGGCGATGGGTCTGTTCGTCATGCAGCATCTGTATCCGATGTTCCCACCCGCGCAGGTGCAGATAGGCGCGGTGCAGCTCAGCGGCGGTCTCGGCTGTAACCTGACCGGCGACACACAGGGCTGTCAGAGCATCCAAGGTGCGGTTCGAGCGCAGGGCCGGATTGCGGCCGCCAAGGATCAGTTGCTGGGTCTGGACGTAGAACTCAATCTCGCGAATGCCGCCGCGTCCCAGCTTGAGATTGGCCCCCTTGGCGGTGAGCCGATCATCGACCTTGTGGATGTGGATCTGTCGCTTGATCGAATGGATGTCAGCAATGGCGGCAAAATCGAGGTTCTTGCGCCAGATAAAGCCCGACAGCTCCTCAAGAAAGCCTTGGCCCAGCGGCACGTCTCCGGCCATGGCACGGGCCTTGATGAAGGCTGCCCGTTCCCAGTTCTGGCCGACGGTCTGGTAATAGTCGAGGGCTGCAGCCACGGACACGGCGGGCGGCGTCGAGCTAGGATCGGGACGCAGGCGCAGATCGACCCGAAAGACATAGCCCTCTGCCGTGCGCTCTTGCAGGAGCTGCGCCAAGGACCTTGTCACGGCCAATGCGACAGCCTGCGCATCGCCGCCTTCCGGGATCAGCATCTGGCCTGGATCGTAAAAGATCGAGATGTCGATATCGCTGGAATAGTTCAGCTCAAAGGCCCCGTGCTTGCCCATGGCAATGCAGAACAGTCCCGGAATGGGGCCTGCTGCCTCGTTCGGCGCAGGCAATAGGCGGCCCTTGGTCACCTCAGTGCGAACGGCCATAGCCAAGGCCGATTGAACGGCCAGATCAGCAAATTCGGTGATGTTGCCGGTGACGGCGGTCAGGTCCCAAACCCCGCCCAGATCGGCCAAGGCTATGGTCAGGTGGGCATCGGCCTTGAGGGCGCGCAGGGTCTTGGCACCCGCAATCAGATCGGTCTCGTCCGCCACCGCTTGGGTTTGGCGCAGAATGTCAGCGATGGGATCTTCGGCCTCAAGGGCTTGGCGAAGCTGCCCCGGCGCGCGCCTCATCAGTCCGGCCAGATAGGGCGAGGCTCCGGCAATCGGTTCTAGGGACGGCCAGACCTGTTTGAGCCGCGCACTCCAGCCGTCACGGTCCGCGGCCTTGGACAGTACCTCATAGAGCCGCTCGGCGGCGGCGGCATCAACAAGTGGCCCGCAAGGGCGAAGGAAGTCTGCCAAGCTCATGGGCGCACTCTTGGTGCAAATGGGCGCAAAGGAAAGGCCTAGATGCGCTCGCTGATCTTGATGGCGACGCGGCAGCCTGCGCGGATCAGACCGGCCAGCAACGGATAGCCCGGCGTCTCTAGCGCCCCTTCGGCCACGGCCAGATCGCGGTGGGACAGTTCCTCGTCGCGAAATCGGCTCAGTTCGGCGGCCAGTTCGGGGCGGTCAGTGGCAATCTCGGCGATCTGGGCGGCGTAATGTTCTTCGATCACGGTCTCGACCGCAGCGGTGCAGGCATGGGCCGCTTTCTCGCCGAGCAGGGCGGTTCCGGCTCCGAGCGCAAAGCCTGCCACGCGCCAGAGGGGGGCCATTAGGGTGGGGCGGACCTGATGGCGGGTCAGGAGCTGATCAAAGGCGGCCAGATGCACGGCCTCATGACCCTCCATCTCTGCGAGCTGTCCGGCAATCCGATCCTTATCCTTGGCCTTGGCAAAGACCGCCCTTTGGCCGCGATAGATATGGACCGCGCCCAGCTCTCCGGCATGGTCAACGCGCAGGATCTCGCCGAGCCGCGCATCGGAGGCCCCAAGGCCGGGACGGGGCGGGATGGGCTTGTCGCTCATAGCCTTAAGCCTTCTTATAAAGGGCGCTGGCGGCGCTGTAGGCCGCGAGCGCCAGATAGACCAGAAAGTTCCACCCGGCCATGGACAGGCCCAGCCAGGCCCAGGCCGCTTCGTCACAGCGCGGCGGCTCAATCTTGGCACCATTGAGCAGATCGGCCATGGCGGCGGCGCTGACGCTTGTTCCCACGCCCGAACAGGTGCTCGGCCCCGGCCACCATTTCCACTCGGCGCCTGCATGATAGGCGGCCAGATAGGCCCCGTAGGCAAAGACGATGGTCAGTGCGATCGCGACCCCGCGCCGGATGCGATCCGACCCGCTCAGACGACTGAAGGCCAAGCCCATCAGGCCCAGACCCAGCGCCACCCAATAGACCTCTCGCTGTTTCAAACAGAGGGTGCAGGGAGCAAGGCCACCAAACCGCTCAAACCCATGGGCCACGGCCAGCAGCGCCGCCGAGGCGAGGGCTGCGATGGGGGGCTGCCAAAGGGCAAGGGGACGGATCAGGGAACGCATAGGGATTAATCTAGTCCATCCGTGCGGCGAGCCCAAGGGGCAGATGGCCTACCCCTCGCCTAGCTCAGCAGCTTGACCGCGACAAATCCGCCGACAAGGACGATCAGAACGATGCTGGTGATCAGCATCATCCGGCGCTCGATCATCTCTTGCATCTGGGGTCCGAAATGTTTGATCAGGCCCGCGACCAGAAAGAACCTTGCGCCGCGTGTGATGACGGAGGCGATGATGAACATGGGAAAGCTGAAGGCGGCAAGGCCCGAAGCGATGGTCACCAGCTTATAGGGGATGGGCGTCAGGCCCTTGATCAGGATCAGCCAGATGCCCCACTCGGCAAACCATGCCTGAAACTGCGCCACGCCGCCCGAATGGCCGGTCAGGGCCAAGACCCAATGGCCGACGGGCTCCAGATAGAAGCCGATTGCATAGCCCAAAATGCCCCCGGCCACTGAGGCGGCGGTGCAGATCGCGGCATAGTGATAGGCCCTATCGGGTCGCGCCAGGACCATCGGTGCCAGCATGACATCGGGCGGAATGGGAAAGAACGAGCTCTCTGCAAAGGCGACAATGGCCAGCCAGAGACCTGCGAGCCGATGGCCCGCAAGGGCTAGGACCTGGTGATAGAGGCGGTGCAGCATGGAGGCTCCCGGAACTGAACCCTTCCGCTACCAGAGTCTGACCAGCCTGTCTTGTGCCCCGGCGCCACAGGGTGGGACTTTAATGCCTCTGGTGGAACGGAAAAATACGTGTCCACATTCCGAAAGCCACCAAGTCCGCGCCCCTTGAGGGCCCATAGGGAAGATGTTCCATGAAGCTTGCATCGCTTAAATCCGGTTCTGCCGCTGGCCGAGATGGTCGTCTGGTCGTCGTGTCCAATGACTTGGCTTGGTATGTTTTGGCCGATGAGGTTGCGCCGACCCTTCAGGCCGCCCTCGACAATTGGGACCGCTGTGAGCCGATGTTGCGGGCGCTGGCCCACAGTCTGGAGACCGGTGGCCTGCCCCGCACGCGGTTTCACGAACATGAGGCCGCCAGCCCCTTGCCGCGCGCCTTTCAGTGGGCCGATGGCTCAGCCTATGTGAACCATGTCGCCCTGCTGCGGCAGGCAGCGGGTGCAGACCTGCCCGACAGCTTTTGGACCGATCCCCTCATGTACCAAGGCGGGTCCGACGGCTTTCTGGGTCCGCGCGATCCGATCCCCTTGGCGGATGAGGCCTTTGGCTGTGACCTCGAAGGCGAGATCGCGGTCATTACCGGGGACGTGCCGATGGGGGCGGGGCGAGATGAGGCCCTCGCCGCCGTGCGTCTCGTCATGCTGACCAATGATGTCAGCCTGCGAAACCTGATGCCCGGTGAACTGGCCAAGGGCTTTGGCTTCTTCCACTCCAAGCCCGCCAGTGCCTTTTCCCCGGTCGCGGTGACGCCCGATGGGCTGGGTGCTGCTTGGTCAGACGGCAAGCTACACGGCGCCCTTGAGGTGGCGGTCAATGGCCAACCGTTGGGCGAGCCTGATGCAGGGGTCGACATGACCTTTGATTTTGGCACCCTGATCGCCCATGCGGCCAAGACCCGCGCCTTGGGTGCTGGAACCATCATTGGCTCGGGGACCGTGTCAAACCGCGAGCCGTCGGGCGCGCCGGCCAAGACCCTCAAGGCTGGCGGCGTTGGCTATGCCTGCCTAGCCGAGGTGCGAACGGTGGAGACCTTGACCGATGGACAGGCCACAACGCCCTTTTTGAAATATGGCGATGTCGTCCGTATCGAGATGAGGGATGCCAAACGCCATAGCCTGTTTGGCGCCATTGAACAGACGGTCGAGCCGCGCTGATCTGTTCGGGTCACAATCCCTGACCAAGGGACTTGTTCAGGCCGGTGGGCATTGCTAGAAGGTCCCCGCAGCCCACAAGGCTCGCCCCCTCGGTCGCCCCCGTGGTGGAATGGTAGACGCGCTCGACTCAAAATCGAGTACTGAAAGGTGTGTCAGTTCGAGTCTGACCGGGGGCACCAAACTTCCGACAATGCCCGTTATGGCGGCAAGCAGGCTTAGACTTGCGAACGCAAGCGATTGATTGTTTGGCGTTCAAATTCCTGTGGGTTCTGAGCTGCGGCTTTTAGCGTCACAGTGTCGAGTGTCAGCGCGACCTTGCCGTCGGCCAACATGAGGCCTGCATCACATGCGGTGGCAAGGGTGCCCAAATCGTGCAGCGCCGTCACCAATGTCAGTCCATCAGCAACCCGTTCTCGCAGGACCTGACGCAGATCGAAGACCGCTACAGGGTCAAGCCAGTTAAAAGGCTCGTCCAAGATCACATGGGTATGCCCGCCCACAAAGGCTGCGGCGATTGCGATCCTCTGTCTCATCCCAGCCGAGCAGTCGCCGATCCACCGATCGAGCAATGGGGTCAAGCCCAGCGCAAGGTCCAGCGACCCTAAGCGGGAGCGGACATCGTCTTTTGCGCCACTGGCCAGTTCGAGTACGTCACGGCCTCGCAAAGCGTTCGGAAGCATGTCGGCGGGCGGTGAGAACCCAAACCGCAGTGCCCGGCCTTTGCGATCATGACCCAAGGGTTCGCCATCCACCCAACAGGCTCCGTCGGCGAATGGGAGTCGGCCAGCCAAGGCGCGTAAGAGACTGGTCTTGCCTGATCCATTGGCCCCAATCAGCCCGAACCATGAGCCCCGCTCAACATTGAGATCGACCTCGTGGACAACCCGTTGCCCGCCGCGATCAACACAGGCTTGGGCAAGGCGAACACTGATTGTCATGCCAGCAACCACCTTTTCGCTGCGCTTTTATGCTGTAATCGCCAAAGAACGGCCACCACGCAGAATGGCATGGCGACCGGCACCGTGAACGCCAAGAGCGTCAAAAGACCGGTTGTGACGAAAAGGACGAGTTCCGCGAGCCTTCGATTATAGAGGCTATAGGTGAGGATGCGGAAAGCAAGAAGTAGGAGCGCTGCCCCTGAAATTGCAAAGACTGCACCGGCCACGGCAGGGGTTATCACAAGCCAACAGCTCGTCACGGCCAAGGCGACGAACACGACAAAACCCTTAGCGTGATGCGCCAGTGTTGAACCTGTACCAAGACCGACCGTCGACATAAAGCGAATGACCCGGTCATTGACTGCCGTGAGCGCGAGGGTGAACAGAACCGTTAGGATGACGGCGACGGTCATCACCGCATCTGCCCCCCGCTCGCGCACCAATAGAAGCGACAAGAGCAAAACTAGGGCCAAAGCGATCCCGGTACCGGGTCTATGACAGGCGTCTAATAGGTTGAAACCAAGCCGCATCCTGCTGACCACAGGGCTCGCCTTCCAAACGATGGCGATCAACAGGACACAAAGTCCCCCGGCGACATAGCCGAAAAGGCCTATTGGTAGCGTCGATGGGCGAACAATGAGGGTCAGGACCGCCAATGTTGTCATGGCAAGTCCATGCCAGACACCCCCGTAGAATAGGCGTGTCGAACGGTGCAGCGCATCAGCCGCTAGGACCCCATGGTCACTGTGGTAGACCAGACGTTCCAATACCAGCCGTCCCACGGCGATCCCGCAACCAAGCCCTCCAGCCAAGGCCGCCCCGGCTATGATTGCCCAAGGCTTATCGGCGAACAAGACCTTGAGCATGGGAGGGAAGGCGAGAAAAAAGAGCGAAATCAACAACCCATCTTGCCATCGACCAAATATGCGCCGGATCTGATTGACCACGATCTGACCATCATGACGCACTAGGCTGTTCATCTATTTGACCCAGTCGGAAGCCGCTTCTTCAGAGAGCTTATTGTTCGGCTGAAAACCAAAAACGGCAATAGTTGTTTTACATTTCTAAATTGTTTCTGCGCCGCTCGAAGCTCTATGGATCGGACGAGCCTCGAACTCTCAAATCAAGCGGCTTGAAGCTTTCTGATCATCGATATGTCCGTGTCGCGTTCGGCGATCCATAGGTCGTGGGCGGTCTGCATCCTCAGCCAGATGCCGCCACCATTTCCAAAAAACGCGCCCAGCTTTACCGCGACAGATGGCGATACCGGTTTGCGCCCATTCATCAAATCATAGACATGTTGCCGGGAGATGGAGAGGCGTGCGGCGAGTTCCACCTTCGTCAGCCCATTTATATCGGCGGCGTCGGCGAGCATTGCGCCGGGGTGGGGTGGGCAACGTGAGGTGTCGCGCTTTGCATAACATTCGATCATATCGCCCTCAATGATATTGCCCAAAGCTGGGCGACGGGTTTGCTGCGGAACGATTTGATCATGATTGTAATGTAAGCCATTTGCTTACATTCGGCAAACTTTCTGTCAAAAATGATCCAAATGGCAAGGTCTTCCAAATTGTTATCAGGGCGATAGTGTGAGGCGATCCTAGGTCGCACGTCGAGAGACTCCACATGATCCAGATCAGACCTGAACGCCCTGAGGACGTGGTGACGATCCACGCCCTTACGGTCTCAGCCTTTAAGCCCATGGCCTATAGCAGCCAGACGGAGGCTCGGATCGTCGATGGTTTGAGGGCGGCTGGGGCCTTAACCCTCTCGCTCGTGGCGTTTCAGGATGAGGTCCTTGTCGGCCACGTGGCCTTTTCACCGGTTAGGATCAATGACATCCAAGGCGATTGGTATGGTCTTGGACCGGTCTCAGTTTGGCCAGAGCGCCAGCGGCAGGGCATAGGCCAAGCCCTCATTCGCGAAGGATTGGGCAGGCTAAAGGCCCTACCTGCCTCGGGCTGCGTCTTGCTTGGCGATCCGAAATATTATGGTCGCTTTGGGTTCGAGCATGATCCGGATCTTATCTATCGGGGTGCCCCTTCGCGATATTTCCAGCGTCTGACGCTCAGCGGTTCAACACCAAAAGGTGAGGTGCGCTATCATCTGAGCTTTGAGCAGTCGTAGAAAGAGCGGCTCCGGATTGCACCGCGACCTCATCTTAGAATTCCCTTACATGTTAAGCTGTTGGGAACCTGATTTCGGTTTTAATAGCGATAACTAATTATCGTGCATTCGCTTGGCCTCACGGCGTCAAGGGTTCTCGATTGATCGCTAAGGAAGCCTGCGATGAAAACCACCTCGATCAACCAGACGGTCATGGCCGCCTGTATCGGTCTGATGATCCTATTTGCGGCCAGTGTGGGCGCAGGGATCTGGGTCGCGGTGGATCTGGCGGGAGAGCTTCGAGAGACCTCTCTGTCCTCGAAAATCTTGCAGACCCATCAGCAGGCCGACATGGGGCATGATGCCTTGCGCGCCGACGTGCTCCTGGCCTTCCAGACCCAGACCCCCGGGTCGGTGAACAAGATTGCCGATGTCCGCAAGGATCTCGCTGAGCATGCGGCGGACTTCAATAGCGCCATCGACACCAACCTAAAGCTCGCCAAGAACCCTGAAATTCGCACCGCCCTGACCGAGGTCGCCGCGCCGCTTGCCGACTATGTCGCGGCGGCTCAGGCCATTGTTGCCAAGGTCGATACCCAGCCTGAAGCAGCGGCCAATGATATGGGCCCCTTCATGGAGAAGTTCCTCGTCCTTGAAGAGGCGATGGCCAAGGTTTCGGAACGGATCGAGGCCCTGTCCAAAAGGGATGTCGAACATGCCGCCCAACGGGCGCTGTTTTCTGAAATCTTGATGGTTGTGATCCTGATCATCGGCCTGTCCTCCTGCGTGCTGTTGATGATCCTGGCGCGCCGGGTTCTGGTTCAGCCCATTGCCGAGGTCACGCGGGTTGTGGATCGCTTGGCCAAAGGGGATTTGACGGTGGCGGTGCCGACGACGACACGCACCGATGAGATCGGGCTCCTGACCCGCGCCCTGCACACCTTCAAGCAGGCCATCGCCGACCGGGCCAGCGAAGTCGAAGCGGCCGAACAGCGCCGCATGCTCGAAGAAGAGCGCCGCCAGAACGAAGAGCGCCGCCTCGCCGCTGAACGCGAGCAGCAGCATATGGTTGAGGCCATTGCGGGCGGTTTGGAAAGCCTGTCCAATGGCGACCTCACCGTCACCTTGAACGAGCCTTTTGCGCCGGAATATGAGCGTCTGCGTACCGACTTTAACGGGGCGATCCAGCGTCTGCGCCAGACCGTTCAGTCGATCATCGACACCTCTGGCAGCATGTCGACGGGTACTGACGAGATCAGCCGCGCCTCGGACGACCTGTCGCGCCGCACCGAGCAACAGGCCGCCAGTCTGGAACAGACCGCCGCCGCCCTGAATGAAATCACCAACACCGTCCGGCGCACCGCCGATGGCTCGACCGAAGCCAGCCAAGTGGTCACCAAGGCCACCAAGGAGGCGCAAGAGGGCGGCCTGATCGTTAGCCGCGCCGTCGAGGCCATGAGCGAAATTTCCAAATCGGCCAATCAGATCAGCCAGATCATCGGGGTCATTGACGAGATCGCCTTCCAGACCAACCTTCTGGCCCTCAATGCGGGCGTCGAGGCGGCGCGGGCGGGGGATGCAGGACGCGGCTTTGCGGTGGTGGCCTCCGAAGTGCGAGCCTTGGCCCAGCGGTCTGCCGAGGCGGCGAAGGAAATTAAGGCCCTGATCTCAGCCAGTTCGCGTCAGGTCAGCCAAGGCGTGGATCTGGTCGGTCAGACCGGCACGGCACTGCAGCGGATCATGGAGATGGTCGCTGGGGTCAATGGGGTGGTTACCGCCATCGCCTCATCAGCCAAGGATCAGGCCGTCGGCCTTCACGAGATCAATTCTGCCGTCAATCAGATGGATCAGGTGACACAGCAGAACGCGGCCATGGTTGAAGAGACCACAGCCGCCAGCCATGCCTTAGCGCAGGAGGCGGCCAGCCTTTCGCGCCTCATGTCCAGCTTCAACGTCGGTGCCAGCTATCGCTAAGGGGCGCGGGCTAGATCTCTGGCCCGTGCCAACCGCCCTTGATCAGGCCCCGGTCGCGTAGTCGCTCGACAATCAGATCGGCAGCCTGTTCGGGGGACATCTTGGTGGTGACGATGTGGATTTCGGGGGTGATGGGCGCCTCATAGGGGCTGTCGATCCCGGTGAAGTTCTTCAAGGCCCCGCTGCGGGCCTTTTTATAGAGGCCCTTCACGTCCCGCTCTTCGGCCACGGCCAGCGGCGTATCGACGAAGATCTCGATAAATTCGCTGGTCTCAACCAGATCGCGGGCCATTTGCCGCTCGGACCGGAAGGGCGAGATGAACGAGACGAGGGTGATCAGCCCGGCCTCGACCATCAGCTTGGACACCTCGGCCACGCGGCGGATATTTTCCACCCGGTCAGCATCGGTAAAGCCCAGATCGCGGTTCAGGCCATGGCGAACATTGTCGCCGTCCAGAACGGTGGTGTGACGGCCCAGCGCAAAGAGCTGCTTTTCCACCAGGTTGGCGATGGTCGACTTGCCCGAGCCCGATAGGCCCGTGAACCACAAGATCGCAGAACGTTGGCCCTTGAGGTCGGCGCGGCTGGTCTTGTTGACGTCCAGAGCCTGCCAATGGATGTTTTGCGAACGGCGCAAAGCAAAGTTGATCAGGCCCGCGCCGATAGTGGCATTGGTCATCCGGTCGATCAGGATGAACCCGCCCGTATCGGCATTGTCCTTATAGGGATCAAAGGCGATCTGCTGGTCAAGGCTGATATTGCAGACGCCGATCTCGTTGAGAGTCAGCGACTTGGCCGCCAGACGTTCCAGAGTATTGACGTTGATCTTATATTTCGGCTCGGTGACGGTTGCGGCCACCAGTTTGGCCCCGATCTTCAGCCAGTAGGAGCGGCCCGGCAGCATGGGCTCTTCGGCCATCCAGATCAGGGTGGTCTCGAACTGGTCGGCCACTTCGGGCGGATTGCCCGAGGCGATAATGTCGCCGCGCGAGCAGTCGATCTCGTCTTCCAGCGTCAGGGTGACGGACTGTCCTGCCACGGCCAGATCAAGGTCGCCATCATAGGTGACAATCCGCGCCACCTTGCTCTGCTTGCCCGAGGGCAGGACGCGAACCACATCGCCGGGGCGGACCACGCCGCTGGCGATCTGGCCGGTAAAGCCTCTGAAATCGAGATTGGGCCGATTGACCCACTGGACGGGCAGGCGCAGGTCGCCCTGCTGGCGGCGGGCCTCGTCCAGCGGCACGGTCTCCAGATGATCGATCAGCACAGGGCCATCAAACCAGGGCGTAGCCTCGCTGCGTGAGGCAATATTGTCGCCGCGCAGGCCCGAAATGGGGATCGCCGTAACATCGTCTAGGCCGATCTGGGCGGCAAAGGCGCGGTAGTCGCTGACGATCTGGTCAAAGATCGCCTGATCAAAGCCGACCAGATCCATCTTATTGACCGCCAAAACCACCTTGCGGATGCCAATCAGCGAGACGAGGAAGCTGTGGCGGCGGGTCTGGGTCAAGATGCCCTTGCGCGCATCGACCAAGATCACGGCCAGATCCGCCGTCGAGGCTCCGGTGACCATATTGCGGGTATATTGCTCGTGGCCGGGGGTGTCGGCGACGATGAACTTGCGCCGGTCGGTCGAGAAGAAGCGATAGGCCACATCGATGGTGATGCCCTGCTCGCGCTCGGCGGCCAGCCCATCGACCAGAAGGGCGAAATCGATCTCGCCGCCCTGGGTGCCGACGCGCTTGGAGTCCGCCTCCAAGGCCGCCATCTGATCTTCGAAGATCATTTTTGAATCATAGAGCAGCCGCCCGATCAGGGTGGACTTGCCGTCGTCGACACTGCCGCAGGTGATGAAGCGGAGTAGGCTCTTATGCTGATGCTGGAGCAGATAGGCGTCAATATCGGTGCCGATGAGATCAGAGATGTGGGCCATCAGAAGTAGCCCTCCTGTTTCTTCTTCTCCATCGAGGCGGCCTGGTCATGGTCAATGACCCGCCCCTGACGTTCAGAAGTGGTGGTCAGCAACATTTCTTGGATGATATCGGGCAAGGTCGCCGCCGTGCTCTCGACCGCGCCGGTCAGGGGGTAGCAACCAAGTGTACGGAACCGTACCATTTTCTGATCAGGCACCTCGCCGGGGCGCAGGGGCATGCGGTCATCATCGACCATGATCAGCGTGCCGTCACGCTCGACCACAGGCCGCTCTGCCGCGAAATAAAGTGGCACCAACGGGATGTTCTCCAGATGGATATATTGCCAGATATCCAGCTCGGTCCAGTTGGACAGGGGGAAGACCCGGATGCTCTCCCCCTTTTGCTTGCGGGCATTATAGGTGCGCCATAGCTCTGGCCGCTGCTGTTTGGGGTCCCAGCGATGTTGCGCCGAGCGGAACGAGAAGATGCGCTCCTTAGCGCGGGACTTTTCCTCGTCCCGGCGCGCGCCGCCAAAGGCCACATCAAAACCGTGCTGGTCCAGCGCCTGCTTCAGGCCCTGGGTCTTCATGATGTCCGTATGGACCGCAGAGCCGTGGGTGAAGGGACCAACGCCTTGGGCGACACCCTCGGGGTTGGTGTGGGTCAAAAGGGTCAGGCCCAGCTTGGCCACAATATCATCGCGAAAGGCGATCATTTCGCGGAACTTCCAGCCCGTATCGACATGCAGCAGGGGGAAGGGCGGCAGGGCCGGATAGAAGGCCTTGATCGCGAGATGCAGCATCACCGCACTGTCCTTGCCGATGGAATAGAGCATCACCGGATTGTCGCTCTCGGCCACAACCTCACGCATGATGTGGATGCTCTCTGCCTCCAACCTTTGAAGGTGGGTCAGGGCCACGGGGGACAGCAGGGGCTTTGGCTCGTTTTCAGACACGGTTGCGCTTTCGGTGGTCATAGGCGGTTCTATTAGCGCCGATGACGTATGATATCGCATAAGCTTTTCTAAGGCACCTCGCAGCAAACCAAGAGGCGCTTAAGCCAAGCCCTAGTCCATGAAGGGGGTGGCGGCGATTGGATCGAGCGGACCAGCGGCCAAAAATCCCGGATTAAAGAAGTTCGGCTTGCCATAGAGAAGGGGGCTGGCATCGAGGGCAAGGACCTTGCCTCCCGCCGCCGACAGGACCGCATGGCCCGCGCCTGTATCCCACTCGCAGGTCGGGGACAGGCGCGGATAGAGGTCGGCTTCCCCTGCCGCCACCAGACAGAACTTCAAGGACGAGCCGACCGAGACCCGGTCAAGGATGGGATAGGCGGCCAGATAGGCATCGGTCTGGGGCGTATTGTGCGACTTGGAGGCCACCGCCGTCAGGCCTTCGCTCGGCGGGGTGCGCACGGCCAAGGGGCGGCGAGCAGTAGCAGTGCTGAGTGCGGCATCTGGCGAGACCTCAAGGGTCCAAGCGATCTTGGCCGTCACGTCACCGGCGAACATCCGATCTTTTGCCGGGGCATAGACGATGCCGAGGGTGGGGTGGCCGTCCTCGATCAGGGCAATATTGACGGTGAAGTCGCCGCGCCTTTGCACGAACTCCTTGGTGCCATCGAGCGGATCAACGACGAAGAACTGACGGCCCACATTGGGGATGCGTCCGGCGGCAGCCTCTTCTTCGGCCACGACCGGGATCAGGGGGGCGAGGCGGGCCAGATCGGCCAAGATGATCGCCTCGGCGGCGGTATCGGCCAAGGTCACGGGCGAGGCATCGGCCTTCACCGTCACATCAAAGGCCGAATTATAGATGTCCCAGATCGCCTTGCCCGCCGCATGGGCACTGATCACCAGACCCTCAAGCAGGGCTGTGCGGTCGATAGGGGTCAAGTCAGCGGTCTGGTCAGCGGTCATGATCGAGGTCCTCTTGCGCCTTCTTCCTAGGCACTTATCCAGCCCGGTTCAATTTGTCTCTTTTCGGGTTTGAGGCGGAACCTCGCCCAGACTCCTGTTGACTCTCTCAGCAAAAAGAGAACAAAATAAGAACAACAAAGGTTCCAGCATGTCCGATCTACCGACATTTCCAGAGGGGTTCCCCGTGCCCGAAAGGGGGCTGGAGGAGGTGGCGGCGGCTGAGCCTCAGGACCTTGCGGCGGCGCTGGCCTTTGCTCTGCTTCGGGTGTCGCCAGAACCAGACAAGGGCGTGCCGCGTCCGGGCCTGTTCGTTGCGGCCAAGGCTTGGTTGCGCGAGCGGGGACGGCCCTTCGCGCAGGGCTGGCAGATGCCGACCCCCTCTGGCGGCGGCCTGATCGTGGTGGCGGTGGCCGATGAGCGTCAGGTGATTTGGGCGCTGGAAGAGGCCTTGAAGTCGGGGGCGGTGGGCGGCGCGGTGGCGGCCCTGTCGGCACCTGATTTTGTCGCCACGCGGCGTCTGGCCTTTGCCGCAAAGGCGGGCGGGGCGGCAGCGGCGATCTTGCGCACGACGGGTGCAGAGGGCCTGAGCGCGGCCTGGCGGCGCTGGCGGATCGGGTCCTTGGCCTCGGCCCCGCAGGCCTTTGATGTGCGCGCGCCCGGCCCGGCGCGACTGAGAGCGGAACTGACCCGGCGGCGGGATGGCTTGCCGGGGGTGTGGGAGTTGGAGTGGGACGATGACCGGCGCATCTGGCGCGACGCAAAATCTGGCCCGGCCGCAGCCCAACAGGCGCGTGGCCTGCGTTTGGCTGCCGGATTGGCCCGTGACGGTCTGGACCCGTTCGGCCCTTCATCAGAAGGCTCCCGTCAGGTCGGCTGAGGGCTCTGATCCGGGGCCCATCCCCTTTGCGCTGGTCGAGCGCAATGGCCGCGGCCTTTGCCTGCGAGCGGTCAATGGCGCGGCCCAGAAGCTCGGCCTCTGGCGCGGACAGTCTCAGGCCGATGCCAGAGCCATGGCTCCGGATCTGGTCACCGTGCCTGCCGATCCGGCGGCGGAGGCCTTGACCCTGAAGCGTCTGGCCCTGTGGGCGGAGCGGTTTTCGCCCTGCGTGGCCCTGATGGCTGATGGTCCGGGTGTAGAGGGATTGGCGCTAGACATGACCGGCGGCACCCATCTGTTCGGCGGGGAGCCCGCCTTTATTGCCGCCTTTGAAGCGCGTTTGGCCAAGGCCGGTATCCTCGCCCGTGTGGCCATGGCCGACAGTTTGGGGACGGCTTGGGCTCTGGCCCGCTTTGGCGCCATGACCCAGATTGCGCCTGCGGGCGGTGCGCGCGAGGCCCTCGCCGATCTGCCCGTCGAGGCCCTGCGGCTAGATCCTGAGGCTGTGACCCTGCTCAAGCGCTTTGGTCTTCAGCGGATCGGCGATCTCTATCCCCTGCCGCGTGCGGGCCTGGCCCGGCGGTTTCGGGGACCTCGGGCCGGAGCCATGGGCCTTAAGGTGGTCGAGCGGCTGGATCAGGCCCTTGGCTTTCGCGCCGAGCCGGTGGTGCCCGTGCGCCCGCCGCCCGCCTATCGCAGCTTTCAGGTCTTTGCCGAACCGATCACCGAGACGGCGGGGGTGGCGCTCTATCTGCCCGATCTGGCCAAGGCCTTGGCAGAGCAGCTTCAGCGCGACGGGCAGGGGGCTCGGCGCCTGACCTTGACCGGCTATCGGGTGGACGGGGCGACCACCAGCATCGAGGCCGGGCTCAGCGCCGCCTCGGCCCAGCCCAGCCACCTGTTGCGACTGCTCAAGGAAAAGGGCTTAGAGGCGCTGGATTTGGGCTTTGGCATTGACGCCCTGATGCTCAGTGCGCCGGTCGCCGAAGCCAGCGTCGCGCAGCAAGAGGGTCTGGACGGTGAGCGGGCGGCGACGGAGGCGGCGGCCTTGGCCGGTCTGATTGATCGTCTGCAGGCCAAGCTTGGCGAGGATGCGGTCCAGACCCCTCGCCCGCGCGGCAGTTGGTTGCCTGAACGTAGCGAGGGCTGGGATGCGGCTTCGAGCCTCGGCTTCGGGGCCTTCGATCCTGTGTTTCGACCCCGTCCGATCCTGCTGTTCCATCCGCCTGAACGGGTCGAGGCCATTGCCGAACTGCCCGATTCTGCTCCGGCGCGGTTCACTTGGCGGCGGGTGGCGCGGCGGGTGGTGCGGGCCGAGGGGCCAGAGCGGATCGCGCCGGAATGGTGGCGGCTGAGCCCGGCCTCACCGCGTCCGCCCCGCACGCGCGACTATTACCGCATCGAGGACGAGACCGGGCGGCGCTACTGGCTGTTTCGCGAAGGCCTCTATGGCCGCGAGGATCAGGACCGGACGCCTGAATGGTGGCTGCACGGGGTCTTTGCATGAGCCGGTCCCATGGGCGCTGATCTGGCCTATGCCGAGCTGGACCTGCGCAGCAACTTCTCGTTTCTCGAGGGCGCGTCCCATGCCGATGAGTTGGTGCTGACGGCCAAGGCTCTGGGTTTGGCGGCAATCGGACTGGCGGATCGCAACAGTCTAGCCGGGGTGGTAAGGGCCCATGTGGCGGCCAAGGCTGAGGGCTTTCGGCTGTTGATCGGCTGTCGTCTGGTGTTTTTGGACGGGACCGAGCTGATCGTCTATCCCCGCGACCGGGCTGCCTATGGCCGTCTTTGCCGTCTCCTGTCGCTTGGCAAGATGGGGGACATCCCTGAGGGGGCGGAGGATCAAGATCTTGACGCCGATGAGGACCGGATTGCCAAGGGCGATTGCCGCCTGACCTTTGAACAGGCCGCAGCCCTCGGCGAGGGCCTGATCGGACTGGTTCCCGCGCCGCTGAATCTGACGACCAAGACAGCGGGGGCCTTTGAGGCCCAGATGGCCGCGTGGCAAAGGGCTTGGCCCGATCAAATCTATCTGGCTGCGGCTCCCTTACGCCAAGGCGATGACCGTGCGCGGCTGAACCGGCTGGCGGGTATAGCCCAGCGGACGGGCGCGCCCCTGATTGCGACCAATGGCGTGCTCTATCACGACCCCTCGCGCCGCCCCCTTCAGGATGTGCTGGCCTGCGTGCGGCAAGGCTGCCGTCTGGATGAGGCCGGTCTGCGCCTGCAGGCTCACGCTGAACGGTTCCTCAAGCGCCCTGCCGAGATGGCGCGTCTGTTTCGCGGTCATGAAGAGGCTCTGGCCCGGACGATGGCGGTGGTGGATGCCGCGCGCTTCAGTCTGGACGAGCTACAATATGACTATCCCGAAGAGCCGATCCCGCCGGGCAAGACGGCGGACCAACATCTGTCCGACTTGACTTGGGCGGGGGCAGAAGACCGCTATCCTGACGGCGTGCCCGCCAAGGTGCAGCAAAGCCTGATCAAGGAGTTGGACCTGATCGCGCGGGTCAATTACGCGCCCTATTTCCTGACCGTTCATGATCTGGTGACCTTTGCCCGTCGCCAAGCCATCCTCTGTCAGGGGCGCGGCTCAGCGGCCAATTCGGCGGTCTGCTACTGCCTCGGCATCACGGCGGTGGACCCGGCCCAGATCGATCTGCTGTTCGAGCGGTTCATCTCTGAAGAGCGCCGCGAACCGCCCGATATTGATGTGGATTTCGAGCATGAGCGCCGCGAAGAGGTCATCCAATATATCTATCGCCGCTATGGCCGTCACCGCGCCGCCATCGCCGCTACGGTCATTCGCTACCGCCCCCGCTCGGCCATCCGCGATGTGGGCAAGGTTCTGGGCCTGACCGAAGATGTGACGGCGGCCTTGGCCAATACGGTCTGGGGCAGCCACGGTGAAGGGGTGGCCGATGAACATGTGCGGGCCGTGGGGCTTGATCCCCATGCGCCGCGTCTGGCCTTGGCGCTGGACCTGGCGCGCCAGCTTTTGGGCTTTCCGCGTCACCTGTCACAGCATGTCGGCGGCTTCATCCTCACGCGCGGCGATCTGGTCGAGACCGTGCCGGTCGGCAATGCGGCGATGGCGGCGCGGACCTTTATCGAGTGGGACAAGAACGATATTGACGCCCTCAAGATGATGAAGGTCGATGTGCTGGCCTTGGGCATGCTCAGCGCCATTCGCCGGGGCTTTGATCTGATCCGCGATGCCTATGGCCGCGACCTTTGCCTCGCCACCGTGCCGCGCGAGGATCCAGCGGTCTATCAGATGCTCTGTCAGGCCGATTCGGTCGGGGTCTTTCAGGTCGAGAGCCGGGCGCAGATGAGCATGCTGCCGCGCCTCAAGCCGGTCTGTTTCTATGATCTGGTCATTCAGGTGGCCATTGTCCGTCCCGGACCTATTCAGGGCAATATGGTCCATCCCTATCTCAACCGCCGGGCCGGGCGCGAGCCGGTGGCCTTTCCCTCGCCCCATCCCGACCACGGTCCGCCCGATGAGCTCGAACGGGTGCTGGGCAAGACGCTCGGCGTGCCGTTGTTTCAAGAACAGGCCATGCGCATTGCCATGGAGGCGGCGCGCTTTACCGGCGATGAGGCCAATGGCCTGCGCAAGGCTATGGCCGCCTTTCGGCGCGTGGGGACCATTGAATTCTATGAGACCATGATGGTCGAGCGCATGGTCGAGCGCGGCTATGGGCGAGACTTTTCTGAGCGCTGTTTCAACCAGATCAAGGGCTTTGGTGACTATGGCTTCCCAGAGAGCCACGCCGCGTCCTTTGCCCATCTGGTCTATGTTTCGGCTTGGCTGAAACGCTGGTTCCCAGAGGTGTTTTTAGCCGCCCTGATCAATAGTCAGCCGATGGGGTTCTATGCCCCGGCCCAGCTGGTGCGCGATGCGGTGGCCCACGGGGTGGTGGTGCGCCCGCCCGATCTCAATGCCAGTGATTGGGACTGTCACCTAGAAGAGAAGGGGCCTGCCCCTGCCGCGCCGACCGCCTCAGGCCGCCCCCGCCGCCGGGCTGTGCGGCTGGGTCTGCGCCAGATCGATGGCTTTCGCCGCGACTGGGCCTTGGCCATCATGGCCGCGCGGGGTGATCAGCCCTATGCCGATCTGGAAGATCTTCGCCGTCGCTCGGGCCTTAGCGGCGCGGCCTTGGATGCGCTCGCCGCAGCCGATGGATTGGGCTCGCTGGCCCTGACCCGGCGCACGGGCCTTTGGGCGGCAAGGGGCCTGCCGAGGGCTGCGCCTGCGCCCCTTTTCGCGGCCATGGGCTTGGAAGAGGCTGATGGCCCCGCGCCCCTGCCGCCATCGTCCGCCGCCCAAGAGGTGGTGCAGGACTATCAGACGATGCGCCTGTCGCTGAAGGCCCACCCGCTCAGCTTTCTGCGCCAAGATCTTGGCCGCCTAGGGGTTCAGACCGCCGCGCAGTTGGCCGTGGCAGCCGATGGGGCTCGCGCGATCTCGGCAGGGGTGGTGCTGGTGCGGCAAAGGCCCGGCTCGGCCAAGGGGGTCTGTTTCATGACGCTGGAGGATGAGACCGGCACGGTCAATGTCGTGATCTGGCCCAAGCTGTTCAAGGCCAACCGGCCTGTGGCGATGGGCGCGCGGCTGCTGCTGATCCGAGGTCGTATCCAGCGTGCCGAAGGGGTGGTGCATCTGGTTGCCGACAGCCTCGAAGACCGCAGCGCCGATCTGGCCAGCCTCTCGCAATCCTCCGCCACTCGACCCAGCCCCCAAGCCAGCGGTCATCGCCATCCGCGCGATGTACGCATCCTGCCAAGGTCGCGTGATTTTCATTAGGCCTTATGGCGTTGAGGCAGCGCGCGGCGCTCTTCACTTGCATCCCCCCCTCTTCCTCTCTACCTCTTGGGCATGAGCCATGACTGTGCACACGATCATGAGGACGGCCCCGGCCTATCGGGCGAGACGCTGCAGGCCGAACTGGCGGCGGCGGAGCTGCGCTGTGCGGGCCAAGACCAACGTTTGACCCAGCCGCGTCGGCGGGCCTTGGAACTGTTGCTGGTCAGTGGTCAGCCGATGAAGGCCTATGACCTGATTGCCAGCTTTGGCGTCGAGGGCCAACCGGCCAAGCCGCCGACCGTCTACCGCGCCTTGGATTTTCTCGAAAAGCAGGGCTTCGTCCATCGGATTGAGAGCCTCAATGCCTATGTGGCCTGTCACCATGGCGACCGCGCCCATGCAGCGGCCTTTCTGATTTGCGACTGCTGCGGGGCCAGCGCCGAGATCGAACCGGTCGCCGGTCAAGAGATCAACGCCATCGGCGAGCGGACCGGCTTTTTGGTTCAGGCCCTGACCATCGAGGCCCATGGCCTATGCAAGGCTTGCCGCGCTTAGGGCCTCGCCTCTAACCGCGTGACGAACCGCTGCGACACAGGCTAGACAGGTCCTTAGAGACAAGCTTTAGGGAACCGGCGCGTGGGCGATATTATCTCAATCGGCACAGAAATCTGGCGCGGCGGGGTCAATACCTGGGACTGCGACGAGATGGGGCACATGAATGTGCGCTTCTATGTCACCCGCGCCACAGAGGGCCTTGCGGGGCTGGCTGCAGAGCTGGGCATGCCCTTTGCCTTTGCGCTCCACGCCAATGCCACCTTGCTGATCCGTGAACAGCATATCCGCTTCCTGCGCGAGGCCCATGCGGGCGCGTCCTTGCACATGACCGGCGGGGTGATCAGCATCAGCGAGACTGAGGCTTGGCTGCTGCAGGTCATCTATCACTCCGACAGTGGCGAACCGGCCGCGACCTTCCAGACCCGGGTTGCCCATGTCACCGCCCGCGACGGCTTGGCCTTTGCTTGGCCAGACGCGATCCTGAAACGGGCCGAGCGCCTGATGGTCGAGGTGCCGCCCTATGCCGCCGTGCGCTCCTTGACCCTGTCGCCCGTGGAGAGCCAAGCCAGCCTTGCCAAGGCCGACGCTCTGGGCATGCAAAACATCGCGCTGGGGGCCATCATGCCTCAGGAATGCGACGTCTTTGGCCGTATGAGGCCTGAACAGTTTATCGGCCGGGTCTCTGACGGCATTGGCCGACTGGTCCAGCCCCTGCGCAAGATCGTGTCAGACAATGCCGGGATCTCTTTGGGTCCCATCGGCGGCGCAGTGCTGGAATATCGCCTGATCTATCTGGACTGGCCGATGGCAGGGGACCGGGTGACGGTTCGTTCGGGTCTGCAAGGCGCCGATAGCCGCACCATGCGCGTCTTGCATTGGATCTTGGACCCTGAGACCGGCAAGGCTTGGGGCACGTCCGAGGCGGTGGTCATCACCTTCGATCTGGACGCCCGCAAGGTCGTGCCGATCAGCGACACTGCCCGCGCGCTCCTGTTGGATCAGGCCACACCGGGCCTGACCCTTTAGAGCGTTAGGCCGCAGCCTCAGCCAAGGCTTGGCGCACCAGATCGGGTCGCTCCAGCGGCAGGAAGTGGGTGGTGCCCGGTACGGTGCTGATGTTCAAGACACCGCGCCTGTTGGTTTTGACAAAGTCCTCATGCGGGCCAACGCGGCAGGTGGAGCCATGTTCGGCCTGAAAGATCCTCACCGGGCGCTGAACCTTGGCCAAGATCGGCCAAGGCCGGTTGGCCATGGCCGAAAAGTTCGAGGCTTCCCAAGCGGGTGCGCAGGCCAGTTCCACCTTGCCATCGGACCGGTCAACAAAGCCGCCCTCAACATAGTCGGCCAAGCTCTCGGCAGGCCAGGTCTTGAAGGCTCCGCGCCCGGTATAGGCGGCGAGCACAGCGGCGCGATCATCAAAGACGGACCGGCGCCGAAGCGCGCCCTGCGCCAAGGGTGACTTGGCCCAATGGTCTGGACCGACCCAAGGCAGGCTGCCAATGAACTGTGTGCGCTTGTCCATGATCACAGGGTCAAACATCACCACGCTGCGCACCAAGGCGGGCCGGGCCTCTGCGGCATAGAGGGCGACGGTCGAGCCCATCGAATGGCCCGACAGCACGACAGGCTTAAAGCCCGGCTCTTTGGCCAAGGTATCGAGAACGGCAATATCGTCATAGCGATGATCATCCCAAGATCGCCGCCCCTCGACATTTGCGGTCAAGGTCGTTTGGCCATGGCCGCGCTGATCGACGGCTAAGATTCGCAGTTGCTTGGACAGGGGACCCAAGACGGAGCGATAGGTCAGGGCGTTAAAGCCATTGGCATGGAAAAAGACCACATCGATGGGCCGTGATGGATCGCCAAAATCGAGCGCCGACACCAGGCCCGGTCCCCGGCTTGGATCAAGGGTGATGGTCCGGCGGCGCGGCTCATCAAAGGGGGCGCTAGGGTTCGGCTCGGACGACATGGGACACCTTAGACACTCAGACGGGGTGATGGGCAGACGGGGACGCAATCTGTACCCTAGGCCTAGACTAAGCAGGGCTGCCCATCAATTCCATCCCTGACGCGCATTTGTCTTGAGCCCTTTGGTCTGGTGCGTTTAGGTGAAGGTCACAAACCCAAGAGGCTGAGCCATGACCCCCACCGCCCTACCTGAATCGACCTGTTTTGACGTCACCATCGAGGGCGGCGTTGCCCACATCCAGATGTCACGGCCTCAAGCCTTCAACAGCATGAACCCGGCCTTCTGGAACGAACTGCCGCAGATTGTGCGCCAGATCAATGATCAGGCCTTGGCCCGCTGTATCGTCATCTCGTCGACGGGCAAGCATTTTTCGGCCGGGATGGAGCTGTCGGTCTTTGATGGGGCGGGCAGCACGGGCGAAAAGACAGACCGTCACACGGCGATGGAATCGTTCCGTCACCATGTGCACCATCTGCAAGACACCTTCACCTGTCTGGATCAGGCCCGCATGCCGGTTCTGGTCGCCATTCAGGGCGGCTGTATCGGCGGCGCGGTCGACATGGTTTCAGCCTGTGACATTCGCTATGCCAGCATGGATGCTTGGTTCTGTATCCAAGAGATCAATATCGGCATGACCGCTGATGTCGGCACCTTCCCCCGGCTCTGCGGTTTGATCCCCCAAGGCTGGGTGCGCGAGATGGCCTTTACGGGCCGTCGCTTGACCGCGCAGAAGGCCAAGGAGATCGGGCTGGTCAATGAGGTCTTTGAAACCCACGAGGCCTTGCTGGCCCACGTGCTTGAGACCGCCCACGAGATCGCCAGCAAGGCTCCTCTGGCCGTGACCGGCTCTAAGGTCATGATCAACTATGCCCGCGACCATTCGATCAATGACAGCTTGGACTATATCGCCACCTGGCAGACGGGCATGTTCTCTGGCCGCGACATGGCCGAAGCCTTCAAGGCCAAATCCGAAAAGCGCGACGCCCAGTTCGACGATCTGGCGCCCATTCGGCGGTCGATGTAGGGGCGATACCCCCTACCCCGGCTTCGCCGGTACTTCCCCCAGAGGGGGAAGATCATCCGCGTCTAAATCTTCCCCCTCTGGGGGAAGTGGCGCGCAGCGCCGAAGGGGGGCTTGTTGTCTTCACAGCGTCATTGCGAGCGCAGCGAAGCAACCCAGTAGACTGACACGAACCTGAATTGATCTTCCCCTGGGTTGCTTCGGCGCTCTGCGCCTCGCAATGACGCGGGGGATGACTGATGGGCATGTGGTTAAACACCCCCCTCTCCCAACCCTCTCCCCCTCAAGGGGGGAAAGGGCTTATCTGTTCTAGCCCTCTCCCTGTGGGAGAGGGTTGGGTGAGGGCCTTTCTTGTTTTTAAACAAGACCCCCTACAACCACCCCTTCTTACGGAACCACCAGAGCGGCACGACGGCCGAAACGACCATGATGATCAGGGCCATCGGATAGCCGTGGACAAATTTCAGCTCGGGCATCTGTTCGAAGTTCATGCCGTAGATCGAGGCGACGAGGGTCGGCGGTAGGAACACGACCGCTGCCACCGAGAAGATCTTGATGATGGCGTTCTGCTCAATATTGATCAGGCCCAAGGCGGCATCGAGCAGGAAGGTGATGTTGCTGGATAGGTAGGACGAGTGATCAGTCAGGGACTGAACGTCGCGCTGCAGGCTCTTGAGATGGTCGCGGTGATCGCGATCAGTTTCGATCTGTTCGGACAGGGAGGCAAAGCTGATCAGGCGCGCAAGGCTGACCAGACTGTCCCTTGCCTTAGCATTGAGGCTCTGAGACCGGCCAAGCTTGGTCAAGATCTGCTCAAACCCGCTTTCACGGGGGCGCTTAAAGATCGACCGGGACGAGGTCTCCACCTCGCCGGACGTCCGTTCGAGAATGTCGGCGGTGCGGTCGACCACCGCGTCGAGCAGTCCAAGGAACGCGTGGGTCCCCGTCGGGCAAAGGCTCGCCTGACGCTCGGCCTGGGCGGCGAAGATCGTGAAGGCGCGTGGCTCGATATAGCGGATCGTGACCAGCCGCTCCCCCGCCAGCACGAAGGTTACGGGCGACGAGCTCGGCTCCTCCTCATCGGCATTATGCAGGATGGTGGCAGTCATGAAGGTGGCGCCATCCTCCTGATAGAGGCGGCTGGAGGCCTCGATCTCGGCCATCTCTTCACGGGTGGGCAGGAGAAGGCCAAGCGCTTGCTCGACCAACAGTTCTTCGGCGCGGGTGGGTTCGATCAGCTCGATCCAGACCGTGTCCGGCGGCAGATGCCAGCCCGACTCAAGGCTCGGAACGTCGAAGGCCGGAGCCCCATTGCGCAGCAGTTTCAGCATCAGTCTGCTTTCTGTCAGCGCTCGCGGACCGGGCTCGGCCTAGCGTTTGTCGGTTTGAGACTCTTCACCGCCGGTCAGGGAGGCGATCAAGGCCGCGATCTGATCGGTGGTCTCAGCGGCCTGATTGAGCATCTGGGCCGGACCAGACCCCGGCGTTGGCACAGCAGCGGCAACCTGACTGAAGGCGGTCTGGGCGACATTCATAACCGCATTCTGCGCCGCGTAACGGGCCGCATTCTGGGTCGAGGAATAGATGAAGCCATAGGTCGGATAGACCGTATTGCCGAGGTCGCGCACGGGATCGTACCAGACCTTGACCGAACTCCAGTCACCCTGCTGGGAGACGTCAATAACGGTGACGTCCTTTTCGACCTTGCCACGGGTGCCGGAAATAACCGACCAGTTGGCATGGGTGACTTGGATGACGCGGTCGGTCAGGACTTGGCTGACCACGGCCACGTGGCCCTTATTCATAATGCCGGTCTGTTTGAAAACCAGAACCGCGCCGGTCTTGGGCACGAAGCCCTTATTATATTTGCCGGAGGCCTGCTGCCACCAGGTATAGGCGTCACCGAAGATCTGAATGCCGGAGAAGGTGCGGGCGAAGGGTACACATTGCAGATAGCCTTCCGCATGGGCAGGGCCCACGGGAGACAGGACCACGCCGACGGCGCAGGCCAAGGCCGCAAGGACGTTTCGCGTCCGCAATCTCATTCGGTCGTCCCCCGCTTTGATCCAGGGGGTGTTTAGCCCCGAAAACCGTTAAGGAAAAGCAACTTTTTATTAAAATGTGCTTTTAACAGCACGGTTTCAGCTTGGATCTGAAGGGTTTGGCGAGGTGATCAGGAGGCGATCCGATAGACACCGGACCCTGTCGCGACGACAGGGCCGCCATCAGGGCGGGCCAGTTCGGCCTGTACAAACAGTAAGGTTCGGGTGGCCCGGTCGACCCAGCTGCGCACCTCCAAACGATCTCCAGCGGCGATCGAGGGGCCAAATTCAATCGATTGGGTGACCACGATGAGGGTGCCTCGGTCCTCGGCAGCGGCCCGTTGCGCCATTTCCAAAAGACCCGCCACAGCGCCCGGCTCAGCGCCAAGGGTGACGGTGGATTGAAAGGTGGCGGCTGGGGACAATAGCATAACAGGAACTCGCGAAGGGCACATAGGCTCCGTCTGACCCAAAGGGTCTGGTCTGGTCAAGCCTGCAAAAAAATCGGGCGGCCGTTGCAGCGACCGCCCGATCTCGTCAAATGCTCGAAGACCTCTGGTCGGTAGTTTAAAACCAACCAAAGGGGGTAGAGAGGCCAGCGACCGGCTGACCCCGTCAAAATCAGCGCGCAGCAGCCCGAGCGCTGAGATTGCATTTCGCCAAGGTCTCAGCATCGAGGCTGAAGCTGGCGGATGAGTAGCCGACGATGGTGCCCACAGCCTTGGCCAGTTCCTTGCAGCTCTTGGTTGAGGCGACATTGTCCGGCGCGGCTGTGGCAACACAGACTGTACCTTCGCAGGTCCAGACCGCACCGCCTGCAATGACCCGGGCCTTGGCGGCAGGGGCTTGAAGGGTCGCGGTCAGCGTCGTTGCAGCGAGCGCCGAACTGGCGGCCGAAAGGGCGAGAACGGCAATGGCCGTCAAGGTTTTGAGCTTCATCTTATCGTCTTTCGTGTTCGGGGAGGAGGGGGTGCCGGAGGAGTACGGCCCTATCCCCAGAGCCGCGCCGACACAAACTGAACAGTGCTTAGATATCAGGGCACCTTCCCTCTGCCAACCGCCTTTCGCAAGATGTTCGCAAAATTCGAAAGTTGGACGGTTTGGGCCGAACGTGCTTCAAATGCACAGCTTCCCTTGGGTTACTATTGATCGCTGCGGCCTATGGCGCCCATACTCTTACCAACAGAAAAAAACAAAGTGAGGAACAGCCATGGATTTCGCCCTACCCAAGGAATTGGTTGACTATCTTGGCGTGCTCGACGCGTTCATCGAGGCCGAGATCAAGCCGCTTCAGGCCAAAGACGACAATGAGCGCTTCTTTGACCATCGCCGCGAACATGCCCGCACAGATTGGGACAATCAGGGCCTGCCGCGCCACGAGTGGGAAGAGCTTCTGCGCGAAGCCAAGCGCCTCGCCGACAAGGCCGGTCACTTCCGCTTTGCCCTGCCCAAGGAATTTGGCGGACAGGATGGCTCGAACCTTTGGATGGCGGTGATCCGCGAGCATCTGGCGGCCAAGGGTCTGGGTCTGCACAATGACCTTCAGAACGAACATTCCATCGTCGGCAACAATCCCTTCGTCCTGATGCTGCGCGATTTCGGCACGCCCGAACAGCGCGACACCCTGATCCCCCTGATGATGGCGGGCAAGTTCAAGCCGACCTTCGGCCTGACCGAGCCGGACCACGGTTCGGACGCCACATTCATGGAGACCCGCGCCGTGCGCGAGACCCGCGACGGCGTCGAGGGCTGGCTCATCAATGGCGAGAAGATGTGGACCACGGGCATGCATGTGGCCACCCACTGCGCCCTGTTCTGCCGCACCTCGGGCAAGGATGGCGATGCGCGCGGCATCACCTGCTTCCTCGTGCCTGCCGATGATCCGGGCGTGAAGATCGAGGAATATCTGTGGACCTTTAACATGCCCACCGATCACCCCCGCGTCAGCTTCACCAACATCTGGGTGCCCGACAGCGCCATGTTTGCGCCTGAGGGCCAAGGTCTGGCGCTGGCCCAGCACTTTGTGCACGAGAACCGCATCCGCCAAGCCGCCTCGTCGCTCGGTGCCGCCACCTACTGCGTCGAGCAGAGCGTGCGCTATGCCCGCACCCGCAAGCCCTTTGGCAAGCCCTTGGCCGACAATCAGGCCATCCAGTTCCCGCTGGTCGAGTTGGCCACCCAGTGCGAGATGCTGCGCCTCTTGATCCGCAAGACCGCTTGGGAAATGGACCAGATGCCCAAGCCCGAAGTGGAAAAACGCCTCTCCGACAAGGTGTCCATGTGTAACTATTGGGCCAACCGCCTCGTCTGCGAAGCCGCCGACCGGGCCATGCAGGTCCATGGCGGCATCGGCTATTCGCGCCACAAGCCCTTCGAACACATCTATCGCCACCACCGCCGCTATCGCATCACCGAAGGGTCCGAAGAGATCCAGATCCGCAAGGTCGGCGCCTATCTGTTCGGCTATATCGGCCCCCGCAAAAAGGACTTTGCCGACCTTTAGGTCTGCGACGCCCCGATAGACCCAAACCCCCCGGCGATGAGCTGGGGGGTTTGTTTTTCGCAAGATATTAAGGTCTATCATGTCATGCTCCGTCAGCTTTAAAGGCACGGAGCGCAAGAATGCCCATTTCGACATCGACTCAGGCGGCGGCCCTTTGGACGGCCTTGACCCTTTTGGTGCTGCTGCTCCTGTCCTTGCAGGTGGTGCGGCAGCGGGCCAAGCATAAGGTTCTGATCGGGGATGACGGGGTGCCAGAGCTGGTGCGGGCCGTGCGGGCCTTTGGCAATGCTACCGAATATGCCGGACCGGGTATGGCCGCCCTGATCATGCTGGCCGTGGTCGGCGCCTCACCCTTGGCCATCCATCTGTTCGGCGGGGCCTTCGTTATTGGCCGCATTGCCCATGCCGTCGGGATCAGCCAGAGCGCAGGCACCTCCATCGGCCGCGCCGGGGGCACGCTCCTGACCTGGGTCGGGTTCCTGTTCGCGATTGTGGTTTTGCTGTTCTACGCGATCTAGAAACCAGAGCCTTTTCCTTGCCGTGACCCTACCCCTTGGGTGATAATGGGCCATGGATGAAAACCTACTCAATGATCTGATCGGTGCGGCCATCAAGGCCGGAGCCGATAGTGCCGATGCTGTGCTCGCGCGGCGTCAATCCCTGTCTATCAGTGTGCGTATGGACGCCCTCGAAGAGGTCGAGCGCGAAGAGGCCCGCGATCTGGGTCTGCGCGTCTTTGTCGGCAAGCGCCAAGCGGTCGTGTCAGGCTCTGACACCTCGGCCTCGGCGCGTGAAAAGCTGGTCGAGCGGGCCGTAGCCATGGCCCGGCTCGCGCCCGAAGATCCCTATGCCAGCCTCGCGGACCCGGCCCTTCTGGCCAAGGGGTCAAGGCCTGATCTTGACCTGCTGGATCTTTATGAGCCCTCGCCCGAAGAATTAGAACATTTGGCCCGCACAGCGGAGGCCTCGGCCCTGACGGTGGCGGGAGTCAGCAATTCGGACGGTGGGTCGGCCTCTTGGTCGAGCGCCAAATGGCTACTGGCGACCAGCGACGGCTTTATGGGCACCCATGCCGCCTCGGGCTTTGGCCTATCCGCCTCGGTCATTGCCGGGGAAGGGGCCAGCATGGAGCGGGGCGGTGAAGGCCGTTCGACCCGTTGGCACACCGACCTGCCCGATGCCGCTGCCCTAGGCCTAGAGGCCGGTCGCCGCGCGGTGGCTCGGCTTGGCGCGCGCAAGATCGAATCGACCACCGCGCCTGTGATCTTTGAAAACCGGCTGGCCATCTCCCTGTTTGGCCCGATGATCGGGGCCATTTCAGGATCGGCCGTGGCGCGCGGGGTGTCGTTCCTCAAGGACCAATTGGGCGAGATGCTGTTTCCGGCAGGCTTTCGCATCAGCGACGATCCGCACCGTGTTCGCGGTCTCGGCTCTAGCCCCTTTGATGATGAGGGCGTGGCCAACCGATCGATGAACCTGATCGAGGACGGCGTCCTGACCACGTGGCTGCTCAATACCGCCTCGGCCAAGCAGCTTGGTATGGTCAGCACCGGTCACGCCTCACGCTCCATGGCTGGAGCCCCCGGGGTCTCGACCTCGAACGTCACCGTCCATCCTGGCCAGAAGGACTTGGCCGGACTGATGGCCGATGCCCAGACCGGGCTTTTGGTCACCTCCATGTTTGGCCCTTCGCTCAATGCAAATACGGGCGATTGGTCCATCGGGGTCTCGGGTCAGTGGTTCGAGGACGGCGCGCCCGCCTATCCGGTCATGGAGATCACCGTCGCGGGCAATCTGATCGATTTCTATAAAAGGCTCGTGGTCGGCTCAGACCTTGAGCTGCGCGGCGCCTCCAATGCCCCGTCGGTCCTGATCGACGGCGTAGCGATTGCGGGCCGATGAGGAATGATCTGGCGCTGATCCGCCAAGCGGCTCTGGATGCTGGCCAACTGGCCATGGACATGCGCAAGGATGGCTTGAAGACCTGGTCCAAAGAGGGCGGCTCGCCGGTGACCAATGCCGACATCGCCGTCGACACCTTGCTGAAAGAGCGCCTGATGGCGGCGCGGCCGGACTATGGCTGGCTGTCGGAAGAGACGGCGGACGATCCGGCCCGTCTGGGTAAGCAGCGCCTGTTCGTGGTCGACCCCATCGATGGCACGGCGGCCTATATGAAGGACAAGCCTTGGTTCAGTGTCGCCATTGCGGTGGTCGAGGCCGGACGCCCCATCGCCGGCGTGGTCCATGCGCCTGCGCTGGACGAGACCTATGACGCCCTGTCCGGCGGCGGGGCTTGGCTCAATGGCGCCGCCATCCGTCCCAGCAATACGCCTGAGCTTCACGACAGTGCCATGCTCGGCGATGAGAAGATGTTTGCCCATCCAGCCTGGAAACAGCCTTGGCCGCCCATGCGCTTTGCCACGCGAAACTCCATCGCCTATCGCATGGCGCTGGTCGCGGCGGGGACCTTTGACGCGGCGCTCGCCCTATCGGCCAAGAATGATTGGGACCTTGCTGCCGCAGAAATCATCGCCGCTGAGGCCGGAGCGATCACCACAGACCATCAGGGTCTCGCCTTTCGCTATAATCGCGAAAGTCCCCTGCAAAAGAGCCTGATTTGCGCTAATTCAGCCCTCCATCCGTTGATTCTGGCGCGGACCTCCGCTCTGGAATTCGGCAACCGCTCTTAGGAACTGACATGCCCGATAAGCAACTTCTTCACCTCCTGATTGGCGGCGAACTGGCCGACGTGGAAACGGTGGCTTTCCGTGACCTGTCTAAGGTCGAGATGGTCGGAGCCTTCCCCAACTATGCCGAGGCCTATGCGGCTTGGAAGGCCAAGGCGCAGGCGACCGTGGACAATGCCCATATGCGCTATTTCATCATCCATGCGCATAAGCTGCTCGATCCGCATGATGATCACGATCATCACTAAGATCGGGCACCATTGATCATTAGGAGGGCCTCAGCCGCGGGCCTTTACCGGGGCTGAGCCATCGGCGTAGCTTTCATTGAGATAGACCTCGGCCTCTTGTGCCGATAGGCCGGGGGCATAGCCAAAGCCTTGGCCATAGTCACAGCCCATGTCTTGAAGCTGACGGGCAACATTGGCGTTTTCGACACCCTCGGCCACGACTTCGAGCGACAGATCGCCCCCCAGATTGATCACCGAGCGCACGATCTTGGCCGAGCCCTCATTACTGGGCATGGTGCGCACGAAATAGCGGTCGATCTTGAGCGTGTCGAAGGGCAGGCGGCTAAGATAGGACAGGGATGAAAAGCCTGTGCCAAAGTCGTCCAGCGCAAGGCCCGCCCCGACGGCCCGAAGCTGACCGAGAATCACGGCGGCGCGGTCAGGATCGCGCATGATGTCGCTTTCGGTGACTTCGAGCTTGATGGCGCCCGGCGGCAGTCCCGCCTCCCGGATGATCCGGCCCACATCCTGCACCAAGCCCGGCCGATCAATCTCGCCGGTAGACAGGTTGACGCTGCAGGTCAGGTCCGTAGCCCCGCGATGGGCCAGTTTCCACGCCGCCAACTGCTTGGCCGAGGCCTGCAACATGTGGGCGCCCAATTCGGCCAGCAGGCCCATCTCGTTGCAGAGGGGCAAGAACTCGTCTGGGAAGACGAGGCCCCGGCGCGGATGGCGCCAGCGGGCGAGGGCTTCAAAGCCTGAAATGCCGCCGGTCGACAGGCGCACGACCGGCTGGAAAAAGGGCACGATCTCGCCGCGCTGGATCGCGCCGCGCAGGTCAGCCTCAAGGGCAAGCTTGGACAGGCCATCGCTCTCCATCGCGCGGCCATAGGCCGCCGCCCCGCCGCGTCCACCGCCCTTGGCCGACTCAACAGCCAGCTCTGCGCGCCGCAACAGTTCGGTAGCTTCCGGTGCATCTTCGCCGCCCTCGACCTTAAGGGCGCCAATAGACAGGGTCGGATAGATATCAAAGCCTGCCACGCGCAAGGGCTGCTCCAGCGCCATACGCAAACGCTCAGACGCGTCGCCCTCGCCAGAGGACGCTAGGGCTGCGAACTCATCCTCGCCAACACGCGCCAACAGCGCGTCGGGCGGGAAGGCCGCTGACAGGCGTGAGCCTAGGGCGGCCAGCACCAGATCGGCCCGCTCATGGCCTAGGGCCTCGTTTAAACGCCGTAAGCGATCAAGGTCTGCAACCACCAGATCGTAGGACCCCGGTGTCTGCAATTGCTCCCGGGCCTGTGAGACAAAGCTTTTGCGATCCAAAAGGCCGGTTAGGGGGTCAAGATGGGATGCGGCGAACTGGACCTCAGACACGATCACACCGGCGGCGCGCACGCCCTCCTCTAGCCAGGTGCCGCGCCAAATACAGACCTCACCGTCGCGCAGGCGAACCCGCGCGGAGATTTCAGTGCCGGGGGCTTGGGTGCGCAGCATCTCTTCGACCACGAACCGGTCGCGTGGCATGGCTAAGGCCAGCAGAGACGATGAGGTACATTCCGGTGCCAAGGGGCCAAGGCCCAAGGTTCGGACCGATCCGGTCAGTCTCAGGCTGTCGAGGCGCGGCTCCCATGACCACAGAGACACCTGCGCCGCACCCAACGCCTCGAGCGTGGCTGTCGCGTCCCAGACAAACCGGTTCTGCGCCCGCTGGGCCATGATTGAAGATAATCCACGCTAGACCTGGCTCGCCGCAGACCTGGGCGAGCAACCTTAAGAATCACTAATCTAGCGCTCCCTATCCGATCAAAAAAGGCGGGATTTGAATTAGATGACGCGAAGGGCGGGATGGGACTCGCTGTCGGGGGACACGCGGGCAAACAGCAGATGGTCGCGCCAGACCCCGTTGATCCGCAGATAGCTCGTCGCGCGCCCCTCTGGCTGGAAGTTCTGTTTCATGAGGACACTCTGAGAGGCCATGTTGTCAGGAACGCAAGCCGCCTCAACACGGTGCAGACCGAGCCGGTCAAAGGCAAAGGACACGACGGTCTCAAGGGCCGCCGTTGCATAGCCGTTCCCGGCAAAGGGTTCCCCAATCCAATAGCCCACCGTCCCCGATTGGATGACGCCGCGCCGAACCTGGCCCAGCGTGATGCCGCCCACCAAGGCGAAGTCCGTTTCGCGAAAGATAAGGAACGGATAGGACAGGTGCCGATCCAGATCATAGGCATAGGCCGAAAGCCTGCGTTTAAACGACCCGCGTGTCAGGTCGTCATCGGGCCAGGCCGGTTCCCAAGGCTGAAGATAGGCCTTGGACTGTCCTCGCAAGGCCGCCCAAGCGGCATAGTCCGACATGCGGGCAGGGCGCAATCGCACCCCCTTGCCGTCCAGTCGTAAGCCACCGGCGGGCAACAACCAGTCGAACAGAGACATACCACTCCAACCTTTTGGTAAGGGGCCGAAAGATCGCCATGGGATGGTAAGCGACAAAATTGACCAAGGACCATTAAACACCACCGCGCCTAAGCGGCGCAACCTGTGGCACGACAAAAAAGGGTCAGGCAAAAAAGCCTCAAAATAGCGAGAATTTGTCGATCAACATGAAGTTTTGGCTCTAGGTGCGAAAAGGTTTGCCAGCGACCATCGGGCTGCGGCATGGTCTTCGGCATGATTGAAGCGGAAATGACCGCTTTTGGGAGGAAAAATTGTCTGAAGCTCTAGATGCCGTCGACGCCAAGATTCTCGACCTGATCCAGCATGATGCGGGTCTGTCCGTGGCCGAGATCGCCGAACGCGTCGGCCTGTCCTCGAGCCCCTGCTGGCGCCGGATCAAGCGGCTGGAGGATGCGGGCGTCATTCAAGGTCGCGTCACCCTCTTGGACCGCGAGAAGCTGGGCCTTGGTTTTGAGGTCTATGCGACGGTCAAACTATCCTTACCCAATAAGGAAAATCTCGAAGCCTTTGAGATCGCGGTCGGCAAATGGTCCGAAGTGGTCCAGTGCGCCACCGTCACCGGCGGCGAAGACTATGTGCTGCGCATCATCACCCGCGACATGCATGCCTTTGACGACTTCCTGCGCGACAAGCTGCTGTCGCTTGGGCTGGTCTCAAACGTTCAGAGCCGCATTGTCATTCGCGGCGTCAAGAACTCGACCGCCGTGCCGCTGGGCCTCATCAGCCCCTATGTCGAAACCGGGGCCTAGGTCGCCTTCAGGGCGCGGTTGGCCGAGAGGCCATATTCCACGCCGGTCCAGAGGGTGACGGCTGCCGCCAGCCAGATCAGGCCATGGGCCCCGTAAGCCATCAGGCGAAACTGATCGATGGTCAGGTGCAGACCGTAGGCCGGGGCAAACCAGGCCACCATCAGGGCGCCCAGCGCGACCAGTTGCAGGGCGGTCTTGATCTTGGCCAAGGCCGTGACCTTGAGAATTAGACCGCGCGGGGCCAGAACTTCGCGCAGGGCTGAGACGGCAAATTCGCGAAACAGAATGATCCCGATGGGCACCAGAACCGGCGGCTGAACATGGACCGCGATCAGGCCCAAGGCTGCGGCACAGACCAAGATCTTGTCGGCTATGGGGTCTAGGATGGCCCCAAACAGGCTCTCGACCTTCCACCGGCGGGCCAACCAGCCATCGAAAAAGTCGGTCACGGCGGCAATGACGAATGATGCGAGGGCAATTCGCAGGATCAGGAAGATCATGGCCTGATCCATGGCCGCGCCCTGCTCTTGCACCCAAGCCACCGCCGCAAAGCAGGCGAACATGACCAGCGTGAGCACCAGACGCAGAACCGTCAGCAGGTTGGGCAAAGCCGCTTTAGTGAACATCGAAGGCCTCAGGGTTTGGGTTAGGGTTAGGGTGGAGCAACTTACCCCCTCTATACACGGCATAGGGCTTCGCTTCACCCCCGCCTGAAATAGTCATAGATGCGCTGGGCGAGCGGGCCGCTGACCCCATCGACCTTTTCCAGTTCAGCAACCTCGGCCCGCGACACCCCCTTGGCTGAGCCGAAGGCGTGCAGCAGGGCGCGCTTGCGGCCCGGCCCAATGCCCTCGATCTCATCGAGCGGGTTCTTGATCATCTCAGCGGCCCGCTTGGCGCGGTGGGTGCCGATGGCAAAGCGGTGGGCCTCGTCGCGTAGCCTTTGCAGATAATAGAGGATCGGGCTCTTGGGCTCGAGCATGCGCGGCGTCTTACCCGGCAAGAAGAACCGCTCAAGGCCTGCGTCCCGGTCCGGCCCCTTGGCGACCCCGACGAGGGCAACATCCTCGACGCCCAGCTCGGCCAGAACGGCTATGGCCTCGGCCAACTGTCCAGCCCCGCCGTCGATCAAGACCAGATCTGGACGCGGGGTTGGCGTGCCTTCCCCCTCTTCCTTGACCATGCGGGCAAAGCGGCGGCGCAGGACCTCACGCATCATGCCATAGTCGTCACCGGGGACCAGTTCAGTGTCCTTGATATTGAACTTGCGATATTGGCTCTTCATGAAGCCATCGGGTCCGGCCACGATCATGCCGCCGACGGCATTGGTGCCCATTATGTGGGAATTGTCATAGACCTCGATTCGCTCGGGCGGGCCGTCCAGTTCGAAGGTCTCGGCCACGGCGGTCAAGAGCTTGCCTTGGGCGGAGCTTTCCGCCATGCGCCGACCCAAGGCCTCACGGGCATTGGTCAGGGCATGATGCACCAGATCGAGCTTCTCGCCGCGCTTGGGCGTTGCGATCTCGACCTTGCGTCCGGATTTCAGGCTGAAGGCCTCGGCGAGGAGGGCGTGGTTGGGGGCCTCATGCGAGGTCAGGATCAGGCGCGGTACCGGCTGGGCGTCATAGAACTGGCCCAAAAAGGCATCGAGAATGTCCTCGTCCTCATCTTGCCGATCCACACGCGGGAAATAGGCACGGTTGCCCCAGTTTTGGCCCGCGCGGAAGAAGAACACCTGAAAACAGGCCTGCCCGCCTTCACTGAACAGGGCAAAGACATCGGCCTCCTCGACCGTATTGGGATTGATCGACTGGTCCTGACTGACGGCCGATAGGGCGCGTAGACGGTCGCGCAGCCAAGCCGCCCGCTCATAGTCAAGATCCTCTGCCGCTTGGCTCATTTCGTTCGACAGGCGCTTTTGCACCAGCCGGCTCTTGCCTGACAGAAAATCATGGGCCTCTTCTACCAGCGCCGAATAGTCCTTAGGCGCAATCAGATCGACGCAGGGGGCGGCGCACCGCTTGATCTGGTGCAGCATGCAGGGCCGGGTCCGGCTTTCAAACACACTGTCGGTGCAGGAGCGCAGCAAAAACGCCTTTTGCAGACTATTGACGGTTCGATTGACCGCCCATGCGGAGGCAAAGGGGCCAAAATAGTCGCCCTTGATCGTGTGGGCACCGCGATGTTTGCGAATCTGCGGCGAGGCATGGTCGCGGCGGATCAAGATCTCTGGAAAGGTCTTGTCATCGCGTAGCAGCACATTGAAGCGCGGCTTCAGCGACTTGATGAAGTTGATTTCCAGCAGCAGGGCTTCGGTTTCGGTCTTGGTGGTGACGAACTCCATCGACCGGGTCAGGTGGACCATGTGGGCGATGCGCTGGGTATGGAACCGGCCCTGGGCATATTGGGTGACCCGTTTTTTTAGGCTCTTGGCCTTGCCGACATAGAGCACCTCGCCAGCCTCGCCCATCATGCGATAGACGCCGGGACTGTCGGGCAGGCGCAGGGACTCGTCCTTGATCAGGTCCATCCCCTTGAGGGGTGTTTGAGACGGGATGTCAGGCGTGTCGGTGGTCATGGGGCAGATATAGGACAGATTCTGCAGATTTGCGCCCCGCCCGAAGATGGAACGATGCTGTTGAAGGCCCTGCCTTCCGTGGCATAAGCCTTGGCAAAGCTATAGCGCCCCGGGAGGCCCCATGTCTGACGCCATTATCCTGCACCATTACGATACCTCGCCCTTTTCGGAGAAGATCCGGGTTCTGTTTGGGCTCAAGGGTATGGCCTGGACTTCGGTCTATGTGCCCAACATGATGCCAAAGCCTGACTTCACCCCCCTCAGCGGCGGCTATCGGCGCACCCCAGCCCTGCAGATCGGCGCTGACGTCTATTGCGACAGCCAAGTGATGATGGCCGAGATCGAGCGCCGCTGTCCGACCCCGTCAATGGTGCCCGATGATGCGGCGGGTCTGGTCTGGCCGATCAACTGGTGGGCCGACCGCCTGTTCTTCCAAACCACGGTGCCGATCATCTTTGGCGCGCTGGGCGACAAGACCCCCGAAGCCTTCATCAAGGACCGCGAACAGCTTTCGGGCCGCCCCTTTGACGTCGCCGCCATGAAGGGCGCGATTGGGCCTATGAAGCAGCAATGGCGCGCGCAGATGGGCTGGCTGGAAGCGCAGTTGGCGGCGTCCAAGTCTGGCTGGCTGGTTGGTAAAAGGCCCAGCCTTGCTGATGCGTCTGCCTATATGAATGTTTGGTTCTTGGCTCGGAACCTGCCGGAGGTCGTTGCCGATCTCACCGCCGACATGCCCCATGTTGCCGCGTGGCGCGCGATGGTCGAGGCCTTTGGTCACGGCAGACCCACGAAGATGGACGGTCCAACGGCGCTGGCCGTCGCTAAGGCCGCGACGCCTTTGGGCACTGAAATCCACGACGAGTCTGACCCCTTGGGCGTCAAGGTCGGGGAAGCGGTCACCGTGATGGCCGACGACTATGGCCGCGATCAGGTCAAGGGCACGCTGGTGGCCGCCAATCGCGAACGGATCGTCATCTCGCGCAATGATCCCGCCGTCTGCACCGTCCACGTCCACTTCCCCCGCACGGGCTATTTCGCCTTTCCCGGGTAGGGGGATAAACAAGGCCCCCTTCGGCCCTTTGGGCCACTTCCCCCAGAGGGGGAAGATCTAAGAGACCAGAAATCTTCCCCCTCTGGGGGAAGTACCGGCGAAGCCGGGGTAGGGGGTCTTTTGCCTACTGTTTCCTGAACCGGCCCGAGCCTGAGGCCATGAGCGCGAGGGCCCAGTCTTCGGGGATCAGTTTGGCCAGCACAGCGATGGCCTTGTTGGGCGCGCCAGTGACGCAGATGGCGCGGTTGGCCTCTACGGCCTCATAGCCCTGTTCAGCAACCTCGTCGGCCCCGAGCCAGAGCCAAGCCGGTGTTGAGCGCGAGACGGTCTCGCGGGTGTCATTGACATCGTGGAACTCGGAATAGGTAAAGCCGGGGCAAAGGGCGCTGACATGGACGCCGGTTCCAGCCGATTCCAGATGCAGGCTCTGAGAAAACCGGACCATAAAGCTCTTGGTCGCCCCATAGAGCGTATGGCCCGATGATCCGGGCATGAGCCCCGCCAAGGACGCCACATTGATCACCCGGCCGAACCGGCGCTCGACCATGCCGGGCAAGACCTTGTGGGTCATGTCGCAGACCGCGACCAACAGCACTTGCAAGAAATCGCGCTGATCTTGCCAAGCGGTCGATCCATAGGTGCCGGGCAAGCCGTAGCCGGCATTATTGACCAGCGCATCAACAACCCGTCCGTGGGATTGCAGTTCGGCCAAGATCTGATCGGCCGCTTCGGGCTGAGCCAGATCGGCGGCAATGACAAAGGTTTCCACCCCAAACCTTAAGCGGATCTCATCGGCGAGCGCTTCGAGGCGGTCCGTGCGACGGGCTGTGAGGGCGACATCGTACCCGGCCTTGGCAAAGGTGCGGGCCATGGCCGCCCCGATCCCCGCAGAGGCACCGGTAATCAGACAGAGACGACGGGACATGGACGGGTCCTCTTCAGCACCATGAAACAGGTCTGCACAGTGACGCCAGCGCCCCGGATGATCAAGCCGCTCAATAGAATGGCGGGCTGACCCTAATCTTTGAGCAGGTCGGAGATCATGATGTGAGACAGGCGTTCAGCCGCAGCCTCGTCCGCTGCCGCAATCGCAGCGCTCACTGCTTTTGGAATCTTCTGACCGATGGGGCAGCCCTTAGCCCCGGGCGGCGGCATGCCAAGGTGGGCGCAGCCATTCACTGCGCGAAGGACCTGATCAAGGCTGATCCTGTCGGCTGGCTTGAGCAACCAAGCCCCACCGCTGGCGCCCGCCCGTGTCGCAATCAGCCCAGCCTTTGCCAGCATCGAGGTAACCCGGCGCACCACCACCGGATTGGTCGGCATGGAGGCGGCCAGCGCCGCGCTCGACACCGCCGCGCTCGCGCTGAAGGCTTCCTTGTGCGCGAGATAGGCCAAAGCGTGGGCGGCGACGGGGAATTTTTGACTATCGGACATGGTGGAATTTTCCTGACGGCGCAACATAGGCGCGTTGTCCGGGACACAATAGCGACGAATCTAACCTCGGCTTGATGCGAATCAAGCGTCAGGTCGATTGAACCTTGTCCAGAAAGGGTCTATCGCCCGATCCCAATGTTTGATTTCCGGCGGGACCCACGAGAACAGGGGTCTTCCGAGGGGGTTCAATGGCTTCTGAAGCCTTAGGTGACACAACCAATTCTCAAGACCCTGCAGCGGCCACGCCGCCGGGGGGCAGTGGAAATGGTCACGGACACCACGGAGAGGCCCAGCGCTTCTGGCCGATGGTGCTGGGCTCCATCGGTGTGGTGTTTGGCGATATAGGCACCAGCCCGCTCTATGCCATGCGCGAAGCCCTTCATCATTCGCGCAGCACCACCCAACTGGACCATGCCGTGATCGGTGTTGTGTCCTTGATGTTGTGGGCCCTGTTCCTGGTGGTGACGGTCAAATATGTCATCTTCCTGATGCGTGCCGACAATAAGGGCGAAGGCGGCACCTTGGCCTTGATGGCGCTCGCCCAAAGGTCTCTTGGCCAAAGATCAACCGCCGTATTTCTCCTCGGTGTGGTCGGTGCGGCCCTGTTCTATGGCGACGGTATCATCACCCCCGCCATTTCGGTCTTGGGCGCTATGGAAGGCTTAAAGGATGCGCCAAATCTCGGTGCGACCCTTGCCCCCTACGTCTTGCCCGCCTCAGCCGGTATTTTGGTGGCGCTCTTTTTGGTTCAGGCCAAGGGCACTCAGAGTATGGCCAATCTGTTTGGTCCCATCACCCTGATCTGGTTCATTGTGCTGGCGGCCTTGGGCATGCTGCATATTGCCGATAATTGGTCGATCCTGCGCGCCTTTAGCCCCTATTACGGCATCCGATTCTTGCTTGAGAACGGGTTCGTGGGCTTCGTGATTCTCGGCAGCGTGTTTTTGGCCGTCACGGGGGCCGAAGCTCTCTATGCCGATATGGGCCATTTCGGGAAAAAGCCGATCCGCACCGCTTGGCTGATCCTTGTCCTGCCATGCTTGGCGTTAAACTATCTGGGTCAAGGGGCCTTGGTCCTGTCCGATCCTTCAGCGCGCGCCAATCCCTTCTGGGAAATGGTGCCTGAGTTTGCCTATTGGCCGGTTCTGGCTCTGGCGACAGCGGCGGCGGTCATTGCCAGCCAAGCGGTGATCACGGGGGCCTTCTCCATGACCCAGCAGGCCGTACAGCTGGGCCTGCTCCCTCGCATCGATATCAAGCGCACGTCAGAGACCCAGTCGGGCCAAATCTATGTGCCTGCCGTCAATAGCCTGCTGTTGATTGGCGTCTTGCTGCTACTCTTTGTGTTCCAGACCTCCAGCGCTCTGGCCTCGGCCTATGGCATTGCCGTCACGGGTTCGATGTTTGTCGACACCCTTCTGGCCTATGTGATTATGCGCCGGATGTGGAAGTGGTCCCGGACCCAGTGTCTGATCCTGCTCGTGCCACTTGGCATTTTGGATGTGGTGTTCATCTCCTCGAACCTGTTGAAGATCCCAGACGGGGCTTGGCTGCCGCTGGTCTTCGGCGCGGGTCTGGTGACGGTCATGTGGACCTGGACGCGGGGATCTCAAATCCTCACGGACAAGACCCGCCGTGACAGTGTCCCCTTGAACGAGTTGATCGATATCTTAACGGCCCGCGCGCCACACCGCACGCCGGGCACGGCCATCTTCCTGACCTCAGACCCCGACGTCGCCCCTGTGGCCCTGATGCACAACATCAAGCACAATAAGGTCCTGCACGAGAAGAACGTGATCTTGACCGTGCGCACCACCGAGACGCCGCGTGTGCGCGAAGAGGACCGGGTCACCATCGAGAAGGTCAATGACGACTTCAAGAAGGTCTTCATCAACTATGGCTTTATGGAAAGCCCGAACGTGCCCAAGGCTCTGGCCCTCTGTCGCAAGCTCGGCCTGAAGTTTGACATTATGGCCACCAGCTTCTTCCTCGGTCGTCGCTCGGTCGTGCCCTCGGCTCAGTCCGGCATGCCGCTCTGGCAAGATAAGATCTTCATCTTCCTGATGCGCAATGCGGCCAACCCCACGGACTTCTTCAAGATCCCGCCCGGCCGCGTGGTCGAGATGGGCGCTCAGGTGACCGTCTGATGGAGCAAGGCTGATGGATTGGCTGACCCTCATTGTCGACGGCCTGTGGATCGCCTCGCTGGCCATTATGAGCAGCGTGTCGCGCCAGACCTTTGGCCGCATCCTGCCAACGGCTAAGGTGCCGATGCAGTTTGGGCTGGGCGGAGCCCCCACCTGGCGGGCCTCGCCTCTGATGGCTGTAACCGTGACCCCAATCATTGCCTGTGGTGCCTGGCTGCTCCTGCTGACCCTCGGACAAACTGCGCCCGAAGGGTCATCGACCCGGATCATCATGCTGGGCACGCGCCTGTTCATCGCGCCGCTGCTTTGCCTGACCCACCTTTGGCATATGCGTCAGGCCTTGAAGGTCTTGGCCGCAGAAGGCCAGCTTAGGTCTTGACCTTCGCGCCAAGGTGTCTTTGAACCCCAGCGCGCTTGAAACTTATCTTCTTAGGATCGCCCATCATGTCCGCCGCCAAACGCTCCGTGAAAAAAGTCGTGCTCGCCTATAGTGGCGGCCTGGACACCTCGATCATTTTGAAGTGGCTTCAAACCGAATATGGCGCAGAGGTCGTGACCTTCACCGCCGATCTGGGTCAGGGCGAAGAGATCGAACCGGCGCGGGCCAAGGCTCTGGCCGCTGGCGTCAAGCCCGAGAACATCTTCATCGAGGATGTGCGCGAAGAGTTTGTCCGCGACTATGTCTTCCCGATGTTCCGCGCCAATACGGTCTATGAGGGGCAATATCTGCTCGGCACCTCGATTGCCCGTCCGCTGATCGCCAAGAAGCAGATCGAGATCGCCCGCAAGGTCGGGGCCGACGCGGTCAGCCACGGCGCGACGGGCAAGGGCAATGATCAGGTCCGTTTCGAGCTCGGCTACTATGCCCTTGAGCCTGATATTCACGTGGTCGCCCCTTGGCGCGAATGGGATTTCAAGTCCCGCGAGGCCCTGCTGGCCTTTGCCGAGGCGCACCAGATCCAGATCTCTAAGGACAAGCGCGGCGAGGCCCCGTTCAGCGTCGATGCCAACCTGCTCCATTCCTCATCCGAGGGTAAGGTGCTGGAAGATCCTGCGGTCGAGGCCCCTGAATTTGTCCATATGCGCACCCTCGCGCCCGAAGATGCGCCCGATCAGCCGCACATCTTCACCATCGACTTTGAAAAGGGTGACCCGGTCGCCATTGACGGCGTGGCCATGTCGCCCGCCACCTTGCTAACCAAGCTCAATCAACTGGGCCATGATAATGGCGTCGGGCGGCTCGATCTGGTTGAGAACCGCTTTGTCGGCATGAAGTCTCGCGGCGTCTATGAGACCCCCGGCGGCACCATTCTTCTGGCCGCGCACCGGGGCATTGAGAGCATCACGCTGGATCGCGGCTCGATGCACCTGAAAGACGAGCTGATGCCGAAATATGCGTCGCTGGTTTACAACGGCTTCTGGTTCGCCCCCGAGCGAGAGATGCTGCAAGCGGCCATCGACTATTCGCAAAAAGAGGTCAGCGGTCAGGTGCGGGTCAAGCTCTATAAGGGCAATGTCTCGATCATCGGCCGGACCAGCCCCAACAGCCTCTATGATCAGGACCTCGTCACCTTTGAAGAGGGCAAGGTCGCCTATGATCACCGTGATGCGGGCGGCTTTATCAAGCTCAATGCCTTGCGCCTGCGGGTTCTGGCCAAGCGCAATCGCCGGGCCGAATAGGCTCAGCCACCCTGATAGGGGCAGATACAATTCGGGCGTCCTTGGAATCCAAGGACGCCCTTTTTGTTGCCTAGAGGTCTTTGAAGCTCTTGCCTTCAGCGACCAGCCTTTCGAGCAGGGCCGAGGGTTTGAACTCCTCGCCCATCTGGGCTTGGAAGGTCTTCATCTTTTCCAGAACCTTGGGCAGGCCGATCAGGTCGCCATAGAACATGGGACCACCGCGATAGAGCGGCCAGCCATAGCCGTTCAGCCAGACAATATCGACGTCCGAGGCCCGAATCGCCATGCCCTCTTCGAGGATCTTGGCCCCTTCATTGATCATCGGATAGACGCAGCGCTCGAGGATCTCTTCGTCGCTAATGTCGCGGCGATTGATGCCCTGCTGGGCGGCGAAGTCGAGAATGATCTTCTCAACCACGGGCGAGGGGATGGCGTTGCGGTTTTCGTCATAGTCATAATAACCGGAACCCGACTTCTGACCGCGACGATCCATTTCGCAGAGCACTTCGCGAATGGTCGAGCTCTTGCTGTTCTCCTTGGACCAGCCGATGTCCAGACCGGCCAGATCGCTCATGGCAAAGGGTCCCATGGGGAAGCCGAAATCAAACAGCACGCGGTCAATATCCCAAGGCATAGCGCCTTCCATGACCAGCTTTTGGGCTTCACGCTGGCGCTGAGACAGGATGCGGTTGCCGACAAAGCCGGGGCAGACCCCGACCAGAACCGCGACCTTGCCGATCTTCTTGCCGATCTGCATGGAGGTGGCGATGACCTCCTTGGAGGTTGCCGCACCGCGGACAATTTCCAACAGACGCATGACATTCGCGGGCGAGAAGAAGTGCAGGCCGATCACCGACTCAGGACGGGTGGTCGCCGAAGCGATCTCATTGACGTCCAGATAGGAGGTGTTGGAGGCCAAGATGGCCCCGGCCTTGGCGATCTTGTCCAGACGCCCAAAGACGTCCTTTTTGATCTCCATATTTTCGAACACGGCCTCGATGATCAGGTCGCAATCGGCCAGATCTTCCAGAGCCAAGGTGCCGGTCAGAAGGCCCATGCGGGTCTCGACATCGGCCTGGGTCAAGCGGCCCTTCTTGGCGGTGTTCTCATAGTTCTTGCGGATGGTGGCGATGCCCCGGTCCAGAGCGGCCTGCTGGGTCTCAACGATGGTCACAGCGTAACCGGCGCTAAGGAAGTTCATCGAGATGCCGCCACCCATGGTGCCAGCGCCGATGACGCCGACCTTCTTGACGGGCAAGATGGCAACGTCATCACCAATGTCAGGGATCTTGGCGGCTTGGCGTTCGGCAAAGAACACATAGCGCTGAGCGGCCGACTGGCTGCCGGTCATCAGTTCCATGAACAGCTTGCGTTCAACGGCCATGCCTTCGTCGAAGGGCAGGTTCACAGCCGCTTCGATGCACTTGATGTTGCTTTCTGGGGCCATAAAGCCGCGGAACTTGCGGGCATTGGCCTTGCGGAACTCGGCGAACAGGCCAGGATTGGCGCGGTCGGCCAGAACCTTGTCTTCCAGATCGCGAACGCGCTTGAGCGGACGGCCCTCGGCGACGATCTTCTTGGCAAAGGCGACGGCGGTTTCGCGCAGCTTGCCTTCTTCGGCCAGTTCATCGACCAGGCCCATGGCTAGGCAAGCCTTGGCAGGGACATGTTGGCCCGTGGTCATCATTTCCAGGGCCTTGGCGGCACCGACAATGCGCGGCAGGCGCTGGGTGCCACCGGCACCGGGCAGGAGGCCGAGGTTCACTTCGGGCAGGCCGCACTTGGCCGACGGGACGGCGACGCGGTAGTGGCAGGTCAGGGCCACTTCGAGGCCGCCGCCGAGCGCTGTGCCGTGGATGGCCGCGACGACAGGCTTAGAGGCGTTCTCGATGGTGTTTTGCACGTCCTGCAGGCTAGGGCCGACAGGGGCCTTGCCGAACTCGGTAATGTCGGCACCGGCAATGAAGGTGCGACCGTCGCAGATCAGGACCACCGACTTGACGGCACTATCGGCCAGGGCGGCATTGATGCCCAGCGTTAGGCCTTCGCGCACGGGGGCGGACAGGGCGTTCACGGGGGGCGAGTTCAAGGTGACGATGGCGACATCGCCCTCGACGGAAATTGTGGTGACGGCGTTCAAGATCTTGGCATCTGCGGACATGGCGTTTCCCAGTTTTCTGCGTTCGTGATTGCAGTTTCGAACAGTTGTTGGGAAGAGTGATAACAGCGCCCAATCGTCAAGGCCATACGGCTCACGCAGGGGTGATGATAACAATTGGCCATGACGTAACGGCAAGATCAGGGTGAGGAACCGACTATGAAGATTAAAGACAAGGTCATCGTCGTTACGGGCGGTGCAAATGGCATTGGTGAGGCCATGGCCCGCCGCTTTCATGCCGAGGGGGCCAAGGCCGTCGTTGTGGCTGACCGCGACTTTGCGAGAGCTCAGATGGTCGCCTCAGAGATTGGCGGCCTTGCCGTGGCCTGTGACGTCTCGGTCGAGGCGGACATCCAAAATCTGGTCAAGCAGACCCGCGATGCTTACGGCGAGATCGATCTGTTCTGCTCCAATGCCGGCATTGCCGATGGCGACCCGGACAAGAACAACGCCGCCTCTGCCAGCAATGCGGCCTGGGAACGCAATTGGGGCGTCAATGTCATGGCCCATATCTATGCGGCCCGGGCCGTCCTGCCCGAATGGATCGCGCGCGGCGAGGGCTATTTCCTCAATACCGTCTCGGCAGCAGGCCTTCTATCCCAGATCGGCAGTGCCCCCTATTCGGTGACCAAGCACGCCGCCATCGGCTGGGCTGAAAATCTGGCGCTCAATCACAAGGACCATGGCATCAAGGTCTCGGTCCTGTGCCCCCAAGGGGTCGACACCAACCTGCTGCGCGCCGGTCCTGAAGGTCCGCAAAACCTCGACGGCGTCCTGTCGCCGCAAGAGGTCGCGGAAAGCGTGGTGCAAACCTTGGATGAAGAAAAGTTCCTCGTCCTGCCCCACCCCGTGGTCCTGAACTATATGCGCAACAAGACCAACGACTATGACCGCTGGATCGGCGGCATGGCCAAACTCCGCCGCGCCATCTTCGCGGCGCGGTAGGGGGCCTGTCCGCCACTTTCCACCTGTGCAAAAGGGTCTGGACCCCCGCCTTCGCGGGGGACACGGTTGGTGAGAAAACAAGGCCCCCTTCGTCGCTTCGCGCCACTTCCCCCAGAGGGGGAAGATCTGGGTCGGCAAGTCTTCCCCCTCTGGGGGAAGTACCGGCGAAGCCGGGGTAGGGGGTTCCTCGTGCCTTTACACACTCAGCATGAGAAAAAGCTGCGTCATTGCGAGGTGTGAAACGCCGAAGCAATGACGAGAAAACAAGGCCCTCACCCAACCCTCTCCCACAGGGAGAGGGCTAAGACAGAACGATAAAGCCCTCGCCCCCTTGGGGGAGAGGGTTGGGTGAGGGGGTCATCCACGGCTCTCTCAAAACTGCGGATGGAAATCTCTCGGGGACCAGCCGAAATCTTGAACGGCTGGGGCTCCATCAAATACCAGATCCTCTGCCATCCGCTCGCCCATGGCCGCCGTAGCACCGGGCAGGAGGGGAGCGGCGAGGCTCAAGCCCAGACGCCAGAGCGGCAGGGGCACAGACAGAATCAGGGGCTTGCGGCCCAGACCGGTAAAGACCCGCTCGGCCATGGCGCGGTAGGCTAGGGTTTCCCCGCCGGGCAGATCATAGGCCCGGTTGATGGCGGCGGGGCTCGCGGCGGCATCAAGCGCGGCGCGGGCAAGGTCCTGTCCGTGAACAGGTTGGCGACGGCCAAGGCCTTGCCCGGCAATGGGCAAGATTCCGATCTTGCGGATCAGTCCGGCCAGACGGCTAATATTTTGGTCCTGACCCTCGGCATAGATCAGGGTCGGCCTAAGCAAGGTCCAGCCAATATTGCGCGCCTCGCAAAATTCGATCACAGCCTCTTCGGCCAGACGCAGCCGCTCAGCCACGGCCCGTTCGCCCGCATGGTTGGACGCCGTCTTGGTAAAGCGACTGGTCGAGGAAAAGGCCACCAGACGGGTCATGCCGCGCGCCGCCAGCGCCTCTAGGGCCTGAGGCAAGACCCATAGGGAGGCTGCGCAGATGACCACAGACAGGTCCGGTAACTGATCTTGCAGGTTTGGTGCGGCCAGATCGGCCATGACCCAATCGCCTGTCCCCCCCTTACGCCCGAGGCCTCGTGCTGAGAGGCCCCGATCCGCAGCCTGCGGCAGGACATAACGCCCGACCAGACTGCTCGCGCCTAAGACCATGATTGGTGGCTCTGGGCGCGGCATAGGACCGGCTGGTGGGTTTGGACTGGAACGCCCCAAGGTTTGCGTTACCTTCAATCGCGAATGGGCCTCAATAACGGCCCTGATCGTCACCATAAGGGATTTGCCTATGCGCCGCCGCACCTTTCTGGCCGCCTTGCCTCTGATTGCCACGGTGCCGAGCCTAGCGCGTGCAGCGTCGGCCACGGGGGCGCCCCCCGTAAACAATTTGCAGCGGCCAGATATGCATGGCGGTGACCGTATTGCTGGGGCCAGCTATGCCTCCCGCTCGCCCGTTTGGGGACGTTCGGGTGCCGCCGCCACCGCTCACCCTAATGCCAGTCTGATCGCCGTCGACATACTGCGAAAGGGCGGTTCAGCGGTCGATGCCGCCATCGCCGCCAATGCGGCGCTCGGATTTTTGGAGCCTGTGGCCTGTGGCATAGGCGGCGACTGTTTCGCCATGCTGTGGGACCCCAAGACCAAGCAGGTGGTTGGCCTCAATGGCTCCGGTCGCTCCCCGCGTGGCCTGTCCTTGGAGACCCAGCGGGCTCGGGCGCGCAATGGGCACATCAATGCTTACGGTGCCATTTCCGTCTCGGTGCCCGGTGCTGTGGATGCCTGGTGGGAGCTTCATCAGCGCTATGGCCGCCTGCCGTGGGCCGATCTGTTCGAGCCCGCCATTGCCCTAGCCGAGCAGGGCCAGCCGGTGGCTCAGACCATCGCCTACTATCTCAAATCCAGCCACAAGCGCTTCACCATGCCCGATCAGGGCATCGAAGAGGTCGAAAACTTCAAGCGGACCTATGCCGCGACCGGAGCCCCGCCCCGTGAGGGCGAGATATTCCGCAATCCCGATCTGGCCAAGACCTACCGCAAGATCGCGGCGGGCGGACGGGCGGCCTTCTATGAGGGTGAGATCGCCGATGGCATCGAGCGCTATTTCAAGCGCATTGGCGGTTGGATGACCAAGCAGGATCTGGCCAGCCATCATGCAGAGTGGACCAAGCCTCTGGTGACCAACTATCACGGCACCGATGTCTATGGCTTGGCCCCCAACAGCCAGGGCCTCAGCACCCTGCAGATGCTCAACATCCTCGAAAATTTTGACCTACCCGGCATGGGTTTCCAGACCACGGCCAGCCTGCATCATCAGATTGAGGCCAAGCGTCTGGCCTTTGAGGACCGCGCCAAGTTCTTTGCCGATCCCGATTTTGGCAAGATCCCGCTCGAATGGCTCAATTCCAAAGACTATGCCGCCCAGCGCGCCAAGCTGATCCGTCCGGACCGGATCTTGACGCCGGTCTATCCGGGCCAAGCGCCCAGCCATGGCGACACCACCTATTTCTGCACCGCCGATTCCGACGGCATGATGGTCTCGCTGATCCAGTCCAACTATCGCGGCATGGGATCGGGGCTGGTGGCGGACAATATGGGCTTCATGTTCCAAGACCGGGGCGAGCTGTTCAATCTGAATGATGGTCACCCAAACCTCTATGCGCCGGGAAAGAGGCCGTTTCAGACCATCATTCCGGGCTTTGCCTGCAAGGATGGCGCGCCGCTTCTGGCCTTTGGGGTCATGGGCGGGGATATGCAGCCGCAAGGTCAGGCTCAGGTCATTATCAATATGACCGACCATGGTCTGGATGTGCAGGCCGCCGGGGACAATCCGCGTTGGCATCACGAAGGCTCCAGCGAACCGACGGGCGAGCCGCAGGACGGGGTCGGGACCCTGAGGCTGGAATCAGGCGTTCCCCAAGCCACCCGTGAGGGCCTAGCGGCCTTAGGCTGGAAGTTTGGCCCATCGGACGGCGGCTTTGGCGGCTATCAGGCCATCCAGCGGTTCGAGGGCCGCTACGCTGCGGCCTCTGAAATGCGCAAGGATGGTTTGGCGCTGGCCTATTAGCGGCGGCTCAAGGGGCCAAGCGTCCATCGACAATGGCGGAGGGCTCGAAGGCAAAGAGCACCCCTGGGTCCGGCTTGGAGACGTGGTTTGCCAGCTTCGGCGGTTTGATCACATGTAAGATATGGCGAATGACATTGAGCCTCGCCGTCTTCTTATGGTTGGTCCGAACACAGACCCACGGAGCCGTAGCGGTGCTGGTGCGGGTCAGCATCTCGTTGCGGGCGACGGAATAGTCGCACCATTTGGCCTCTGCCACATCGTCCATGGCACTGACCTTCAGCCGCTTTAGGGGGTCGGTGCGGCGGGCCTTCAGGCGGCGGACCTGTTCATCGCGGTCAATATCGAGCCAGATCTTGATCAGGATAATGTCGGCCTCGATCAGCATATGTTCGAAATTGGGGGCATCATTGAGGAAGTCGGCCTGCTGGTCGGGCGTAGAAAAGCCCATCACCCGCTCCACCCCAGCCCGATTGTACCAAGAGCGGTTGAAGATCACGATCTCACCGGCGGCGGGCAGATGCTCGACATAGCGTTGGAACCACCACAGGCTCTTATCGCGGTCAGACGGCTTGGGCAGAGCGATGACGCGGGTATTTCGCACCGCCAGATGTTCGATAATGCGTTTGATCGTGCCATCCTTGCCCGAGGCGTCGCGCCCCTCAAACAGGATGACGATCTTGCGGCCCTTGGCCATGGCCCAGACCTGCATATTGACCAATTGAATCTGAAGGTCTCTCAGATCGGCGTCATAGGCCAAGGCGGCAGCCTTTTTTTCGGCAGTTTTGGGCATGGTCGTGACCTCTCGGACGCTCCGTGCAGTCTTTATGCCCCGCACCGCCTAGCCGCGCCGCTCACAAAGGTGCAAAATCAAGCTCATGATACGCCTTTTTGTTCCTGATGATCTGTCTCTTGACGTCGCACTGGTGCTCAAGCTTGAGCAGGCGCGCTATCTGACGTCGGTCATGCGTCTTGGCCTTGGCGATGAGGTCGCCCTGTTCAATGGCCGGGATGGGGCGTGGTTGGCCAAACTCAGCCTGATCACCAAGAAGGCCTGTCAGTTGACGGTCGAGCGACAGTTGGCGGACCAGACCCAAGGCCCAGACCTTGATCTGATCATGGCATTGGTCAAGCGCGGACCCTTGGAAACCATCATCGAAAAGGCCACCGAACTGGGCTGTCGGCGCATTCGTCTGGTCACCACCCGGCGCACCAATGCTGGACATGTCAATATCGAGCGCCTGCAAGCCATCGCCACCGAGGCCGCCGAACAGTGCGAAAGGCTGGATGTGCCGCAGGTCCTTGCCCCTCAGCCGCTGGAGGCCCTGCTGACCGGATGGGACGCGCGCCGCCTGATGTTCTGCGACGAGGCCGGGGATGCCCAGCCGGTGCTTAGCGCGCTTGCGGGGCAAGGCTCGGGCCCTTGGGCCGTGCTGATCGGTCCCGAAGGCGGCTTTGCCCCCGAAGAACGCGCCCGCCTGCGTGCCATTGAGGCGGTGGTGCCCGTGACCCTAGGCCCCCGCATCCTGCGCGCCGATACGGCCGCCATCAGTGCCCTCAGCCTCTGGCAAGCGGCCTTGGGCGATTGGTGCGACGCCAAAGGGTGACTTTCCCCCACCATCGCCCTAGTTTCCCCTCCTCGTAACCGGAGCGCCACATGGCCTATCGCAGTCTGAGGGATTTCATTGCCGAGCTAGAGGCGGCGGGCGAGTTGGTCCGCGTCACCGAGCCGGTCTCCACCGTCTTGGAAATGACCGAGATCCAGACCCGGCTTTTGGCTGAGGGTGGACCAGCCGTCCTGTTCGAAAATGTCATCCGCGCCGATGGCGAGCCTTCGGACATGCCCTGCCTTGTGAACCTGTTCGGCACGGTCAAGCGCGTGGCCATGGGCGTGACGCTGGGCGGTGAGGCCCGCACCACGGCTGGCGAACTGCGCGAGGTCGGCGAGATCTTGGCCTTCCTGCGCCAGCCTGTACCGCCCAAGGGCTTTGCCGATGCCCTAGACATGTTGCCTCTGGTCAAGACCGTCATGTCGATGAGGCCCAAGGTGGTCAAGAAGGCCCCGGTTCAAGAGATCGTCTGGACCGGCGATCAGATCGACCTGACCAAGCTGCCGATCCAGACCTGCTGGCCGGGCGAGCCTGCGCCGCTGATCACCTGGCCGCTTATCGTCACCAAGGGTCCGGGCAAGGACCGCGAGGACGACTTCAATCTGGGCATCTATCGGATGCAGGTTCTGGGCAAGGACCGCGCCATCATGCGCTGGCTGGCCCATCGGGGCGGGGCGCAGCATCACCGCCGCTGGAAAGAGTCCGGCAAGCGCGAGCCCCTGCCTGCCTGCGCGGTTTTGGGAGCTGATCCGGGCACCATCTTGGCGGCTGTGACGCCGGTTCCCGATACCCTGTCCGAATATCAGTTCGCCGGTCTGCTGCGCGGGGCCAAGGCCGAGCTGGTCGCGGCCAAGACCGTGCCCCTGATGGTCCCCGCCGAGGCTGAGATCGTCATTGAGGGTCATGTGCTGCTCGATGACTATGCCGACGAGGGCCCTTACGGCGACCATACCGGCTATTATAATTCGGTCGAGCCGTTCCCGATCTTTCAGGTCAGCGCCATCACCATGAGGCGCAAGCCGATCTATCTGACCACCTTCACGGGGCGCCCCCCAGACGAGCCGAGTGTGCTGGGCGAGGCCCTGAACGAGGTCTTTATCCCGCTCCTGTGCCAACAGTTCCCCGAGATCGTCGATTTTTGGTTGCCGCCCGAGGGCTGTAGCTATCGCATCGCCGTGGTCTCGATGAAGAAGGCCTATCCGGGCCATGCCAAGCGCGTGATGATGGGCGTCTGGTCGTTCCTGCGCCAATTTATGTACACAAAGTGGGTCATCGTCGTGGATGCCGACATCAATGCCCGCGACTGGAAAGATGTCATGTGGGCCATGTCGACCAAGATGGACCCGGCGCGGGACATTACCGTGCTGGAAAATACCCCCATCGACTATCTCGACTTTGCTTCGCCGGAATCGGGTCTGGGCTCGAAGATTGGTCTCGATGCGACCGACAAGTGGCCGCCTGAAACCAAACGCGAATGGGGCACGGAGATCCGGATGGACCAGTCGGTTATCGATGAGGTCAGCGCCAAATGGTCCAGACTGGGCCTGCCGGGTTCGGGAAAGCCGATCTGGAAGTAGGGTGGGTTGCATCCACTCCCGCGTCATTGCGAGCGTAGCGAAGCAATCCAGGGGACCGACCCGAACCTGAATTGATGATCCCTTGGGTTGCTTCGGCGCGATGCGCCTCGCAATGACGCTGCAGAGGGCCGCCTCCATGCTGCGTGAAAAGGTCTGGGTCCCCGCCTTCGCGGGGAACACGGAAGTAAGAAAACAAGGCCCTCACCCAACCCTCTCCCTCAGGGAGAGGGCTAAGAAAGAGCGATAAAGCCCTCGCCCCCTTGGGGGAGAGGGTTGGGCGAGGGGGTCATCCCCGCCTTCACGGGGGACGCGGGATTGGGGGTTAGATCCTGAAGGCTCCGGCATTGATCTGGTCATAGAGCTCTGGCGTGATCGGCACATAGCCTTCGCCGGGCTTCTTGAAGAACAAAGGCTGGGTGATCTTGGCCGGGTCGAAGCCCTGTTCGACCAGGTCCAGCTTGCGATATTTGAAGGTGCCGGTGGTTTCGACCTCGGTGGTTAGCCGGATGAAGAGGGGGCGGGCAAAGGCCGGAAGCTGCGCCTCGACATGGCTGGCAAAGGTGACCAGGTCGAACTCTGGCCCAACCACCATTGAGGCCATACCGGCGCGGCCGTCAAAGCCCTCGATCGAGACGCCATAGACGATGGCCTCCTGCACCCCATCACAGCCCGTAAGCTGTTGGGACACCTCGGCGGTCGACACATTCTCGCTCTTCCAGCGGAAGGTTTCGCCGATCCGATCGACGAAATAGTAGAAATCTTCCTTGTCGCGGCGCATCAGATCGCCGGTTCGGAACCAGCGGTCATCTTTCTTGAAGGCACCGGTGAGGATCTTCTTTTCGGTCGCCGCACGATCGGCATAGCCCGAAAAGCCCGTCCGTGCCTGCGTACCGATCAGGCCAATACATTCACCAACCTCGCCGGGACCACATTCGATACAGCGGCCGCGCGCATCGCGGATCGGTTGCTCGGTCTCGACGTCAAAGCGGACCAGTTTGAAATTGACGCTGCTCTTCAGATAGGCCGGCGCGCGACCGATGGCCCCGATCTTGCCGTCCCAATTGAACATCGAGACATTGCCCTCGGTCGAGCCGTAGAACTCCAAGACCTTCGGGATGGCAAAGCGTTGGTCCATCTTTTCCCAGACATCGCCGCGCAGGCCGTTGCCAATCGCAAGCCTGAGCTGGTGTTTGCGTTCGCCCTCAACCGGCTCTTGGTTGATCAGATAGCGGCAGAGTTCGCCAATATAGACAAAGACCGTGCAGCGCTCTTCGACCACATCGTTCCAAAACTGGGTCAGCGAGAACCGCCGCCGAAGCACCACGGTTGCGCCATTCATCAGGGCCGCGCCCATAGCGCCAAACCCGCCTGTCGCGTGATAGAGCGGTAGGGTAATATAGACCCGGTCCTTGGCGTTCACATCGGTCGCGCCGGCAAAGCCGCGCATATAGGTCTGGGTCCGGGCGTGGGTGACCTTGGCCGCCTTGGGCAGGCCCGTGGTGCCGGAGGTAAAGATGTAAAGCATGGTCTCGCCCGCCGTCAGGCCCTTGCGGACGCTGGCCCGATCAGGGCGCAGGGGGCTGCAGCTCTTCAGGGTTTGGGTCAGATCATGGCGGTCGCCCTTGGCCCCTTCCAGAACCCAGACCTTGGTCGAGCGGGGCAGGTCGGCTTGGACCGCCTCAAAGGCATCGATGGTTTCGGCATCGGCAATGACCTGATGGGCGCCGCTGATCGAAAGGCAGTGGGCCAGAGCCGGTCCAATCAGGCTATTATTGATCAGGGCCGTCTCAACCCCGACCTTGCTCAGGCCAATCCAAACGGCGACATATTCGGCCCGGTTGGGCATGAGCAGGGCCACGCAGTCGCCGCGAACCAGTCCCTGATCAAGCGCCCAATGGGCAAAGCGATTGCTCAGCGCATCAAGCTCGGCATAGGTCAGGACCTTGCCTTCGAACTGCATGGCTGGACGCGGACCATATTGGTCAACGACCTTTTCGAAATCATCACAGAGCAGATTGAGGGATGAAGGTTCGATATCCTTGATCCGACCCAGAAGGCGCAGGGCCGAACTGATGAAATGGATATCGCGCTTGATCACACTGAACAGAGACATGGCCTACCCATCCCAAAATGAAAGTGGCACCGCTCGGCCAGATTATGGCGCGCGCGGTGCCGTTATCTCATAGCGGGTTTATTTCAAGGGCACCAGAATCTCGCCGCCACCTTCGCGAAATTTTCGAGCCATATCTTCCATGCCCGCATCGACATCGACCTTGGCGACGTCATTTTGGGCCGCAGCGTCAGCGCGAATATCGTGGCTGATCTTCATGGAGCAGAATTTTGGCCCGCACATGGAACAGAAGTGCGCGGTCTTGTGCGCCTCCTTGGGCAGGGTCTCGTCGTGATATTCCCGCGCCGTCTCTGGATCGAGACCAAGGTTGAACTGGTCTTCCCAGCGGAACTCGAACCGCGCCCGTGACAGGGCATCGTCCCAGGCCTGGGCCCCCGGATGACCCTTGGCCAGATCGGCGGCATGGGCGGCGATCTTATAGGTGATCACACCCTCCTTAACGTCCTCGCGGTCGGGCAGGCCCAGATGTTCCTTGGGCGTGACATAGCAAAGCATGGCCGTGCCGAACCAGCCGATCATGGCCGCCCCGATGGCGCTGGTGATGTGGTCATAGCCCGGCGCAATGTCGGTCGTAAGGGGGCCTAAGGTATAGAAGGGCGCTTCGCCGCAAACCTTGAGCTGCTTATCCATATTGGCCTTGATCTTGTGCATCGGCACATGGCCGGGGCCTTCAATCATGACCTGAACATCGTGCTTCCACGCGATCTGGGTCAGTTCGCCAAGGGTCTCTAGCTCGCCGAACTGGGCCGCGTCATTGGCATCAGCGATACAGCCGGGACGCAGACCATCGCCGAGCGAGAAGGACACATCATAGGCCTTCATGATCTCGCAGATCTCTTCGAAATGGGTATAGAGGAAGTTCTCCTTGTGATGCGACAGGCACCATTTGGCCATGATCGAGCCGCCGCGCGAGACGATACCGGTGACGCGCTTGGCGGTCAGGGGGATATAGGCCAGACGCACCCCAGCATGGATGGTGAAATAGTCCACGCCCTGTTCGGCCTGTTCGATCAGGGTGTCCTTAAACACCTCCCAAGTCAGGTCTTCGGCCACGCCATTGACCTTTTCCAAGGCCTGATAGATCGGCACTGTGCCGATGGGCACGGGGCTGTTACGGATCACCCAGTCGCGGATATTGTGGATATTGCGCCCCGTCGACAGGTCCATGACCGTATCGCCGCCCCAGCGGATGGCCCAGACCATCTTGTCGACCTCATCGGCCACCGACGACAGCACCGCCGAATTGCCGATATTGGCATTGATCTTGACCAAGAAATTGCGGCCAATGATCATCGGCTCCAGTTCGCCGTGATTGATATTGGCCGGGATGATGGCCCGCCCGCGCGCGATCTCGTCACGGACAAATTCTGGAGAGATATAGTCGGGGATAGAGGCGCCGAAATCTTCGCCATCGCGGATGATTTCGGCCAGCGCTTCGCGGCGCATATTTTCGCGGATGGTGACATATTCCATCTCGGCGGTGATGATCCCGGCGCGGGCATAGGCCATCTGGGTCACAGCCTTACCGCCAACGGCCTTTAGCGGCTTTTGCGCCACCGGAAAGGGCGGGGCCAGATGGACCCCGCGCGCATGGCCATTATCCTCAGGCTTGACGGGGCGTGGATCGCAGGCCTCGACATCGCCGCGGGCGATGACCCACGCATCGCGCGGACGGGCCAGACCCTTATTAATATCGATGGTGACCTTGGGGTCCGTATAGGGGCCAGAAGGGTCATAGATGGTCACGGGCGGTTCATTGGCCGACGGATGGACGGCCACCTCGCGGAAGGGGACGCGGATGTCCGGGAACAGCAGGCCGGGCGCATAGACCTTGCGCGAGCCGGGGCGTTCGCCGGTTGGGATGGTGTTGGTGACGGGGGTCTGCTTATTCACGGCTTAGGCTCCTGACCAATGGGCAGACCCGGAACCTTGACGGCAAAAAGGGGGCAATGGACGCAAGAGCTTTGCGCCGACTTCCCATCCCTCCGCCGGCATGACCCGGATCAGGTTCACGGGTCGCAGGATCACCTGCCTCTCAGCCCCTTAAGCAGGACACCCCGGAGAATTGCGGGGACCTTACGCCAGTGCCCCGTAGGGTCAAGGCCGGTTCGGCACCTTAGGCAAAGAGCTTGGCCCAGCGGCGCTTTTGGCGGCCCTTCCAGGTGCCGCGATGATAGGCGTCCGACGCGATCAAGGGCACGACGGTGGTGGCTTCGGCAAAGACCATCTGTTCATAGGTGGTGTTGACCTTGCCCCAACTGGCGGCCTCTTGCAGGGTCGAGGACGAACAGGCGCCGTCGCGGACATCGGCCACGGTGATCTGGACGGCATATTTGTGCATCTCGGCCTCGAAACCGAGGATCTCGGCGCAGACGACTGTGTCTTGGGCAAAGTTCTTGGGCACGCCGCCGCCGACCATGAACAGGCCTGTCGTGCCTGCTGCGATCTTAATGTCGGTCAGTTCGCGAAAGTCGGCAATGGCATCGAGCATCAGATAGGGCTTGCCCGCAGCGGCCCGTTCCTTCTGGTGCTTGACCAGACCAAAGCCCGCCGAGGAATCGACAAAGGCTGGGCAAAAGATCGGCACGCCCTCTTCATAGGCGGTCTGGATCAGGCTGCCCGGCTTTTTGGCATTGCCCTCGGACAGCCACTTGCCCATTTCCCAGATGAACTCGCGGCTGGAATAGCCGCGCGGCTCTAGGCGATTGGCGATCTCTAGGATGGTGTGGTCGCAGTTCTGAAGCTGCTCCTCATCGATATAGGTGTCGTAGATGCGGTCGATATAGTTCTCACGCAGCACATTATCATCGACCGGGCCATCGGCCTGATAGTGCTTGAAGCCGAGGGCCTCGAAGAAATCCATATCGACGATGGAGGCTCCCGTAGCGACCACCACATCGACCATGCCCAGCTTCACCATGTCGCGATAGACATGCATACAGCCTGCCGCTGAGGTGGAACCGGCCAAGATCAGCCAAGGCGAGCAGGTCTGGTCGGCCATGGCCATGTCGAGAATGTCGGCGGCCCGCGCTGTATCGCGTGAGCTAAAGCTCATCTTGCGCATGGAATCGATGATCGGACGGGCGTCGTAGGACGTGATGTCGACATGCTCGACCGTCTTGGACAGCAGTTCAGCCTTGCGGTTGGGTGTGGCGTTCATCTGAAGGTTTCCCTCAAGCTGGTAACGCCCGTCACATGAACATCCCCAGCCCGGACGGAGCGACGGACTGGGGGAAAGGTCATCAGTTGTAGAGGGCCTTAGCGCCGCCGCCGCTTCTTATTGCGTGCGCGCGACAGTTTGACGACCGCGCCATGCTCCGGGCGTGGGGTCGGGATCGAGCGACGGGCGAGGCCATACATCGAGGCCATGGGCGCTTCGGCAACAATGGCGGTTTCAGTATCGCCAAAGCCATTGAACCGGGTCGCCATGGCGGTGCCATAGGCCCCCAGCATGCCGATCTCGACATAGTCATCTTCGCCGACATCTTCCGGCAGCCAGAACGGCCCCGGCATGACGTCGATGGAATCGCAGGTTGGGCCGAAGAACTTGAAGGGCTTAAGACCGCTCTCGGCAACGCCATCACGCACCAGCCTGACCGGGAAGGGCCATTTGGAATGGGCGGCATCGAACAGGTTGCCATAGGCCCCGTCGTTCAAATAGAGCGCGTCACCCTTGCGGGCCTCGACCTTGGCGAGGATGGAGGTGGTTTCCGCCACCAGCGCCCGGCCCGGTTCGCACCAAAGCTCGGTCGTTTCGTGGACCATCATCTCGGCAAAGCCGCGATGGATGGAGTCGGCATAGTCTTCCAAGGCAGGCGGGGCCATGCCGGGATAGACCGAAGGAAAGCCGCCGCCGACATCGACAATGTCTGCAAAGACGCCTGCGCGGACCAGAGCCCGTGAGGCGGCGCTCATGGCCCCTTGATAGGCGGTCGGGCGCATGCACTGGCTGCCGACATGGAACGAGATGCCCATCAGGTCCTGCGTGGCGCGGCGGGCGGCCAAAAGCAGGGCCGGGGCCGCATCGGGCTCGACGCCAAACTTGCCACTCAGCGCATAGGCGGCACCTTCGCTGGGCACAGCGATGCGAACGATCAAGGTTAGGTCCTTGGCTCCACCGGTCGCATCGAGGATCTTGGCCAGCTCTTCATGGCTATCGAGCGAGAAGATCCGCACGCCATGATCGAAATAGGCCGAGGCAATCGCGACCCGGCTCTTGACCGGATGCATGAAGGCCAGCCGGGCGTGAGGCGCAAAGCGGCGCACCAGCTCGATCTCTGGGATGGACGCAACGTCGAAAGAGGCGACACCGTTCGCGGCCAAGGTCTCGATGACCCACGGCGACGGGTTCGCTTTAACGGCGTAAAGGACGTCTGCTTTTAGATTATCCTGGAACCAACGGGCCGCTACGGCCGCAACGTCTGGACGCACAAGGGCGACAGGACGCTCCGGGGACCGCTCGCGGACCAGGTCCAGGGGTGTTTGATACGTGTGCAATTCACGTAGCCCCCTGCAAGTAGTTGACCCAATCCGGCGTTAGCAGCGTTTTCGAACTTCGGGGTCCGCCGGAGGAGACGCATGTAAGGTTCCGGACCCCCCATGTAAAGCAGAAATTTGTGACAATCGGTCGGCATCCCGTCGGCAATTTCATGACACCCCCAATCTCTAGGCTAAGCGCTTGAAAAGGCGGGCTCGCCTTGCGTTTTGATTCACGATAAATCGACGAGGTGATTGATCCTTTTCGGTTTGGCTCTATAGCAAGCGCTTGAACCATTTTGGCTCCGGGAAAGATGTTGGGCGCTGTGCCTGTCATCAGCCTGTCACGGCTGAAGTTCTAGTCTTTTTGGATGCAACAGGTTGGGAACGTGTCACCTTCATGACTGATGTCTCTGCTGTCATTTCGGTCGATGGCGTCTCCAAAACCTTTGGAACGCGCAAGGCGCTGGATGGCGTCACGATCCGCGTTGCCAAGGGCGAGATGGTCGCGCTGATCGGTCCGTCCGGTTCGGGCAAGTCGACCTTGCTGCGCTCGATCACCGGTCTTGCGCCGATTGATGGCGGTTCCGGCAGGATCCGCGTCTTTGGCGAACCCGTCCAGACGGCCGGAAAGATCAGCGACCGGGTACGGTCTGTGCGCAGCCGTATCGGCTTTGTCTTTCAGCAGTTCAATCTGGTCGGACGCTTGAGCCTGTTCACCAATGTCGCGCTGGGGGCCTTGGGCCGTCTGGGCTTTTGGCGCGGCATGCTGGGCCTGTGGCCCGCCGCCGAGAAGCGCTTGGTGATGGTCAGTCTGGCCCGCGTGGGGGTGGCCGACTATGCCGCCCAGCGCGCCAATACCCTATCGGGCGGGCAACAGCAGCGCGCCGCCATTGCCCGGGCTATGGTCCAGGGTGCTGAGGTCGTGCTGGCCGATGAGCCGGTGGCCTCGCTGGATCCCGTCTCGGCGCGCAAGGTTATGGATCTGTTGCTGGATCTGAACCGCAAGGATGGTCTGACCGTCGTCGTCACCCTGCATCAGGTCGACTATGCCATGCGCTATTGCCAGCGGGTTGTGGCCCTCAAGGCTGGGCAAGTGATCTATGACGGCCCGGTCGCCGGTCTTGACCGCGCCACCCTTGTTCAAATCTATGGCCCTGAATTCGAAGACGCGTTCTGGGAAGGAGCTCCCCAATGAAGTGCTTGACCCTCCTGCGTGCGGCCCTTGCGGCGGCGCTATTGGTGACCCTCCCTTCGGCGGTGCTGGCTCAGGCCAAGGCCCCGGTCAAGACCGTCAACTTTTCGATCTTGGCGACGGAAAGCTCGACCAGCCTGCAGTCCTTCTGGGCACCGATCATTGCCGATATGGAAAAGCAGACCGGCTACAAGATCAAACCCTTCTATGGCTCCAACTATACGGCCCTGATCGAGGCCATGCGCTTTAAGCAGACCGATGTGGGTTGGTTTTCGAACCAGTCAGGCCTAGAGGCCGTGCGCCGGTCGGGCGGTGAGGTGTTTGTGCGCACCTTTGACCCCTCGGGACGGGATGGCTATCGCTCAGTGATCATTGTGCCCGCCAAGAGTAATCTGACGCTGGACCAAGTTCTAAAATGCGACAAGAGTCTGGACTTCGGCATTGGCGATGCCAAGTCGACCTCCGGCACCTTGGCGCCTATGACCTATCTGTTCGCGCCGCGCGGGATCAAGCCGGCCGAATGTTTCAAGACCGTTCGTGCCGCCAACCACCAGGCCAACCTCTTTGCCGTGGCGCGGGGCGTTTTGGATGTGGCCACCAACAATTCAACGGCGGTGAACCTGCAAAAGGGTCGTGACCCAGCGATCAATGATGCCATCCGCATCATCTGGACCTCGCCGCCCCTTCCCGAAGACCCCATCGTCTGGCGCAAGGATCTGGACCCTCAGGTCAAGGCGCGTCTGCGCAAGTTCTTTGAGTCCTATGGTCAAGGCACCGGCCCAGAGGCGGCGCGTCAAAGGGCGCAACTGGCCAAGGTCAGTATCGGTGGCTTCAAGCCTGCCGATAACAACCATCTTCTGCCCGTTCGGGAGATGGAGGCCACTGAGATCTATCTGGTTGCCAAGGATGAAGGCAACGCGGCCAAGATCGCCGCCGCTCAAAAGGCTCTGGCCGCTATTCAGGCCGAGCGTAAGGCCTTGGCGGGACGTACGCCCAAATGAGTGCAGTCGATCTGATCCCAGCCCCGCCCAAGCGCAGTCTTAGCGACTGGCTGTTTGATGTGCTGCTCTGGGGCGGACTGACCATCGTGCTGGTGGTGGGCTTTGCGCCCGCTGAAATGACCAAGCTGCCGCTGATCTTTGCCAATTCCGACAATATGCGCGAGTTCGGCAAGGACTTTCTGAGGCCAGATTTCGATCAATGGCCGCTCTATGTCAGTCAGATGTGGCTGACCATCCAGATGGCGCTTTGGGGTACGTTCCTCGCCGTGCTCTTGGCCATTCCCTTTGGTCTGGCGGCGGCAAAGAACATTAGCCCGTCTTGGGTCAACCAGCCGATGCGCCGATTCTTGGACATGCTGCGGTCGGTCCCGGATCTGGTGGTTGGCACCCTGTTCATTGTGGCGGTCGGTCTTGGTCCCTTTGCCGGGGTCATGGCTCTGGCCATCAGTACCAGCGGTGTTCTGGGCAAGCTGTTCTCAGAGGCTGTTGAAGCCATTGATCGGGGTCCCGTCGAAGGGGTCCGGGCGACGGGCGCGGCACCTTTGCAGGAGATTGTCTGGGGGGTGATGCCGCAAGTCGCCCCGCTCTGGACCTCCTATGCCCTCTACCGCTTCGAATCGAGTTCACGATCCGCGACGGTTCTGGGCCTGATTGGCGCCGGCGGTATTGGTCAGGTCCTGTTCGATAGCCTCAACAGCTTCGAATATAGCCGTGTCGCCGCCATCGTCATTATCATCATCGTGGCCGTGTCTCTGATCGACCTGCTCAGCCAAGTCATCCGCTCACGCCTTCTGTAGGCCGTTTTTGAGCGGGAATCTGGGCGAGGGATCGGCTTGAGTGGAGGCCAAAATCTGCCTTCGCGTTAGTCTCTCGTTCAAAATGACATTATGGACGACCTCGATATCTGTCCAGATGAACGTCATCTGTAAAAAAATGTCACAATTATCATTTAAGGCGATTTCCAGAATGAGCATCCCATTTGGATGGGGCTTTAGAGAAAGGGATTCGCAGTGAAGAATTTTAAGAGCTTGCTCCTCGTCGGCTGTGGCGCACTAGCACTGTCCAGCTGTGGTCCTAGCGATATTGCCTCGCCAGGAAATGGCGGCAACGTCACCATCACCAACACGACAACGACCCCTCCTGTTGTGACGCCCACACCGACATCGACCCTGGTCACGCCAGCCACGGGCTGCCCGACCATCGCCGATGGTAGCTTGACGGACGAGGGAACGATCACGGGCCCAACCGGTACATGGCGCGCCTGTTCGCTTCCAGCGCGGATCAACAAGTCGATCACCCTGCCGAAGGTTGCCGGCCTGCTCTACCGCCTGAACGGACGTGTCGACGTCGGCACTGATCGCGGCTTCACCAAGATCACCACTGGGTCCTTGGCCGAGACTGCAACAAGCACTGCGACTCTGACGATCGAACCTGGCGTGATCGTCTATGCCAACACCGGCATCTCTTGGCTGGCCGTCAACCGTGGCAACAAGATCAACGCCGTTGGTACCGCTACTCAGCCCATCATCTTCACCAGCCGTGACAACATTCTCGGCCTGAACACTGAAACTTCCCAGGGACAATGGGGCGGTGTGGTTCTGATGGGCCGCGCGCGTGTCACTGACTGTACGACGGGTTCGGTTGCTGCGGGCACCTGCGAGCGCCAGACCGAAGGTTCGGCTGACCCGGCTCTTTACGGCGGCGCGGACAATGCTGACAGCAGCGGCACCATGTCCTACGTCCAGATCCGTTATTCGGGTTATGTCTTGGGTGCCGACAAGGAACTCCAGTCGCTGACCCCCTCGGGCATTGGTAGCGGTACGACTTTGAACAACATCATGAGCTACAACAGCTCTGACGATGGCGTCGAATTCTTCGGCGGCGTTGCGAACATGAAGAACTTTGTGTCCGTCGGTGCTGATGATGACAGCCTTGATGTTGACATGGGCACGACCGGCAACTTCCAAAACCTTCTGCTGATCCAACGTTCGGCAAAGGGCGATGCCCTGATGGAAATCGACAGCAACGGTAACGAGGCCGACACGCCCCGCACCACGCTCAAGATTTCGAACCTGACGGGCCTTCAGCCTGAAGTCAGCACGGACAATGAAGCCAATGACCAGGCCGCTATGTTGGTTCGTGGTAACTCGGACGTGACCTTGGCGAACTCGGTTATTTCGACCCCAAAGAACGAATGCCTGCGTATGAACGGTTCGGGCACCACGCCTGCGACCTTCGCCGCTCGGTCGGTCGTGATGCAGTGTAACGCCACCAAGTTCCTGGGAACTGGCTCCTACAATGCCGCCGCTGTCAGCACCGCCTTTGGTTCGGGTGCGAACAACAATAATGATAGCTTCGTGACCACACTCACCAACCTGTTCATCAATGGTGCGAACGAGCTTGCTGTCGCTTCGTTCAATCCAACGACCTTGGCAAGCTTCTTCACCGCCGTGACCTCTATCGGTGCAGTGAAGAACACGGATGACAAATGGTATGCTGGCTGGACCTGCAACAGCTCGACTGCCGATTTCGGCACGGGCAACAGCGGTGCCTGTACGTCAATTCCTACCAAATAATCACGCTAGGTACTTAGGGTGAGGGGGCGGCCGTAGGGCGGCCCCCTTTTCTCCATACGAAATTTGCCCAAGGGGATCGAGAATGGATACGCGTCGGCTTGCCACACTGTTGCTGGTCTCCACCGCTATTGCGATGCCGATGCTCGCCAACGCTCAGGAAGTTCCTGCGGCAGCGTCAGATCAGCCCGCTTCTGCCGTCTCAGAACCTGCACCCGCAGAGTCTTCAGAGCCTGCACCTGCGGAATCGCCAGCGGAATCAGAAGTCTCCATCCCCGGCGAAATCGGCGAAATTGTCATCACCGGGCGTCGCGATAGCAGCATTGTTCGGACCGCGCCGCAGGTGGTCTCTGTTCTAACCGCCGTCGAAATCGCCCGCACGGGTGAAGGCAATATCGCTGGTGCTCTTAGCCATGTGTCCGGTCTAAGCCTAGTTGGCAGTGGCTATGTCTATGTCCGCGGCCTCGGCGACCGCTATTCACTCGCGCTTCTCAATGGTTCGCCCCTGCCGAGCCCAGAGCCGCTCAAGCGGGTTGTTCCCCTTGACCTTTTCCCCAGCAGCATCATCGCCTCGTCCTTGGTCCAGAAGAGCTATTCAGCCAATTTCCCCGGCGAATTTGGCGGCGGCGTTATCAACCTGACCACCAAGGCGATCCCGCGCGAGCCCTTCCTGTCCATCGGCTTTGGCGGTTCTGCTGATACCGAAACAACGGGTCGTTTGAGCTATACCTATTATGGCAGCACGACCGACTGGTCAGGCTTCGATGATAGCAAGCGTGACATGGCACCGGCCCTCAACGCCTTTATCGCGAGTGGTGAACGGATCAGCTCGGGCAATATCAAGACCGGTGATATTGCGCGGCAATTGGTTACGGGCCGAAATGCCGTTGTTCAAAGCACCTCAGAAACGCCTCCGAACGGATCTGTTAACCTGTCAGGTGGCCTGTCGTTTGATCGCGGTGCCTATACGCTCGGATTTATTGCGGCGGGGGGGTACAGCAACAAATGGTCAACCCGTGAAGCGACTAACCAAAACTCACTGCAGTCTGACCTTTCCGCGCTGAACTCCGATTTTACGCGCGTGACCTCTGACAACCGGATCGTCCTCAATGGCCTCGTCGGCCTGGGTCTAGAGTTCGGTGACAATAAGCTGCGTTGGACCAATCTTTATATTCGCGACACTCTAAAACATACCCGCCTTGGGCTTGGAAACCGTAACCAAACGACTGTCGATTTTATGCAGCAGGACACGTCCTGGTATGAGCGTGAATTGATCGATAGCCAGGTCGTTGGCGAGTTCAATCTCAATGACAATTTGAGCGTCGATGTTCGTGTTGCCTACGCCAACTCAAAACGTAATTCTCCCTACGAACTGACCTTCGAATATGTCCGCACCAATGTGAAGGCGGACCCTTACGGGGCCTATTTCGTCAACCGTTTGAACAATGGTAACGGCGGTGATGCTGTGATCAGCTTCTCCGAGCTGGATGAGAAGCTTTGGTCCGGTGGTGCCGATGCTACCTACCGGCTGAGGGATGGGCTGAGCGGGACAGTCGGTTATGCCTTTGCTGACACCGAGCGCACGAGTTCGCGCCGGGACTTCCAGTTCCAAGCCCCCAGCAGTTTCCCGCGCGGCGTCGATATGTTGCGGCCTGACCTTCTTCTGGCCCCAGCAGTGATCGAAGCTTTCAACATAGCGTTGGTTGAAACCAACGAAGGTAACCCAGCCTTCCTTGCGACGCTCCGCAATCAGGCGGGCTACGTCAAGTTTGACTATCAGATGACGGACGCCTTGCAGCTCAATGCCGGCATTCGTTATGAGACCGCCGAACTAGAAGTTTCACCGATCAAGATCTTTAAGACTGCAGGTGCCTCTCTTGCGGGCACAGCGCTCGAAGAGAGCTATTGGCTGCCAGCAGCCACCTTGACCTGGCAATTGGCCTCGGACATGCAGCTTCGCGGCAACCTGTCTAAAACCATTGCCCGTCCACAGTTTCGTGAATTGGTTTACCAGTTCTATTTCGACCCCGACAGCAACCGCATGTATCGCGGCAACCCATTCTTGGTCGATAGTGAGCTGACCAACGCGGAAGCCCGTTTCGAATGGTACTTTGACACCGATCAGCGTTTCACGGCCGCCGCGTTCTATAAGAAGATCACCAATCCAATCGAATCTTTCGTCGCCGGCGATGACTTCACGACCAGCTACGCCAACGCGCCGCAGGCCAACCTCATTGGTGCCGAATTTGACGCTCAGAAATATTTCGACCTCTCCGCCATTGAGGGGGATTTCTGGGCCTCACGCCGGATCGTACTGAACGGTAACTACACCTACACAATGTCGGAATTGAAGGTCGCTAAGAACGACCCGATTTCAGTCTTTGCCTCGTCATCGAAGAACGCCACTGACTTCTTTAAGGATGGTGCTCAGATGACCGGCCAGTCGGACCACATTTTCAACGTCCAACTTGGACTTGAAGATCGTGAAGCGCTGTCACAGCAGACCTTGATGTTCAACTATGCCAGTAAGCGCGTTTCGAGCCGTGGTCTGGTCAATTCAGGGCAGCCTGATATCTACGCCTATCCCGGCTTCTCGCTGGACTTTGTCGCACGTCAAGGCGTAGCTGTTGCAGGCCGCGATGTTGAGCTAAAGTTCGAGGCGCGCAATCTGACAGGCCGTAATAACGAAGAATATCAGATCGTTGGCAGTAACCGCGTTGACATCAATACCTACAAGATGGGTAGCCTGATTTCAGTGTCGGCCCAGATGAAGTTCTAAGCCCTAAAGGGTCACAGGCCCTCGTTCGGCATCGACCGAACGGGGGTTTGACCGGGGTGAAGGGCGGTATAGCGCCCGTTAAGGACTATGACAGCGGCTTGGAATTTAATCCGCATACTGTCATAGAACTGACGTGAAGCTGAGCTAATAGCGCCATGTAGGCGCTGTGTGCGCCCCACCGAAAGTTGCAGTCATGCGCAATCTCGCATCCAACCCTAAGCGCCGTGCAGGAACCCTTTGTACGCATGGCGCTGTCGTCGGTGCCTTGGCTGGACTTGCCTTCATGTCCTCTGCGGTGAGTGCTCGAGCCGATGTGATGGAGCTGGGTACCAATGGCTTCGTCTGGGTGGCGGGCGCTCCTCTTTCAGCCCAGTCAGATCGTGTAGAGGTCGGCACGCGCGCCGAGCGTGGGTTCACCCATGTGTCAGACACAGCGGGTCCGGCGGCATGGCGAGGTCACGTCGCGATGCTGGCGCGGAAATATGATATCAGCCCGGCGCTTTTAGAGGCCGTGGTTTGGCAAGAGAGCCGTTGGCGTAGCGAGGCGAGGTCCAGCAAGGGTGCCCACGGGCTGGCTCAGCTGATGCCAGGAACTGCGCGTGAGATGGGCGTTGATATTGCCAATCCGCTGTCGAATCTCGAAGGGGGCGCGCGCTATTTGAAGATCCAGTTGGACCGGTTCGATGGTGACATCGAAAAGGCCTTGGCCGCCTATAATGCCGGGCCGAGCCGTGTGCTCAGCGCAGGGGGCGTTCCCCAAATCCCAGAGACGAAAGCCTATGTTTCTGCGATAATGTCTAGGCTTGCTGAATCCGTACGGAGGTCGCCAAAATGAAAAAATCTCAGCTTTTAGGGCTTGTTGCGTCCATCGCGTCCTTTCCCCTTTCGGCCTATGCTCAGGTCACCACCAATCCTCAAGGGTCGGGCCCGATCGTTGCTGCGCTCAATTGGATTCAAGGCACCCTGTTGGGCAGTGTCGCGACCGCCATCGCCGTTATGGCTGTGGCAACGGTCGGTTTGATGATGTTGACGGGTCGGATGAACTGGCGTTTTGGCGCGACGGTCATATTGGGCTGCTTCATCCTGTTCGGCGCCGGAGCCATTGTGTCCGGGATCAGATCCGCCGCGGCCCTTGGTTAAGCGACGATGGATCTCATTCGCTTTCCTGTGCACCGCGCCCTTGCCCGTCCCCAGATGTTTGCGGGCGTGACCTATAGCTATTTCATTATCAATGCGGCGCTGACGACTGAGGTCTTCCTCATCACAAAGAGCTTCCTCGCCCTTCCCGTCGCGCTGTTACTGCATATTATTGGTTATCTTGCCTGCCTGCGGGAACCGCGAATTTTCGACCTTTGGCTGACCAAGGTGAGCCGTTGCCCACGGATTTCAAACTGGCGGCGCTGGCGCTGCAACAGCTACGGAACTTGAGGAGCGGCCTTGGTGGGTATGTTTGGCACTATGGGGCGTAGGGGCCGTGAGGCTCTAGCCGGGGACCGGTTGCCCTATGCGAAGCTGCTCGACGAGCATGTCGTGCTATTGCGCGATGGCTCGGTCATGATGAGCCTCTTGGTGCCCGGCATCAGCTTTGAGACGGCCGACAGTGCCGAGTTGAACGCCTTGGCGGCAACGCGCGAGCTCATGCTCCGTAGCACCCTCGATGCCCGCTTTGTTCTCTATCACCATGTGATCCGCCGCCGCGTTCAGACCGAATTGCGCGGCAAATTCGCCGATCCTCTGACGGCCCATATTGACCAGTGCTGGGATGAGAAGCTTTCCAGTGGTGCCCTGTTCGTCAATGATCAGTTCGTAACCCTGCTGCGGCGCCCGGCGCGCGGAAAGACCGGTTGGGTCGAGCGTGTCGCCCGTCAACTGACGCGGTCGAAAGATCGCTCTGAAGGCATCCAAGCCAATCCTCAGGATGTTCGTGACCTGCGGGCGGCGGCCAATGCGATGGTGACGACCTTGGGGGCCTATGGGGCCCGTCCCTTGAGCAACTATCAGGGCAAGTCCGGGGCCTGTTCGGAAATATTGGAGTTTCTCTCCGCCCTCTATAATGGGGAAATGAAACCGGTTCGGCGGCCGTTCGAAGGCACCATGATTGCCGATATGCTGGCCTATAAGCGGGTCAGTTTTGGTGCGGACGCCTTGGAACTGAAGGGCGCCGGCTCCAGTAGCTTTGCGGCCTTGGTGTCCCTGAAAGACTATCCCGATACGACCTCGCCGGGTCTGACCGATTCTCTGCTCCGAATTCCCTGTGAAATGGTGCTCACAGAAAGCTACGCCCCCTCTGATCGCCAAGTGTCGCGCGAACGGATTGACTTGGCCGTGCGCCGTCTGCGGTCAGCCGATGAAGAGGCCATGGCTGAGCGGGCAGAGCTTCATGCTGCCCGTGATGCGCTGGGATTGGGCGCGGTTGGATTTGGCGACCACCATCTCTCGGTGTTGGTGCGCTCTGATTCCCTTGAGACCTTAGACGCGCTGACGGCAGCCTGCGCGGCAGCGCTCGGGGATGCGGGCGCTGTTGCGGTCCGCGAGGATATGAACCTTGAGCCGGGTTTTTGGGGGCAGATGCCAGGTAATGAATCGCTGATCGTGCGGCGCTCATTGATTTCATCGGGCAATATGGCCTGCTTTGGCTCGCTCCACGGGTTTGCCTTGGGCCAGGCCGAGGGCAACCATTGGGGTGATCCTGTGGCGGTCCTTGAGACCACCAGCGCGACGCCCTTTTTCTTTAATTTCCATAATGGCGATCTGGGCAATTTCACGGTCATTGGCCCGTCCGGTTCCGGCAAGACCGTCGTTATGAACTTTCTCGCCGCTCAGGCCCAGCGGTTTGAGCCACGCACCGTCCTGTTCGACAAGGACCGGGGCGCCGAAGTCTTTATTCGCGGCATTGGCGGTCGCTATAGCCGGATCTCTGCGGGCGAGCCGACCGGCTTTAATCCTCTGGCCCTTCCGGACAGTCCCACTAACCGTGCCTTTCAACGCGACTGGCTCGCTGTTCTGCTTGATGCGGATGGCCCCGAAGAGTTGGCGACCATCGCGGCGGCTGTTGATGCGGCCTATGCCAATGATCCCAAGCTGCGCCGCCTATCCCATTTTCGCGAACTGCTAGCCGGTTCGCGCAGGCCGCAACCGGGCGATCTCGCCTCTCGGCTCACCGCTTGGGTCGGCGAGGGGGAATATGGCTGGCTGTTCGACAATAATGATGACCTGCTTGACCTGTCAGCCAAGACCCTTGGTTTTGATATGACGAGCCTGCTGGAGACGCCGCGTCTGCGCACGCCCGTGATGATGTACCTGTTCCATCGGATCGAGGAGCGGTTGGATGGTCACCCGACCCTGATCCTGATCGATGAGGGCTGGAAGGCGTTGGACGATGAGGTCTTTGCCGCTCGCATTCGCGATTGGCTCAAGACCCTTCGTAAGCGTAATGCCCTTGTGGGTTTTGCGACCCAATCGGCCCGTGACGCGCTCGATAGCCGCATATCCACCGCGCTGGTTGAGCAGACGGCAACCATGATCTTCATGCCCAATGCTCGGGCGCGGGAAGAGGACTATTGCGAGGGATTTGGTCTCACCCAGCATGAGCTTGAGATCATCCGCAATCTTCCCGCCCACAGCCGGTGTTTCCTGGTTCGCCAGCCCGATGCCTCGGTAGTGGTGCGGCTGGACCTGTCCTCCATGCCCGAGCTGCTCACGGTCCTTTCCGGCCGCGAAACAACTGTCAGGCAATTGGATCAGCTTCGAAAGCAGGTCGGTGACGCGCCAGAGGCTTGGTATGAGGCCCTCACCGGACATCCGTGGCCAGGCGAGGCGCGCCAATGAGCCAGTGTACCGCCGTTCTGGACGCTGCATCGACGGGGGTCGCACCGGCTCTACGGGCTGTAGACTGTATGAGCGCGGAGGTGACTTCGGCGGCCTTCACCAATCTGTTTGGGTCTAACGGTGCTCTGGTTCCAGCACTAACACTGGTCCTCACCCTCTATATCGCGCTCTTTGCCATTGCCCTGCTCACCGGTCGTTCGAAGATCGGGATAAGCACCCTTACCCCTCGCATGATCACCTTGGGCGTCGTCTTGACCTTTGCGACCAGTTGGGCGGCCTATCAAAGCGTGGTCTGGAACCTCGCTGTTGGCGCGCCGGACCAGATCGCCAGTGCTCTTTTGGGGGTTCGCGGCTCAGCCACCGAGCTCTTCGCGGACAAGATTGATATACTTTTCAACGTCATTACCGAGACGGCCCAAACGGTTGGTGGTCCTGGCGCGCGGCCCACGCTGCAGGGTGCCTTCACGCCGGTCAATCTGATGTGGCTGGCCGGCATGTTCTTGATGCTGGGCACGGTCGGCATTCTGGTAACGGCGCGGATTGCCTTGGCGGTACTGCTGGCCGTGGGGCCGGTCTTTGTCACCTTCATTCTGTTTAACGGCACACGGGGCCTATTTGCCGGGTGGCTCAGGGGCGTGATCTTGACCGCCATCACGCCGCTCTTTGCTGTGCTCGGCGGCGGATTGATGATTGAGTTGGCAACCCCAATCGTGGTTGCCCTTCGCGCAAGTGAAGTTCTTGATCCGAGGGCGGCCATGGCCCTATTTATATTCTCCATCGTCCATTGTGCGCTCATGGCCCTTGGCATCAGCGTGGCGTCAGCGATGGTTTCCGGATGGCAGGTCTTTGGAATGGCCAACGCCTCCAGCGGCGAGCCGGGCGGCGCTCAAAGGGCGGATCAATCGGCCCTTGCCGCCAACAGCCCCTATGGCGCGTCTACAGCCTCTGCACTGTCGCGTAGCCAGAGTTTGACGGCCAGTGTGATCGCCGCCAATGCCGTCGGCGGATCCGGTACGGCGGCGAGTGCAACCACAGCAACGAACCGAACAATCGTCAATACGATCACAGGGACAGGTTCCGCCATCGGCTCGGGAGCACCAGCCAGATCGCGCGGGATCGGTAGCCGGTTTGCCAGCCGCCCCCCTGTCTCTCGGGAGCTCCTAAGATGAAACTGTGTCTCGCGCTGCTGGCCGCAATCCTTTCCCTAACCCTTGGCGCCGAGGCCATGGCAAAGGACGCTCGGCTGTCAACCCGCCCCTATAATCCCGATGAAATTGTGGTCTTGCCGGGACGTGTCGGTGTTCAAGCGACCATCATTTTTGGCGATGACGAGCATATTGAAAATGTTGCGATTGGCGATTCAAACAGCTGGCAGGTGACGCCGAACAAGCGCGCGAACCTGTTGTTCGTAAAGCCCTTGGCCGCCCAAGCGCAGACAAATCTGACGGTTGTGACCGACCGCCATACCTATCTCTTTGACCTGGTTGCCGGTTCTGGCGTGCCCCATTACGTCCTGCGCTTCACCTATCCAGATGCCGTCAAGGCCAAGGCTTTAGCCGTCGGGGCCATGAGCGCCGAAGAGGCCGAAGCGGCGAAAAATCCAAACGCGGTCAAGGGCGGACAGCCTCCCTCTGCCCTAAACTTTGCTTGGACCAGTAAGGGCAGTGCGAGGATCTTGCCGACCCGCATCTATGATGATGGCGTCTCGACCTATCTTAGCTGGGCTAAGGGCCGTCCTGTACCGGCCATCTTGCTTCGCGATGACAAGGGCGCAGAGGGCGCAACCAACTATGCGGTGCGCGGGGACTTGATCGTTCTAGATAGCGTGCCCAAGGTGATTGTCTTACGGGCGGGCATCGATGTGGCAACCTTGAAACATCAAGGCCCTGTCCAGTCCGACCCTGGGTCGGCTGATCCCAATCCGCAACCGGCGACAGCGCCGGACGTCAAGCCGGCGCCACCGATAGTCGATAGGGGGCAATGACCATGTCTGGACCCTCTTCCCCGAACCCTCGCTTGACGTCTTCAGAGGATACAGATCCGCGCTCGGCTATGGGGCCGAATGCGGCCGATCTGGCCACCCGATCTGTCCTGCCCCTTGTTGCCCATAAGGCGTCGGCTTCAGACGGACTTGGGTTGATATTGGGTATAGCAGTGATTGGGATTCTCGGCGTTGTGACCTTCTTGGGGGTCAATGGTGGCCGTCAAAAGCCAGCGCCCGAGCAGCCCGCGCCCGCGCAAGCCGTTGTTCCGGCACCTGCGGTGCAACCAGTAGAGCAGGCCCCGCCGGTCCCGGTTGAGGCCATTACCCCGCCGCCCGCGCCATTGCCGGTTCCTGCGCCAGCGCCGATTGGTATTGCCGGGCCAGCGGCCAACCCCTTTTCAACGCCGACGGTGCTGTTTGATGCCAGCGCCCTGCCGCCGTCTATTGTGCCGGGCGTTGGTCCAGCCCCAGCCGCCCCCGGTGGACCCAATGATGAGTTCGCCGCGCGGGTTGGCGGCGTTGGCGGCGGCAGCGCCATTGCCGCAGCGGGCATAAATCCCAAGGCCACCGTGACCCAAGGCACCTTGATCCCGGCGGTCTTAGAGACGGCGATCGATACGGATGTGCCGGGCTATCTTCGGGCCATCGTGTCCAGCGATGTGCGCAGCTTCGATGGAACGGTTGTGCTCATTCCCCATTCATCGCGCCTGATCGGCCAGTATAAGAGTGGCATGCAGGCGGGCCAAAAGCGCGCCTATGTCATTTGGACCCGTCTGATCCGCCCGGATGGGGTGTCGGTCAATATCGCTTCGCCCGCCGTTGGGTTTGGCGGGGAGACCGGGCTGCCGGGGAAGGTCAATAACCATTTCTTCGAACGGTTCGGCTCGGCGATGCTCCTATCGGTCATCGGCGGCATCTCCAGTTCGGGCAGCAACAATGCCACCGTGCTCATCGGTAGCCAGGCCCAATCGGCCGCCGCTGCCGCCGTTGGTCAGTCCGGTCAGATTGGTCCGACTATTCGCGTGCGCCAAGGCGAGCCCATTCGCGTCTTTACCGCAAGAGACCTCGATTTTTCGAAGGTCACCACCGAATGAGCGACGCTGTTATCCATAATCTTCACGGTGAAGAGGCGGCTCCGCTGATCCCGCGAAGCCTTTATCTGGATGCCTATCTGGCGCCTTTTCAGCCGTGGTTGGAAAAGCAAACCGTGACGGAGATCCTCGTCAACCGTCCAGGAGAGCTCTGGATCGAGGACGCCACATGCAAGGGTATGCAGCGTATAGAGGCGCCCAAGGTCGATGATATCTTGTTACAGCGGTTGTCTGAACAGGTCGCCCGCATCAGCCATCAGGGGATCAACCGCGAAAACCCCCTCCTGTCGGCCACCCTGCCCACCGGTGAACGGATCCAGCTTTGCGGTCCCCCAGCGACCCGCAGCCATTGGGCCTTGGCCATTCGGCGCCATCGGCTCTTGGATATTTCACTGGAATCCTATGATCCAGGTCCCCTCCAGCCGGTCGTGGACCATCCGCCAATCGATCCGTCGCTTGAGCCTATTCGGTTCTTGAGAGACGCTATTCTTCGACGCCAAACCATCCTGATTTCGGGCGGGACATCCACAGGCAAGACGACCTTTCTCAATTCAATGTTGCGCGAAATTCCCAGCGAAGAGCGCGTGGTCCTTGTCGAAGATACCGCTGAACTGAAGCTGGCGGGCGCCAACGGCGTGGGCTTGATTGCGGTCAAGGGCGAGACGGGCGAGGCGCGGATCTCCACGGACGATCTGTTGCAAGCGGCCTTGCGCCTGCGACCGGACCGGATTGTCTTGGGTGAGTTGCGCGGTCGCGAGACGGTCAGTTTCTTGCGCGCGATCAATACCGGCCATCCTGGCTCATTTTCGACCATCCATGCCAATTCGCCGCGCGGAGCCTTGGAGCAGATCGCGCTGATGGCCATGCAGACCGGCATCGGCCTGACCCGGCGCGAGACCATTGAATATGCCGCCTCTGTCATTGATGTGGTTGTGCAGCTTGAACGGCGCGACGGTCGACGCCAAATTTCGGCGCTAGCCTCTGCTCGAGATCTTGTTTCGCCGTCTTAGCGACCACTGCGACTGCCCCTGCCTCATGGGGGCCGAGCTTGAACTGTCTATCGGTTATTTCACGCCTCAAGAGGGAAGACTAAGTGATGAAAAACTATCTTGCCATGGCCGCCGCCGTCGCCCTGTTGGCCTCCGCCAACAGTGCCCAAGCGGCACGGGATTATGTCTGGGCCGCTGGTTCCTCGACCCTTTTCCCCTTCTCCACACGGGTTGCGGAAAACTTTGCCAAAAAGACAGGCCGCAAGGCCCCGAAGGTCGAATCGCTGGGCACCGGCGGCGGCATCAAGCTGTTTTGCTCGGGTTCGGGTGAAGGCTTCCCCGACATTGCCAATGCCTCACGTCCGATGAAGCGCTCGGAATTTGATCAGTGCCAAAAGAAGGGCGTGAAGGATATCATCCAGCTTAAGATTGGCTTTGACGGCATTGCCGTCGCCGTCGACAAGGATGGCAGCAACTATAATCTGACGACCCAAAATCTCTATCAGGGCCTTGCTGCCAATGTTGTGCGCAATGGCCAGTTCGTCAAAAACCCCCATAAAAAGTGGAGCGATGTTGCTGCTGGGCTGCCAGCCAATCGTATCTTGGTCTATGGGCCGCCGCCCACCTCTGGCACCCGCGATGCCTTTATCGAGCTGGGGATCGAAGCCGGAGCGCTGAAATTCCCCGTTGCAGCGGCGCTGAAGGCGTCGAACGAGTCCCAGTTCAAGGCCAAGGTTGATCCCTTGCGCGAAGATGGTGGCTGGATCGATTCTGGTGAGAACGACAATGCCATCATCGGGACCCTGACCAAGACGCCCGGTGCCATGGGCGTGTTCGGCTATTCGTTCCTCGAAGAGAATGTCGATAAGGTCAAGGGTGCCTCGGTCAACGGCGTGCGTCCGACCGCCAAGAGCATCACCGATGGCACCTATCCCCTGTCTCGCTCGCTCTATATCTATGTCAAGAAGTCGATGGTTGGCGTCACGCCGGGTCTGAAGGAATTTGTCAGCGAATATGTGTCTGACGCAGCCACAGGTCGCGGCGGCTATCTGCAGGGTCGTGGCCTGATCATTCTGCCGCCCGCACAGCACGAAGCCAATAAGGCCGCTGTGAAGGCGCTGCTGCCCATGAAGCGCCCTGCGAGCTAGGGTCAAGTTTGGTTGAGACAAACAGAAGCCCGGTTGTGAGAGCAGCCGGGCTTCTTGCTTTTATCGGTGGAGGAGCCGTCCGGGCTGGCCTATTGCGGCGGCTGAGTCTTGCTTCGCAGGCGGGCCATACGGCGAAGGCGGCGCCAGAAGCGGGCCTTTTCGGGTGCGGGATAGGGCTCGAGATTGCGGATGAATTCTTCGGTCGAGGCGCGCCAGCTATAGGTCATGGCAAAGGCGCGAACATCCTTGCGGTCGAGCTCGAGACACTTCAGACAGGCCGTCCGCATAGCTTCAAGGCTCTCATCGGCGGCGATAACGCCTGCGCCAGAGCCGGGAATGATGTCGATGGGACCAGGGGCAGGAAAGCCCGCGACCGGAGTTCCGCAGCCCATGGCCTCGAGGATCACCAGACCGAAGGTGTCGGTTAGGGACGGGAAAACAAAACAGTCCGCATCGGCAAAATGGGCGGCCAGTTCATCGCCAAACTTGGCACCGAGAAAGACTGCGCCGGGATATTTGGCTTCGAGTTCCTCGCGCTGAGGGCCGTCACCGACAATGACCTTGGTGCCGGGAAGGTCCAGTTCCAAGAAGGTTTCGATGTTCTTTTCCACGGCGATACGGCCGACATTGAGCCAGATTGGACGGGGCAGGTCGCCATAAACCCCCTCGCGGCCATCCATGCCGATGGGACGGAAGAGGTCGGTATCGACGCCCCGTGTCCAGGGCGAGATATTGTGAAAACCCCGCGCCACAAGCTCGTCGCGAAAGGTCGGTGTGGCCACCATCAGGCGTCCTGACGGCTCGTGGAACCAGCGCATATAGGCATAGCCTGCAGCCAGCGGCAGGGGCACGCGGGCGGAGACATATTCAGGGAATTTGGTGTGGTAGCTGGTGGTAAAGGGTAGCTTCCATTCAAGGCAGATCCGCCGTGCCGCCAGGCCGATGGGGCCTTCGGTGGCGATGTGGATCGCTTCAGGCTCAAAGGACTTGAACCGGTCTTGGATCGGTTCATAGGCCCCCATGGCCAGCTTGATTTCGGGGTACATCGGCAGAGGGAAGGTCTTGAACTGGTCTGGCGAGATCACGTCGACCTGATGGCCCATAGCGCGGCATTCGGCGATAGTGCGCGTCAGCGTGCGCACGACCCCATTGACCTGGGGCTCCCAAGCATCGGTGGCCAGTAGGATCCGCATTAGGCTGTGGCTCGGTCGCCGAGGACCGGACGCGTGGTCCGATCCGACGTGCGCTCAATCATCGACCATGACCGCATCTTGGCCCACTCCAACAGTTCCAGACGACCGTCCATATGCTCGACAAGGGCGGTGCAGCTCTCCACCCAATCACCGTCATTTATATAGGTGATGCCGTCAATATCACGCATTTCGGCCTTGTGAATATGACCGCAGATCACCCCGTCGACTCCGCGACGACGTGCCTCATCGGCAACTGCACCTTCAAAGTTCTCGATGAATTGCAAGGCGTTCTTCACTTTGCCCTTCAGGAAGGCCGACAGGCTCCAATAGCCAAAGCCCATCTTTCGTCGCGCATGATTGAACAGGGTGTTCAGCATAAGGATGGTTCTATAGGACCAATCGCCAAGGAAGGCGAGCCACTTGGCGTGCTGAACAACCCCGTCGAACTCGTCGCCATGGGTGACCAAGAAGGTCCGTCCATCAGCCGTGGTATGGATCGCATCGCGAGCAATCACCACTCCGCCAAAATGGACGCCGCAATAGTCTCGCGCGACCTCATCATGATTGCCGGGCACATAGATTACGGCTGTGCCCTTGCGGGCCATGCGTAGGACCTTTTGCACCACGTCATTATGGGCCTGGGGCCAGTGCCAACCGCCCTTGAGTTTCCAGCCGTCTATGATGTCCCCAATCAGATAGAGCTGTTCGCATTCCATGCTGCGAATGAAGTCGAGCAGCAGCTCGGCCTGACAGCCACGCGTGCCCAGATGAACATCTGAGATAAAGACGGATCGGAAACTGTGGGTGGGGACGTCTGACGTCATGAGGCGGTCCGTTGTGCAGGTCTGCCCAGCCCATGGGCAGTCAATGCCTGCGTAAGCTGATTGCATGTCTGTTTTGTGAAATAGCCACTTTGGTCTTTTGTCGGCTCTGGTGAGCTTGGATCAGGCGTGTATGACCCCTATCTACCGGGGGGCAGCGGCGCCTTGTGACGGCAGGTGGATCAGACATTGAAACGGCAGACGGGTGACGGCGCAGAGATCAGCAGTTCGGCTAGGGACACGCCCAAGTCCCTGAGAACCCGCGCGCGCATTCTGGATGCCGCTATGACCCTGTTTGCGCAGATTGGCTATCACGCGGCCAATAATGCCAAGATCTCTGAGGCAGCGGACCTGACGCGCGGCGCGATGCTCTATCATTTTGTCTCGCGCGAAGATCTGGTCGAGGCCGCCATCGGTCACATCCAGACCCAGCGTAACGCCCTGTTTGAGGCGGCAGCAAAGGACATTGGTCCGGGCGAAGATGTCAGCGAGCACGCCATCGAGTCCTACTGGCAGCTGCTCCACACTGTGCCCTTTATCGCCTTTGCCGAGTTGGAGGCTGTGGCCCGGACGGACGCAACGGTTTGCGCCTGTCTGGCGACTGCGCAAGAGGCCTTTGACCGCGCTCAGATTGGTGGCCAGTCGACCGCGATGGTCAGTGCAGGCGCGGGCCCCAGGTTCCAAACAACCCGCGATCTGGCCCGGTTCATGCTGGAGGGTCTGGCGCGCGGGGGCGTGACCTATGATCAGGAGGCGCGCACCGAACGGTTGCTGGCCGTGATCAAACGCGCCACCCACATGCTGAACCGCAAGGGTTCGGTGCAGGATCTTTGGCCAGATTGATGCCTGCTGACGAACAGGGCTCGAAAGGTGCGGCCTGATCTCGTAACCTCTGGAAAATCATCCAAGGAGGTTCTCGCCATGTCTGTTGATCCATCCGGTGCCATCGACCCGACCCGCGAGCAGTTCAACCAGTTCAAGGCCCTGCCCAGGGACCAGCCGGTTCACATGCTCAATCTGGTTCGCCTGCGGGATCTGGCGGACTATCCCGAGGGCCATCCGTTGCATGGCAAGGGGCATTCTGGCCTAGAGGCCTACCGCGCCTATGGCCGCGAAAGTGCCGAAGTGTTCAAGCGCGTTGGCGGCAATCAAATCTGGGCCGGTAAGCCGCAGGTGGTCCTGACGGGTCCGTTGGAGGAGCACTGGGACCTCGCCTTCATCGCCTACTATCCGACGGCGGGGGCCTTCCTAGAGATGGTCACCGATCCCCATTACCGCGTCGTTGTCGCCCACCGCACCGCCGGGGTGCTCGATTCGCGCCTGATCCGCATGGAGCCGCTCGAGCCGGGGGAAGGCTTCGGGGAATAGATAATGATTGCGAGCATGTAAGCGGTATCTATTCGCAGGCCCACCCCCGCACTCTCCACCGCGTTCCCCGCGAAGGCGGGGATCCAGCCGGGCCGCTTCGACGGTGTGCAGGGTTCTGGGTCCCCGCCTGCGCGGGGAACACGGATGTGTGGGGGGCGTGCGACTTCCTCGTGCGCAGGCAAGGGCCTAGACTGGCCCCATGAGTCGCACCTCGCCCTTTAGCTTCTATGAGTTCTTTGCCGGGGGCGGGATGGCGCGTGCGGGGCTCGGTGCGGACTGGACCTGCCGCCTTGCCAATGATCTCGATCCGATCAAGGTTGCTGCCTACCGCGCCAACTGGGGGGCGGGGGACCTGATTGAGGCCAATGTCTGGGATCTGAAGCCAGACGATCTGCCCGGCACCGCCGATCTGGTCTGGGCCTCGTCGCCCTGTCAGGACCTGAGCCTTGCTGGCCATCGCGCGGGCCTTTCGGGCCAAAGGTCCTCGGCCTTTTGGGGCTTTTGGCGGCTCATTGAGGCCCTGGATGAGCAGGGCCGCGCGCCTGGCGTCATCGTTATCGAAAATGTCGTCGGACTTTTGACCTCGCGCGGCGGGCAGGACTTTACCGCGATCTGTGAGGCCTTGGCGTCTCGGCGCTATCGGTTCGGCGCGCTCGAGATCAATGCCGCCCATTTTGTGCCCCAATCCCGGCCTCGCCTGTTCCTGATCGCCGCGCGCTCGGAGGGGCTGGCGACGAAAGAGCCCGGACCGTGGCATGGCCCCAGCGCGCGCGTGGCTGCGGCGCGATTGCCAGACGCCCTCAAACCCTATTGGCGGTGGTGGCATCTGGCGGAACCAGACGCTCGAAATACAGCGTTGAGCGACCTGCTCGAGCCTGATGATCAAGTGCCTTGGCATTCGCCGGAACAGACCCAAGCCATACTCGCCCTCATGGCCCCGCTCCATCGTCGCCGTCTGAAACAGGCTGCGGCGCAAGCGCGGGCCGATGGGCAGCGGCAGGTGGGCGCGCTCTTTCGCCGAACCCGGCAAGAGCAGGGCCGCTCGCAGCAGCGCGCCGAGGTGCGGTTTGATGGGCTTGCAGGCTGCCTTCGCACCGCGCGCGGCGGCTCCTCGCGTCAGACCGTGGTGGTCATTGATCCGCACCTTGGCGAAGGGGCGGTCCGCACCCGTCTGATGTCCCCGCGCGAGGGGGCAAGGCTGATGGGGCTGGGCGATGAGTATATCCTGCCCAAAGGGGCGGCGGCGGCCTTAACCCTTGTCGGAGACGGGGTAGTGGTTCCGGTCGTGGCCTTTCTCGAACGCCACCTGCTGCGTCAGATGGTGAAAGCCTGCCAATCTGCGAGACAAGCGGCGCAAGCCTGATAAGGTGCCGCCATTGGGCCAAGATTCATTTGCGAGAACACCACCATGTCTTCGTCTTCTCACGACAACGGTTATGACGCCGCGCAGTACCGCCGCGCTGGTCGCGGGCGGGTCTATGATTCCATCATCGACACCATCGGTGACACCCCCTTGGTGCGCCTGCCACGTCTGACCGCTGAGCTCAAGCCCAAGGGTGAGGTGCTGGCCAAGCTGGAATTTTTCAACCCCATCGCCAGTGTTAAGGACCGTCTTGGGGCCTCGATGATCGCGTCGCTGGAGCATCAGGGTCTCATCAAGCCCGGCACCACCATCGTCGAGCCGACCTCAGGCAATACCGGCATTGCTCTGGCCTTTGTGTGCGCCGCCAAGGGCTATCCGCTGATCTTGGTGATGCCCGAAAGCATGTCCATCGAGCGGCGCAAGATGCTGGCCCTCTTGGGTGCTAAGCTTGAACTGACCCCCGCCGAAAAGGGCATGCGCGGCGCGGTCAATCGGGCGCAAGAGCTGCTCAGCGAAATTCCCGGCTCGGTGATGCCGCAGCAGTTTGAAAACTCCGCCAATCCCCTGATCCACCGGGTCTCGACGGCTGAAGAAATCTGGAACGATACGGCAGGGTCCGTCGATGCAGTGGTCTCCGGCGTCGGCACTGGCGGCACCATCAGCGGCATTGGCCAAGTCCTGCGTGCCCGCAAGCCGGGCCTAAAGATGATCGCCGTCGAGCCCGAAGCCTCGCCGATTCTGTCGGGCGGCCAACCGGGACCTCACAAGATCCAAGGCATTGGGGCAGGCTTTGTCCCAGGCATTCTTGATCGCGGCGTCATTGATGAGGTGATCCAAGTGTCGAATGACGATGCCTTTGACATGGCCCGCAAGGCCGCGCGCATCGAAGGTATTCCAGTTGGTATCTCGTCCGGTGCGGCTCTGGCAGCCGCCTTCCGCGCTGCAAGCCGCGATGAATATGCTGGTAAGGTGATCGTTGCGATCATCCCAAGCTTTGCAGAGCGCTATCTGTCGACGGCGCTGTTCGACGGTCTATAGGGTCCAGGCGGGTCTGAAATCGGCCTTTGGTCGGTATCAGGCTCGGCTATGGCGCCCGATGGCGGCATAGAGCGCAGAGGGCAAGATGGGTTTGGCGACATGGTCGTTCATCCCGGCTGCCAAGCAATCATCAATATCTTGCGGCTCTTCTGCGGCGGACAGGGCAATGATCGGCACGGTCGCATGGGCACCGCCCATGGCGCGGATGGCGCGGGTCGAGGCGTGGCCGTCCATGCCGGGCATGCGAATATCCATCAAGATCAGGTCAAAATTCTTGCGCTGGGCGGCATAGATCGCGCTCTGGCCATTTTCGACCGCCTCGATCTCACAGTCCAAGGGCTTGAGGATGGTCTTGATCAGCTCTTGGCTAAAGGCATTGTCTTCGGCCAGAAGGATGCTCATGCGCTGGGTGGGCACCGCTTCGGGCAGCACTGTGGCCAAGGGCTCTGAGGCATCAAGCGGCAGGTCCAGCTCAAACCAGAACTGCGCGCCGCCGCCAGCTATATTTTCAGCCCCAATGGTGCCGCCCATCAACTCAACCAATTGACGGCTGATCGATAGGCCAAGGCCCGCACCGCCGGTCTTGGCTTGAACCGGAGCATCTGCGACCGTGACCCGATCAAACAGGCGCGGCAAGAGGACGGGGTCGAGGCCTGTGCCCGTATCGGTGACGCTGATCCGAATTTTCGCCCGGTCCTGCTGGGTTTTCAGCAGCAGCTTCAGGCCGATTTTCCCGCCCGATGAATGTTTGGTGGCATTGCTGACCAGATTGAACAGGATCTGACTGATCCGGCCTGGATCGCCGACCGTCAGAGGGATCGTGTCGGGCAGGTCTACGCTCAGGGATAGGCCCTTGGCCCGCGCCTCTGGGGTCATGACCTCAATGACATTGGCCAGCGTGTCCGATAGGCGGAAACCTTCCTCAACCAGACGCACCGTGCCAAATTCCAGGCGGCTGATATCCAGCACATTGTTGACGATGGCCATCAGCTGACGGCTGGCATCCTGAACCAGGTCCAGATAGTGCCGATCCCGGTCATTGAGCCCGCCATCAGTGCCAATCATTTCACTGAGACCGATAATGCCAGTCAGCGGCGTGCGCAGTTCATGGCTCAGGGTCGACAGGAACTCAGACTTTGACCGTGCCGCCGCCTCCGCAATTGCCTTGGCGGCTTCAGCCTCTTGCTCAGCGATCTTGCGGTCGTGAATGTCGCGAACAATGTCGATCCATTCAAGAACCTCGCGATTGGGACCGAGCAGGAACCGGATATTGCTCTGCAGCCAGATCCATCCCCTCGTCTTGTGCAGATAGCGATATTCGACGGGAATGCGGTTGCTATTCTCACCCTTGGCGATCATCGAGCGGACAGCCGCGAGGGCGAGCTTCCAGTCTTCGGGATGAACGCGCCGGGTTGGACGATGTCCGACCATATCCTTGGCGTCATGCCCAGTGACCGTGACCACAGCGGGCGAGATGTAGGTACAGGTCCCATCGCCGCGAACCCGCATGATCATGTCGCGGCTATAGGTGGTCAAAAACCGAAGGTGACGCTCGCTCTCGACCAGATCCTGATCCTTCTGGCGCAGCTCGGTAATGTCGATGGTGATGCCGAACAGCGCCGGATGGGCGGTTTTCGAGCTGGGCTCACGCTCCACACGGGACCAAAGGTGACGCACGCCAAGGGTCGGGTGGTTGAGCCTAAACTCCGCAAAGGCGGGGCCGGTTTGGTTGAGCCCCGCCATGACCATCTGACCCATCAGGTGACGGTCTTCTTGCACGAACCGTTCCAACATCGATGCGGCGGTGACCGTCTGATCCGGCGATAGGCCGTGGATCTCGTACATGGTCTCGGAAAAAATGATGTTGTTGCTGGGCGTCAGCAGCCGCCAATAGCCCACCCGAGCCACAGTCGTGGCCATGATCGCGGCGGTTAGGTCATCGAAACTGCCGGCCTCATCGGCGTCTAAGCTCTGGCCATAGACAATGTCGCCGGTCGCCTTCGGACGGTCGTGAACGGACTTATCATCAGACATGAGGGCTAAGCTGCGCTGGCGGGACCTGAAAATTCTCCGTCAATGTAGCACTATCGATATATCGAAGTAGATCAAATAATTTGCTCTATCTCAGATTATAGAAGGAAACATTCCCCCTCAGGTCGTCATAAAGTATCAAAAATTACCGACTTCGAGCCCGAACTCGGCAGAAAAATGCCTGAATGTCTCAAAGCGCACCGGGTGAGGATCTTGTCCTCGCCCGGTCGCCGTTACTGTGAATACCGATATCAGACCCTAGAGGGTACGGGCGATGAGCACCTTCATGATCTCATTGGCCCCGCCATAGATGCGCTGGATGCGAGCATCCTTATACATCTGACCGATGGGATATTCGGTCATGTAGCCATAGCCGCCGAACAGTTGCAGGCACTCATCGACGATCTTGCACTGCAGGTCGCTGACCCAGTACTTGGCCATTGAGGCGGTTGCCGCATCGAGCTTTCCGGCCATCAACAGGTCGGTGCAGTGGTTGACAAAGACCTTGGCGACGGTCGCTTCGGTCTTGGCTTCGGCCAGCTTGAACTGGGTATTTTGGAAGTCGATGATGCGCTGGCCAAAGGCCTTGCGGTCCTTGACGTACTCGATGGTCACCTGCAGCGCCCGCTCGATCATGGCGAGGCCCTGGATGGCGATGATCAGGCGTTCCTGCGGCAATTGCTGCATCAGTTGGACAAAGCCCTTGCCCTCTTCGGCACCCAAAAGGTTCGAGGTTGGGACCCGAACATCATTGAAGAACAGCTCAGATGTGTCTTGGCTCTCCTGACCGACCTTGTGCAGGTTTCGGCCGCGCTCAAAGCCCTCGACCTCATCGGTCTCGACCATGATCAGGGACGTGCCCTTAGAGCCCAGCGTTGGATCGGTCTTGCAGACGACGCAGATCAGGTTGGCGGTCTGGCCGTTGGTGATGAAGGTCTTTTGACCGCTGATCACATAGTGGTTGCCGTCCTTCTTGGCGGTGGTCTTGACCCCTTGCAGGTCCGACCCAGCGCCGGGCTCGGTCATGGCGATGGCGGTGACCAGTTCGCCAGAGATGATCCGGGGCAACCAGCGCTGCTTTTGCTCTTCAGAGCCATAGTGGTTGATATAGGGGGCGACGATGGCGTTGTGCAGGGTGATGCCGAAGCCCTCGACGCCCTTCAGGCCCATCTGCTCCATGATCACGACCTCATGGCGGAAGTCACCGCCAGAGCCGCCATATTCTTCGGGCAGGGACACGCCCAGAAGGCCCGCTTCGCCCGCCGTGGTCCACATCTTGCGGTCCACGACGCCATTATCGCGCCAGCGCTGGACCTCGGAAGGGCCGGCATGATCGTCAAAGAAGCGGCCGACGGCGGCTTCAAAGATGTTGAGCTCTTCAATGTCCATGAAGGCTGGCTTTTCAACGTTCAGAACGCCCATGATGTTTCCTGTCTTTTATGTCGTTGATCGATATGTGGTTCAGAAGCGGTCAGCGGCAAGCGCCATCATGGTCGCTGAGCCGGTCTTGAGTTTGGCCAGATGCGATCCGGTATCGGGCAGAACCCGCTCGACAAAGAACCGGCCGGTGACCAGCTTGTCGGCATAGAAGGGATCGCTTGATCCTTCAGTGATCTTTGCGGCGGCGGCCTTAGCGATCAGGGCCCACATATAGGCGGTGCCCGTCAGGCCAAACAGGTGCAGATAGTCGCTGGAGGCGGCCCCGGCATTGTCAGGATTTTGCAGGCCATTGGACATGAGCCACATTGTGGCCTCTTGCAGTTGAGCCTTGGCGGTCTGGAGGCCCTCGACAAAGACCTTCAGCGTCTCGTCATCATCATGATCGGCGATGAAGGCGTCAATCTCGGCAAAGAAGCTCATCACCGCGCGACCACCACTGGCGGCCAGCTTGCGACCGACCAGATCGAGGGCCTGAACGCCGTTGGTGCCCTCATAGATCAGGGTGATACGGACATCGCGCATATATTGCGAGGCCGCATAGCTTTCAGTAAAGCCCGACCCGCCATGAACCTGCAGCGAGTCCGAGGCGATCTTGAAGCCCTTGTCGGTGAAGAAGCCCTTCAGGACCGGGGTCATCAGGCCCATATAGTCATGAGACTTTTGGCGCACATCGGCGTCGGGGCTCTTGGTCGCCAGATCGCCGTGCATACCGGTCCAGAGCATGAAGGCTCGGCCGCCTTCGAGAATGCACTTGGACTCCATCAACATGCGCCGCACATCGGGGTGAACAATGATCGGATCGGCGGGGCCGTCGGCATTTTTGGGGCCGGTCAGACTGCGCCCCTGCAGGCGGTCCTTGGCGAAGGCCACAGCACCCTGATAGGCGGCTTCGCCTTGGGCTAGGCCTTGCAGGCCGACGCCGAGGCGGGCCTCGTTCATCATCACGAACATGATCTTGAGGCCGTTATTTTCCTCACCGATCAGCCAGCCGGTCGCATCCTCATAGGACATGACGCAGGTGGCGCTGCCGTGGATGCCCATCTTCTCTTCTAGGCCGACACAGTTGGCACTGTTGCGCGCGCCGGGATGGCCTTGGGCGTCGGGAAGATGCTTGGGCACGATGAACAGGGAGATGCCCTTGACGCCGGCGGGCGCGCCCTTGATGCGGGCCAGCACCAGATGGACGATATTTTCGGCCATGTCATGGTCGCCGCCGGAGATCCAGATCTTCTGGCCGGTAATGCGATAGGAGCCATCGGCTTGGGGCACGGCCTTGGTGCGCAAGAGGCCCAGATCGGTGCCGCAATGGGGCTCGGTCAGGTTCATGGTCCCGCCCCACTGACCCGTGGCCAGCTTGGGCAGATAGAGCGCCTTTTGCTCTTCTGAACCGCCCGCAAGAATCGCCGAATAGCAGCCATGGGTCAGGCCGGGATACATGGCAAAGGCCATATTGGCCGCTGAAGACATCTCGCTATAGGCAAGGGTCACAACCGCTGGCAGGCCCTGACCGCCGAACTCGGGTTCAGCGCCGATGGCGGGCCAGCCGCCATCGACCATGGCCTGATAGGCGGCCTTGAACCCGTCCGGGGTCTTGACCGTGTGATCGGGTGACCAGACACAGCCCTGTTTGTCGCCTATGCCATTGAGGGGCGCGAGGACCTCTTCACAGAACTTGGCGCCTTCGGTGAGGACCTGTTCGACCAACTCTACCGAGGCATCAGCAAAGCCGGGAAGGTCGGCATATTGCGCAATGTTCAACACGTCCCGCAGAACGAACATTTGATCACGGACAGGGGCACGATAGGTCATGAAGGTTCCGAAACTCTGGAGTTAAGCGCTCAGCGACACAGCCTAGTCGGCGTGGGCATTGTCGGCCACACCATCTAACCGGGCGCGCAAGACCTGATCATAATCTGCCGCGCGAGGCAAAAGATCTGGACGCAATTGGGTCAATTGCCGCTCCATACGATCACAGCCGCCGCGCAGTTGTTCGATGGCGCCGTCAATATCGTCACGCTGGGCTTCGAGGGCCAAGATCCGTTCACGAAATTTCTTGAGCGACTTGGCCATCTGGGCGGCGCCGCCGTCATTTTCGTCATAGAGATCAAGAATTTCGCGGATTTCGGCGAGGCTGAGCCCAACCCTTTTGCCGCGCAAGATCAGCTGCAGGCGGGCGCGGTCGCGATGGTTATAGACCCGGTTGAGGCCCTCGCGCGCCGGATAGAGCAGGCCCTTATCTTCGTAGAACCGAAGGGCGCGCGGAGTGACGCGAAACTCGACGCAAAGATTGCGAATGGTGAAGGTGCGCTCTGGACGCCTCAGATCAGAGGTCATGAAATGTCTCCCATCATCTTGTTTTTCGAACGCTAGATGCCCCTTACGTTAACGTCAAGTGTGCCAAATGGCCCATAGCCAATATTCTCTGATCAGAGGCCTGTTGCGCGCCCATTACCCGTGCTACGTGTTTTTCAGCGCTTTTGACCGGTTAAGCTGTTGGTCTTGAGTGGTACAGTCTTGGCCCCAACCGCGCCGGAGCCGGTCATGAGTGCCCTGTCACATGCCCAGATCTGGGGCGCGATTGACGCCTTGGCCGCGCGGCTTGCCATGTCCCCATCGTCCTTGGCCAAAATGGCAGGGCTCGATTCCACAATCTTCAACCGGTCTAAACGGCTGTCAAAAGAGCGCCCGCCTCGCCCGCGCTGGCCCTCGACGGAGAGCCTGGCCAAGGTGATCGCAGCGGCGGGGATCAGTTTTGCAGACTTTGCGGCCTTAGCGGACAGTTCGAGCAGTAGCCCCATCGGCTATGCCCCCTTGATGGGTTTCAATGAGGCTGCGCAAGCCGGTCATATTGATCCCTCGGGATACCCAATCGGCACGGGTTGGGATGTCGCCTTGGTCCCGGGTGTGGCCGACGAAGGGGCCTTTGTTTTGGAGATTAGCGGCCATCAGTGGGCCCCGATCTATCGCGATGGCGACCGCCTCGTTGTCAGTCCCAGCCTCGAAGCGCGCCGAGGCGACCGCGTGGTACTGAAGACTCGCTCTGGCGACATGCTGGTCATGCAGTTGGCGCAAAGGACCGCGCAAAAGCTGGTCCTAGAGGCCGTCAATCTGGGCCAGCCAAGCCTGACGATAAACCTGTCCGAACTGGCTTGGATGTCTCGGATCATTTGGGCGAGCCAGTAGGGTTGGAGGTCAAACCCCAACATCCCTGTGACCTATAGGGCGCTATGGCACCACGGAATCGCGCTTTGGCGATCTATCTTTAAGCTGAATCAATGCTTTGGTTGAGAAAATAGCCCTATTGCCCTAAAGGAGCGCCAGCGCGCCTCCCCGTGCGCTTTCCCCGGGCGATCGTTTGTGTGCGCCGGGCAGATCAGTCAGGACCTTTATGCCCTTTTCCACCACCCATCCCGCGCTGCAGAGCGCACTCGTTGAGCAGGGTTATAAGGACCCCACTCCGGTGCAGGCAGCTGTCCTTGAAGCGCGGGCCATCGACCAAGATCTTCTTGTTTCGGCCCAGACCGGTTCGGGTAAGACCGTTGCTTTCGGCCTCGCCGCCGCCTCGACCCTGCTCGGTGATGCTGAGCGCATGGGCCAGTCTGGCCCGCCCCTGTGCCTCGCCATCGCCCCGACCCGTGAACTGGCTATTCAGGTCAGCCGCGAACTGACTTGGCTCTATGGCAAGGCTGGCGCAGTTGTCGTTTCTTGCGTCGGCGGTATGGATGCGCGGCGCGAGCAGCGTTTGCTCAGTTACGGTGCCCATATCGTTGTTGGCACCCCCGGTCGTCTGCGCGACCATATTGAGCGCGGCCATCTGGACCTGTCGGCCTTGAAGGTCGCGGTGCTGGACGAGGCCGACGAGATGCTCGACCTCGGCTTTCGCGATGATCTGGAATTCATTCTCGATGCCGCGCCGGTCGAGCGCCGGACCCTGCTGTTCTCGGCCACCATCGCCAAAGATATCGCCACCCTCGCGCGCCGCTATCAGCGCGATGCGGTGCGGATCGATACGACCAGCCTCAATGAGCCCCATGGCGATATCGAATATCGCGTTATCAGCTGCGCCCCCAATGAGATCGAACGGGCGGTGGTCAATGTGCTGCGTCACGTCGATGCGCCGGGGGCTCTGGTCTTCTGTTCGACCCGCGAAAATGTGCGGCGCCTCTATTCCAGCCTGCGTGAGCGCGGCTTTGAGGTCGTAACCCTGTCGGGCGAACTGTCCCAGCGCGAGCGGGCCGATGCCTTGCAGGCGCTGCGTGATGGCCGGGCGCGGGTCTGTGTCGCTACCGACGTTGCCGCGCGCGGTCTGGACCTGCCTGATCTGGGCCTTGTGATCCATGCCGACCTGCCGGTGAACCGCGCGGGTCTGTTGCACCGCAGTGGCCGGACGGGCCGTGCGGGCCGCAAGGGCGTCTCGGTCCTGATGGCCCCCTATAGCCGCCGTCGCCGGGTCGAGCAGATTCTGTCCTCCGCCAATATCGAAGCGACTTGGAGCGGTCCGCCTAGCGCCGAAGAGATTCGCGCCGGGGACCTGCAGCGCATGTTGCAAGACCCGCTTCTGACCGAGGCCCCCACCGAGGAAGAACTGACCCTCGCCAACGCCATCATGGAAACGCGCACGCCGATGGAGATCGCGACCGCGCTGATCCGTCTGCGCCAATCGGCCCTGCCTGCGCCGGAAGATCTGTTTGACGATCCACGGGCCAGCATGGCGCCGCCCTCGCGCTCGCCGCAGGATAAGGACCGCGACCGCGCCTTTGATCGTGACCGCGATGGTGGCCGTCCTGAGCGCATGGCCGCCGAAGATGTGGTCTGGTTCCGCCTATCGACAGGCCGCAACAATAATGCCGACCCCAAATGGCTGATCCCGCTGATCTGCCGCGCCGGTCACATCACCAAGAAGGACATTGGCGCGATCAAGATCTTTGATCGGGAAACCAAGTTCGAGATCACCAAGGAAGCCGAAGCTCGCTTCACGGCCGCCATCAAGGCAGCCGCCGAAAGTGCGCCCGACAATGATCTGCGCATCGAACCGGCTGTGGCCCCTTCGGCCAACCGCGACGGTCCGCGCGAGCAGCGGCCACGTCCGCCGCGCGATCAGCGCGGTCCAGCCCCTCAGGCCCGTGAAAAACGCGCCTATGAGCCGCGCTCGTCAGATCGTCCGTTCGAACCGCGCCCGCAAGGTGGCAAGCCGCCCTATACGCCGCGTCCGCAAGAGCCTCGCGCGTCAGAACCCCGCGCCTATGAGCCCCGGCCCCAAGCCGCGCGCTCTGATGAGGGCGGGCCTCGCGAGCGGGCACCGCGCAAGTTCACACCGCGTGAGGGCGCACCAGCGCTTAAGCCCTTTGCGCCGCGTCCGCCCAAGGATGCTGCGGCCAAGCCTTGGTCACCGGTCGATCGTCCAGGCGAAGCCGACGCGCCGCGCGCACCAAAGCCCTACAAGAAGCCCTATTTCGATAAGAAGGCGGCTTTCGAGGGTAAGGCCCCCTTCACCAAAAAGCCTAAGCCTTCAAAAAAGGGCAAGCCGAACGGCTAGTTAAGACCGATCAAGGGGGCGTGCTGCGAACAGCGGCGCGCCCCTTTTTGCTTTAGAGGCCTTAAATGGCCGGACCGTGTACCACCAGCGCCGAGCCATCGGCGTCACAGGTCCAGCGCGCATCAATACCATAGGCCTTTGCCAACAGGTCTGGCGTCAAGACCTCAGCGGGTGGGCCAGAGGCTAGGCACTCGCCCTCCTTGATCACCACCACACGGGTGCAAAACTGAACCGCCAAGGTCACATCGTGAACCACGGTCAAGATACCGCTGCCTTGCGCCGCCTGCTGGGCCAGAACCTGCATGATCGTCCATTGGTGCAGCGGGTCGAGCGCTGCGGTCGGCTCATCCGCAATCAGGGCGGGGGCCTTGGCGGCCAAGGCTCTAGCGACATGGACCCGCGCTGCCTCTCCGCCCGACAGGGTGGTAATGTCGCGGCCGAGCAACCCTTTCAGATCACAAGCCTCAACGGCCTCATCGACGGCGGCCTGATCGAGGACGCTGAGCCGTCCGGTCTGACCCCCATAGGCGAACCGGCCAAGGGCGATGGCCTCATGAACCGCGATGGGCCAAGCGACCGGGCGGCTTTGCGGCAGATAGGCCACGCGCCGCGACCTAGCCGTTGCGCTCAAACTCGCCACCGGATCGCCGCCGATCAGGGCGCTGCCGCTAGACAGGGGGGTGAGACCCAGCAGGCTGCGCGCTGCCGTGGTCTTGCCCGAGCCATTGGGGCCGAGCAACCCGACCAATTCACCGGGATAGAGATCAAGGCTGAGACCCTTGAGGATCTCCTTTTGGCCCTTTCGGACCACAGCCTTTTGTAGGGACAGGAGCGGGGCGGTCATTGGGCCTTGCCCTGCGCACTGCGCCGCGCTGCGATCCATAGGAAGATGGGCGCGCCAACCAAGGCGGCGACAACGCCGAGCTTAAGTTCATTATCGCTGGGCACGAGACGCGCGCCCACATCGGCGAGCACCAGCAGGACCCCGCCTGCAAGCGCCGAGGGAACCAGAGCCCGGCCCGGATCAGACCCGACCAGCGGGCGCACCAGATGGGGCGTGACAATACCGACAAAGCCGATGGCTCCGGCAAGCGCCACTGACCCTCCCGTCGCCAGACCACAGCCCACCGCCACCAAAACCCTTGTTCGGGTCAGGTCGAGCCCGAGGCCATGGGCCGCCTCTTCGCCCAAGGTCAGGGCTGAAAGACCGCGCCGGGTCATCAGCAGAATGAGGGCTCCTGCCGCAATGATCGGGCCGGACAGGGCAATATCGGACAGGCTGCGATTGGCCACCGACCCCATCAGCCAACTGACCATATCGTTTAGCGTAAAGGGGTTGGGCGCGAGGTTCATGAGGAGCGATAATAGCGCCCCAGCCAGACTGGATAGGCCCACCCCAATCAGGATCAGGCCGACCATGTCGCGCACCCTTTGGGCCGCAAAGGCGATCAGGGCTGTGGCCGACAGGGCTCCAACCACAGCGCCGATCTGCAAGGCCGGGGCAAAGCTGGCGCTAAAGCCATAATAGATGGCGATCACTGCGCCCAGCGAGGCCGTCACCGATACGCCAAGGACACCCGGTTCCGCCAAAGGATTGCGCAGCAACCCCTGCATAGCAGCCCCCGAAAGTCCCAGACTGGCCCCCACGATCCAGGCGGCCAGCGCGCGGGGCAGGCGAATGGACCAGACGATCGTTTGGCTGGTGGCATCGCCGCCGCCGAACAGGCTGGCGAGGACCTTGCTCAAGGCCATGGGGGTCTCGCCCAAACTGCAGGCCAACAGCACGGCCAGAAGGCTGGCGATGGCGAGGGCAGGGATCAGCCTGCGGCTATGATCGGTCGGTCCAGCGCTCATGGCCGCTTACCGCGCAAAATATCCCCGCCCTTGGCCATATCCAAGGTGGCATCGGCGAGGAACCAGCCCGAACAGGCCGTCACCGCGCCGGGCAGGGCGACTGTGGGGCGTGATTTGAGGCTCTGGCGCACGAGGGGATGACGGGCGGACGACCAAGGAAAGAGGTCCATCTCGCCCAAACTCATAAAGCCGGTCACCACCATGCTGGGTGCCTTGGCGGCTAGTTTTTCCAGCGGCAGTTCGCTCCAGCCGCGATGGCGACCATCGTAGGGGACAAGGCCCGCCGTCACCATCATCTGGCCAAGGCTGGTATCGGCTCCGGCCTGAACGCCGCCCGAAGTGACATAGAGCGCCTCGACGGGCGGGCCTTGGCGCTTGGCCTTGGCAAGGGTGGCATCAAACTGGCGCACGGCGGCCTCGCCGCGCTCTGGATGGCCAAGGCCCTTGGCTGCCAGCCGAAGATTGCCTCTGATGCCCTCATATTGATCCGCCTCGCCCAACTGTAGGACCGGCGTGCCGGAGGCTTGGAAAAACCGCGCGGCGTCCGGTCCCCCGCCATAGGTCCGCACCACCAGATCAGGCTCTAGGGCCAGAACCGACTCGGCGCGGGAGCGCACCTGCGGCAGGCCCTTGGCGGCCTCGCGCATGTAGGAATGGCTGGCCTGTGACTGGCTCGATAGGGCGAGAATCTGGCTGCGGTCTGCGAATTTCAGGACGAACTGGTCGGCGCAATAGTCGAGCGACACGACCCGCTTGGGCACCGATGAGGTCACTGGGCGCGGTGCCTCGGACACCGCGACGACGGCAATAGCGGACAGGCTGACCACGACCGCTGAAGCGGCCCATCGGTGACGACCCTTCGCCAATCTGCGCAGCGGCCAATCGGCCATGCACCCCGTCTCCTGTTCGCCCAAATTGCGGTCTGCTCTTGGGTCCTGTGCTATAGAAGGGCGCGAGCACGTGGTAAAGTGCGGGCTCAGATCGATCAGAACGTGGCGGGTGCAGTTTATTTACCGCTCACTGTGCATTAGGGTCGCGGCGCGCATCGTCCGTCGGTGCCAACCGTTCGAAGGGTTAAGGCCACGTCCGTCGCTGCCATCACCATTAATGACGTTGCCGATCGCGCCGGTGTTTCGATCAAGACCGTGTCGCGCGTCCTGAACAACGAAGCCAATGTCCGGCCTGAGACCCGTGAGCGGGTGCAGGAGGCGGTGACAGCCCTTGGCTATCGGCCCAACCTGTCGGCGCGCAGCCTTGCCGGCTCGCGCTCGTTCCTGATTGGCCTCTGTTTTGACAATCCCAACCCCGCCTATGTCAGCGAGGCCCAGATCGGGGCCATTACCCGCTGCCGGGTGTCGGGCTATCATCTCGTCGTTGAGCCCGTCGACAATCGTTCAGAGACCGCCGATTCTCAGCTCGAAGCCATGGTGTTCAATGTGCGGGTCGATGGGGTGATCATCACGCCGCCAGTCTCCGACCATCCGGCGATCTTGGCCATGCTTGAGGCCAGCCGCACACCCTATGTCCGTATCTCGCCCGAGCGCGACCGTGACCGGGGCCCGAGCGTCTATATGGACGACTATAAGGCCGCCTATGACATGACCAACTATCTGTTGGGTCTGGGCCATCGGCGGATTGGCTTTGTGCGCGGGCACCCCGACCATGGCTCATCCTATCGCCGGTTTGATGGGTTTCAGGCGGCGATGGCGGACCATGGCTTGCCGCTGCAGCCGGACCTGCTGGCGCAAGGCTATTTCACCTTTCAGTCTGGCGTGCAGGCGGGCGAGCATCTGCTGCGCCATCCGGAGCGTCCGACCGCCATCTTTGCGGCCAGTGACGGTATGGCCTTGGGTGTGATGTCGACGGCGGCGCGGATGGGTCTGTCCATTCCCACCGACCTGTCGGTTGCGGGCTTTGACGATACGCCGACCGCCCGTGTGGTCTGGCCGCCTTTGACGACCGTGCGCCAGCCGATCAACGAGATGGCCGCCGCTGCCGCTGACATCCTGATCAGTGGTGAGGCCAGGCGGGCCATGGATGACAAGCTACCGATCAAGCGGATGTTGGATTTCGAGCTGATCGTGCGCCAATCCTGCGCCCCACCCAAGGCCTAGAGCGCCATTTTCATAAAGACTTGGAAAACGCAGCTTTGTTCCAGACATCGCCGTGTCTTTGATATTTCTTGCCATCGTTTTTCAGTTTTGAGGCGATGGGCCTGCGGGTACCCCTAGGTGTTAAGCCCATTCATGCCCCACCTGCGCGGCAGGTGACCTAAGGGCAGACGCGCGATCGTGACTTTACAGAGCAATTATAAAACGCGCATTTTGAGGCTTCGAAAAGGGCGAGGCGGCAGATGAGCGGTCTGGTCTGTTCACTGACATGAGGAAATGACCATGGCGCAAGCCTATATCGTAGCGGCCGCGCGTACGGCCGGGGGCCGCAAGGGCGGACGTCTGTCGGGCTGGCATCCAGCCGATCTGGCCGGAAGTGTTCTGGACGCATTGATCGCGCGCACCGGTGCTGATCCAGCACTGGTTGAAGATGTGATCATGGGCTGCGTTGGTCAGGCCGGTGAACAGGCCACCAACATTGCGCGCAACGCCGTGCTGGCCTCGAGCCTGCCAGAGAGCGTGCCCGCCACCTCGGTTGACCGTCAGTGCGGTTCGTCGCAGCAGGCCCTGCACTTTGCCGCTCAGGCCGTGATGTCCGGCTCGATGGACATTGTCATCGCCGCTGGCGTCGAAAGCATGAGCCGCGTGCCCATGGGCATGCCGACCATCCTGCCCTTCAAGAACGGCCTTGGCATCTATAAGAGCCCGCGCATGGAAGAGCGCTATCCTGGTATCCAGTTCAGCCAGTTTGTCGGCGCTGAAATGGTCGCTGCCAAATATGGCCTCGACAAGGACCAGATGGACAGCTTCGGCTATGCCAGCCACCAGAAGGCCATTGCCGCCACCAAGAGCGGTGCCTTCACCGACGAGATCGTGCCAATCCAGATCACCATGCCCGACGGCTCGACCGAGATGCATGTGATCGACGAGGGGATCCGCTTTGAAGCCAGCCTCGAAGGCATGCGCGGCGTGAAGCTGTTGCAAGAGGGCGGCACCTTGACGGCGGCCACCTCCAGCCAGATTTGCGACGGCGCTTCGGGCGTCATGGTCGTCAACGAGGCCGGTCTGAAGGCCTTGGGCGTCGAGCCTCTGGCCCGCATCCACCATATGACCGTCATTGGCGGTGATCCGGTGATCATGCTGGAAGCCCCGATCCCTGCGACCCACCGCGCCCTTAAGAAGGCCGGTATGAAGATCGACGATATCGATCTTTACGAAGTCAACGAAGCCTTCGCCTCGGTGCCAACCGCTTGGCTCAAGGATATCGGTGCCGATCCTTCCCGTCTGAACGTCAATGGCGGCGCGATTGCTCTGGGCCACCCCCTCGGCGGTTCGGGCACCAAGCTGATGACCACCCTGATCCACGCCCTGGGCGCCCACAAGAAGCGCTATGGTCTGCAGACCATGTGCGAAGGCGGCGGCCTTGCCAATGTGACGATCATCGAGCGCCTCTAAGGGGTTCGAAACCTTAAGGAAAGGGCCGGTCGGCAACGGCCGGCCCTTTTCATTTATAACCACACAACAAAGATCGGGAGGACGCCATGTCAGACAAGATCGTGCGGATCGGAGGCGCGGGCGGCTTTCTCGGTGACAGTTCGGTGGCCGCGCCGCAGCTCATTTCCGGCGGGCGGCTGGACTATCTGATCCTCGACTATCTGGCCGAGGCGACCATGCCCATGCTGGCCATGATGCAGAAGGGACGGCCCGAAGGCGGCTATGCCCGCGACTTCACCGAATGGGTCTGGAAAGACAATATCCGCGAGATCAAACGCCAGTCCATCAAGGTCGTGACCAATGCTGGGGGGCTGAACCCCAGGGCCTGCCGCGCGCGCATGGAGGCCTTGGCCGCTGAGGCGGGCCTGAGTTTCAACATCGCCATTGTCGAGGGCGACGATCTGCGCGGCGATCTGGGCCGTCTGGCCGATGTGCGTGAGATGGTGTCCGGTGATGGCTTTCCCGCTCCTGACGCGGTACTCAATGCCAGCGTCTATTTCGGGGCTGACCCGATTGTTGCGGCCCTCAGGGCCGGGGCCGATGTTGTGATCACGGGCCGGGTGGTCGATTCCGCCCTCGTGCTCGCGCCCTTGATGTACGAATTTGGCTGGAAGGCCAGCGACTATGATCAGCTTGCCGGTGGCTCGCTGGCCGGTCACGTCATCGAGTGCGGGGCGCAGGCCACGGGCGGGCTCTTTACCGATTGGGAGAGCGTGCCGGACTGGGCCCATATTGGTTATCCGATTGTCGAATGCGCCGCCGATGGCTCCTTCATCGTCACCAAGCCGGAGGGCACGGGCGGTCTGGTGACCTGCGCCACGGTCGGCGAACAGATCCTCTACGAGGTCGGTGATCCTCAGGCCTATATGCTGCCCGATGTGGTCTGCGACTTTGCCGGTCTCAAGCTGGAACAGGTCGGCGAACAGAGGGTGCGGGTCAGCCAGACCAAGGGCCGCGCGCCGAGCGGGTTCTACAAGGTCTCGGTCACCCATGCCGATGGCTGGCGCTGTCTGGCTGCCATGCCGGTGGTCGGGCGCGATGCTGCGCGCAAGGCGGAACGTCAGGCTGACGCGGTGATCGAACGGGTTGAGGAGATGCTCCGCAATCGCAACCTGCCGCCCTTTCGTGCCAAGCGGATCGAGGCGCTGGGGGCCGAAGCGACCTATGGGGCCAACAGCCGAGCGCGGGATGTACGCGAGGTGGTCTGCAAGATTGGCGTTGAACATGATGATCCCGCCGCGATGGAGGTCTTTATGCGCGAGATCGACTCGCCGACCACCTCCATGTCCCCCGGTTCGACGGGCTGGTTCGCGGGTCGTCCGACCATCTCACCGGTGATCCGGGTCTATAGCTGCCTCATTGACCGCACCACCCTATCGCCCAAGGTTGATCTGGCCGGTCAGACCTTTGAGGTCGCGGTGGCCGAACCGGCGCGCCGGTTCACCCCCGACCAGATCGAGCGGCCGGACGTGTCTGCCCTTGGGGTCAGTCCCTCAGCGGCCAATGATGAAGAGATGGTAGAGGTCGATCTGATCGACATTGCTTGGGCAAGGTCCGGCGATAAGGGCGACTCGTTCAATGTCGGCGTCATTGCCCGCAAGCCCGAGCTCTTGCCCTATATCCGCGCCGCCCTCAGCGAAGAGGCGGTGCTTGGCTTTCTGGCCCACGAGTTCGAGGGCGGGCGCAAACCGAGCGTCGCGCGCTTTGATCTGCCCGGTATGACGGCGATCAACCTGCTTTGCCAGAACGCCCTCGGCGGCGGACAGTTGGCGACCCTTCGGCTCGATGCCCTGGCCAAGGGCAAGGCTCAGCAACTGTTGGAGTTCCCGGTGAGGGTGCCGGTGAGGCTGGTTTGAGGCTTAAACAAGGCCCCCTACGGCCCTTCGGGCCACTTCCCCCAGAGGGGGAAGATTTAACGCTGATGATCTTCCCCCTCTGGGGGAAGTACCGGCGAAGCCAGGGTAGGGGGTTTTTTCTTTAAGGCAACAAGGCCCTCACCCAACCCTCTCCCACAGGGAGAGGGCTAAGAAAGCCCTTTCCCCCCTTGAGGGGGAGAGGGTTGGGAGTGGGGGGTGTTCATCCACTGTCCCCACCGCCGCGTTCCCCGCTAAGGGGGGCTTAGGCCGGCAACCCCGCCAACCATTCCAAGATCAGGGC
>CANESI010000002.1 GCA_947441065.1 Caulobacteraceae bacterium
ATGCCAGCGCCTTATCCGGAGAGACCGGCGACCGCGCTGCGCAGCCTGGAGGCTCCGCGCGGACGCCTCTTGCCATACACATCAACGAAGGCTCAAATTACGATAGGATTCTCGTTATGGCTGGATGAGATGTTGGGGTCACGTCAGGGTCACGTCAACGCCTTTGCGCGATACTCGGTGCCTTTGTACACGCGGAAAATCTCGAAACCCTCGGGCAACGAGATATCAAATCGGGGGTCGGACCAGCCGACAGCTGAAGACTGCACGTTCAAGGCCACCGCCGATCCATCTGCGACTCCTAGGATTTTCGACAACATCTCACTCTCGATGCCCTACTTGGACGCCGGGCGGCCTAGATCGCTGCATATACATCGGCGGCTAAGCTAACTTAGCGCAGCATGCTCTCCTCGCATACGGCGGTTGGCCTGATGCGTTCCGTGGGATGCTGGATGGCTAGAAGCGAGAGTTCGCCTTCAGGCTCTCTTCCACCGCCAGTAACCATGGATATCGCGGCACACGCGGAGATTAGTCTTTGGCCACAAAAACCCGTGCTGACCTTTTGAAGCGGCTGAATCCCTATTGGAAAATGGAGGCCACAAATGTGCTGTTGGTGCCCGCATTTTTGCTCTGGTTAAACCAAGGGCAGATCAGCGTGATCACGGTCGCGCCGATGGCGGCGACCATACTGCTCCTCGTCATTGGCACCCTCTATTGGCGCGGCAAGGTGCGACAGTTGCGGGGCGATGGTCGCAATTTCACCGGCCTGTTGCGCGCGATTGGCGTTTGGCAGCGGCCTGCCTTGGTCCTGACGCTGTTGGGCTGCCTGACCGCTCTGGGCGGGTGGCTGGTCCCCGCTTGGTCGGCTGGGCTCGCAGACCGCAACATTGCAACCGGCTGCGCAATCCTAGTGGTTCTGGAATATGTCAACTATTACCACCGCCAACTGCAGCATTTCGATAACCGCGAAGATTTCCAGCGCCTGCTCGCGGGCAAGGGTTTTCGAAAGTCTTGGCTGTCGCGGGACCTTGAGGCGCTAAGGAAAGTCTCAAGCTGACAAAGACGGATCCGGCGCGATCTGGACCAGCATCTTGCCGAAATTATCCCCTCTGAGCATTTCGGCGAAGGCGCTGGGGACGGCCTCGAGGCCTTGGCGAACATCTTCGCGATATCTGAGCTGACCCGAAGCGACGAGGGGCGCGACCTCTTCTAGGAACTGGTCGTGGTGGTCTGGGACGAAGTCTCCGACAAACAGGTCCCCGACCTTGACGCCTCTGGCCTTAAAGATCGTATCGCCGCGCGCCATCAGGGCGGCCCTGGCATCGCTATTGTCCTCATCGCCATAGTGGGCGATCAGGCCGCAGATGGTCATCCGTGCGCCGTGATTGAACAGGGGCAAGACCGCATCAAAGACGGCGCCGCCGACATTTTCGAAATAGACATCGATCCCGCTCGGGCAGGCCTTGGCCAAGTCATCGGCAAGGGTGGGGCTGAGGTGAGAGACACAGGCATCAAAGCCCAGCTCTTCGGTGACAAACCGGCACTTGGCCGCCTTGCCCGCTATGCCGACCACGCGCGCGCCGCGCAGCTTGGCCAGTTGGCCCGCGATCTGGCCGACGCCGCCCGATGCAGCGGAAATCACCACCGTTTCACCGGCCTTTGGCGCGGCCATCAAGATCAGGCCGGCATAGGCGGTCAAGCCCAACATGCCCAGCACGCCGACCGCCTGGGAAATACGCCCCCGCGCCGGATCAAGCCTGCGTGGCACCATATAGCCGGGACGCGGAACGCCCTCGCCCATCAGGCCATAGGCGGCCCAGCCATTGGTGTTGAACACCAGATCACCTGCGGCAAAGCCCTCCATCCGGCTCTCGATCACCTGCGACACGGTGCGGGCGTGGCAGGGGGTGCCGGGCCGGTCGACGCCGCGCCGCTTAAAGCCCCACTGATAGGGATCTAGCGAAATGTAGAGCGTGCGGGTCAGGGCCTGACCGGGGCCGGGCGAGGGGATCGGGGCCTCTCGCAGCACAAAGGTTTCAGCGTCTGGCCAAGCGCCAACCGGCTTGCCCGACAGGGTCCAAAATCGGTTCATGGCCACCTCCTACTCGCTTGATCTTTAGGCTAGCGCTGCAGGCGTCGGCTGGCAATCGGCGCCGCCTTGGATCTGGCGCCTAGCGTCCCGACCAGAGGCATAATAGGCTTTCACCATCACGTCCCCACCGGGACCGCCAAGCAAGAGGGCAAGCCCCATGACCCCACTTCATTTTCGCTCTGCCACCGCCATTGCCGCTGCCATTCGCAGCGGCGAGATCACGGCGCGCGCGGCGCTGGAACATTTCCTCGATCGGGTTGACCAGCATAATGGCCCGCTCAATGCGGTGATCTATCAGGACCGAGAGGGCGCGCGGGCCAGAGCCGATGCGGCGGACGCGGCCCGAGCAGCCGGGGACGAGCTTGGCCCCCTGCATGGCGTACCCATGACCATCAAGGAGAGCTACCAACTGCCCGGATCACCAACCACCTATGGCATTCCGGCCATGAAGGACAATGTCACCCAGCGCACGGCGGTGGCCATTTCGCGTCTGCAGGCGGCGGGCGCCAACATCTTCGGCAAGACCAATGTGCCGATCCGGCTGGCAGATTTTCAGAGCTATAACGACATCTACGGCACCACCAACAATCCGTGGGACCTGACCCGGACGCCCGGCGGCTCTTCTGGTGGGTCGGCCGCCGCCCTAGCGGCAGGTCTCACCAGCCTTGAGATGGGCAGCGATATTGGCGGCTCGATCCGCAATCCGGCCCATTTTTGCGGTGTCTTTGGTCATAAGGGGACGTGGAATCTGGTGCCGCCTCGGGGTCATTCGCTCGATGACAGCGTGTCGCCCTCCGACATTTCAGTGGTTGGGCCGCTGGCCCGGTCCGCCGACGATCTGGAACTGGCCATGATGTTGGTGGCCGGAGACGATGATGCCGATTGGCGCGGCTTTAGCGACCAACTGCCCGGCTTGGACGGCCCCCTATCGGACCTGACCATAGGCATCTGGGCCTCTGACCCGATCTGCCCAACCTCGGCGGCGGTGGGGGCCAGGCTGCAGGCGGTCGCCGACGCCCTAGGCCGGGCAGGGGCCAAGATTGATGAGCACTCACGCCCAGACTTCTCAGCGGCCCACAGTTACGAGACCTTCAACGGCCTCCTGTCCTCAGCCATGTCAGCGCGGGCCTCGGATGAGGATGTCAAGCGGGCCCAGACCCGGCTCGCCACCCTCTCGCCCGATGATCAAAGCCCGCTGGCGAAACAGCTGCGCTGGCAGACCCTGAGCCTGCGCGACTGGTCGCGGCTCAATGAGGCGAGAAACAAGATCCGCTGGGCGTGGCATCGCTATTTTGGCGAGGTGGATTTCCTGATCACCCCCGTCATGCCAGTCACGGCCTTCCCGCACGATCATGGCCGCGAGGGGGCGCGCATGGTTGATATTGATGGAAAGGCCTTGCCCTATTTCAACCAGACCTTCTGGGCCGGACTGGCCGGTGTCGCCTATCTGCCCGCCACCGTCTTCCCGGCGGGGTTGGCCACCGATGGGCTGCCGGTTGGGCTACAGATCATTGGTCCCGCCTATAGCGACCTTCGCACCATCGGCCTGGCCCAGCGGCTCGAAGCCATGGGCTTTGGCTTCACCCCGCCGCCTGCCTATTCGGCCTAGGTCAGCCCGTTCAGGTGATCCCCATCTGATCGGCAAAGTCGCGCAGCAGGTCAGAGGTCAGTTCGACCCATGGCTCAACCCCTTCATGGCCTTCGAACCAGGCCGAATAGAGCGCGCAAAGACAGGTTGTCCAGGCCAGAAGACGCGGCGCTGACAGACCTGCCATCGCCGCGACCACCGGGACCCTGCGGGCCACATCGACGGCCTTTGCGGGACCCTCCGCGGGCGCGTCGGGATTAAGACAGAGCATAATCGCATAGTCGTAGGTTGGATCGCCCATCAGGCCCTTGGGATCGATCGCCAGCCAACCGCGCGCGCCGCCATCGTGCAGGTTGCCGTGATGCAGATCGCCATGCAGCGGAACGGTCCTGTCCGTGCTCGCCAGAAGCCGCGACAGCAGATCGGCGGCCTCGGCATAGATGCCGCCCAGTCGCTCTGCTGTGAGCGGCAAGGCACTGAACCAAAGGTCCATAGAGATCGGCGCGGGATCAAAGGGTCCGACTGTAGCGTGAAGAACCGCTAACTGGTCGCAGAGAACCTGGAGGGCAGCGGGTTCATCGGCCTCAAGCACGATATGGATAAGGTGCCGGGGTCCCGTCGCACGCTCCATCAAAACAGCGTCAGCGTCTCGCTCATAGACATGAACCGCGCCGCGTCCTCCATAGGTCGCCAGGAAGGCCGAGCCCTGCACCTCCTGCTCGGCCATATGGGCCTTGAGCATCATGGCGTGACCCTCGCGCCGCACCGGTAACAGCTGGCTCCATCTGCTGGCAAAGGGCGCGCCATCGACTTCAAGATGCCAACGCGTCAACCATGGCTCAAAATCCGATAGGTCCATGGATGCCCCCGCCTCAATCGGTCGCACGCCAACCCCACCGCGTCAAGATTGACAAGGGGTCAGCGGGGCGTAAATTGTCAGTTCTGACAATATTGGTGTAGGGCTCTGCATATGGCGCGTCCCAAGGTCTCCGAAGAACGACGCGAAGCCATTTTACAGGCCTTTGAGCGCTGTATCCTGCGCAAGGGCTTGGCAGAGACCACCCTTGAGGATGTTGCCGCTGAGGCCGCACAGCCGCGCTCTTTGGTGCGCTATTTCATTGGCAATCGCGAGGCGATGATCACTTGCCTGATCGAGCGATTGCTGGAACGCGGCCAGGCCAAGATCGACCTGTCTCTGCGACGGATGGTCGAGGGTCAGCCTGCCTCGGTTGTGAGGCTCCTGTTTGATGAGGTGTTCGCCGATGAGGTGACCAACATCACCATCATGGAGCTCTGGCACCTGTCGCTGCGGGACCTAGCCCTGCGCGAACGACTGGCGGCGATCTATCACCGGCTTGTCTTCGAGGTCGCCGCATCCCTCGGCAAGGGTCAGAGGCAGCAGGATGGGCCGGACTGTTTCGACACCGCCTATTCGACCGTGTCGCTAGCCTTTGGCACAGCTTTCTTGAGCCATCTCGGCGTCAAGCCCCACAACCCCCAAAGGGTTCGCCAGATAGGGGCGCAACTGATCGCAAATGGGGCGAGCACCCCAAGAGCCCTAAAGGAACCGACCCTTTCATGACCAACCCACCCTCAGGATCTCTGACCGACTTCAACCTCTTCAGCGGGGAGCCGCAGCACGATAATTTTGCACGGCTGAAGGACCATGTGCCAACGGCTCGGCTGGCTCCGGCCCAGAAGACCTTCAGTTGGCCACAAGGACAGGCCGCCATCTTTCCTGCCACCTATGACTATGAGGGCCAGACCCGGTCTTCAGAGACCTTCTTTACCGAGACCGATACGGCGGGCCTTTTGGTGCTCAAGGACGGTCTTGTGCGGATCGAGCGCTATGCACTCAGCGGCGGGCCCGCAGTGCCTTGGATCTCGATGTCGGTGGCCAAGAGTTTCATCTCGGCTCTGGTCGGTATCGCCGTCTCAGAGGGCCACATCGCATCGATCGAGGACCCCATCAGCGCCTATATCCGGGTTGATCCGGGCTCGGCCTATGACGGGGTGGCGATCCGGAACGTCTTGCAGATGTCATCCGGAGCCCGCTGGAACGAGGACTATGCCGACCCAAACTCAGATGTGCACCGCCTAGCGGCGGCAATGGTCGGGGCAATTAGCCATGATGACTTCATCGCTGGGATGGTGCGTGAGACTGAGCCGGGGACGGTCTGCCGCTACAATTCCGGTGATACCCAGGCGCTAGGCCACCTGCTCGTCAAGGCCACGGGGCGCTCGATAACCGACTATATGCAAGACAAGCTGTTTGAGCCCCTCGGCATGGTCGATCCGGGCTATTGGCTGATCGATCGGACCGGCATGGAAATGGCCTATGCGGGTCTAAACCTCACGGCCCGCGACTACGCCAAGCTTGGCGAACTCTATCGCTTGGGCGGTAAATGGAACGGTCAGCAGATCGTCCCGGCCGATTGGGTCAAGGCCTCGGTCCGATGGGACGCGCCGCACCTCTTGCCCGGCTGTCCGATCCTCAGCGACCACACCCTGCCCTTTGGCTATGGCTATCAATGGTGGCTACCGGACGGCACCGATGGCGAGTTCTCGGCCATCGGCATCTATAACCAGTTCGTCTATGTCGACCCCTCGCGCGGGGTGGTCATTGTCAAACAATCAGCCAACCGCGCCTATGGCACGACCATGGATGAGGCAACTAATCGGGAAGACGAGACCATCGCCTTCCTGCGCGGCATTGCGCGGCAACTGGTTTAGGAGCGGCCCCGCTAGTTCTGAGGCTTTTTCAGTCCAAGACGGATGGCGATCTGTACCGAGGCCCCATCGACCGGCGCGCCGTCGGAGGACCAGGGGTTCATCTTCATGGTCGAGGCCAAGAGGGCGGCGGCCTCTGAAAAGCCTAGGCCCTCGGGTTCTGCGGCCTGAGGCTTACAGTTGGTCAAACTACCGCCGACGGTGACCCGGCAAAGGACGACGCCTCGGCCTGTGGAGACCCCTTGGGCCACCGCTTCAGGTGGAAAGACCTTGGGGGCTCGCTCGGCATCAAAGCCATAGGTCCATTTGGGCGAGTCGATCATGCGCTCTTCGCCCCGGTTCGGCGGCGCAAAGCGGATGGGTACGTCGACCCAGACATCCTCACCGCGCCGGGGCTTGGCCAAGTCCGGGGTCAGTTGGAACTTTCGCGTCAGCAAGAGGGCGGCATTGCCAAAGCCAAGCTTGGTGGGGGTTTCCTTGGTGATCTGACAGCGCGACAGGCCGCCAAACTTGACCACCTGACAGTGGGCGACCGCATAGCCCTCCGCATTGCCGGCCTCAGCAGGATAGGCTTGGTTCCAGTCCGCCGTGCTGGGGGCCTGAGCCCAAGTCGGATGGTCCAACATGGTGATCAGGCGCCGAGGCAAGGGGTTGTTCTTGATCCAACTGGTCGGACAGGGCTTGCCCCCCATGCCGCACTCTCCAGGCATGGCCGAGGATGAGGTGGGCATGGTGTCAAACTGAGGGTTGGGTGCCTTGAAATTGATGGCGATGCGCATCATCGAGCGGACCGGACCCTTGGGACCCATGGCGGGAGGAACCTTGAAGGTCGGGCGCAGGGTCATGGCCGCGCGGCCAAAATTCTTGCCCTCAGGAGTCTCAGACAGGACCTCGCACCATTCTGCCAGCCCATAGATATCCACATCGCAGTTCAGCGTCACCTGACCGCTGACCTTGGCTTGAAAGGCCCCGTCTGGATAGACCGAGACAAATTGGCCGATGGCGCTGTCGTCGGTTTGCATATCGATGGTGACTGCAGGCGGCGGTAGCTTTTCGCCCTTGCGCGCACCCGTCACCGTGATTTGAGAGACGGGGCCACCGTCACCGCCACCCTGTGAAGGTTGCGCCTGAGCCACAGAGGCGACTAGGGCCGTCGCCAAGATTAATCTGACAAACATAGTCCGCTCCTCGTACTTCATTAGGCTGCCGGGCCGAACCCGTTAGACCCCCTATGGCAACGAATAGGCAATCACATAGTCGCCCTTGGCCCTCGTCATGCGCGCGCCACCAGCCGAGACCACGACATATTGCTTGCCGGTCTTGGGTGAGACATAGCTGGAGGGCGTGCCGCCAACGCCGACGGGCAAGCGGCCTGCCCAAAGCACCTTGCCGGTCTCATTGTCATAGGCCCGCAGATAGGGGTCCATGGTCGCAGCATGGAAGGTCAAACCGCCTGCCGTGGTGATCACCCCGCCCAGCCCCATGGTGCCAATCGGCAGCGGGATGTGAGATGCAAGGCCCAGAGGTCCGGCCGTCTCTGCTGTGCCAACGGGAACCTGCCAGACGATCTTGCGGCTCTTTACATCAATAGCCGTCATCATGTTCTGGGCCGGTTGCAGGCAGGGCGTGAACAGGGGACTGACCATCCATTTGCTAACCGCCTTATAGGCAACACCCTTGAGGCTGGCCTCGGGACGATCCTTGGCCCGGCTCAGCTGGATATTGGGCTCGTTCGAGGGCACGAGACTCACGGTCTGAGGGATGCGGACATCGGTCATTAGCAAGAGGCCCCGGCGCGGATCAAAGGCGCCAGACCCCCAATTCATACCGCCGCCATTGCCCGGAGACTGTAGCGATGCCTTCTCGCCGCCGGGCGGTGTGAAGTCGCCATCATAGCGCACGCTCTTAAAGCTGATCCGGCAATAGAGCTGGTCGAGCGGGGTTGCGCCCCACATCATTTTTTCGGTTATGCGGCCCGCGCCAACGGTGGGCATATCGACCGAATAGGGCTGGGTGGGCGAGAGCCACTCGCCCGGCTGGGGCCCGCCCGGAACCTTGACCTCAACCACCTTGGACAGGGGTGTTCCATCGCGCCGGTCGAGGACAAAGATCTGGCCGCGCTTGGTCATCTGGACCACCGCCGGGGCGGAACCGCCCGCAACAGGGAAGTCGATCAGCATCGGCTGAGATGGGACATCATAATCCCAAATATCATGGTGCACGGTCTGGAAGTGCCAGCGCACCTTGCCGGTCACCGCATCGAGCGCCACCACCGAGGAGGAATAGACCTCGCTCAGGCGCGAGCGGTGCGATCCCCAATAGTCGGGCGTTGCATTGCCGGTGGGCAGATAGATCAGGCCAAGCTCTGGATCAAAGGCCGGGGTCGACCAGACATTGGGCGTGCCGCGCGTATAGGTCTGGCCCTCAGGCGGCAGCTTGCTGATGGCCGGATTGCCCAGATCCCAAGCCCAAGACAGTTCGCCCGTCACCACATCAAAGGCCCGCACGACGCCTGAAGGCTCGGACAGTTCTTGATTGTCCGCGACCCAGCCACCAAGAACCACCCGATTGCCAATCACGGTCGGCATAGAGGTCTGGAAATAGAAGCCGGTCTTGATCGGCCCGATCCCGGTCGTGAGGTCCACCTTGCCGCCCTTGCCAAAGCCGGGGCAAAGCGCCCCCGTATCGGCATCTAGCGCGATGAGCTGCGCATTGATGGTTGAGCTGATAATGCGCCGTGCGCACAAGCCCGTCGCGGGCGGTGCCATCTTTGCGGTCGAGGCAGGGTCCAAACTCTTGGCTAGGGCGACCTTAGGCTGGGCACCGTCCCAATAGCCCACGCCACGGCAACGGTTCCAGAAACCCGGCTTGACCTTCGGATCATGACGCCAGATCTCCTTGCCACTGTCGGCATCGAGCGCGATGACGACATTGGTCGGGGTGCAGAGATAGACCTTATCGCCAATCTGCATCGGCGTGCTTTGATCTTCTGAGCCGCGATGGGGAGCCTCTCGCGTTTGGAAAGTCCAAGCGACCTTGAGGCCTGAGACCGTCTCGCGATTGATCTGATCGACGGGCACATAGCGCGCGCCGCCCGGATCGCGGCCATAATAGCGCCAGTCAGAGCCCGCCTCAGCCGGCGGTGCACCCTCGGTAATCTTGGCCGGGGTGGTGGCTTGGCCTTGGCTAAAGGTGCCCGGAATGGCGATGGCCATAACCAGCAGACAGACCGCCGACATCAGCGCCGTCGCCCGTCCGGCCCGGTCACGGTCTGCGCCCCGAGGGGCTGTGGGCAGGACCAGCAGCAAGAAGAGACCCAGAACGGCGGGAGCGACCAGCCGGGGCACCAGAGGCCAAAAGACCAGTCCGCTTTCCCAAAGGGCCCAAGGCAAGGTGACGGCGAGAACCGCGGCATAGACCAGACCGGCCAGAGGCCTGCGCCGAACCAGCAAGACCCCCGCTGCCGTCACGCCAGCCCCTGCGAGCAGGTAATAGGCCGAGCCGCCGAGCTGCACCAATCGGCCACCGCCAACCAGCAAAACCAGACCGACAAGGGCGATGAGCCCGCCACCGATCGCGGCCCACAGGCGCGTGGAGATCTTTACGTCTATTTTGGTCGCCATTTTGGCCTGTTCCCTACCCTATGGACCAAAGCCTAGACCCGCAGAGCGATCTTGGCAATTTTCGGGCGCGAAGGTCGCCGCCGGTTTGGATTAGACGGCCCAGCTTGTGGTCTGATAGGCTTTGACCATGACCCAGCAGCGCACCCTCATTGCCTACAATACCGCCACCGCCAGCGAGAACCGCATCCATGCCGATGATATGGCGGGGAAATTTGGCTTTACCGGCGGTCTGGTGCCCGGTGTCGATGTCTTTGCCTATATGGCCCATGCGCCGCGCGCCCAGTGGGGGCTTGATTGGCTGAGTGAGGGCCGGATCAAGGCGCGGTTTGGCAAGCCGGTCTATGATGGTGACGAGACCACCGTCACAGCCGAAGACCAGCCGGGCGAGACCCTGTCCATCGCCGTTCAGGCGCGCGGCCTTGACTGTGCCAGCGGCACGGCTTGGCGCAGGGATGACAGCCCCCTGCCCGCCCTCCTGCCCGAGGCCGAGGTGCCGCGCCCGGAAGATCGGCCTGATGCCAGCATGGAGAGCCTGCCGGTCGGCAAGGTCTTGGGCACATTGAAGGAAATCTTCTTTGCCGATGTCGGCCTGTCGAACCTGCAAAATACCCGCGAGGACCCGGCCCTGTTTGACGGCGGCAATCTGGTCAGCCCCGGCTATATGCTGCGCCGCGCCAACTATGTGCTGGCCCGCTCGGTCAAGCTCGGCCCATGGATCCATGTCGAGAGCGATGTGCGCTTACATGGCTTGATCAGCGACGGTGACCTCTTAGAGACCCGCGCCATCGTCGTGGCCAATGAAGAAAAGAACGGCCACCTGATCGTCACGCTCGACTTTACCGTCGCCTGCCGTGAGCGACTGGCCATGTCCGGTCGGCACTGGGCCATCTATGCGCCCCGGCAGGTCCGCCAACTGGGCTAAGGCCGCTCACGGCCCGCCCCTATCCTTGATTTTACCCCCCAATTGGACAGGCCCCCCATGGACCTTTCGCGCTTTCCGCGTCGTACCTATACCCCCTTCCCCACGCCGCTGGAGCGGGCGCCACGGTTCTCAGCAGCCTTGGCGGCCAGTTGCCCCGGTGGGACCGGGCCCGACATCTGGTTCAAGCGCGACGATATGCTGGGCCTCTTTCCCGGCGGCAATAAGACCCGCAAGCTGGAGTTCCTGATGGGCGAGGCGCTGGCCCAAGGCGCGGACACCATCATTACCTGCGGCGCGCCCCAGTCTAACCATTGCCGGATTACCCTGACCGCCGCCGTGCGCGAGGGGCTCAAATGCCGCTTTGTCATCGAAGAGCGCGTGCCCGGCAGCTATAGCCAAACCGCCAGTGGCAATAATTTCATGTTCCATCTGATGGGCATCGAAGCCATCACGGTCGTTCCCGGCGGCAGCGACATTGCCGCCGCCATGGCCTTGATGGCCGATCAGGTCCGAGCCGAGGGCGGTAAGCCCTATGTTATCCCGGGCGGCGGCTCGAACGCCGTGGGCGGGCTGGGCTATGTCGCCTGCGCGCAGGAACTTCAGCAGCAACTCTTTGACCAAGCCATCCAGATCGACCGCGTCGTCGTCGGCTCTGGCAGTTCAGGCACCCATGGCGGTCTGGTCGCGGGCTTTTTGGGCAACCATATCAAGATCCCCATTGTCGGCATCGGCGTTAGCCGCGACCCCGCCGATCAGGAGCCTCTGGTCTTTAAGGAGGCGCAGGCCGTCGCCGACCTGCTCGATGTCGGCCTGACCATCCCGAGGGACGCCGTGGTCAGTGTCGGCGGCTATTGGCAGCCGAAATATTCCATCCCCAATGCTGCCATGGTCGAGGCTGTCCAGATGCTGGCCCGTACCGAAGGCATCCTTCTGGACCCGGTCTATACGGGCAAGATCATGGCTGGCCTGATCGGTCTGGCCCGCGAGGGCTATTTCAAGCCCAGCGAACAGGTCCTGTTCCTCCACACCGGCGGCCTACCCTCGCTGCACGCCTATGAGGATGTGGTTCTGGGCCGGGTGGGGGTTTAGCGCCCTCAAACCTCCGCTAAATTCTCCACGCGCGTCAGCCAATAGTCGGCGTCGTAGGTGGGGTCGTCGGTCAGATAGCGCCAGAGGCGGATGCGGTTGAGGAACTCAAGGCGGCCTGTGTCCTGCTCGAACCAGGGCTCGGGGGTCATCAGGGTCTGTTCGACGCTGGGGGGCAAGGGGCCCTTGAGGTAGAAGATCGGGCGCTGCTGATTTTGCGGCACCAGGGTCGAGACATCGAACTGGCGCACCTGTGTGCGGCTAGACCTTGGATTGGGATTGATCCGGATCTTGAACATGGTGCGGGTGCGGTCCGACAGATTGACCCCGCCGCCGTGCCAGATGCCTGAGTGGATGAAGAGCAAGGTTCCGGGCTCGCAAACCATATGCTGCTGGCCGCGAATATTCTGATAGCGGCCCAAGGCCACCTCACTGACCCGGCGCAGGTGGGTGCCGGGGACAAAGCGGGTGCCGCCCATCTCGCGCGTCACCGCATGGGGATAGTACATGATCTGGACGTCAAAGGCCGTGCGCGGGTCGATGGTGGAGTCCTGATGGGTGTGCTGAGAGACATTCTCGCCGCCGCTGGCCTCGTGATAGGCAGGCGGGAAGGTGACGTGCAGGAAATGATGGTCAAAGATCGGGTCCTCGCCGACCAGACTGCGGATCGCGCCCGCCACCACCGGCAACTGAACCAGCTTGGCCAGCGCCGAGCCGTCCTCATAGGCCTGATCGAGCGGGGTCCCCGCCGCGACCTCGGGCACACCGGCCTTGGCCAGCATCTCGCCATAGGTGCGCATCAGGCCCCGGCCCGGCACGGGCGGCGCGATCTCGCCCATCTCTTGCAAGAACTGCGCATTCAGCGCCTCAGGCACCACCCCATCAAGACGCAGGAACCCGCGCGCAACGAACTGGGCCATCTGCTGGGCATTGAGCAGGGGCAAATGGGTCATGGCTGCACCTCAACCAACTGTTCAAAGAAGAACTCATATTTCAGATAGGCCAGATCAAACTCCTCGCCGCGCGCATGGGGTAAGAGTTGAGCGGCCTGGATCAGGCGCCATCCATCCTTGAGCGCATCCACGCCGGTGCGATAGGGCGGCTCATCCTGATCCCCCGCCATGGGCCGGGTCTGACCCGTGCCATCATAGACCGACCAGCCAATGACCGGAGAATCCAAGGCCGAATTGGCCGTATAGAGCACCAATATCTTTTGTCTTTGCATGGTTCTGATCGTCCACCCTTGCCCAATCATGCCCCAAAGACGGCGATAGTCCAGCCTTTGGTGAGCCCCCCCTTGCGCGCCTCGCCATTGTCTTCGAGACTGGAGCCATGAGTGCACCGCCCAAGACCGTTCTGACCACCACCCCCAAGGAGGAGGCCGCGATCCGCCAAGCGGTGCGGTCGGCGGACCTGTCTTTGCTAGGGCCCGGCGCGCGGATCGCGGGGCCGTCCCATATTGAGGGGCTGGTGGCTCTGCTCAGTGATCCAGCCGTGTCAGCCCCGATCTATGACCTGCCCCGCCCGATCAATCCTCAGACCGTTGGGGCTTGGATCCAAGAGACCGCAAGGCTTCAGGCCCTCGGCGAGGCCGTGCTGGTCGTGACCCTCGATAGCGAGGGACAGGTGGCAGGCTATTCGCGCTTTACCGTCTGGCCAGACCGCGCCTCTGCTGAAATTGCCGGGGCAAGGCGGGCGGACCTGCAAAATCTCGGCGGTGGTAAGTCCGGCGCTGCGGGCAGCTTTAACTGGATGTTCGAGGCCCTTGGCGTGCGCCTGATCGGTGTCACCGCCGCCACCGACAATCCCCGCTCGGCCAAGGTCATAGAGGCGGCAGGCTTTGTCTCCATGGGCCAGCGCGACGCCATCCGCCCCGACGGCACGGTTAGGGCTTCGTTTTACTGGGAACTGACCCGCGAGGCTTGGATGGCGCGCAGAGGCTAGGGCCAATCCGGCGGGCGTTTGGCCAAGAACGCGCCGATGCCCTCTTCGGCTTCGGGGCCGAGCATGTTGAGGGTCATGACCTGCGAGGCCAGATCATAGGCCGCGTTCAGCGGTATCTCGACCTGCTGATAGAAGGCCTGTTTGCCGACCTGAAGGGTGGCGCGGGCCTTGCTGGCGATCTTTTGGGCGAGGGCCAGGCTTTGGGCCTCGATCTGGTCGGCGGGGACGATGCGGTTGATCAGGCCGATGCGCAGGGCCTCGTCGGCGCCGGTCATGTCGCCGGTCAGGAGCATCTCCATCGCCTGTTTTCGGCCCACAGCGCGCGACAGGGCCACCATCGGGGTCGAGCAGAAGAGGCCCAGATTGACCCCCGGCGTGGCGAACCGCGCCTCTGGGGTGGCGAGCGCCAGATCACAGCTGGCGACCAGCTGACAGCCCGCTGCCGTGGCCAGCCCCTCGATCTGGGCGATGATCGGCAGGGGGTGGTGGACCATGGCCTGCATCAGGTCCGAGCAGCGGGCAAAGAGTTGCTCGTAAAACCCTTTGCCGCCATCGGGATCTTGGCGATGGGCGGTCATCTCCTTTAGATCGTGACCGGAACAAAAGACGCTTCCCACCCCTTTGAGGATAATGACCCGCGCCTTGGGGTCCTTGGCGGCGGCGTCAAAGGCCTCTTGCAGCCGCGTAATCATCTCAAGGCTCAAGGCATTGCGAGCCGCAGGATGGTTGAGGGTCAGGTGCAGGACCCCGTCCTGATCCATCTGCGACAGGAGCATGGTGTTTGAGAGAAGCGCGGTCTGGTCCATGGCCAAAGGGTGACGCAACTTTGCGCGCCTGCCAAGCCCGGGGTTGGAGATGGGCGCCCAGTGGTGACCGCTGAGACAGTTCCTGTATAGATCAGGCCATGACCCGCGAGGCTGATCTTTCGTCTGAAGGGGTGCAAGGAGCGCCAACACCGTCCGTGAGCTTGGCGGTGATCGGCCATGTGAACCATGGCAAGACGGCGCTGGTTCGGGCCTTGACTGGCATGGAGACCGACCGGCTCAAGGAAGAGATCGAGCGGGGCCTGTCCATCACGCTCGGCTTCGCCCATGCCGCGCAGGGCGGGGTCATGTTCGACCTGATCGATGCCCCCGGCCATGAGGACTATATCCGCGCCATGGTCAGCGGCACGGCGGGGGCGCGGGCCGTGCTGTTGGTCGTCTCGGCTACAGAGGGCTTTGGCCGTCAGACCTTTGAGCATCTGGCGATCGCGGCGGCGCTCGGTCTAGAGGCCGGGCTGGTGGTGGTGACCAAGGCCGATCTGTTGGGGCCGGGAGACGAGGCGGCGGTCATCAGCCAAATCACCGCCGATCTGCGCGGCACCATCCTTGAAGGTCAGCCCATCATCCTCTGTTCGGCCCATAGCGGCGCGGGTCTTGAGGCCGTGCGAGAGGGGCTGCAGGCGCTCGCCGATCGATGCCCTCTGCCGTCCCCGCTCACCGGAGCCTTCTTGCCCATCGACCGGGCCTTTAGTCTGACCGGCGCAGGGACCGTGGTGACCGGCACCTTGCAGGGCGCAGGCCTGAGGGTCGGTGAGGCGGTCGAGCTTTGGCCGTCGGGCCAGAGGGCCAGCGTGCGCCAGCTTCAAGTCCATAACCAAAGCGTGGGCCATGCCGAACCGGGGGGCCGGGTCGCGGTCAATCTGCGGGGTCTATCGGCCAAGGATGTGGCCAGCGGCGAGGTGCTCTGCCGCGCCGGCGCCTTTGCGCCCAGCACCCAAGTCGATGTGATGATCACCCTATCGGTGCAGGCCTCGAAGGGCCTGAAACATATGGACCAGATCAAGGTCCTGTGGGGGGCTCGGCAAGATATGGCCAGCCTGCGTCTGATGGAGGCCGGCACCCTTGCGCCGGGGCAAAGGGCGCTGGCTCAGCTTCGGTTTGCAACGTCCGTCGTGGCCTATGGCGGTCAAAGGGCCGTCCTTCGCCGCCCCTCTCCGGTTGAGACGCTGGGATCGATTAGGGTACTGGATCCGCTCGCGCCGCCGATGAAGGGGCGATCTGGGCCAAGGCTTGCTCTTCTTGCCGCTGTGGCCTCAGGTGAGGTGGAAGCGATTGTCCAAGCCCTCGCGGACTGGAGCGGTGGCATCCTGTTGGTCGCCGAGGCCGCGAGACTGACCCGCCGAACGGTCAGCGATCTTTTGCCCCTTTTGGTGACGGACTATCAGCCCCTTGGCGAGGGTCAGCTTGTCCGGCGCGCTGATGTGGCAGCGGCAAAGCAGGCCTATGTCGTCGCCCTAACAACCGCCCACGCGCTCGCCCCGATGCATGCCGCAGCTTCACTCGCAGAGGTTCGCAAGGCGCTGGCCAAGGACCATGGCCGGGACCTTATCGCCCATGCCGAACAGGTCTTGGCGCTAGAGGGTTTGATCCGGCTCGAGGGGGCCAAGGTCGCGCTGGCGAGTCACGACCCCCTGACCAGCCTGACCGCCGATAGCCTTGTCCGCCTTGGCGAGATCGAGGCGCGGCTCCTCCAAGCCGGGCTCATGCCGCCCGATGTGGCGACCGTCGCGGGCGATGATGAGGAGGCCACAGCCCTGATGACGCTTTTGGTAGAGACCGGGCGGGCCGTCGCCTTGCGCAATGGGGCCCTTCGCCAAACCCTGACCTTTCATCACCAAGCCCTGTTGGATGCCGCGCCCAAGCTTCGAAGCCACTTTGCGCCGCCGCAAAGCTTCACGACCGGGCAGGCGCGGGCAGCGCTGGAAACCACTCGCAAATATATCGTCCCGGTGCTGGAATATCTCGACCGCCTCGGCCTGACCCGCAGAGAGGGGGATGTGCGGCAGGTCCTGAGTGAGGGTGACGTACCCACCGCTCCCTAGATCGCTAAAACGCTCGCCTCGGCACAAAAGCCCTTCAACTTTTCACGAAGGTACCGCTACTGTTCGAGACCTTCGGAGGCGACTGGGGTCTGGTGGCCTCCCTGGTCTTCAAAACCAGTGACACGTCCACAAGGCGTGTGGTGGGTTCGATTCCCATCCGCCTCCGCCATCCCCTCGGCTCGATCTGGGGGAGCTATAGATCAATGAGCGAGGAAAGACCCATGAGCGCGGCCCCATCCGGATTTTCCCTGACCGATCAGAACGGCCAGACCCGCGTCTTTCCGACAGGGCGACCCAGCCTGATCTGTTTCCTGAAAGAGGACTGCAACACCTGTAATCTGGTCGCACCGATCCTTGAGGCCTTCCATCAGGCTTGGGGCGAGCAGGCCGATATTTGGGTCTTGGGCCAGTCGAAGGACGGCAATCAGATCTTGCAGGACCGCCATGGCCTGACCTTGCCCGTGCTCGATGATAGCGCCCTAAAGACGTCCTTCGCTTGGGGCTTTGAGATTGTCCCGGCCGTCTATTGGTTGGATGCGGAGGGCCAAGGCGGGCCCTGTGTCGAAGGCTTTGTGCGCACCGAATGGCAGGCCTTGGCATCGCAGATCAGCGCCGATCTCAAGGCTTCGGACTGCGGCGTGGTCTGGGCCGACCTTCCCGACTGGCGGCCGGGCTGCGGCTCCAAACATCTGGACCGCGAGATCCATGACCGCCTGTTGGCCGAGGCCAACAATAGCCCCATCCGGGCGCGCCGGATCGAGATTGCCAGCAGCGATGATCTGGACGAGTTCATGTTCGATCAGGGCTTTAGCGACGGCCTACCTTTGGTCCCACCCACGCCAGAGCGGGTCCTGCGGATGCTGAGCGGCACACAAAGGGGCTCGCAAGAGATCGTCGCGGTGGTGCCGCCAAACATGGCCCCAGCTACGGTCGAGAAGGTCGCGATCAATGCGGTGATGGCCGGCTGCCGCCCCGAATATCTGCCGGTCGTCATCGCCGCGTTAGAAGCGGTGTGTACGGACGAATTTAACATGCACGGCGTCACAGCCACGACCATGGGGGCCTCACCGGTCCTGGTGATTAACGGCCCGATCCGACAAAGGCTCGGCATGAATATGAAGCTCGGGGCTCTTGGGCCTGACAATCGGGCCAATGCGACCATCGGGCGGGCCTTGCGGCTGATCATTCGCAATGTTGGCGGGGCCAAGCCGGGCGGCGTTGATCGCTCGACCCTCAGTACACCGATGAAATTTACCATGTGTTTTCCGGAATGGGAGGAGGGCTCGCCTTGGGAGCCGCTGCATGTCGAGCGCGGCTTTGCACCAAGCGACAGCGTCGTCACCGCCTTTGCCATGACCAGCGGTCCGGTCCAGATCGTCGATCAGGAATCGCGCCAGCCCGACCAGATCGCCGGAACCCTAGGCCTGGGACTGGAAGGGATGTTCCTGTCCAAGATCCACCGCATGCCCGTCGATGCCCTGCTGGTGGTCTGTCCCGAGCATATCAAGACCCTGCTCAGCGATGGGCCCTATTCAAAGGCAAGACTTCGCGATCGGATCCAAGAGGTCACGCGCAGGCCCCTGCGCGACATGGTGGCCAATGAGATCTCCGGCGCGGGCATCCCTCTGGCCAGCGCCGCCAAGATGACCGAGGCTCAACTGGATATGCTGGTACCAAAATTTTCCAGCGATCAGCATATTCACATCGTTGTGGCCGGATCAGAGGCGGGCAAGTTCTCGGCCGCCTTCCACGGCTGGGTGACCGGGCCAGCCGGTTCAGTCTCTGTTTCCAGAAAAATAGAATGCTGATAGCCTCCCCTCAGGACTGGAGAAAAGCCATGACCACCATCTTGGACCCGACCGATGAGCGGGTCCCCGTCGAACGGCAGATCACCGCGCGAACCGGAGATATTTCCGGCATTGTCGGCCTGCTCGATATTCATAAGCCGCGTGGCAATATCCTGCTCGATGAGCTCGAGCTTCTGCTGGCGACGCGCTATCCCAAGGTCGAGCTGAGGCGCTATACCAAGCCGACCTTCGCCAAGCCTTGCCCGCCTGATCTGCGCCTGCAGATCCGCTCAGAGTGCGACTATCTGGTCGAAGCCCTAGCCGATTGAGGATCATGCACGACGTGCAGTTTGCACGACACTGTATGGTTTGAAATCCAAGGTCTTCCCGCCGTCTCCATCGCCTCTAGCGAATTTGCTGAAGCGGCCCAAACCCAACGAAAAGCGCTGGGCATGGAGGGCGCGCGCTATGTGCTGGTGGATCATCCGATCCAAGACGCCACCGATGACGAGATGCGGGGCAAGGCCAGAGCCGTGCTCGATCAGGTCATTGCGGCCCTGACGGTCTGACCCTTAACCCCAAGGACCCAACCCATGACCTTGTCTGCGCGTCAGATTGCTGTCGGGGCCTTGGCTCTGGTCTATGGGCTGTTCTTTGTCTGGTTTGGAGGGAACGGGAAACCGGTCTCTGTGGAAGAAGGCGCGCGCTATCTGGCAGCCATTCGGACCTCGCCCTCGGCGCCGCTCCATCCTGAGATCGCCATCAATCTGGCCAAGATCATTGCCGCCGATGATGGCAACACCTTCATCATGGTCAATATGGAGACCCAGATCCCCGGTGCCGAAGCCCGCGCCGAGGCCATGGCCTATGCCAAGATGGTGCTGCCAGCCATGGTCCGCCGCGCCTCCTTCCCGGTCTATATCGGCCCGGTGCGCGGCACAGTGATTGGCAGCAAGACCGAGGGCGCAACCAGCGTCGCTCTGGTTCGCTATCGATCCTTGCGCGACTTTCTAGAGATCTTCACCGATCCGGCCATGCATAAGGGCGTTGGCCATAAGTTCGCGGGCTTGAAGGGGGCGGAATCCATCTCCAGTACCCCAATCCTGCTGGCCACGCCGATCCGCCCGCTGGTGGGGCTAGTCTTTTTGCTCATTGGCCTGCTGATCTGGCGCAAAAACCCCTAGCCGAGCGCGGCGCTTGTCGCCAAAGTGAGGGAAAGCGAAAAATAAGCGACGGGAGACGCGCCATGACCACTCAAACCTCTTACACCATGACCATTGGTGGTCAGGCCGTATCCGGAGCCACCAGCTTCGAGGTGCTCAATCCCGCCACCGGCCAGGTCATTGGTTCGGCGCCCGACTGTACGCCAGAGCAACTGGACGCCGCCGTCGCTGCGGCCCGCAAGGCCTTTCCTGCTTGGTCCGCCACCCCCATCGAAAAGCGGCGCGAGGCCCTGCTCGGTATTGCCGGGGTTTTGGGCGGTAATGTCGAAGAGTTAAAGCGGCTCCTGACCTCCGAACAGGGCAAGCCTCACGAGGGCGCAATGGGCGATGTGCTCGGCGGGGCCTATTGGTGCCAAGCCACCTCGACCCTTGAGATCCCCGAAAAGGTCGTTGAAGACAGCGCCGAGCGTCACGGCATTACCCGCCATGTGCCCATCGGCGTGGTTGGGGCCATCGCGCCTTGGAACTTCCCGATCATCTTGGCCATGTTCAAGGTCGCGCCCGCCCTTCTGGCTGGCAATACGGTGGTCTTGAAGCCCTCGCCCTTTACGCCCCTGACCACCTTGCGTATGGGCGAGCTCTTGCGCGGCGTCCTGCCTGATGGGGTGCTCAATATTGTCACTGGCGGCGACGCCTTGGGCCCTTGGATGACCAGCCACCCCGGCATCGACAAGATCAGCTTCACAGGCTCCAGCGCCACCGGCCGCAAGGTCATGGCCAGCGCTTCTGAGACCCTCAAGCGCGTGACGCTCGAACTGGGCGGCAATGATGCGGCCATCGTTCTGCCCGATGTCGACATCGCCGAGGTCGCCGAAAAGCTGTTTTGGGCCGCCTTTGGCAATTCTGGCCAGATCTGCATCGCCACCAAGCGCATGTATGTCCACAAGGACATTTACGAGCCGCTGAAAACCGCCATTGTCGACTATGCCAAGACGGTCAAGATGGGCGACGGGGCCGAGCAGGGTACCCAGCTAGGGCCCATCAACAACAAACTGCAATATGAGCGGGTTCTCGACCTGATCGCCGATTCCAAGGCCAAGGGTTACAAGTTCCTGATGGGCGGCGATGTTTCGCCCGCGCCGGGCTATTTCGTGCCCATCACCATCATCGACAATCCACCTGAAAATTCCCGCATTGTCCAAGAAGAGCAGTTCGGCCCTGTCCTGCCGCTGCTGTCCTTCGACACGCTGGAAGAGGCCATCGACCGGGCCAATGCCAGCCCCTACGGCCTTGGCGCTTCGATCTGGACAGCCGATGAGGCCAAGGCGCTGGATATCAGTTCGCGCATTGCCGCTGGCACGGTCTGGATCAATGAGACCCAGCACCTGTCCCCACTGGGCGCCTTTGGCGGTCACAAACAGTCGGGCCTTGGCTCCGAAGGGGCGCTGGAAGGTCTGCTGGAATATACCAACACCCAAACGGTCTATGTCAAAAAGCCCGCTGTCGCCGCCGCCCAATAGGCTAGGCCCACTCAGGAAACCAAAATGACCCAGCTCGTCGGCAGCCTTGTCCTTGATGGACTGACCCTCACGCCCCTGACCCCAACCATCGGGGCCGAGGTTGGCGGTATTGATCTGCGCCAACCCCTAGAGGCTGGACAGGTCGCCGCGATCAGGCAAGCGCTGCTGGACTGGAAGGTGCTGTTCTTTCGCGATCAGGAGATCACGACCGATCAGCATCTAGCCTTTGCCCGCAATTTCGGCGGCTTAGAGGTTCACCCCTTCGCGCCGGAAAAGCCGGGCTATCCTGAGGTCCTCGCCCTGACCCACAATCGCGAAAGCCGGGGCAAGGAGAACTTCTGGCATAGCGATGTGACCTGGCGTGAAAAGCCTTCGCTCGGGTCGATCCTGCGGGCCATCGAAATCCCGCCGGTTGGCGGCGACACCCTCTTTGCAGACATGTATGCGGCCTATGATGGCCTATCGGACGAGATCAAGGCCAAGATCGAGGGGGCCTATGCGGTTCACGACTTTGCCCATTTCCGTAAACTCTTAGTCAAGCAAGGCAAGACGCCTGAAGAGGTCGAGGCCTTCAACAAACTCTATCCGATGATGGAGCACCCCGTGGTCCGCACCCATCCAGAGACGGGGCGCAAGGCCATCTATGTCAATGTCGCCTTTACCCAGCACATTGTCGGGATGGACAAGGCCGAAAGCGACGTGCTGCTCAAGCATCTCTATGCCCAAGCCGCGATCCCGGAATATCAGTGCCGATTCCGTTGGCAGCCCCATTCCATCGCCTTTTGGGACAATCGCGCCAGCCAACACTATGCCGCCTCCGACTATTGGCCCGCCGTGCGTCGGATGGAGCGGGTGACCATCCTTGGCGATCGGCCGGCCTAGCGTCGCGTAAGGGTTTTTGCCTCACGTTAATTGACCGCTAAGGTTGCGAATACTATTGTCTTAACGTTGACCCGGCCTATCACTGTGATGGGCAGGACGGCAAGATCGAGTTTCACGTGCAAAATAATCGTCTTACAGCGACCGGCCTGTGGGTCATCCTGGGTCTAACCCTGCTTTCCGGATGCGGCGGCAAGGACAAGGCGGGGGTCGAAACGCCCTTGCCGACCGTGGAAATCGTTGCCTTGATGGCCCCCAATAGCGGCCAAACCCTATCGGTGACTGGCGCCCTGCGCCGTCAGCGCGAGATGGTGCTGTCGTTCCGCATTCCGGGCGTCATAACCGGCCTATCGGTAGACGAGGGTGACAGCGTTAAGGCCGGCCAGGTCTTGGCCCGACTGGATCCCGCCGCCGTGGAGTCGCGCCTTCGCCAGACCACTGCCGACCTCGACCGTGCCCGCAAGGATGAAGCGCGCTACGTCAAACTAGCTGATGCCGGAATTGTCAGCCGTCAAAGGGCCGAGGCCCAGAGCGCGGCTGCGACCTCGGCTCAGGCCGCCTACGATGCCGCTGCCTTTGATCGGCGCTGGGCCAATCTGATCGCCCCGTCCAAGGGCGTGATATTGACCCGCAATGCTCAGGCCGGAGAGGTGGTTCAGCCTGGCCAAGCGGTGCTCAGTCTCGCCGACGAGGCCAGCCCTCTGGTCCTGCGCGTGCCCCTCTCTGACCGCGATATTGGCAAGATCCGGCTAGGGGCTAGCGCCGCCATCACGCTCGATGCCCTGCCCAATCAGACCCTAACCGGGTCGGTCAGCCGCATTGGCCAGCGCGCGGGGGCCCAAAGCGGGGCCATTGATATTGAGATCACCCTGCCGCCGACGGCGGGCCTTCGCAGCGGCCTGATCGCCAGCGCCAAGATCGAGGCCACTAGCTCGGCTTCGGCCAGCGCCGCAAACGCCTATTTGCGCGTTCCAGCCGAGGCCATTATGGAGGCCGATGGCAAGACCGCCCTTGTCTTACGATTTGACCCCAAAGACGGTGTCGCCAAGCAAACCAAGGTCACGTTCGGCGGCTTTGACGGTGATGACGCCCTGATCCAAGGCCTTGCGCCGGATGCCAAGGTCATTACCGCTGGGGCCGGATTGGTCGCCGATGGCCAAAAGGTCCGGGTGATTGATCGCGCCTCTATTGGCCAAGCCAAATGAGCTTCAATCCCGCCACCTTCTTTGTGCGCCGTTGGCAATTTACGCTGGTCGCCTTCGCCCTGATGGTCCTTCTGGGCCTCAACTCCTTAAGCAGCATCTCGCGCTCCGAAGATCCGCAGTTTCCCTTTCCCTTGGTGACGGTCAGAGCCGCCCTGCCCGGTGCGACACCGACAGAGATGGAACAGCTCGTCGCCAAGCCTTTGGAAGATGCCCTGAGCGGGCTCGATAATGTCAGTGAGATCCGGTCGACCAGCTTTGATGGCGGCGCGGTGGTTATTGTCGAGTTTAATTGGGACGTCGACCCGGACCGCAAATATGACGAGGTGATCCGCGAGGCCAATGCCCTGCGCCCCTTCTTGCCCCAAGGCCTTGCCGTGCTTGAGGTCCGCAAGGTCGGCACCAACGAGGTCTCGTTCTTCCAAGCGGCTCTGGTCAGTGATGTCTTGCCGATGAGGCGGCTGGAAAAGCTCGCCCACAGCCTGCGTGACAAGGTCAATGCCGTCCCCGGCGTCAAGGAGGCCCGCTATTGGGGCGCGCCCGACAGTCAGGTTCAGGTTGCCGTCGATTTGGCCAAGCTGGCGCAACTTCGCCTATCGCCCACCTCTGTGGCGGACGCCCTGCGCGGGGCTGGGGCCGAAGCGCCAATCGGTGCGGTCCATGCCGGGGATCGCCGTTTCAATGTCAAGTCTGGCGGCGCCTTTAAGACCCTCGACGAGGTCGGGGCTGTGAATGTCGCCACCCTCAACGGTCAGGTTGTGCGGGTGCGCGATGTGGCGGCCGTCAGCTGGGCCGAAGAAGAACCCCAACATCTGACCCGTTTCAATGGCCACCGCGCCCTGTTCATTACCGCCACCCAAAAGGACAATACCGACGTCACCGACATTACCGATGGCGTAAAGACGGTGCTGGACGAGTTCAAGGCCAGCCTGCCCCCCGGCGTTCGTCTAGAACCCGCCTTCTTCCAATCGGACAATGTCAAACACCGGCTGAACAACCTCTATCGCGACTTTGCCATCGCCGTGGCTCTGGTGCTGCTGACGCTTCTGCCCCTAGGGCTCCGCGCCGGAATGGTGGTGATGATCTCAATCCCCCTGTCCTTGCTGATCGGGGTGATGGTGCTGAAGCTGTTCGGCTTTAACCTGAACCAGCTCTCCATTGCCGGGCTCATCCTGTCCCTTGGCCTACTGGTCGACGATTCTATCGTGGTCACCGAGAACATTGCACGGCGGCTGCGCGAGGGTGAGGATCGCACCACCGCGGCTATCAATGGCACAGGCCAAATCGCCCTCGCCGTTGTCGGCTGCACCGCCTGTCTGATGCTAGCCTTCTTGCCGCTCATGGCCCTTCCGGGTGGGGCCGGGGCCTATACGCGGTCCTTACCCGTGGCGGTCTTCTGTACGGTCGGAGCGTCCTTCATCGTCTCCTTGACCGTCATTCCCTTCCTCGCCAGCCGTATGTTGCCAAAACACGAGGCCGCCGAGGGCAATCGGCTTTTGCAGGCGGTCAATAACGGCATCCAGACCTTCTATCGGCCCATTTTACATGAGGCCCTGGCCAAGCCCTGGCGCGCGCTGGGCGTCATCATGGCCATCTGCCTGCTTAGCTTCCCGATGCTCAAGGCCATCGGATCGAGCCTCTTTCCGCCTGCCGAAACGCCTCAGTTTCTTGTTCGGATCGAACTGCCTGATGGTGCGGTTCAGGCCCGCACAGATGAGGCGCTGAAATATGTCGAGGCCAAATTGGCCAAGGTGCCGGAAGTGGTCTGGTTTGCCTCCAATCTGGGACGCGGCAATCCGCAGATCTTCTATAATGAGGTACAGGGTGCCAACAGCCCCTCCTATGCCGAGGTCTTTGTGGCACTCGAGGCGTGGAAGCCGGGTAAGAGCGAGGCGGTGGTCGATGGCCTGCGCAAGGACTTCGCCCTCTATCCGGGCACCCGCATCACGCTCAAGACCTTTAGCAATGGCCCGCCTATCGATGCCCCCATCGCGGTTCGTCTGAAGGGCGAGGACTTGCTGGTCCTCAAGGCCTTGGCCGGACAGGTTGAAAAGGTGCTGAACGACACGCCAGGCACCCGCGATGTGATCAATCCGGTGCGCATCGATCGGACCGACCTCAATCTTGGCATTGACGCCGACAAGGCCGCAGCGCTGGGCATTCCGGCGGGGCTGGCGCGCCGGGTCGTGCGCCTGGCCCTATCAGGCGAAGATTCTGCCAGGTTCCGCGACGAAGACGGCGATGACTATGCCGTCACAGTCCGCCTGCCTCTAAGCCAGACGGCGAGCGGAGGACGCAGCGACCTCTCAGCACTGGACCAGATCTATATTCCTTCGGCTCAGGGACAGGCGACGCCGCTGTCGGCCATTGCCAGTCCTGTCCTCCAGTCCAGCCCCGCGATGGTGGATCGCTATCAAAAGGCGCGGCAGGTCACGATCGTCTCCTATACCCAGACCGGGGCCCTAACCTCCAAGGTCACTGAAGAGGCCCTCAAGCGGATCCAAAAAGAGGTCCCTCTGCCGCCGGGCTATAGCCTGTCACTTGGCGGGGAGGCTGAAGCTCAATCGGAAAGCTTCTCCGGCCTTGGCGCGGCGATTACCATTGCGGTTCTGGGGATTTTGGCGGTTCTGGTGCTGGAGTTTGGCCGTTTCCGCAGCGCCATCGTCGTGGCCGGGATCATTCCACTGGGCCTTTTTGGCGCCGTCACCGCCCTGTGGCTGACCGGCAATTCCCTGTCCTTTACCGCGACCATCGGCATTATCGCCCTGATCGGTATCGAGATTAAGAACTCGATCCTGCTGGTCGATTTCACTGAGCAACTGCACCGAGAGGGCGTGGGGTTGGCCGAAGCCATCGAGAAGGCCGGCGAGGTTCGGTTCTTGCCCGTGCTCCTCACCTCAGTCACGGCCATTGGCGGTCTATTGCCGCTGGCCTTTGAGCGGTCAGGCCTCTATTCGCCTCTGGCCATTGCCATCATCGGCGGTCTGGTCTCATCAACCCTGCTGTCGCGGATCGCCACGCCGGTCATGTATTGGCTGGTGGCACGGGGCGACGAGCCTAAGACGGCGATCGCCGCTTAGGTTGCCCCGCCTAGGTCGCCCCGCCTAGGTCGCCAAGGCCAGGAGCGGACGTTGCCGTGAGGCGCGAAGGCCCGGGAAGATGCCGCCAATCAGGCCGATGATCAGGGCCAAGGTCACGGCCTGACTGATGATGTCCGGCCCGATCTGGAGCCGGAAGGCCACTTGGGTAAAGCCTGCGCCAAGGGTTGAGGCCGACAGCCCGTTAAAGCCCACCGAACAGATGGCAACGCCGACCAAGGCCCCAAGGGCAGACAGAACCAAGGCCTCAACCATCGTGCCGACAAAGGCCGAAAAACCGCTAAAGCCAATGACCCGCAAGGTTGCGATCTCTGCCGCACGGCTCGAGACCGAGGCATACATGGTGTTCAGGGCCCCAGCGAGGGCGCCAATGGCCATTATGATGCCCAGTGGCCAGCCGAAATATTTGATCAATAGACCAGAGCGCTCGGCCTGATCGGCAAAATAGGTCTGCTCGCTCTGGGCCTTCAGTTGCAGGCGCTGTTCGTCCTTCACATATTTCACAAAGGCCGGCATGGCCGCTGGACTGGTCAGGCCCACGCGCGCGGTTTGGAAGGTGCTGCCGCGCTTAAAGAGGCTCTGGATCACGGGCGCATCGGCCCAAAGCTCAGACTCAAACACCGTGCCTGGGGCCTCGAAAACGCCAACCACTTTCCAAGTCTGGGCCCCGAAACGCAGGGTCTTGCCAAGCTCGAAGCCCGAAAATTCCCGCAGAAGGCCTGCACCAACGACGATCTCGTTCGATCCGGGCGTGAACATGCGGCCTTGGGTGATCTTGGCTTGAGGGCGGACCAACAGGCCGTTGGAACCAATACCGCGCAGGGGCATATTGGCCTTGGTATCGGTAGACTTCTTGATGCCGTCAACAATCAGGACCAGCTCAGCGGAAATCAGCGGGCGACCATCTGGGCCAGCCCGAACGCCGGGGCCTTGGCCCAAGAGATCGATCTGTTCGCGCGAGATGACGCTATTGAGTTCGGCGGCCGAACCATCGCGCAGGGCAATGGCCACATCCGGCGCGCCAGAGCCTTTGAGCGTTTGATTAAAACCGTTGGCCAAGGCCAAGAAGCCGAGCAGCACCGCCACCACAAGGGCGATGGAGCCAACCGTGGCCAAGGACATCCATAGGCGCTGAGGGATGGACCGCACATTCATGGCGATCACAGAGCCGGTCTGATTGAGCAAACTCATGACTGGGGTCCTATCCGCGATTCAAGGCTTCAATGATGCTCATCCGCAAGGCCGAGAGGGCCGGGATAGCACCGGTAACCAGACCCAGACTGACGGCGAGCGCCAAGCCGGACAGGGCCACCACCGGCGACATGGACAGATCACCAAAGCTCGATCCGACCGGCGATTTTGATAGGCCCGTCAGGATAAAGGCCGAAGTTCCTAACCCAAGGACGGCACCGAGGCTGGACAGAAGCACCGCCTCGCCCAGCACCATGCGCAGGACGCGGGGGCTAGAAAAGCCGAGGGTCTTCATGACCCCAATCTCTTTGGTCCGCTCTCTCATGGCCGAGACCAAGGTCGTCGAGACAATCATCAGGATGGCAGCAAAGGCGGCAGAGACCACCATGGTGACGATGAAGTTCAAATCCCCCGCCTGTTTCAAGAAGGCGCGGCTGAAGGTCTTTTCATCGACGGTCGAGGTCTCAGCCGGAGAGTTGGCAAAGTTGGCATCAATGGCCTTAGCCACCTGATCATTCTGGTCGGGCGAGGCCGTTACCACCGTAATGGTGCCCACCTGATCGCGTTCAAAGGTGATGGTCTCGTTCATATAGTCATAGTGAAAATAGATGGCCGTGGTTGGGTCGGTCGGCTTGGCGCCGGTAAAGATGCCGCTGATCTTCATGTCCCAACTGCGCCGACCATTGGCCTGACTATAGATGTTGGAGCTGATTGGGATGGTTTGACCGACCCTCCAGCCATAACGGTCGGCAAGGCTCTTACCGACAATGACCCCGGTACGTTCGCTCAGGAAAGCCTGACGTTCGGCATCGGTCAGGCGCGCTTCATCTCGGAAGATCGCCATATAGGTCTCTGGATCAACAGCAAAGCCGACGAACCGGCTGGTCCTTTGGTCCTGATAATAGGCCCCGAACCAGTTTTGATAGGTGACTGCCGTCACGCCCGGTATGGCCGCGACCCGATTGACATAGGCATAGGGCATGGACTGGGTGAAGTTGATCTTGTTGGACACCACCAAGCGATTGCTCGCCGAGCCAGACTCCGACGCCCGATCCAGCGCCACATTCAGGCTGGTTAAGATCCCGAAGATCAAAAAGGCCATAAAGATCGAGACCGTCAGCAGAATGGTCCGCAGCGGCTTTCGAAACAGGTTTTTCCAAACCAGGTCGAAATCGGTCATTGGGTGACCTCGGCAAAGACGCCCTTGTCCAGATGTAAGGTGCGCTTGGCAAAGCGCGCGGCCTCAGGGTCGTGGGTGACCATGACAATGGTCTTACCCATTTCCTGATTGAGCTGCTGTAGCGTACCGAGAATATCGTTGGCCGTGTTGCGGTCCAGATCGCCCGTTGGCTCGTCACAGAGCAGGAACTTGGGGTCAGACACGATGGCCCTGGCAATGGCCACGCGCTGTTGCTGACCGCCGGACAGCTCCTTGGGCCTGTGCTTGGCGCGGTCCCAGAGCCCGACAATCTTGAGGGCCGTTTCGACATTGGCCCGGCGCTTACCGGCCGAGAGCTTGGTCAGCATCAGCGGCAGCTCAACATTCTGAGCGGCATTGAGCACCGGCATCAGATTGTAGAACTGGAAGATGAAGCCGACAGAGCGGGCACGCCATCCGGCAAGCTGCCCCTCATTATAACCATCGATGCGCTCACCGTCGAAATTGATCTCGCCGCTGTCGCTACGATCGGTGCCGCCAAGCAGGTTGAGCAAGGTGGTCTTGCCCGAGCCGGAAGGGCCCATAATGGCGACAAAATCGCCCTGCTCGATGGTTAGGTTCAAGCCATCAAAGATGGTGATGCTTTCCTTGCCGCGCTTATAGGTCTTTTTGACATTCTTTAGCTGGATCAGGGCGCTCATGTCGGGGGTCCTATCGGTCGATCTTAAGATTTAGCGTCAAGAAAGGTGACCTTAACGGCCATCTCAGGAAGGATGCGGGCGTCTTTGCCGTCAAATCCGATACGGACCCGAACAGTGGCCTTGTCGCGGCTGGCCGTGGGGATCTTGGCGATCACGTAAGCGGCCAGCACGGTGTCCGGATAGGCATCCATAACCGCCTCGACCTTTTGGCCCTCTGAAACCCGGCCAATATAGGCCTCGTTCACATCCACCTCGATCTCGATACTGTCCATATCCACGATGGTGCAGATACCGGTACGGGTGAACCCGCCGCCTGCCGACAGGGGCGAGATGATTTCGCCGGGTTGGGCGGCCTTATCGATGACAATGCCGGTGAAGGGCGCGCGGATCTCATATCGACCAAGCTGAACACGGCTGCGATTGGCATCGGCCTGGGCGGCCACCAGTTGCGCCTGTGACAGGGCCACTTGGGTTTGCGCCACCCGCGCCTTGAGCCGCGCCGATTGAACATTGGCGTCGCTGACATAGCCGGTTGAGGCGAGGGACTCATAACGGGCCAGATCGCGCTGGGCCTGAACATATTGCGCTTGGGCGGAGTCTGCCGCGGCCTGGGCCGACAGGGCCCGCGCTTGGCTGGAGGCGGCATCGACCTTGGCCAAGGACCCATCGAGAATGGCCAAGACCTGCCCAGCCTTCACAGCCTGACCCTCTTCGACGCGCACCTCAACCACGCGCCCCGTCACTTCCGAGGCAATGGTGGCACGGGTGCGGGCCACGACATAGCCCGAAGCGGTCAGTCCGCCGGGGCGGACAACGCCCTTATTGGCGCCCATGGGCGCGGCGGCAACCACCACAGGCTTAACCTTAGGCGCAGGCTTAACCACCCAGCCGAGGGTTCCGCCAATCACAAGGGCGCCCGCGACAATACCGGCAATGAGCAGAGGCGGCATGGACGCGCCGCCCTCAGTGTCCGCCCCTGCAGAACGATCAATGCTCAAAGAACGAAGCAGTTCGGACCTATCCACGCACAATCCACCCTAAATGAAGCCGTCCATTAGCCCCCACTATGGCGGGATAATCGCGCCTATACCAATTACAAATTAGCCAGACTGTGCCCCGCGACAAGGTCAGGACCCTCAGATGGCTAGAACCCTAACGAGATTTTGTCGCCGCCGGCGTTTGGCTTGGAACGCCGAACCGCGCGGAATGGATTTTCCGCAGCAAGGCCATCTTGTCGGCCAAGACGTCATCCTTGACCGCGACCGTCTCGCCAAACACCATCCAGTGCGGTTGGTCGGGGGTGGATTTGGGCCAAGGGGGCTCAGTCCCACCATTGGGATCGCCGGTCTTGATGAAGTTTAGCCAATAGCTTCTCATCGCCTTGCCGGGGTTGCCCGCCGCCAAGCTGGCTGGCGTACGTCCGCCCCATTGGAGGAGGGGGGTCTCGCCCGCATGGAAGGTGCCCGGTTGGGTCGCCCGGCGATCCGGCTCGACATAGGTGACATAGTAAAGATAGGCCGGTTGACGGCGCGACACGGACGAGACCATGGCGGCGCTCGAAAAGACATAGCGCATGTCGCCAAACATTCGGCTGATGCCCCGCGCTTCGCTGACCGCGAAATCATCGGCATAGAGCGCCCTCATGGCGGGGGCCTGATCGCCCAGAAGCGCGACCACTGCCTCTGGGGTCACGCCGGAACTGGGAAAAACACTGCCCTCATAGCTGTTGCCCCCCGTCATGACCGGGACAGGGTGGTCATCACCCTTTGAGAACAGAGTCACAGGATCATCGAGAAGCGTCACCCCATCGATCACAGGCAACTGAAAACCTTGGATCGAGGCCAATAGCGCCTTGACCTCTAGGGCCCGCATCTCGTCTAGGCCAGTTGGTTCTTTGCCGCCATTGGCCCGCAAGATGGTTTCGCTGCCGAGCCGAACGGCCTCCGCTGGGCCACCATCAACCGCAGGCGTGGAGCGCGGCAAGGGCCAGGCCGTATAGCCGCTGGAGGAAATAGCCCTAGCAAAGAGGCCTTGGGTGCCCGGCATCAGTTGAAGGAGCTGCACGCCCTCACCGCCCGCTGACACGCCGGTCAAGGTCAGGTTGGCCGGATCACCGCCAAAGGCGGCAATATTGCGGTGGGTCCATTCAAGCGCCGCCTTCATATCCAAAAGCGCGAAATTGACCGGCTGCGGCCGACCTGCCGCCTCAGCCATCAATAGGGGGTGGGCTAGGACGCCAAGGGGGCCAAGCCGATAGTTAAAGGTGACCAGGATCACCCCTTCTGGGTTCCAGACCTCGGCGGAATGTTCTAACGGGCCTGAGCCGCCGACATAACCACCGCCATGGATGCGAAACAGCACGGGCAACTTGGCGTCCGGTGTCGTGCCGGTGGGGACGGAAATATTGAGGGTCAGGCAGTCTTCAGACCGGGGCGTGGAAGAAGGGCCGCCCGGTTGAGGGCAGATCGGACCGAAGGCCTCCGCCACGCGCTCTGTTGTCCAGACACTCGCTGGCTGCGGCGGCTTCCACCGCAAAGGCCCGACCGGGGGCGCTGCATAGGGAATGGCTAAAAAATTGACCGATTGACCCTTAACCACACCCCGGACCGGCCCCAACTCGGTACTGCGCACGACCGTCACCGGCGCGGGAGGGGCGGCGGCTACCGGCTGAGCGGCAACCTGCGCGGCCACGGGGCCCGAAAATGCGATAAGCCCCGCCATCAGGGCAAGGGCGCCGACGGAACCCATGCGGTTTAAACGGCGAAAGCTCAGCATTGACTTAACCCACAACGACCCATTGAGAGCCGCAACGGTTTCACCTTTTGCCTCAATCGCCAAGGCATAGCGGGCGTGGAGCCGTGATAAATCGAGCACTTGGTGGGCTATGGCCGCCAACCGACGATTTTTCGGCGGCGCGGGATGAAAATTTGGGGCATGTATCCCATCTAAAGAGCCCTATCTCGTTTGACCGATCGCCTTAGGAACCATCATGCCTCCCTATCGTTCACGCACCACGACCCACGGCCGCAACATGGCAGGCGCGCGCGGCCTTTGGCGCGCCACCGGCATGAAGGATAGCGATTTTGGCAAGCCGATCATAGCGGTGGTCAATTCCTTCACCCAGTTCGTGCCCGGTCACGTCCACCTCAAGGACCTTGGCCAGCTGGTCGCGCGGGAAATTGAGAAGGCGGGCGGCGTTGCCAAAGAGTTCAACACCATCGCCGTTGATGACGGGATCGCCATGGGCCATGACGGCATGCTCTACAGCCTGCCCTCACGCGAACTGATCGCGGACAGCGTCGAATATATGGTCAATGCCCACTGCGCCGATGCCATGGTCTGTATCTCCAACTGCGACAAGATCACGCCGGGAATGTTGATGGCCTCCATGAGGATCAATATCCCCTCGGTCTTCGTCTCGGGCGGACCGATGGAGGCCGGTAAGGTCATCCTTAAGGGTAAGGAAGTGGCGCTGGATCTGGTCGATGCCATGGTCGCGGCCGCAGACGATTCCTACAGTGACGAAGAGGTCGCCACCATCGAGCGCTCGGCCTGTCCGACCTGCGGCTCCTGCTCGGGCATGTTTACGGCCAATTCGATGAACTGTTTGACCGAAGCCTTGGGCCTGTCCCTACCCGGCAATGGTTCGGTCCTCGCGACCCACTCCGACCGCGAGCAACTGTTCCTTCAGGCCGGTCGCACGGTCGTGGATCTGGCCAAGCGCTATTACGAGGGCGATGATGACCGGGTCCTGCCGCGCTCCATCGCCTCCTTCGAGGCCTTTGAAAATGCCATGAGCCTCGACATTGCCATGGGCGGATCGACCAATACGGTGCTGCACCTGCTGGCCGCCGCATCAGAGGGCGGCGTGCCCTTTACGATGGACGATATTGACCGCCTGTCGCGCAAGGTGCCCTGCCTTTGCAAGGTCGCGCCCGCCAAGAGCGATGTTCACATGGAAGATGTCCACCGCGCGGGCGGCATCATGTCGATCTTGGGCGAGCTTGATCGCGGCGGGCTCCTGCACACCCATCTGCCGACCGTCCATTCCCCCACCCTCGGTGACGCCATCAAGCGCTGGGACATTGTCCAGAGCCAGGACGAAGATGTGCACCACTTCTTCCGTGCGGCGCCCGGCGGCGTGCCCACCCAAACCGCCTTTAGCCAATCGCGCCGCTGGGAGGCTGTGGATACGGACCGCGCCGAGGGCGTGATCCGCGATGTCGAGCATGCCTTCTCTAAAGATGGCGGCTTGGCCGTGCTCAGCGGCAATCTGGCCCTTGATGGCTGTATCGTCAAAACAGCGGGCGTGGATGAGAGCATCCTGACCTTTGCCGGTCCGGCCCGCGTGTTCGAGAGCCAAGACGATGCGGTCAGCGCCATCTTGACCGGAAAGATCGTGGCCGGGGACGTTTTGGTCATCCGCTATGAGGGTCCACGCGGCGGGCCGGGCATGCAGGAGATGCTCTATCCGACCAGCTATCTGAAATCCAAGGGACTGGGCAAGGTCTGCGCCCTGATCACCGACGGCCGCTTTTCGGGCGGCACATCAGGCCTGTCGATCGGCCATGTTTCACCAGAGGCCGCAGAGGGCGGGCTAATCGCGCTGGTTCACGAGGGCGACCGGGTCGAGATTGATATTCCCAACCGCTCGATTGTTCTGGCCGTTTCCGAGGCCATCTTGGAAGAGCGCCGCACGGAGATGAACGCACGCGGCGCCGATGGCTGGATGGCCCATGGGCGCAAAAGGAAGGTCACAGATGCCCTGCGCGCCTATGCCGCCTTCACCACCAGCGCGGCACGCGGTGCGGTTCGGGATGTGGATCAGATCCGAGCGGCGCCAAGTGGGGTCTCACCGTCAAGAAAGTGAGACCTTTTGGTGTTATCGAAGCTTTGGCCTCATTGCGGTCTTGGTCACATCTCATTAGGGTGACGCCGCTATAAGATCGGGTTCCGATTGAAGATTTTTTCTGATATCGGACAGATATCAAGTTCTAATGGGCGACATGGGTGCAAACCCTACGCTGAGTTCAGTTTCGTGGAGAGGGTCCCATGTTCGTTTCAAAGTCTGCCGGCATCGCCGTTGGTGCCATGGCCATTGCGCTCGGCCTGAGCGGTTGCGCTACCCAAAAATATGTCGACCAGCAGGTTGCTGGCCTCGAGTCGCGTCAGGGCACGGCTCTGAACGAGCAGGGCACCAAGATCGGTGGTCGTATTGACGGCCTGGAGACACGCCTGAACCAGGTCGATCAGACCGCTCGCGACGCGCTCGCCCGCGCCATCGCCGCCGGCAAGCTGGCCGAAGGCAAGTTCCTCTATTCGGTGGTCATGACCACGGATGGCTCGATGACCTTTGCCAGTGGCAAGGCCATCCTTTCCGACGACAGCCAAGCCAAGCTTTCGGCGCTCGCCGCGCAGCTGAAGTCTGACAACCAAAATGTCTATCTCGAAATTCAAGGCCACACCGACGCTTCTGGCTCGACCAAGGCCAATGAGCAGGTCGGCATGAACCGCGCCAATGCGGTACGCGCCTATCTGGCCAAGCAGGGCGTGCCCCTGTCGCGCATGTCGAGCGCCACCTATGGCGAAGAGGCCCCTGCGGCTGACAATGCCACGCGCGCTGGCCGTGCAGCCAACCGCCGTGTCGTCATCGTCGTTCTGAAGTAAAATATCTGAGGATCACGCTGGCCATTCAGGGCAGCGTGATCCATCAGCATCTTTGTGGCCTTAGCGCCAAAGATGCCACTTGGGGTGCCAAGCCTTAATCCGGGCCTTGGCTTCAAGCTGTTGTTCGGGCGTCAATTCCAGCCCAACCATGTCCCTCATGCGCTCGGCCTTCTTCTTTTCCCGAGGGTCATCGGCCCTGTTGGCAGAGATCTCGAACCACCTATAGGCCTCTACATAGTCATCCTTGGGGATGCCTAGGCCGTTGGCGTACATCAGGCCCACATTATAGAGAACCCGCGGGTTTCCCTCTTTCGTCAGGGGCAGCCAAATCGACAGGGCCTCCTCATAGTTCTTTTGGTCATAGGCCTTTGCGCCGCGCGCAAATTCGGCCTCAAGTTTCTTTGAAATTTTTGCTGGGCGCTTTGCCGCTGGAGCTGGTGCCGCCAGGGTCGCGGGGGCTGCTGCGGGAGCCGCAAGCTCAACAGGCTTTTCCTGCGGTGCGTTGGGGGTCTGTTCTTGTGCCCTTGCCGATCCAAGACAGGCCATGGTCAGCACTGCCGCAAGGGTCCCCGGGATAAGAAACGTTCTCATCGCTTAACTCTGTCTCCATAGGCGGTGATCATCAGCCCGATCCTTTGCCCAAATTTTGAGGCAATTTTCGGGCGATTTGGGCCGGACTAAGCGCCCCCACCCGCGCAGGGCGGGGGCCAGGCCTAGGCTAGACGTAACCGATGGCAGTCTTTTGATCTTCGATGATCGTGCGCGCAGCCATCCAATAGTGCCACGTGGCCCAAAAGCCCGTGGGGGCCAAGACCAGCAGGGCAAACCGAAGCGACGAAGCCTCATCCACCCCCACAAAGCCCGCGAGATTTGCACCCAACCAACTGACGCCCGGAATGAAGGACGCAAAGTCAGGGTTCTTCTGCAGAGCGGCGATGAAGTCGCTGAGCCAGCCCACGCACTGCGGCGCGACAATCAGGTTAAAGACATTGGCGATCAACAGGGCGATGGCCGTGAACATGGCGCGCATCCTCGGCGGCGCGAGATTTTGGCCCAGGGCAAAGGCGGGGCCGATGTAGAAATAGATCGCGGGAATGAAGATCCACAACATGGCGGTGGCCATAGACAGAGAGTGGGTCCAGTAGGCGAGAATGGAAGGGATGGTCGCAAGGGCCGTGACAACCGCCAAGAGCTTCACAATGCGGCGCGGGTCAACAAAGGACGGGCGCGACAAAAGCCAAGCGGTGAGCAATGAGGCCGAAATGCCCATGACCAGATGGATCGGCCCCACCAAGCCTCCGGCTTCACCGACATTCAGACCATAGGCGCGCTGGAGGAAGGTTGGCGTAAACCACATCAGGCCCCAGCCCCAAAGTGCGGAAACGCCACTGCCCATGATCACATGGAAGGCCGCCTTCTGTTTGAAGAAGAAGGCCACGGTCGTGGCTAAGCTTGGCGCTTCCTCGGTTGAGACCGCATCAAGCCGACCCCGCTTCGGTTCCTTGATCGTCAACATGATCACGCCTGCCAGCAAGATCCCCGGAATGCCTAGGACCAAGAAGGCTGCATGCCAGCCATATTTATTGGCGACAAAGCCTGCCATGTCCGCGCCAAGCCAAGCGCCGATAGGGGCGCCCAAGGCAAAGATGGTCATGGCCATGGGGCGGCGGTCGGCTGGGAAATAGTCACCGACAATGGCATTGCAGGAGGGCGTCCCACCCGCCTCGCCAATGCCAACCCCGATACGGGCCAACAGAAGCTGAAGATAGGTGGTCGATAGGCCACAAAAGGCGGTCATGGCCGACCAGACCGTGATGGAAATGGCCAAGAGGTTGCGGCGGTTATAGCGGTCGGCGATCCAAGACAGGGGGATTCCCATTGTCACATAGAACAGGGCCAGCGAAACGCCCGTCAAGAAGGCTACACCGCCATCGGTGAGCTTCAGCTCCAACCGGATCGGCTCCAGCACGGTCGACATGACATATCGGTCGGCAATGTTGATCGTATAGGCCAACATCATGATGAACAGGACGTACCAGCGCGCGCCCAGAGAGTAGGTCTTGTCGTCTTCGACCGGTGTTGCGGTGGTCATCTTGTCTTCCTCAACCTTTGGCCAGCTCTGGACCCAGAACCTGTCTTAGCGGATCCAGATAGGGGGAGAAGTTCTCCCACTGGTCTAGGCCACTGGTGAAAATCGGCTGCCTGACCTGCTCTGAGCTGGCGGTTCGCACGGCGCGATCATTCTTATGGAAAGTGATACAGCCCTCTTCGAAGGGAAGGCCACAGAAATCGAGCAGACGGCGCACTTGAGGTTCAAGATCGGCCACCACGTCCTCATAGTTTACCCGCAGAACCTTACCCGGCAAGACGCGGTCCCAGTGGTCCATCAGGGCCACATAGTCTTTGTAGTAATGACCAATCTCTTCGAGGCCGTAGGTAAATTCCTGCCCCTCGGCAAAGAGCTGCTTAAAGCCGCTGAAGCAGCAACCCATGGCCCCGCGCCGCGCATCAATGATCTTGGCGTTGGGCAAGATCATGTGAATCAAACCTATATGCCTGAAATTGTTCGGCATCTTGTCGATGAAGAAGGGGGTGCCCCTCTTGCGATGGATTTGGGTGTCGCGCAAAAAGGCCTCGCCAAAGGCGGTTAGGTCCTTGGGCGATAGGGCTCCAACATTGGCCGGATAGGCCGGTTCTTCTTCAACGCGCCGGCGGCCATTGATCCGGTGCGCCAAAGCCAAGATATTGGGCAGCTCCATCGTGCCCTCGACCTGACTGTGCGAAGCAAGGATCTGTTCCAGCAGGGTTGATCCGGCGCGCGGTAGGCCAACAATGAAGATCGGGTCGGGCGCGGGGCAGCCCGAACCCGCCTTGGCTTCAAATAGGGCCGGATTGCAGTGCTCGACCTGCAGGTCCATTTCGCGGCTGATCCGGCGCCAATCATAGCCCAGCTCTTCGCGCTTGAGGCGGTTCCCGCGCTCATAGGCCTCAAAGGCTTGGGCGTAATCACCCCGATCCTCGAGCCCCTTGGCGAGGGCAAAACAGAGGTGGTAGCGGTCAACAAGCGCGGTCGCAGGCTCCGCCTCCATCGTCCTCATAGACTCGATCTGATCGTCGGTAAAACGATAGGTCTTGAGGTTGGCAAGGCTCCAATAGGCATCGCCAAAGTCGGGGCGGATCTGGTAGGCGCGGCTATAGGCAGCGATCGCATCGGGCTGGCGACCGACGGTCTTGAGGGCATGGCCACGCGTCAGGTGGATGGTCGGATTGTTCGGCGTTTCCTTGGCCAGTTTCCCGTAGACACCGAGCGCCTCATCGAAATTGCCGACAGCCAGATTTTCATTAGCATAGAGCAGTTCGATCTGCGGCACGCCTTTGGATTTTTTGCGCAAGACCGTCGCCTGCTCAAGCGCCTTGGCGAACTTTTGCCGCTTATGGAGAACGTCAACATAGTCAAGGTGAGCGCTGGTATTGTCGGGCTCGAGCACGAGGCAGGATTCGAGCAGGAACTCAGCCTCTTCAAAGGAATTGAACTTGGTGCCGATCTCAGCGAGGAACCGCATCGCCTCGACATTATGGCCCTTGGTCTGCAGAAAATGTCGGCAGACCTGCTCGGCCCGCAAGAACCGTCCCTCTTGGATTAGATTAGCGACGCTCAAAAGTTCATGCGGCAGGCCATTGAGATAGTCAAACTGATCCTTGGCAAACTCCGCCGCAGCCCGTGCGCCGGTGGCGCGTTGAAGCTCTGACAGCATCTGCCAACTGGCCACGAGGGCAGCATTGTTGGCCACAGCGCTTTGATAGGCCATCAGCGCGCCACGACGATCGCCGGTGTCGCGCAGACAGTGACCTCGTTCCTGATAGGCGCGGCCAAAACCGGGATCCATGGCAATGAGATGATCGTTGGTCGCCAGCGCCCGCTTAAAATCGCCTTGATAGCGATAGGTCACAGCCAGGGTGTAGAGCGCATCCTTGTGCTTTGGATCAGCGTCTAGAACCTGTTGGCAAAATGCGGCGGCTTGCGGGAATTTCGTCTGTTGCAACATGTCCCGCGCGCGACCGAGAAGGTCGTCAATCTGGGCTGGAGACAGTGCAGCTTGGGTCACTCGTCGATCCTTATCATTCGGCTCAATCATAGCGTTTCAGTGGGCCAAGGTAAGGATGTTTATTGGTCTTTTGATCCCGTTCTGTGTCGGAATCGATAGGGGCAGCATAAATGCAATGGGCCCCCGAACGAACGGGGGCCCACCACAGTTTGGTTAGTTACGGACCGAAAGACGGACACCGAAGGTTTGTGGACGTGACGTGGTCACGCGCAGTTCACCGTCATTGCCGAACTTATAGAGCTCTGGGCGGGCGTCGGTGAGGTTTTCACCGAACAGTTCCACGGTCCAGTTGTCCTTAGAAGCGCCAACCGACGCACTAAGCGTGGTGTAGGACTTTTGCTTCAAGGAACCCTGCAGAGGAACGATCACGTCGCCTGGCTTCACCGTCACACCATTATAGGTGATTGGCACTTGCGCCGCATAACCTGCCGTAGCGTTGGAGCCTGGCAGTCTGATGCTGACATTGTCGATGTCCGACGAGATGCTGGAATCGACAAAGTGGAAGCCACCTTGCGCGAACGGACGCAGGCCCGACGTGGTTTCGGTCTCATAACGCATCCGGATATTGCCCTGGAACTTGGGGCTCAGAGCCAGAGGGCTACCAAGCGGCACCAGAACGGTTGCGGCCTTGCGATATTTGGTCAGCTCAGAGTCATTGTAAGAGAAGCCGCCATTGACGGTCAGTTCTTTTGTCGGACGCCAAGCCACATCACCCTCAAGGCCACGGATGCGAGCATCAGTGAAGTTGGTGGTGAAGGTCTGGTTGGAGATGTTCTGGTCGAACACCGTCATTTGGATGTTTTCCCAGTCGATCTGATAGGCCGCTGCGTTGAACTGCAGGGTCCGGTCGAGCAGGGCCAACTTCCAACCAATTTCGTAGTTGGTCACAGTGTCGGGCACATAGGCCTTCAGGCTGTTACAGGCTGGGCTAACCACGTTACAGGGCTTGCGGTTGAAGCCGCCGGGACGGAAGCCTTCCGAATAGGTCGCATAGATGAGCGAACCGTCATTGATCTTGTAGGTCAGGTTGCCCTTCAAGATCGTGCCCGTATATTTCGCAGGCGACAGGCCCTTAAGGGTCGTGGCGAGATTTGCGCTGATCCCATAGTACTTTGGTGGGGTGGCAACGGCGCTGTAGGTTCCCGTGACAGGATCATACTTACCGCGTGAACCATAGCCGAAGCTCGAGTTGGACGAACCGGTCATCGAGGCTTCTTCGTCATAATAACGGGCGCCGCCGGTGATGGTCAGTTTGTCCGGGATGATGTCGTAAGAGGCTTCACCATAGACGGCCAACTGACGGTCCTTGCGGGTCACGTCGTTAAAGAAGCCGACATTGACGCCCTTAGGGCTTGGATCATGGGCGTTGACGCTTGGATCGGGTGCGCGGGTATAGATGAAGCCCGCCGCCTGCTGGGAATAGAACCAGTCGGTGTTGTCGTAGAGGGTGTTTTCATCAAAGAACAGGCCGCCGGTGGCGCGCAGGCGCTTATCGGAAGGCGTCGTAACCCGGAACTCGTGGGTCGAACGGGTGTTCTCGTTCTTGACCTTGTAGCTCTTGTTTGGCGTGTAGCAGGTCTTACCAATGTTGCCGTTATAGGCAGCGGTATAGTAGACGCCGCGATCGCACTCATAATAGGGCAGATAGAGGCCGATATTGGAGTAGGACGCATAGTCCGCCTGCTGGACAGCGGTGTGGTTCAGATAGGATCCGGTATAGATCATATCCAACATGCCCAAACGGCCGTTCACCGTCAGGGTCGTTGCATCGAACTCATCGCGCAAGGTGTTCGGATTGAACTGGGTGACCTTCAGGTCGCCCACGCCGGGCTCATAGCTGAACACGCCATTGGTCTTGAGGTTCTGACGCATATGCATCAGGTCGACGGACCAGTTGTCGTTAATTTCATAGGCCAGGGCCAAACGGGCGCCAGTATAGGCGGCATCGTTATAGTTGTTCTCAACAAAGCGGTCATTGTTGATGGTCTGGCGAGTTGGCACCTTGTACTGGCTGCCGGTGCAGTTGGCGACGCCCGAGCAGGATTCCAGAGCGCGGATCACCAGCAGTGGGTTGCCGGTTGGCAGCTTGCCAGCTTGGCCGACCTTGCCGTCAAACGGCATCTGATAGGTGCCAGCAACATTGTCGATATAGCCGCCCTGTTGGTCATTATAGATGACCAAACGTGCCGCCAACTTGCCCTCGATCAGGGGGATATTGATGAAGGCATCGCCTGCAGCGCTCGGCGCGCCGCCCTTGGTCATGGCATAGCTGCCATTAAAGCCTGACTGGTATTGGGTCAGGTTTGGCTTGTTGGTGATGTAACGCACAGCGCCGCCCATGGCGCTCGCGCCAAACAGGGTGCCCTGAGGACCGGCCAGCACTTCGACGCGCTGAAGGTCAACGGCGTAGACGTCGAGATTGCGACCCGGCATCGAGCTTGGTGCGTCGTTCAGATAGAGCGCGACGTTGGGCTGAGCGCCAGCGGTGCCGGTGATTTGCAGGCCAGGGGTGTCGGTGGACAGGCCGCGAATATACATGGCCGAGGTGCCGGGGCCTTGCGAGGCCGTGCGGACGTTCGGCAGATATTCAACCAGCTTTTCAAAATTGACGACATTCAGCTTCTGGAGCGACTCGCCGCCGAGCGCCTGAATGGCCACGGGAATCTTGTTGACCGCCTCTTCACGGCGCGTGGCCGTCACGACGATGTCTTCAATGGCGCGATCGTTTTCGGCCGCTGCAGCTGGCGCATCGGCTGCGAAGGCGGCTCCTGCCCCCATCGAGACCAGCACCGCCGCGGCGGTGGAGACCATTAGGTGTGCTTTCATCTTGTTCCCCGTTTGAATCCTTTGGTTCACCCAAAGGTTATCGAAATGACTTTAAATCGTGTTCGCGGGGTTTGATGTCAGCAATTGACCAAAATTTGGGGATTGGTAAATTTAATTGTGAATTATGAGCCTTTTGTCACCAGCAGGACGCAGGGGCGTAATAAATTTAATATATTCAATGCGTTGTATCGTCGCATAAGAGGCGCGACATGAGGGCCACAGTTGACGGCAAACCGCCTTCGGCCCGGCGTCAAAATGGCATGCCTCTATGATTTTTTTGCAAAAGGAGCCTCGCCCGTCGGCTCACCAATGGCCTCAGGGCCCGCACTTCGGCCCGCAGGCCTCACCCTAGACTATCAGAAGATCGACATTGGAGCGGGCGAAGAGATTCGAACTCTCGACCCCAACCTTGGCAAGGTTGTGCTCTACCACTGAGCTACGCCCGCGCTCCAGGACACCAAAATGTCCGCGTCGAGGGCGGGCTTATGACAGAGGGGCTAAGGCTTTGCAAGGCCCTTCTCGACCTTGTGACCGGAAGTTTCCCCCATCACTCAGAGCTTCACGCGGGTCGGGGCAAGACGGCGGCGATTGACGTGGTCGGTCGGCGCGGTTCCCAGCGCTTCGGGGATTTCACCTTTGAAATAGTATCTCTGCCACGCCTCCTTGACCGCCGCAGGATCATGCCGAGCCAAGCGCTTGTTGAAGTCGGTGCGCTCGCGGTTCCAAGCCTCATATTGCCCGCGCAGAACAGGCTCTGAATCGAGCGACCTGATGACCGGCTCAAAGGCCTCCAGCGCCTTATCCTGGACCAGAGTGAAGAAACAGAATGGCTCACCGCGCTCAAACCGCACCTTTCCGGGTCGGGTAAAGGCCCAGTTCATGGTGAAGGGAAAGGGCAGCCAATCGGTCTCGACCAGACCCGACAGGGCTTGGAGGCCGTCTTTGATGAGGTTCGGCGGACCCTGAACCATCATTGACCACTTCAGGGGCGTGCGGAACATATAGCCCGGATGGAAGGTCATAATGCCTTGGGTAAAGTGCGACACCACAAACTCATGAAAGCCGACATAGGGCGTGTCGGGCCGAAAGGTGATGTCACCCTTATGGGGACCGCCATTCCACTCCGCCGTAAAGCCAACGGGGTTTAGAATTTCCCAGCCGCTAGTATTGGCCATGGTCAGGGGTAGGCAGCGATAGGGGTGACGCTCAGAAAAGGCGTCCATCCAATCGCGGTTGGGCCGTCCCGGCACGATCTCAGGCGGGCGACTCATGGTGGGGAAGCACTCTAGATCCATCGGGTGAGCCTCTCATGGCGCAGATCGGGGCAAGATCTCTGACTAACCGGGCCGATGGCCCATCGTCCAGTGCCAAGCGCTAATCGGTCTTGAGCATTGGGGCCTGTCGCCCTAAATCAAGCCCATGACCCAAGCCTCTCCCCAAGACCTCTTCGCCCTCCTTGATGGACTGGGCATCGCCCACACCACCTTCGAGCATGAACCGGTCTTTCGGGTGGAAGAGGGGGCCCATATCAAGGCTGCCCTTCCCGGCGGCCACAGCAAGAACCTGTTCTTAAAGGACCATAGGGGCCAGATCTGGCTGATCTCGGCGCTGGACAGCACCCAGATCAATCTCAAGGCCTTGCCCAAGGCCATCGGGTCGGGGCGCCTATCCTTTGGCTCGGAGGCCCTGCTGCTTGAGGTTCTCGGCGTGAAACCCGGTTCGGTCACGGCGCTGGCCCTCATCAATGATAAGGAAGGCCGGGTGCGGTTCGTGCTCGATAGCGCCTTGGCCGCCAAAGAGCCGGTCAATTTTCACCCCCTGCATAATGGCGCGACCACCGGCCTCTCAACCGAAGGCCTGATGATTTTCCTGAATGCGGTGAACCACGAACCGATGATTGTTGATCTGGAAATGGCCGTTTGATCGTAACCAGTCTGATCCTCGACATTGCACTGAGCGCCCACCGAGACCATCTTAAAGACTGATCTCCTGACCAAAGACGACAAGGACGGACCATGCTGGGACTAACCCCCGCCTCCCCCGCCAAACCCAATGGCGCTAGCGATGGCATAATCAAGGACGGCACCGACGCCAGCTTCATGGCCGATGTGATCGAGGCCTCAAGGGTCCAACCGGTCATTGTCGATTTCTGGGCAACCTGGTGCGGCCCCTGCAAGACCTTGACCCCCGCCATTGAAAAGGCGGTCCTAGCCGCCAAGGGCGCGGTGAAGCTGGTCAAGATTGATGTCGACAAGAACCCTGCCTATGCCGGTCAATTGCGCGTTCAGTCGATCCCCGCCGTCTATGCCTTCGTCAATGGTCAACCGGTCGACGGCTTTATGGGCGCGGTGCCCGACAGCCAACTCAAGGCCTTTATCGAAAAGCTCGTTGGCCCAGCAGGTCCCACCGACATTGATGAGCTACTAGCCGAGGGGGCAGCCTTTCTCGCTGAGCAGGACCTAGCCGGCGCCGGACAGGCCTTTGCACAGGCCCTCGAAATTGACCCCGAAAACGTCAAGGCGCTGGCCGGCCTCGCCCGCTGCTATCTCCAGAGCGGCGATCTGGAGCGCGCCGCCGAACTGATTGCCATGGTCCCGGCGGGGGCCAAGGATGCCAGCCTTGACAGCGTAAAGGCCGCGCTCGCCCTCGCCTCAGCGCCACAATCGGAAACCTCTGGCCTTGAGGCCCAGATCGCGGCCAATCCCGATGACCATGAGGCCCGGTTTACGCTGGCCAAGGCCCTCGCGGCCCAAGGCGATCTGGCCGCCTCTGCCGACCACCTCTTGATCATCATAGAACGCGACCGGACTTGGAACGATGAGGCGGCGCGCAAACAGCTTTTGACCGTGTTCGAAGCCGCTGGTCCCATGTCAGATGTAGCCAAGCAAGGGCGGCGGCGGCTGTCCTCCATCCTATTCTCCTGATCTGGAGGCCCGAATGACCAACGGTAAGTTTCGAAACATCTCTGATCTGCCGCCGGTCATCCCGGTCTTCCCGCTGAGCGGCGTCTTGATGTTGCCCCACAGCCAATTGCCGCTGAACATTTTCGAGCCGCGCTATCTGAACATGTTTGACGATGCCATGGCCAACCATCGGGTCATTGGCATGATCCAGACCGTTCCAGGCAGTGATCGCACTCGCCCTGATCTGGTCAAGGTCGGCTGCTTGGGCCAGATCAACAGCTTTTCCGAGACCTCGGACGGTCGCTACGAGATAATCCTCACCGGTCTTTGCCGTTTTCAGATCGCCGAAGAACTGTCGGTCTTGACCCCGTACCGACAGGTGAGGGCGGACTATCGTTCCTATGAAGATGATTTTCTCCCCCTAGAGGACCGATCAGATTTTGATCGTCCCAAGTTTCTCGCCGCCCTCAAGAGGTTTCTCGACCATCACGGTCTTGAGATTGATTGGAGTGGGGCCAAGGCTGCGCCGTCTGAGCCGCTGATCACCAGTCTCGCCGCCGCCCTACCCTTTTCGCCCGCTGAGCGTCAGGCCCTGCTAGAAGCGCTCAGCCCTGCCGATCGACGGGAGGTCTTGATGGCGTTGATGCAGATCAATGCCGCTGAACCGCGCGGCGACGACGACGCCCCCACGTCCCTGCAATAGGATCTGCCATGACCCAATCGCTACAAAATGATGTTGACCCGCGCCTGCTCGAGGTCTTGGTCTGCCCCATTAGCCATGGTCCGCTCGACTATGACCGCCAAAAGGGCGAATTGATCAGCCGTAAGGCGGGTCTGGCCTATCCGATCCGCGGCGGTGTGCCGGTCATGCTGGCCGAAGAGGCGCGGACCCTCGACGAGGGCGAATGACCACCCCCTGGCCCACAGACCTAACCCTGCTGCGCCGCGAGGGCCAGCTTCAAGTCACCTATGACTCAGGCGAGCAGCACCGCATCGGGGCGGAACTCTTACGGGTCATGACCCAGAGTGCGGCAGACCGCGGCCATGGATCAGGACCGGGTAAAACCGTATTTGGCAAGTCTGAGGTCGGCATCGTCAATCTGACGCCCATTGGTCGTTATGCGGTGCGGCTAGAATTTTCAGACGGCCACCAGTCGGGCCTCTACACCTGGGATCAGCTTTATGATCTGGGCCAAAACCGAGACCAGATATGGACCGCCTATCTGGCGCGTCTCGCTGCCGAAGGGCTGAGCCGAAACCCCTAGAGGGGTTCGCCGCGCAAGAGCTTGGGTAGGTCCCCGACCGCGCCGCCCGCCTCCTGCATAAAGAACTTGCGGGCCGGGCCAATCAGATTGACCACCGCCATGCCTGCGCCACGGACGAATCGCAGCATCGGATTATCGTTCGAAAAGAGCCGCACAAAGACATCGGTCGCCGCCGCCAGCATGACATTGTCAAACCGCCGCCAAGCCGCGTAGCGCTCCAAGACCACGAAAGAGCCAATATCTTCGCCAAGGCGGATCGCGTCGGTCAGGACTTCGGCCAAGGCGGCGGCATCCTTTAGACCCAGATTGAGCCCCTGACCGGCAATGGGATGAACCCCGTGGGCCGCGTCTCCCATCAGCACCAGTCGGGGCGCGGCCATATCCTCGGCCAACTGCAGCGACAGGGGATAGACAAAGCGAGGCCCCAAGACCTCAATCTCACCCAGAAAATCACCAAACCGGCGACGCAGATGGGCTTCAAAGACTTCGGGTCTGGCGCTGCGAAGGGCCTCGGCCCGGTCGGTCTTTTCGGTCCAGACCAGACTGGCGCGATTGCCGGTCAGGGGCAGGATGGCGAAGGGGCCAGAGGGAAGGAAATATTCATGGGCCACGCCCTCATGAGGCTTGGCCATAGCCACAGTCGCGACCACGCCGCTCTGTGCATAGTCCCATCCCACGGTGCCAATCTTGGCTGCTTGGCGAATGATCGAGTGACGACCCTCGGCCCCCACCACGAGGGGGGCTCGAAGAACCCGTCCGTCGCTGAGCGTGACCTCGGCCGCCGCCGCATCGACGCTGGCTGAAACCACCGTTGCCGGGGCCAGAACGGGGATGGCTGCGTCCATAACCGCTTGCGCGAGGGCGGCGCGAATGGAGCGGTTTTCTAACATATAGCCCAGAGGCTCACCGTCCGTACGGTCGGCGATCTCAGCAGAGTCAAAGCGCAGGAAGAACGGGCTGGCGGCACCATTGGCCGCGCCGGGCGTTCGACCATCGGTGACAAGGATCTGCTCAATATTTTGCGCCTTAGACACCAGAGCCTCACCCACGCCGATGGCCTTCCAGAGCCGAAAGCTTGAATAGGCGATGGCTGAAGAGCGGCCATCAAACTCCGATGCCAGTTGCGCATCAAAGGTCTGGGGGTCGATCAAGAGGGGCCGCAGGCCGCCACTGACCAAGGCGAGCGCGAGGGTCATACCCGCCATGCCCGCGCCAACGATAATGACATCGGCATCGAAATTGGGCTGAGACGGTGCGGGCGCGTTCAAGGTCATGATTGCTTATGTCGTTCGGAACCGGCCGCCGTCCAGAGGGGATTTGACGCATCTGTGTGAAGCCATCCGCGCGACCGACAGGCGATGGTAAACAGGCCTTAACCCTCTTGGCGTAAAATCAGGCCCTAATGGACACCGATTTGGTCTGGGTGGAGTGCGATATATGGCGCGGGTGGCGCAAAGGTCCAATCTACAACTGATTGGCATGGGCCTAAGGTTCGGCTGGGATCATCCCCTGTCCGCGCGGTTTCGCGGCGGCGTCACGGCGGGTCTTGGCCTAGCGCTGATCCTTGCCTTTGCCTCCTATAATGCCGCTGACCCCAGCTTTAATGCCGCCACAGGGGTAGAGCCGACCAACCTTTTGGGCACGCTCGGCGCTGGCATTGCTGACGCCTCTATTCAGTCCCTTGGGCTGGCCGCGTGGGCGGGGGCCCTCTTGATGGTCGCCTCAGGCCTTTGGCGCGCCGGAGAGCGGGAGCCTGACGATAGCCGGGCGATCCTTCGGCTTCGCGCCTTGGTCGGGCTGATTGGGGCGCTGGCCTTTGCGGGGCTCCTTGCAGCCGCGCCGACACCCGCCTCATGGCCCCTTGCCAGTGGCTTGGGCGGATTTTGGGGTGAGAGCCTTCTGCGCCATCTGGAAAGCCTGTTTGGTCTGATTCACATTCCCATCGGCAAGATTGTCGCGGCCACGCTTCTTGGCGTCTGCGCCATCGCTGCCCTTGGCTTTGGGCTTGGCATCAGCAAAGACATGGTCGGGCGGTCGATCCTAACCTTGCGTGCCACCCTTGCCGAGCAGGCCCGCCGCCGGGCTCAGCAACCGCCCGTGAAGGACAAGGCAGCGACCACGCCCCGCGCGCCGCGCGCATCTCGGGCCAAGGCAGCGGCGCTTGATGAGGCCATAGAGACCAACCTTGATGACGAGCTGGACGCCCCGCCTGAGGCCGCGCCTCAGGTGCTCAACATCAAGGCTCCCAAAACCTCCAATCGCGAGCAGCGGGAAAACCAAAAGGCCTTTGATTTCGTCCAGCCCGGTGGCTTCCAACTGCCGGAGCTGGCCATGTTGGCCAAGCCCAAGCCGCGCTCATCGGCCTTTGACGAGGGCTCCTTGCGCCAAAATGCGCGGATGCTCGAAAGTGTGTTGGCGGAGTTCGGTGTTAAGGGTCAGATCGATCAGATCCGCCCCGGCCCCGTCGTCACCCTCTATGAGCTGGTTCCCGCCCCCGGCGTCAAACATGCCCGCGTCGTGGCCCTGTCCGATGATATTGCCCGCTCGATGAGTGCCAGAGCCTGCCGCGTGGCCGTGGTTCAGGGCCGCAATGCCATCGGCATCGAACTGCCCAACTCCCATCGCGAGACCGTCTATCTGCGCGACCTGTTGGCCTCGAGCGAATATGAGAAATCTAGCCAGATCCTGCCCATGGCTCTGGGCGAGACCATTGGCGGTGAGCCCTATATTGCCGACATGTCGAAAATGCCCCACCTCTTGATCGCGGGCACCACCGGATCGGGTAAGTCGGTCGGGGTCAATGCCATGATCCTGTCGATCCTCTATCGGTTGCCGCCGGACAAATGCAAATTCATCATGATCGATCCCAAGATGCTGGAACTGTCGGTCTATGACGGTATTCCGCACCTCTTGGCACCGGTCGTTACCGATCCGAAAAAGGCCATTGTCGCGCTCAAATGGACCGTGCGCGAGATGGAAGACCGCTATCGGCGCATGTCCAAGATCGGCGTACGCAATATTGGCGGCTTTAACGAAAAGGCCAATGAGGCCCTGTCCAAGGGTGAGCATTTTGTCCGCACCGTCCAGACCGGCTTTGATGAGGCCGGGCGGCCGGTCTATGAGGAAGAAAAGCTGCGTCCTGATCCCATGCCCTATCTGGTCGTGGTCATTGACGAGGTTGCCGACCTGATGATGGTGGCGGGCAAGGATATTGAAGGGGCGGTCCAGCGTCTGGCCCAGATGGCCCGCGCCGCGGGCATCCACCTGATCATGGCCACTCAGCGCCCCTCGGTCGATGTCATTACCGGCACCATCAAGGCCAACTTCCCCACCCGGATCAGCTTTCAGGTCACCTCCAAGATCGACAGCCGCACCATCATGGGCGAGCAGGGCGCCGAGCAACTGCTGGGTCAGGGCGACATGCTCTATATGGCCGGGGGTGGGCGGATCACGCGCCTTCACGGACCCTTTGTCTCTGACGGCGAGGTCGAGACCGTCGCGGCCTTCCTGCGCAGTCAGGGCCAGCCGCAATATCTCGAAGAGGTCACGGCCAGCGATGACGAGGATGGCGGTGACGGCGACGGCAGCGGCGAGGGCGGCATGTCCGGCGATGATCTCTATGATCGCGCCGTGGCCGTGGTCACCCGCGATCGCAAGGCCTCGACCAGCTATATCCAACGGCGCCTACAGATCGGCTATAACCGAGCCGCGTCCTTGATGGAAAAGATGGAGCGCGAAGGGGTGGTGGGCGCGGCCAACCATGCCGGCAAACGCGATATCTTGGCTGGGCCGCCCCCCTGATGAGCGGTTTGACCTTTGGTCATATCCTCGCCCGGATTGGCAGATAGGGTCGATCTGGTTAGAGGATAGGCCATGATGATCCAATCGCCCCCACGCCCAAAGACCCGCTCCATTAAGATATTGAGCCTTATCGCGCTCCTCTGTCTTGGCGCGCCCGCTGTCACGTCGGCTCAGCCGGTCCGGTCAAGCGCGGTTGCCCTCTCGGCAGACGATAGGGCCTTGGTCGCAAAGGCCAGCGCCTATCTGCAATCGCTGGGACAGGCGCGGGGCCGGTTTGTTCAAACCGACCCCTTTGGCACCAAGAGCAGAGGTGATCTTTACCTCAAGCGACCCGGCAAGATGCGCTTTGCCTATGATCCACCGCTTGGGCTGCTGGTTGTGTCTGACGGTTTCAATGTCTCCATTGCCGATAGCCGGCTCAAGACCTTTGATCGCTATCCCCTTGGCACCACCCCCTTGGCGCTGCTTTTGGCGCGAGAAATCCGCTTGGATCGCGGGGTGATCATCGACCGGGTGACCCGCAGCGCCGACGGCTTTGCCATCACGGCCCGTGACGGCCGCAAAGAGGCCGAAGGGCGCATTGTTTTGGCCTTCTCTTCGAACCCCGTCGCGCTCAAGTCTTGGGCCGTCACCGACGCTCAAGGCCAGACCACGCGCATTGATTTAGAACAGTTTTCCTCTGTATCCGGCCTAGACCCCGCCCTGTTTGTCTTGGTCGACCCCCGTAGTCTCGCGCCCGGATCGGCTAAGACGCGGCGCTGAACTGTGACAAATTAACGACAAGCAAGGAAAACCGTGATTCACCTTGACTTTATCTAATAGCGTGTCCATAAGGTCACACAAGGCGGCGGCATATTCCCCTGTGTCGCTTGATCCTGTGTCGGATTACATCCCCTCCCGGCATCGGTGTGAACGTCTATTCCTTAGCCCGGTGCCGGTTTGACCCGCTCCGGGCTTTTTTTTGGGCGGCGAACAGGCCTATAGGGGATGAACAGCCAGCCCTCGGACCCTTGCCATGCGCCTTCGTCTCGCCACCTGGAACATCAATTCGGTCCGCCTACGCCTCGACCAGATCGCGCGTTTTGTCGCCGAACAGGCACCCGACGTCCTCTGTTTGCAGGAGATCAAATGTCAGAATGGCGAGTTCCCCACCGAGGCCTTTGAGGCCATGGGCCTGCCCCATCTCGTGATCCGGGGCCAAAAGAGCTATCACGGCGTCGCCATCGCCTCTCGCCTTCCCATCGAGGAGGGCATGGATCTGGACCTGTGCCGCGAGGGCCATGCCCGCACTGCCGCCGTCAAGGTGGCGGGGGTCGAGATCCATAACTTCTACATCCCAGCGGGCGGCGATGAGCCAGACCGCGAGGCCAACCCCAAGTTCGACCACAAGATGGACTTTTTCGAGCGCCTGACCGCCGACATGGCCAAACGTGACCCCAAGGCCCCCCTGATCCTGACCGGCGATCTCAATGTCGCGCCGGGGGACAATGATGTCTGGAGCCACAAGCAAATGCTCAAGGTGGTTAGCCATACGCCGGTTGAGATCGAGGCCATGGCCAAGCTTAAGGCTTCGCTCGGCTTTCTGGACCTTCCGCGCGAAGCGGTGCCGGAGCCGGAAAAGCTCTTTTCATGGTGGAGCTATCGATCCGCAGATTTCCGCGCCTCTAATCGCGGCCTTAGGCTCGATCACATCTTGGCCAGTCCGGGCCTAAGGGACGCGGCCTTTGCGCAAGGCTCTGTCTCTTCAATGGTGCATGACACGGTGCGCGAATGGGAGCGGCCCAGCGACCATGTTCCGGTCACCGCCGACCTGATGGTCTAGGGCGCGAGGCGGTAGCCGCCGGGCTCGGTCAGGAGCAGCTTCTGTGACCCAGCCTCCGGCTCGATCTTTTGGCGCAGGCGATAGACATGGGTTTCTAGCGTGTGAGTGGTCACCCCCGCATTATAGCCCCAAACCTCGGCCAAGAGCTCCTCGCGCGACACAGACTTGGTGCCGGCGCGATAGAGATATTTCAGGATATTGGCTTCCTTTTCTGTCAGCCGAATCTTCTTTTGCTTGGCATCGACCAAGAGCTTGGCTGACGGACGAAACTCGTAGGGGCCAAGGCGATAGACGGCATCTTCCGACTGTTCGTGGGCGCGGAGCTGGGCGCGGATACGGGCCAGCAGGACCTGAAACTTAAAGGGCTTGGTGACATAGTCATTGGCCCCAGACTCTAGACCCCGAATCGTGTCTGTGTCTGCATCGGCCGCGGTCAACATGATTACGGGAGCCGTCACACCGGACTGGCGCATCTGCTGGCAGGCATCGCGGCCATCCATATCGGGCAGATCGACATCTAACAGGATCAGATCGGGCTTAATCTCTTGGGCCAAACGCAGGCCATCGGTGGCATTTTGCGCCTGAACCGTGTTGAATTCGTCATGCAGGTCCAATTGCTCGGCGAGGGCGGAGCGCAGGTCTTCATCGTCGTCGATGATCAGCAGGGTCTTATGTTGAGCCATGGGATAGAACATGCACCGGTCTGGACGTTTGGCAAAGGGCAGAGGTGAGCCATGATCTTCACGGCTTCGTCAGATGGGCAGTTTATCCTCAATGGCCGCGCGGTTCCATGCGCGATCGGCCGCAGCGGCATGATCGCGGCCGCCGAAAAGCGTGAGGGGGATGGTGCAAGTCCCATCGGGATCTGGCCCATTCGCCGATTTGTCTATCGCGCCGACCGTCTGTCTTTGCCACAGACCCTGCTGCCCATCGCCGCGACGCAGGCTCAGGACGGCTGGTGCGACGGCGCAGACGATCCGCTTTATAATCAGCCCGTTATCCTGCCCTATCCCGCCAGTACCGAGCAGATGTGGCGCGAGGATCATGTCTATGATCTGGTCGGGATCTTGGGGCACAATGATGACCCGCCGGTGGCGGGCATAGGCTCGGCGATCTTTTTACACCTCGCCCGCCCCGGTTTCACACCGACAGAAGGCTGCATTGCCTTAAGCCTTGAAGACATGCTCGAGGTCATGCGCCTAGCGGAGCCGGGGGCGGCTATCGAGATCAGGCGCTAGGGCGAGCCTCAATAGGTCCTTGCGCCAAAGAGGGCCGAACCCACCCGAACCGATGTAGCACCGTGGGCAATGGCGGTCTCGAAATCGCCGCTCATACCCATGGAGAGCTTGGTTAGGCCATTGCGGGCCGCGATCTTGGCGAGCAGCGCAAAATGCATGCCGGGGGGCACGCCTTCGGGCGGAATGGCCATCAGGCCCTCAATCGGCAGGCCTAGGGCACGGCATTCAGCGATGAAGCCGTCTGCAAGCGTCGGCGATACCCCGGCTTTTTGCGGCTCTTCGCCGGTATTGACCTGGACATAGAGGCGCGGCATCCGCCCCTGCCGCGCGGCCTCTTCGGCCAAGGCCTTGGCCAGTTTGGGGCGATCCAACGTCTCGATCACATCAAACAGGGCCACAGCATCGCGGACCTTATTGGTCTGTAGCGGACCAATCAGGCGCAGTTCCAATCCCTCCCGTCGATCAGCCCAGCGCTCTTGGGCCTCTTGAACCCGGTTCTCGCCGAAAATAAGCTGTCTTTCGGCCAAAACCGGTGCAATGGCCTCCCATGGCTGTTGCTTGGAGACGGCGACGAGGGCCACATCCTCTGGCGACCGACCCGCCGTGCGGGCTGCGGATGCCATTCGGGTCAGGATCGTTTGACGGGGCGAGATTTGAATATCGGTCATGATGCCATGGAACTGAAGCGGCGCGGCCTGATCGCCGAAGCGGCGAAGCTAGGCCGTCTGGCCCAAAAGCGAAAGCCTCCTAAGGGGCTCGGCGCGAGATCTCTAGCCCTGCCCCACCTTTGGCTGATGACGGATCCTGACCGATTGCCCGATCCGGTCAGAACGGCTCGCACCCTGCCGCGCGGAAGCGGGATCATCTATCGTAGCTTTGGCCGTCCTCAGGCGCTGGTAGAGGCTTTGGCCCTAGCCCGCCTGGCCCGCCAGCGGGGTCTGACACTCTTGATCGGCGCGGACGATGGCTTGGCCCGCCGGGTTGGGGCCGACGGGGTCCACCTGCCAGAGCGGATGATGGGTCAGGCCAAAAGGCTGCGGGCGCGCCATCCAAACTGGATCATTACCACGGCGGCCCATAGCCCTCGCGCCATCGCCAAGGCGGCGCGGCTCGGACTGGATGCGGCGCTAATTTCACCGGTTTTCGTCAGTCAAAGCCCGTCAGCCGGTCGGCCTCTAGGGCAGACGCGGGTCGCTGATTGGGCTTATAGGGCTAAACTGCCGGTCATCGCGCTGGGCGGCATAGGCCACAAAAATGCCCGCCTCCTTGCGGGGACGGGCGTCTGGGGGATTGCAGCGATTGACGGCCTTAGAACTTGAAGGCGGTCTCTAGGCGCACGCGCGGGGCGCGATCTTGCGGCGCACTATAGCGATTGATCTGAGACGAGTCGCCGAGCGCCACGGCACCGCCGACGCGCAAGGAGGGCGAGAGCCGATAATAGGCTCCAGCCTGAATGTCTTTAAGCTGCATGTCACGACGCGCAGGCTGGTTTAGGTCCAACTTGACGCCCCAACGGGCCTTATCGTCCCATTGTAGCGACCGGCGGGTCGATTGAGCGCCCCACTGGTTCTGGTCCTTAGCAAAGGCATCGGTCGCGGGAGCCAATTCCGTCGTCACCGTTGCCTTGCCGCGCGGCGCGTCAGCGGCATGAGCCGTCAGCGCCATCCCCGAGAGGATAAGCCCGACCGTGCCAGCAGCGATGGTGCGCGACAGAGACATAATGAAACCGAGTGAACCTATAATCTTTGAAGCGGATAGATCGTCATCGAGGGAGACGCAAATCATCCTCGACATGATTGATTAAAGGCTTCTTTTCCCTGGGGTCAACTCGGAGTCTGTTGCCCGCCATAAGATTCATCCCCCTATTGAGTGCTAAAGATGATTCTGTGGCGCTTTAGTCACGTGATTCCTGTTTGGTGGCAGCGTCGCCATGCTATAGACCGCGATGATGACAGTTTGAGGCGGTCGGGGGCGACAGTGCTAATCCGGACAGTACGGATTGGCCAATGAGTGGAGCGATTTAATATGGCGTTTATGCGTAAGGCGTCTTTGGTGGTCGCAGCCGTGGCCCTGGTGGCGGTTGCAGGCTGTTCGACCCTTAAGATGGGTGGTTCCAACGGTCCGGCCGTGTTCCAAACCCAAGAGGAGGGTGGCTTTAACCCCTTCCGTCGCAAGGCGGCTGTAGCCGCTGAGGCTGGCAGCCAGATCGGCGTCAATAGCTATCTGTGGCGCGCCTCGCTCGACACCCTGTCCTTCATACCGCTGACCTCGGCCGATCCTTGGGGCGGCGTGATCATTACCGACTGGTATACCAGCCCAGAAAAGCCCGATGAGCGCTTTAAGGTCACGGTCTATATTCTCGACACCCGCCTTCGCGCCGATGGCCTGAATGTCGCGGTGTTCAAGCAGGTTAAGGATGCGTCCGGTGCCTGGGCCGACTCCGCCACGGCCGCGCAAACCGAGACCGATATGGAAAATGCGATCCTGACCCGCGCGCGTCAGCTTCGTCTGTCGACCATTAACGCCAAGGGCTAAACGGGGCGGCCTCGCCGCTCCGACCTATCCTTCGATCCCCTCCGGCATCGTTCGCGCGGTGCCCCCACCCCTTCCATCTGCCAAAGCCGCCATCGTCATGCCCCGTTACAATCCAAAAGAAGCTGAGCCCAAATGGCGCGCCGCTTGGGATGATGCGGGGGTGTTCACCACCGTCGCGCCCGAAGCGGCGGGTGACCGTCCCAAATATTATGTGCTGGAGATGTTCCCCTATCCGTCGGGGCGCATCCATATGGGCCATGTCCGCAACTATGCCATGGGCGACGTGGTGGCACGGTTCAAGCGAGCAAGGGGCTATAATGTCCTGCATCCCATGGGGTGGGACGCCTTTGGTATGCCGGCCGAAAATGCGGCGATGGAGCGCGGGATTCACCCCAAGGGCTGGACCTACGACAATATCGACGCCATGCGCCGACAGCTTAAGCTTTTAGGCCTGTCCGTTGACTGGTCCCGCGAGTTTGCGACCTGCGATCCGGACTATTACGGCAAGCAACAGGCTTGGTTCCTAGAACTGCTCGCCAAGGGGCTCGTCTATCGCAAAGAGGGCGTGGTCAATTGGGATCCGGTCGATATGACCGTTCTGGCCAATGAGCAGGTCATTGACGGCAAGGGCTGGCGCTCCGGCGCGGCGGTTGAAAAGCGCAAACTGACCCAATGGTTCTTGCGCATTACCGACTATGCTGACGCCCTGATCGAGGGCCTTGGTGGCCTAGACCGTTGGCCGGACAAGGTCCGCCTGATGCAAGAAAACTGGATCGGTCGGTCCAAAGGCCTGCGCCTGACCTTTGATTTTTCGGGGGCGGTTCCGACCGGCTTTGAGAGCGGTTTAGAGGTCTATACCACCCGTCCTGACACGCTCTATGGTGCGAGCTTTTTGGCCATTGCGCCAGATCATCCGTTGGCGGAGCAATTGGCCGCCGCAGGCCCCAATACGGCCTCTTTTGTCGCTGAATGCCGTCACGGCGGCACCTCTGCGGCAGACATTGAGGCGGCTGAGAAAAAGGGTCTCTATACCGGCCTATCCGTCACTCATCCCTTTGATTCGACAAAGACATTGCCGGTCTGGATCGCCAACTTTGTTCTGATGGACTATGGCACAGGCGCGATCTTTGGCTGTCCTGCCCATGATCAGCGCGATCTGGACTTTGCCCGCAAATATGACCTGCCGGTCCGGTGCGTGGTCCTCCCCAACGGTGAAGATGCTGCGACCTTCGCCGTCGACAAGGAGGCCTATATTGGTCCCGGCAAGATCTATAATTCTGAATTTCTGAACGGTCTTGAGATTGAAGCGGCCAAGGCTGCCGCCATTGACCGGATCGAGGCCCAGAACCAAGGCAAGGGCGCAACGGTTTACCGGCTGCGCGACTGGGGCGTCTCACGCCAGCGCTATTGGGGCTGCCCGATCCCGATCATCCATTGCGAGGCTTGCGGCCCCGTCTCGGTCCCAGCCGACCAGCTGCCGGTCGTCTTGCCTGATGATGTCGAGTTTGACCGTCCCGGCAATCCATTGCTGCGCCATCCCACTTGGCGCCACGTCTCCTGCCCCTCCTGCGGCGGCAAGGCGGAGCGCGAAACCGATACGCTCGACACCTTTGTTGACAGTTCTTGGTATTTTGCCCGGTTCGCTGATCCCAAGGCTTCCGACCCGGTCAACCGGGCGGCGGCGGACTATTGGCTACCGGTCGATCAGTATATTGGCGGCGTCGAACATGCGGTGCTGCATCTGCTCTATGCCCGCTTCATCACCCGCGCCCTCAAGGACACTGGCGCGCTGGGCGTTGAAGAGCCGTTTGCGGGGCTCTTTACCCAAGGCATGGTCACCCATGAAACCTATCGGCTTGCCGACGGCAGCTGGGTTGAGCCCCAGGCGGTCGATATTGTCCACGAGGGCAATCAAAGGCTGGCTCGCCTGATTGACGGCGGCGATGCTGTGACCATCGGCGATATCGAAAAGATGTCGAAGTCCAAGAAGAACGTCGTCGCACCGGAAGACATCTTTGACGCCTATGGTGTCGATGCGGCTCGCCTCTTTGTCATGTCCGATAGTCCGCCTGAGCGCGACGTCCAATGGACCAATGGCGGGGTTGAGGGCGCTTGGCGCTTTGTCCACCGGGTCTGGAACGAGTTTGATGGCCAGCCAGAAGGCCCAGCGCCCAAGGCGGACTATAGCAGCGATCCGAAATCGCTTGAGGTCATCAAGGCCGCTCATCGTCTGATCGGTAGTCTGACCGACTCTATTGAGGGTTTCCGCTTCAATGGTGGCATTGCACGGCTCTATGAATTCTTGAATATTTTGAAGGGTCTACCCGTTGCGGGGGCAAGCGACGCTGCGCTGGCGGCGCGGGCTGAGGCCCTATCGATCCTGGCGCGCCTGATCGCACCCTTTACGCCCCACCTGGCCGAAGAATGTTGGGCACGTCTGGGCGGCGAAGGTTTGGTCGTCGATGCGCCTTGGCCGGTCTATGATCCCGCGCTCGCTGCCGAGGATCAAAGGACCTTGCCGGTTCAGATCAACGGCAAGCGCCGCGGCGAAGTGACGGTTGCTGCGGGCCTTGGTGAGGCCGAGGTCGAGAAAATAGCGCTGGCGGACGGCGACGTTGCGCGCCACCTTGAGGGCCTGACGGTGCGCAAGGTCATTGTCGTCAAGGACCGGATCGTCAATATCGTCGCCAACTGAACGACCGCTGCGGATCATCGAGGCTAGGGGATCACTTGGAACATCGGATCGTCACATCAGGCCCAACGGGGTGGCTAGCGCTGGGGGCGGCCCTGATGGGCTGCCTTAGCCTCGCGGCCTGCGGTTTCACACCCCTCTATGCCTCACCGGGCGTGGCGCCGGGGCTGTCGGCAATTGTGACCGATGTCGCCCAAGGACGAGCAGGCTATCTGCTGCGCGAAGATCTCGATGATGCCTTTGGTCGCGACGCCGCCATACCCCCAGCCTACCGGCTCAAGGTCGTGGTGGAAGAAAAGCGCCTGCCGCGCGGTCTTCGGGTCGACAATGTCGCCAACCGCTACGAACTTCAGCTGAAGGTCACCTACAGCCTCACTGATGCCCAGACCCGAGCCATCCTAACCTCTGGGCTGGTTCCCATCGCCGTCACCTACGATTCCGCCGATGCTCCCTATGGCGGGATCTCCGCTCAGCAGGATGGTCAAAAGCGTGCGGCATCTGAGGCGGCTCAACAGATCCGGCTCGAGATTGCGCGCTATTTCGCCAGCACTAAGGCGCCCTAGACCGATGATTTTGGCCAAAAAGCCCGATATTGATCGGTTTTTGGCCCAGCCGGGGTCTGATATCCGGGCCGTCCTGCTCTATGGCAAGGACCGCGCCGTTGTCCGCGAACGGGCCGATCTGGTCGCGGCCAAGTCTACGCAAAATCCTGACGATCCGTTTGACGTCGCCGTCCTGACTGAAAGCGACCTGTCTAACGATTCCGCCAGGCTGGTCGATGAGTTGGCGGCCCTGTCACTGATGGGCGGGCGACGGCTCGTGCGGCTCAAGCTCACAGGCGAAAAGGGGCCCGTCGATAAGGCCGCCGCTGACGCCCTCAAACAACATGTCGATGGCCTCCTCAATGGCGAGGCCATGCTCTTGATCGAGGCCGGGCCATTGGCCAAGGACTCTGCCTTGCGCAAGGCCGCCGAACAGGCCAAGACCGGGGCCGTGGTCATACCCTGCTATGAGGACGACACCGGCGATGTGGCCCGGCTGGTCCGCGACCTTCTAAGCAAGGACCGGGTTGGTCTGAGCGCCGACGCCCTTGATCTGGTCGTGGCACGGTTGCCAAGGGAGCGCGGCGTGGTTCGCCAAGAGATTGAGCGGCTGGTCCTGTTCCTCGGTCCCGGCAGCGGTGTGAGCGCGACGCCCGCCGATCTGGCCCCCTTTCTTGGAGTAGAGCCAGAGGCCTCTCTCAGCGACGCGGCCGCCGATGCCTTTGGCGGGCGGCTCGGTGCGGCGCAGGCTGGATTACGCCGCGCCTTTGCCGAGGGTGAAAATGGTCCTGCGGCGGTGCGGGCGATCAGCTTCTATATGGGTCGTCTTCGCCGGGTGCTCACATTGCACAAGAGCGGGGCGGGCCTGCAGGAGGCCGCCAAGTCTTCAGGCATCTTTTGGAAACAGGAGCGCGAGTTCTTGCGGCAAGCCCGGGCTTGGAGCCTCGACCAACTGGCCGACCTTCAGCCCGACCTATTGAACGCCGACCGGGCCTGCAAACAGACCGGCTCGCCTGATACGCTCATTGCCGAAAGACTCGCCTTAACAATCGCGGGTCGGGCGCGTCGTCTCGGGCTCTAGGGCGAAAACACACCATATCTGGTGGTGATAATGCTTTGGTTTCAATATCTTGTAGAAATCTCGCGAAATGAACCTAATCGCGCGTACCTAAGCCCGCCGCTGTGCGCGTCAGACGACGACACAAATCATCCAATTGCTCGAGCGTGGCGTAGGAAATTCGGATTTCGCCCGCGCCGTCGCGGTCAAGGATTTCCACGTCGAGACCGAGTATGTCGGACAGGTCCGATTCCAGCGCACGCGTGTCTGCATCCTTAAATCCACCGGCCTTGCCTGGGCGAGCCGGGCGAGAGGCCGAGCTGGAACCACCCTTGCGAACCAAGGCTTCGGTCGCCCGAACCGAAAGCCCGTTATCGACGATTTGACGGGCGAGGCCAGTGGGATCGGATGCGGACACGATGGCGCGCGCGTGGCCTGCGCTGAGGGCGCCGGACAAGAGGAGGGATTGAACCTCATCGGGAAGGGAGAGCAGGCGCAGAGCATTGGCAACATGGCTGCGGCTCTTGCCCACCGTCTGGGCCACAGCCTCCTGCGTGCGTCCGAACCGTTCGATCAGGGCGCGGTAACCTAGGGCCTCTTCCACCGGATTCAGATCGGCCCGCTGAACATTCTCAATAATGCCGATTTCAAGAACCGCCAGATCATCCAGCTCACGGACCAAAATCGGGACGGTCTTAAGCCCCGCCATCTGGGCTGCGCGCCAGCGCCGCTCACCGGCAACGATCTGATAGTCTCCCGCAGAGCCCGGGGCAGGGCGAACGAGAATAGGCTGCAGGATGCCAACCTCACGGATGGAGTCGGCCAGTTCGTTTATGTCACCCTCTATAAACTGCCGGCGCGGCTGATCTGGATTGCGGCGTAGCAGCTCGATCGGCGTTTCGCGCGCGGCGGCAGAGGCCACGGCGCGGTCGGCATCACGCGCCTCGGCGCTGGCCAATTCAGCCTCTGATTCCCCCAAAAGAGCCGATAGTCCTCGGCCCAAACCCCTGCGGCCCTCAGCCATCTGTCTGTCTTTCCTTCAAGGTGGTCACGTCACGCCGCCTGGGTCTGGCGCGCCCGCTCACGGGCCACCACTTCCTTAGCCAGCTTCAAATAGGCTTGGCTACCGGCGCATTTGAGGTCGTAAATCAGGACGGGCTTACCGAATGAAGGGGCCTCAGAGACGCGGACATTGCGCGGAATGACCGTCTCATAGACCTTGTCACCAAAGTGGCTACGCACATCCAGCGCCACCTGTTCGGACAGACTATTACGCTTGTCATACATGGTCAGAACCACGCCTTGAATTTCGAGGGTCGGATTGAGACTGCCACGTACCAGATCGACGGTGCGCATGAGCTGGCTAAGGCCTTCGAGCGCAAAGAACTCGCACTGCAGCGGCACCAGAACGGCGTCCGCAGCGGCCATAGCATTGACGGTCAAGAGGTTCAAAGAGGGCGGGCAGTCGATCAGCACATAGGTATAGCGATCGGGGCTCGTATCGGCGCGCAAGCTGGCTAGGGCATCGCGCAGCTTGAAGGAGCGACCAGCGACCTGGGCCAATTCCATCTCAACGCCTGACAGATCGGCATCAGACGGCACAATATGCAGGCCGGGCAGGGCGGTTTCGACGGCGGCTTCCAAGATCGGGCGCTCGCCCAGCAGCACATCATAGATGGTTGTCGTCCGCTTTTGGCGCGGCACGCCAAGACCCGTCGAAGCGTTGCCTTGCGGATCAAGGTCGAGGATCAGCACGCGCTGTCCAACGGCGGCCAAGGCGGTACCGAGATTGATGGCCGTCGTTGTCTTACCGACGCCGCCCTTTTGGTTGGAGATCGACAGAACACGCAGGGCCAGGATGGGACTATTGGGCACGATAGAGCCTCTTTATCTCGACGATGCGGCCACGAGGATCGCTTCCGCTCGGAAACTGTCTGGCTTGGAAGGTCCAGTCTTTGGCGGCCAATTCCAGTTCGGCGTCGACCCCTTCGCCCTTGAGGAACAGACCCACCGCCCCAAGCTTGAAATAGGGTTGGGCAAAGGTCAAAAGCCGTTCCATAGGCGCAAAGGCCCGCGCCGTAACGCGGTCAACCCTAAGACCAATGCTTTCCGCGCGCACATTATGGACAATGGCGGGAAGGTCGAGCGCTTCGACCACAGCCTCCAAAAACCGGCACCGCTTAGCCATGCTCTCAACCAGATGGACCTCACCGTCGGGGTCGTTTTTGAGCAGGATAGCAAGGATCAGTCCGGGAAATCCTGCGCCCGCCCCCAGATCGGCCCAGACCTTGGCCTCAGGTGCCAAGCTAAGCAGTTGGGCGCTATCAAAGGCGTGGCGGCCCCAAAAATCGGCCATGGCCGAGGGGCCGACAAGGTTCATGCGCGTGTTCCAGTCGGCGAGGATTTGGCGATAGGTCTCGATATCGGCGATCTGAGCGTCTGTTGCGCCGGTCGCGGCCTGAAAGCTCGCCGCATCTGTAACGGAATGGGGGGTGCTGGGGTGATCAAGCGGCATGGGTCGGCCTGCGGACATGGGCGAGCAAGGCGGTCAAGGCCCCGGGTGTAACGCCTTCAATACGGGCCGCTTGGCCAAGGGTCTGGGGCTGAACGCGGATGAGCTTTTCGCGAACCTCGTTGGAGAGGCCGCCAACAAGGCCATAGTTGAGGTCGGCGGGCAGGGTGAGATTTTCGTCCCGGCGGAAGGCTTCGACATCCGCCGTTTGACGGTCGAGATAGCCGCTATAGGTCGCATCGATCTCGACCTGTTCGCGCACATCAAGGCTCCATTGCGCGATCTGTGGCCAGACCTGCGTTAGGGCCTCAAACGAGAACTCCGGATAGGCCAGCAGGTGCTTGAGGCTGCGTCTTTGGCCATCAGCCTTAACATAGAGGCCGTGGCGACCAGCCTCCTGCGGCGTCAAGGTCAATTGATCGGCTTGGAGTCGTGCGTTCCGCAGGGCGTCTGCCTTAATGGCAAAGCGCTCTGCCCGCTCTGGTCCGACACAGCCAAGGGCCAGACCGCGTGCTGTGAGGCGTTGATCGGCATTGTCGGCTCGCAAGGTGAGGCGATATTCGGCACGGCTGGTGAACATGCGATAGGGCTCGGTCACGCCACGTGTAACCAGATCATCGATCATGACGCCAATATAGGCCTCATCCCGCGCAAAGGTCACCGCATCGGCCCCAGAGGCCTGACGAGCGGCATTGAGGCCCGCCACCAGACCCTGAGCGCCCGCCTCTTCATAGCCCGTCGTGCCGTTGATCTGACCGGCCAGATAGAGACCCGGCAGGCGCTTGACCTCCAAGGCGGGGGTCAGTTCACGCGGATCGACATAGTCATATTCGATGGCATAGCCGAACCGGCGGATGACGACCGATTCAAGACCTGGAATGGTGCGCAGGAACAGGGTCTGGGTCTCTTCGGAGACCGAGGTCGAGACGCCATTGGGATAGACCGTGTCGTCATCAAGGCCCTCAGGTTCCAAGAACACCTGATGGCTGGTCTTGTCGGCAAAGCGCACGACCTTGTCTTCAATAGACGGGCAGTAGCGCGGCCCAACGCCGGTGGTCCGGCCACCATAGACCGCCGATTCCGTCAGGCGCTCGGCAATGATCTTGTGGGTCTCTTGATTGGTGAAGGTGATGCCGCAAGCAATCTGCGGCGTCGTGATCTTGTCCGTCAGGAACGAGAAGGGCACGGGAGGATTATCAGCCTCCTGCATGTCCAGCTGGTCCCAATGGATGGTCGAGCCATCGAGCCGGGCAGGCGTGCCTGTCTTGAGGCGACCCATGCTCAGGCCCAATCCGTACAGGCGGTCAGCCAGGCCGATGGCGGGCTGATCCCCCACGCGTCCCGCTGGAATGCGCTTTTCGCCGAGATGGATGACGCCCTTCAAGAAGGTGCCCGTCGTTAGGACGATCCGTGAGGCGCGATAGGACTGGCCAGTAGCGCCAATCACTCCGGCGACACGGCCCTCTTCGATGATCAGGTCCTCGACCGCTTCGGCATGGAGGGTGAGGTTGGGCTGATTGGCCAGAGCGGCCTGCATGGCCTCACGGTAGAGCTTACGGTCGATCTGAGAGCGGGGACCGCGCACGGCGGCGCCCTTTGACCGATTGAGCATGCGAAACTGGATACCCGCCTGATCGGCCATCCGGCCCATCAGGCCATCAAGGGCATCGATCTCGCGCACCAGATGGCCCTTGCCCAAGCCGCCAATGGCCGGATTGCAGGACATTTCGCCCAAGGTCTCTAGCCGGTGGGTCAAAAGCAGGGTCTTGGCCCCAAAGCGCGCCGCAGCCGCTGCGGCCTCGCAGCCCGCATGGCCACCGCCGATGACGATGACGTCCCAGGCCGCTGTCGGCAGAGGGGGCTGAATGGCGCTCACGGGTTTGATCATGTGGGGTAGGGCGGGCCAATGTGCCGCTGAGCGTCTTATAGGCCAACCACCGCTTGGCGTCGAGATGAGTCAGAGGCCATGCGGGCCGGAAGGCGGTGTTCCACGTGAAACATCACCCTTCGATCACCGCAGCGGCGGCCTATGTTTCACGTGAAACAGCTCACTTGCCGATACAGAAGGTGGAAAAGACTGCGCCCAAAACATCCTCTGGGTCGATCTTGCCCGTCACCCGCTCAAGCGCTCGTGCCGCCAAACGCGCATCCTCGGCGGCCAGTTCGGAGCCGAGCACCAGAACGCCTAAGGCGCGCTCTATGTGACCAGCGGCTTCGGACAGGTGGACCGCATGACGTCGCCGTGTCGCCGCCGGAAAGTCAGCCCCGGACAGTGCCGCCGTCACCCGCTCGGTGAGGTCAAGGAGGACGGCGTCAGCGCCATCCCGTGACAGGCTGACAGGCTGAACCGCCAACCCATGAGCTCGCGCCCAAGCCTCCGCGGCGACACCGTCCGCCGACAGGCCAAGGTCCGACTTATTGATCAAACAGACATCATCAGGTCCAACCAGATCCTTAGCCAAGGCCCAGTCGCCCGACGCCGCCGCACCATCGACTAGCCAGAGCCGCAGGGCAGCATCTTGCGCCCAGACTTGAGCCCGTCGCACACCCTCCTGCTCGATCTGGTCATCGCTTTGGCGAATACCGGCCGTATCGGCGATCAAGAGCTTAAAGCCCGCCAAGACCAGCGGCGCTTCGATAATGTCTCGGGTGGTTCCAGCAATATCGGTGACGATGGCGGCGTCGCGGCCAAGCAGCCCATTGATCAGGCTCGACTTACCCGCATTGGGCGCGCCAATCACGGCGACGCGGTAGCCATCCCTAATCCGCTCGCCCCGTTTGCCATCGTCCAGGGCGAGGCGCACCTCCACGAGCAACCGTTCAAGCGGCGGGCGCGCCATATTGGCCACGGCCTCCGGGACCTCCTCGTCTGGAAAATCGATCCCAGCCTCGAGCATCGCCAAGGCACCAAGCAATTGATCACGCCACCGGCCATAGCGCTGAGACAGCCCACCGGCGAGCTGGTCGAGCGCTTGCTGTCTTTGCGCTGCCGTCTCGGCATCGACCAGATCGGCCACCGCCTCAGCCTGCGCCAAGTCCATACGTTGGTTTTGAAAGGCCCGGCGGGTAAATTCACCCGGCTCGGCCATCCGCAGTCCCAGCCTATCGAGCCCATCCAGAACGCCCTCAACCACAGCCATGCCACCATGGAGATGAAGCTCGGCAGAGTCCTCGCCCGTATAGCTGGCCGGGCCGGGGAACCACAGCACCAGCCCATCGTCTAAAACGCCTCCGGTCGCCGGATCCCTCAATCGCCGCAGGCTCGCGCGCCTGGGCTCAGGCATAATGCCGATCAGTTGGCGCAGAACCTCACGGGTCCGAGGCCCCGAGAGGCGCAAGACGGCGACCGCAGACCGGCCGGGAGCCGTCGCCGGCGCATAGATCGTATCAGACATCAGTTGCAAATTTTACGGCTAAGTGCCGGTCATGGTCGAGGTCGCTGCAGCGGTCATGAGCTTTCGAAACTGCTCTGTCGCCTGCCCGCCAAAGGCCATCCAGTTCTTCATCAACTCGTCGGGCTGAAGCAGGGCCATATTGGTGTCCATCCGGTTCTTCATCTCTTGCACCAGATGATCGTTCAAGACGCTAACGTCCGGCAGCCCTAGAAAGGTCCGCGCCTCGAGCGGGGTGCAATCAATCTCGATGGTCATCTTCATGGCAATGTGCCTCCTTACAGTGGCTGGCCCACAACCCTGTCATGCGCCTATTAAGATTTGATAGAAATTCACTCGCAAGACCCTTGGCCTAATCGCCGCGAGGTCTCTATCCTAAGACCAACCCTATTTCCAACCGACACCTTGGAGCCCCGACCATGTCTGGCACAATGACCACCATCACCACCAAAGACGGAACCTTCAGTGCCTATGTGGCCAGACCTGCCGCCGCCAAGGCCCCAGCCATAGTCGTCATCCAAGAAATCTTCGGCGTCAATGCGGTGATGCGGGCCATTGCCGACGATCTCGCCGCCCAAGGCTATTTGGCCATCTGTCCAGACCTGTTCTGGCGCATCGAGCCGGGCATCGACATTACCGATCAGTCTGAGGCCGAGTGGGCCAAGGCCTTTGAACTCTACACCGCCTTTAACGTGGATAAGGGGGTCGAGGACATCGCCGCCACCCTCGCCACCATTCGCGCCGATGAGGGCTGTAATGGGAAGGTTGGCTCTGTCGGTTTTTGCCTCGGCGGGCTCCTATCATTCCTGACCGCGACCCGCACCGATATTGATGCCGCCATCTGTTTCTATGGCGTTGGCATTGAAAACAAGGTGGACGAAGCCAAGTCCCTCAAGCGCCCAGTGATGTTACACGTGGCAGAGGAAGACCAGTTCGTGCCCAAGGCCGCCCAGGCCACACTGACAGAGGCCCTGTCTGGCAACCGGCTGGTCACCCTTCATAGCTATGCAGGCCGCGACCATGCCTTTGCGCGCAAGGGCGGTGAGCATTATGACGCCGCTGATGCCGCCTTGGCCGAGCAGCGCACCTTGGCCTTCTTCGCCGCCAACCTTTAAGCTCAAGCCCGGAGACCCACACCATGCTCGCCATTCAAGCGACAAAGGCCGGGGGACCAGAGGTTCTCAAGGCCATCGACCTGCCCGAACCGACGCCCGGCCCCGGTCAGATTCGCATCCGGCACGAGGCCATTGGCCTAAACTTCATCGATATCTATCAGCGAAGTGGCCTCTACCCGATCGCCTTTCCATCGGTTCTTGGCCTCGAAGGCGCTGGGATTGTGGATGCCGTCGGCGAGGGCGTTACGCGCTTTGTGGTCGGTGACCGAGCGGCCTATGGCAGCGGACCCCTCGGGGCCTATTGCGAGGTCCATGTCACCGCCGCCAATCGCGCCGTTAAGGTGCCCGATGGCGTCAGCCTCAAAGGGGCTGCAGCCGCTATGCTTAAGGGGATGACGGCGGAGTTCCTCTTGCGTCGCTGTTTCCCGGTCAAGGCCGGGGACATGATCCTGATCCATGCGGCTGCTGGCGGTGTCGGGTCGATCATGACCCAATGGGCAAGAGCTCTTGGAGCCATCGTCATTGGCACAGCCGGGTCGCAGGCCAAGGCCGATCTAGCCATGGCTCAGGGCTGTCATCACGTCATCCAGTACCGCACAGAGGATGTCGCGGCGCGGGTGCGTGAGATCACCAAGGGTCAGGGCGTTGCGGTCGCCTATGATTCCGTCGGTGCCGATACTTTTGAAGCCACCCTTGCCAGCCTCAGCCGCCGGGGTCTGTTTGTCAGTTTCGGCAATGCGTCGGGGCCGGTGCCACCCTTTGCGCCTGCCCGCCTCGCGGCCGCTGGATCGCTGTTCTTTACCCGCCCAACCCTGTTTGACTATATCGCCACCACCGAAGATCTGGATGAGAGCGCAAGCGCTCTGTTTGCAGTCATCGGCTCAGGTGCGGTCAAGATTCAGATTGGGGCGGAATATGCGCTCAAGGATACCCGCGCCGCGCACGAGGCCTTGGCGGGACGCGAAACCATCGGCGCGACCCTGCTTATTCCGTGATAAGTATTTGTTTTTACTAAAGAAAAAGGGCGGCCCCGAGACCTCGGAGCCGCCCTTTTTCTTAGGTGTTCATCGACTGGAAGAAGTCGGCATTGTTTTTGGTCTGACGCATCTTGTCGAGCAGGAACTCGATGGCATCTTGCGGACCCATCGGGTTGAGAATGCGGCGCAGCACATAGGTCTTTTGCAGCACATCCTTCGGCGTGATGAGGTCTTCCTTACGGGTACCAGACTTCAAGATGTCGATCGCCGGGAAGACCCGCTTATCGGCAACCTTGCGGTCAAGGATAATTTCCGAGTTACCGGTGCCTTTGAACTCTTCGAAGATGACCTCGTCCATGCGGCTGCCCGTATCGATCAGGGCGGTCGCGATAATGGTCAAGGAGCCACCCTCTTCGATATTCCGGGCGGCACCAAAGAAGCGCTTAGGCCGTTGCAGAGCGTTGGCGTCAACACCGCCGGTCAGGACCTTTCCCGACGACGGCACCACCGTATTATAGGCGCGGCCCAGACGGGTGACGGAGTCCAGCAGGATGATCACATCGCGTTTATGTTCGACCAAACGCTTGGCCTTTTCAATGACCATCTCGGCAACCTGCACGTGACGGGTTGCGGGCTCGTCGAAGGTTGAGGAGATGACCTCGCCCTTCACGGTGCGCTGCATGTCCGTCACCTCTTCGGGACGCTCATCGATCAAGAGCACGATCAGGTAACATTCTGGGTGGTTGGCGGCGATCGACTTGGCGATGTTCTGCAACATCACGGTCTTACCCACGCGCGGCGGGGCGACGATCAAACAGCGCTGGCCCTTACCCAAGGGCGCGACAATGTCGATCACGCGGCCGGACCGGTCTTTCAGGGTTGGATCCTGAATTTCCATGGTCAGGCGCTCGTCCGGATAGAGCGGCGTTAGATTGTCGAAGTGAACCTTATGGCGGACATTTTCAGGGTTCTCGAAATTGATCGAGTCGACCTTTAAGAGGGCGAAATAGCGCTCACCTTCACGCGGCGCGCGGATCGGACCTTCGACGCTATCGCCAGTGCGAAGACCAAATTTGCGGATCTGTGAGGGGGAGACATAGATATCGTCGGGACCCGGCAGATAGTTAGCCTCTGGAGAGCGCAGGAAGCCGAACCCGTCCTGTACGACCTCCATCACGCCGCCGCCCGAGATTTCGACACCCTCTTCGGCCACGGCCTTGAGGATCCCGAACATCATGTCCTGCTTGCGCATAGAGTTGGCGTTCTCAATCTCCATGGCTTCAGCCAGCGCCAACAGGTCGCTAGGGGACTTGAGCTTGAGTTCCATCAGCGACATGCGCGTGATGCCCATCTGGGCAACGGCTGTCGCCGCATCGCCGCCGGTGGGCTCTAGGTCGCCCTCGACGGATGGACCATCGGTCGCTGTCGTATCGATCATCTGATCGGTATCGGTGTTGTTCATAGGTTCGTCTTGCATTGAGAGTCTCAAGGTCAGTCGGGCTACGATCAAGCAGCCACGCGCGTCTTTAGCCCCGCTGTCGAAGCTTTAGACCAGTGATATGTTGCGCCAAGCGGCGCGAAGGGAGAACCGATAGGCCTTGGTGCGATCCTTAAACGGACCAGCGGTAAGACAACGGTGAGAGGCGGGAACGTGGCGCACCACGTCTGGGACTAGCCGAACCACATAAGGCCAGTCAGGTCAAGATAATGCCCAACAGTCCTTAAGTCGCTCAGTATCAAAACCGGGCAAATTCCGTGGTCACAGCAATGACCATGATGATCGCCGCGATGAAGGGCAATTCGTTGGTCATGCGCCAAAACTTGCCCGTACGCTGGTTGGTGCCGTTCTCGAAACTTTTGCGGGCTCCGGCCAGAAAGCCGTGCCAGCCGGTCAAGAAGACAATACCGAGCAGCTTGGTGACCATCCAAGGCTCAGCCAAGAAAGCCCAGCCGCGTATTTCGCTATCCGCCCAGATGAGCAGACCCCCAAAGAGGAAGGACAAGATCATGGCGGGGTTCATGATGATGCGCAAAAGCTTGCGCTCCATGACCTTGAAGGTCTCGTCCATCTCCGACCCGAGGGTTGCAGCACTGTGATAGGCATAGAGGCGCGGCAGATAGAGCATGCCTGCCATCCAAGCGATCACTGCGATAATGTGAAGCCCGCGAAGCAGGTCGTAATGTTGCGCCACGAGGATCTCCCTAGGCCGCCGTCTTGCGGTGAGGACATTTGACGTGTTTCGCCTCACAGGACCAGCCTTGGCATGGGGCGGTGCCGGTCCGGCCTAGGCTGCTAACCGCCAACTCAGACAGGGCCTCTATAAAGATCGGATCAGTCCCCAAGGCGGGCACGCGGATATAGTGCGGGCAGCCGAGATCATGGGCCAGTTCGGCATATTCATGATCAAGCTCGACCAGGGTCTCAATATGTTCAGAGACAAAGGCGATCGGGGTGACAACCACACCAAGACCGGCCTCAGCTGCAGCCGCTATGGCATCGGGGGTCGTTGGGCCAATCCACTTTAGGGGTCCAACGCGGCTTTGGTAACAGATCTGCCAATCCCAGCCCTTGCCCAGACGAGCCGCAACTGCAGCTGCCGTGGCCTCTATCTGAGACTGATAGGGATCACCTTGATTAATGATCTTCTCTGGCAAGCCGTGAGCAGAAAACAGCAATCGCGTCGCGGCCGGTGAACCGGCCGCGCTATAGGCGCGCTCAATAGCCTGAGCATGGGCCTCAACCACCCCGTCCAAAGTCGGATAGCAGCAGATTTCCCACGCCTGTCCTGAACCCCGATAGACCCTGTTCCATTCGCCGACCGACGAGCCTGTCGTTGTCGTCGAAAATTGCGGGTAAAGCGGCAGCAAAATGATCTCATCTGGACCATAGGCCGCCACGGCCTTTGCCGCCTCGTGAGTAAAGGGGTGCCAATAGCGCATGGCGATGAACAGCTGAACCTCAGCCCCATCGACCTTGCTCGACATGGCCGCGCTCAGGGCCTCGGCTTGAGCCGTTGTTTGCGGCATGATCGGCGAGCCACCGCCCATGATGTTATAATTGGCTTGGGCCGACTTTTTTCTCAAGGTCGAGATCATAAAGGCGAGAGCCTGTCGGATCCCCGCTGGCGCGCCGATAATCGCCTTGTCCGCAAAGAGATTATATAAAAAGGGCTGCACCGCCTTTGGCCCATCTGGTCCGCCCAGATTAAACAGGACAACGGCAATTTTATTGGTCGGTTGATCCATGGTCACACTAAAATCCCCAATCGGCCATTAAGAGCCAACAACCCGCGCCAAGACCTGCTCGACATGGGAAATGGGCGTATCGGGCAAGATCCCGTGGCCAAGATTGAAGATATAGGGTCCACCGCCCCATTGGACCAACATCTCTTCAACACGCCGATCAAGGGCTGCTCCGCCTGCTCGCAAAAGCAAAGGATCAAGCGCGCCCTGAATGGCTGTGGTCTGCTGAAGTTGGCGACCGAAGGCCGCTGAGGCTTGAACATCCATCGCCACAGCCTGGACCGGCACCTTAGCGACATAGTTGGCAACCAAGGTCCCAGCACCCTTTGGAAAGCCGATAAAGGGCGCATCGATCCCTGCGGCCCGCACCTTTTCGATAATCCTCATATGGGGACCAATGACCAATCGCTCAAAAAGGTCCTCAGGCAGGTTTTCAGCCCACGATTCAAAGAGTTTTAGAACCTGGGCCCCGGCCTTGGCCTGCATGATCAGATAGAAGGCGGTTGCCTCGACCAATATGTCGATCAAGCCATCGAGCGCTTCTGGGTGTGTATAGGCATAGGTCCGCGCTCCGGTACGGTCGCTTGAGCCCCCTTCGATCATATAGGTCGCCACGGTCCAGGGCGCGCCGGCAAAGCCGATCAGGGCCCGCTCAGGCTCCAAGGCTGCGCGCACCCGGCTCAATGTCTCACCAACAGCCGATAGCCGTCCTGTAGAGGCCTCAATCTGATCGCGCATCGTCTCGAGGGGGGGCAGGGTACCGAGCTTTGGGCCTTCCCCAACTTCAAACCGAACATCCTGACCCAAGGCTCCGGGGATCAGCAAGATATCGGCAAAGACGATGGCGGCGCTGAAAGCAAAGCGGCGCATGGGCTGCAAGGTCGCTTCAGCTGCCTTTTCCGGGTCCAGACAGAAGGATATGAAATCGGGAGCCGTCGCGCGAAGGGCGCGATATTCTGGCAAATAGCGACCCGCTTGGCGCATGAACCAGATCGGTGGTTTGGCCAAGCTTTGACCTGCAAGAACCTTGAGCAAGGCTGGGGTCGATGGTCCGGCGGCGCCGGTTGGTGTCAGGATCTGGTTCATGGCTCCCTTAAAGCCATTTCCCTAGTCAGACTCAAGCCCGCACCCATAGGAAGGTCTCTTCCTTTTCTTATTAAGAGAAGAATAGAAATATATGGGGTGAAGGTAGAGGCAGGGCGCAAACGGGACAGCTCCACCGAAAGCTAGAAAATACAAACCCGCTCCCAGTGCCTTCCCAGCCTTATCCCCAGACGCCCACACGGACCGCCAATGGCCTGTGAAAAGCGGGGATTGTTTGAAACAGCTTGAAGAGATTAACAAAACCTTAACGCCAATGGTTTCAGGGCGGTGAGTCTTTAGAACTTGTTAACCATAGGCCATGGTCGGCACGATCAGCCACGCACCTACCGGGTTCGGACGGGGAAAAGACGTGGCAAAATGTAGCGCTTTTCCAATGACCCGTCAGGCCGCCGCCAAGCCACGAATTTGCCCCCAAACCGGCCACCGCTCGAGCCCCCGTCGTTAAGGTTTCGTTAACCCTTTTTCCACAGATCAATTTTCCAAAACCACAATGCTTGCCGAACCTAGGCCTTGAGGGCATGACTAGGGCCATGAGCCACACACCGCGCATCGCCACCTATTTTCATGTCCATCTCGTGTCGGATTCCACCGGCGAGACGCTTAATGCCATGGCCAAGGCGGTCTGCGCCCGTTTTGATGATGTCTTACCCATCGAGCATGTCTATGCGCTGGTCCGGTCGCCGCGCCAGTTGGAACGGGTCTTAAAAGAGATCGAGGCCTCGCCCGGGATCGTGATCCATACCATTGTCGATAAGGGTCTACGGGTAGCCTTGGAAGAGGGTTGCCGAGACATCGATATGGGCTGTATCGCGGCGCTTGACCCTTTGGTGTCCGCCCTTGCGCGCTATTTGGGCGCGTCCCTCTCGACCCGCGTGGGTGCCCAGCACACGCTTGATCACGACTATTTCAACCGCATTGAAGCCCTCAACTACGCCATTGGCCATGATGATGGTCAAGGCACCCAGCACCTTGAGTCCGCCGATGTGGTCTTGGTGGGGGTGAGCCGAACCTCAAAAACGCCAACCTCGATCTATCTGGCCCATCGCGGCATCAGGGCTGCCAATGTCCCGTTGGTCCCCGGGTCTGAGCCGCCGCCGCAACTGTTCAATCTCAAAAGAGCGATGGTGGTTGGCTTGACCGTGTCCCCCGACCGATTGATCCAGATCCGGCGGAACCGCCTCTTGAGCCTGAAAGAGGACCGTGAAAGCACCTATGTGGATACAGAGTCGGTGCGCGATGAGATTGTCCGGGCCCGGCGGATGTTTGAAAAACATGGCTGGCCGGTCATTGATGTCACCCGCCGCTCGGTGGAAGAAACAGCCGCAGCCGTCATGAACCTCCTATCTGCCGCCAAGGCTGCCGCCGAGACCCCCGCATGACCACCGGCATCGGCGATGTGCCACCCCTGATCTTGGCCTCAGGCTCTACGGCCCGCTGGCAGATCTTGACCGGTGCGGGTGTACCCTTTTCGGTTCAGCCAGCCGATATTGATGAAGAGGTCTTGAAAGAGGAGCTTTTGGCCAAGGGCCAGCCCCCGATCGCCATTGCGCAAGCCTTGGCCGGAGCGAAGGCTTTGGCGCGGTCTAAACAGACCCCCGGGCTGGTTATCGGGGCCGATCAAACGCTCGATCTTGCTGGCACACTGTTCAACAAGGCCGCGAGCCTCGCCGAAGCGGAGGCCAGCCTTAGGCTCTTGAGGGGCAAAACCCATCACCTCCATTCCGCCACAGCCTTGGCCCTAAATGGCCAATTGGTTTGGCAAGAGGTGGTGAGCGCCAGCCTGACCATGCGGGATTTTTCGGACCGGTTTCTCAGCCGCTATCTGGAACAGCAGGGACCAGCCATCTTGTCTTGTGTTGGCTTCTATCAGCTGGAATCCCACGGGGTGCAGCTGTTTGAGCAGATCGAGGGTGACTATTTCACTATCCTTGGGCTACCGCTGTCTGGTCTATTGGCACAGTTGAGACAGTGGGGGGTTTTGGACCAATGATCTCCGCGCAAACCCTTGTCGCGGGCGTGGTCGGTTGGCCAGTGCGTCACTCGATGAGCCCGTTAATTCATAACCACTGGCTGCAAGCCGGCGGCGTTGATGGGGTCTATGTCGCCTTCTCTCCCCCGCAAGATAGATTTTCGGCCTTTGCGTCCGGTTTGCGCGGTGGGGCCATCCGCGGCCTTAACGTCACCTTGCCCTTTAAAGAGCATGCCCTTTCCCTTGCCAGTGGTCTGGGCGATCAGGTCAGCGACATTGCCCGGCTGTCGGGCGCGGCGAACCTCGTCCTTTTTGATGCTGACGGAACCGTACGGGTCGACAATACCGACGGCGAGGGTCTGCTCTATGCCTTTGCGCGCCAAGCGCCGTCACTTAACCTGACTTCAGCGCCGGTGGTCATTTTGGGGGCAGGCGGCGCGGCGCGGGGCGCGGCGGCAGCCCTGATCCTCGCCGGTGTGCCGCGCGTCCATATGGTCAACCGCACGCTCGACAAGGCCCAGTCCATCGCCTCTGCCCTCGGCCCAAAGGTTCAGGCCTTTGATCCTACCCAAGCAGAAGCTGCCTTTGACGGGGTGGGCGCCGTGATCAATGCGACCTCACTGGGCCTCGGCGGCGGCGAGGGCCCAGCCGTGCCTTGGCAAACCGTCTCTGGAGCCGCTGTCTTTATGGACATGGTCTACAAGCCTCTCGAAACCGATTTCTTGGCCAAGGCCAAGGCGCGCGGCCATCAAACGGTGGATGGCCTAGATATGCTGATTGGTCAGGCGAGGCCTTCATTCGAGGCCTTCTATGGCGCGCCGCCCCCGGCCTCGATCGATGTTCGCGCTCTTGCCCTCGCCCAACTGACCGCTGCTTAAGGAGCTATGAGATGATCATTGTTGGCCTCACCGGATCGATTGGCATGGGCAAGTCCACCACCTCAGCCATGTTTCAGGCCGAAGATGTGCCGGTCTATGACGCCGATGCGGCGGTCCACGCCCTCTATGCCAAGGGCGGCGCGGCTGTCGCTCCCGTTGAGGCCGCCTTTCCAGGCGTAGTGGTTGACGGTGCCATCGACCGCGCCAAGCTCAGTGCACAGGTGGTTGGAAAACCGGAAGCGCTAAAAAGGCTAGAGGCCGTGGTCCATCCCCTGGTCGGGGAAAGTCGGAAGGTCTTTTTCGAAGCCGCAGCAGCGGTCAATGCGCCTCTGGTGATCCTCGATATCCCGCTTTTGTTTGAGACCGGCGGAGAGCGCAATGTGGCCGCCGTGATCGTGGTTTCTGCCCCAGAAGCGGTCCAGCGCGAGCGCGTAATGGCGCGTGCGGACATGACGGCTGAAAAGCTCGACGCCATCTTAGCGCGGCAATTGCCGGATGCTGAAAAACGCGCCCGCGCCGATATTGTCATTGATACGTCAAAAGGCCTCGACAGCGCCCGCGAGCAGGTCCGTGCCGCCATCGCCAAACTTTTGGCCTCTTGATCAGAGCCGCGAACATCCGCAAGGATTGTGCATGGCGCGCGAAATTGTCCTCGATACTGAAACCACCGGCCTAGAGCACAAACAGGGGCACCGACTGGTAGAACTTGGCTGTGTCGAGCTGAACGATCTGTTGCCCACAGGCCGGACCTTTCACCGCTTTATCGACCCTCAGCGCGAGATCGATCCGGACGCCGAGCGGGTCCACGGCATTTCCAATGCCTTCTTGGTGGGAAAACCGACCTTTGATGCGCCAGAGGTCAGTGATGAGTTCTTGGACTTTATCGGTGACGCCAAGCTGATCGCCCACAATGCCCCCTTCGACCGAGGGTTCATCAATTCGGAACTCGAACGGGCCGGACGCGCGCCGATCCCAGAGGATCGCTGGATTGATACCTTGCCGATGGCGCAAAAGCGGTTTCCGGGCATGTACAATTCCCTTGATGCCTTGTGCAAACGCTACAAGATCTCGCTGGAGTCGCGCGACAAGCACGGTGCCCTGATCGACTCGCAACTGCTGGCGGCCGTCTATCTTGAACTACAAGGCGGTAAGGAGCGGGGCCTAGACTTTACCGTTGAACCCAAGGGCGGGACCAAGACCATCCTATCGACCGGACCGGTCGACTATGGCGCGCGACCAAACCCGCTTGGCGCACGCTCAACAGATGCCGAACGCGAGGCCCACGCCAAGTTCGTGGCCAAGGCCTTGAAAGATAAGGCTGTTTGGTATAGGACGGGTATGCTGGCTAGCGAAAGCTAGGTTCCGCCAGCCCAAAGCCTTAGACCGTGATGGTGAAGTCACCCGCAGGGGTGCCCGACGCGGCGGCCTGAGCCTGACGCGCGGCATAGATGCTCGCAAAATCGATAGGATCCAGCATCAGGGGCGGGAACCCGCCTTCGCTCGACAGGTCGGCAATGATCCGGCGCGCAAAGGGGAACATGAATCGCGGGCACTCGATCAGCAGCACGGGCTCTAGGTCGGCCTCAGGAACGCCTTGAATCTGGAACAGGCCGCCATAGAGCAACTCAATGTGGAAGACCGCCTCATTTTCGCGTTGGGCCGTGGCCGACAGCTTCAGGTCGACCTCGAATAGACCGTCTTCACGACCGCGGGCGTTCATCTCAACGCCAAGCTCGATCTGCGGCTGAGCGGCACCAGCGCGCATGGACTCAGGCGCGCGGGGGTTTTCGAAAGACAGGTCACGAATGAACTGCGCCAAGATCCGGATGCCGGGGCCATTGTCGGCACCGTTCGGCAGGGGCTGGCCCTCAGGAGCGGTCATGGCTGCGCCAGCTTCAGTATCGGTCATATGCTCGTCCCGTCTTGGGTGAAATGGTTCACCATGTGAGGCTTGGCCCTATCCAGCAGATCGGCCAAATCTGATGTTTTGAAGCCGCGCAGCTAACACGGGAGGCGAACTTACGCAATCTTATGGCGGCTGAGCCGTCGGTTGCTAATGACGCCCCCCCTGACTTGTGGCAAGGAAATCCCTATATAGGCGTTAGGCGCAGACCTTGGCGGGCTGATCTCCTACCTTGGCCAGCTTTGGGTCGTCGATTAATCAGGTTGTGAACCGTGCAAGCCTTAGAACTTTTAATCTCAGCTGTTCTGGCCGGTATCGTCCTCTATCAGCTCTATGCGGTCCTGGGCCGTCGGGTTGGCCGTCAGCCAGAAGATGAAAAACCTATGGCGCGGTCCGCGCCGGTAGCCGTCGATGGGCCAGAGCCGGTTGAGGCTGTGGATGATACGCCCCTGTCGGGTTTGGCTGCCGTGCGCTCACGCGATCCCAACTTCAATGTCGCCCATTTCCTCAATGGCGCGAAAATGGCCTATGAAACCATCGTAAAGGCCTTTGCTGCCGGTGATAGTGCCGCCCTAGAGCGTCTCTTGGCTCCCAATGTCTTGGCCGGCTTTGTCTCTGTCATCGATCAGCGTGCCGCAGAGGGGCGCACGGAAGTGGTCGAGTTCATTCAGGCACCGCGTGCCGATCTGGAATCGATTGATCTGACGGGTCATCTTGTCAGCGCCAAGGTGCGGTTCTTGGCCGAATTTCGCAGCCGAACCAAGGGCCCTGAGGGTGAGGCCGTCGATGATCGCCGCACAGCCGAGGTCTGGACCTTTACGCGCATGCTGACCAGCCCAGATCCGAACTGGACACTGGTCCGCGTTGACGCCGCTGAAGCCTAGGCCGAGTTTAGCCGGGTGGACCTGTTTGCGACCCTTGCTCGCCGACTGGCCGTTATGGCCGGTGCGGCCGTTCTGAGTGCTTGTGCGGTCTTGCCTGCAGGCCCTGTGGACACCCAACCCTTAACGCCTAACACCACCACAACACCCCAAGGTCAGACGGTTGTCGTGAGCCCGCCGCCGCCTCTACCCCCCAACATCGTTCTGCAGGAGACGGCACCCACGCCATCGGCCCCAACCGTCGATCCCGTGACGGTTCCAGCCGAGGTTCGTCTCGAACGGCCCGATCAATTGCCCGGCTGGAAAACTGAAGATCCCATCGCCGCGCTGAGCGCCCTGATGATCAGTTGCAGGGCGACAAGGGATTTAGACCTCAAGGCCCTCTGTGCCCGCGCGCAGGGCCTGAACGGTGCCGATGCCCAGACCGTCCGCACCTTTTTCGAAGCCAACTTCCGGATCGAACCGGTCAAGGGAACGGGCCTTCTCACCGGCTACTATTCGCCTGAATATCAGGCTCGCCAAGCCCCGGACGCTGAATTCTCTGCCCCCTTGCGCGCCCGGCCTGACGATCTGCTCATTCTCGATCTGGCTGGCCTAGATGAGGACCCTGCCGCCAAACGTCAGGTTGGCCGAATCCAGCAAGGCCGGTTTGAGGCCTATCCAGACCGCGCTGAGATCGAGCAAGCGGGCCTTGGCGATCCGATCCTCTGGATGAGGCCCGAAGACCTCTTCTTTCTACAGATCCAAGGCTCTGGCTCGGCGCAACTGCCGGACGGTCAACGCTACCGACTGATCTATGAGGCCTCCAATGGGCGGCCCTTTGTTGGCATTGCCAAGACCCTGCGTGAACAGGGCCTGCTGCCAGACAATGGCACCTCCGCTGAGGCCATTCGCCAATGGCTTTCGGCAAATCGAGGCGCTAAGGCGGAAGAGGTTATGCGGACCAATCCGCGCTATGTCTATTTCACCTTGGGCAACGATGATGGGACCGAACCGTTGGGCGCAGCGGCTATTGCCCTGATCGCGGGCCGGGCCGTGGCGATAGACCCGACGCAGCACCGTTATGGTGATCTTTTGTGGATTGATGCGGGTGCGCCGGTTCTGACGGGGTCCTTCCCGCTCTATCAGCGCATGGTCTCTGCCCTTGATACGGGCGGCGCGATCAAGGGCGAGGTGCGGGCCGACCTCTATCTCGGACGGGGCGATGCTCCGGGCCTAGAGGCAGGGCGGATAAGGCACAATCTGACGCTCTATCGGCTGCGTCCTCGAACCCAAGCGACACAATAGCTTCGTGCGCCGTCCCCTTAGCCCCGATGAGCTCAAAATTTGGGCTGCGGTCCTATCGACGGTGCGTGCGAGGCCCGGACGCTCGCCGCCCAAGCTGGCCCATGAGCCAGAACCCTCACCGCTCAATCCCGGCCATAAACCGCACGAGCCCCTATCGCCCATGAGGCTGACGCCAAAGGTTAAGGGTCCGGCCCCTAAACCGGCCAAGGGGGCTGTCTTTAAGGCTGAACCGACGGCTGCTCCTGAAATAGAACCGCGCCGCAAACAGCGCCTGTCTCGTGAGCGCGACCCCATCTTGGCAAGGCTGGATCTGCATGGCCTTGATCAAGAGCGGGCTCGGTCCATTCTGGTTGCCTTCTTGCTTCGGGCTCAGGATGAGGGCTCGCGCGCCGTCTTGGTCATTACCGGCAAGGGGTTCTTGGGCGACGGTATCTTGCGCAGGCGAGCGCCCGAATGGCTCGCCTCGCCGGGATTGCGTACGGTGGTGGCGGGCGTGTCAGAGGCCCATCGTCGCCATGGCGGCGAAGGCGCGCTCTATGTGGCGCTCAAAAAGAAGGCCTAGGGCTTGCGCGATGCCTTTTCAGCGAGGCCGGACTGACCTTCACGGGCTTCGAGCTTAGCGGCGACCGCATCCAGCGAAACGCCAGCCGCCTGAAGCAGGACCAGCCAGTGGTAGATCAGGTCGGCGCTTTCGCTGGCCACCCCATCGGTGTCCTTGAGGGCGGTAGCCAGGGCCGTCTCGATGGCCTCTTCGCCCAGCTTTTGCGCCGCCTTCACCGCGCCCTGTGACAAGAGTTTGGCCGTATAGGACTGGCTTGGATCATCGCCTTGACGCGCGGCGATGGTGGCGCTGAGGCGGGCAAGGGCGCTAGCAAATTTTTGGCTGTCGGACATGGGATCGTTCCTTTGCGCTTAGATCGGCCGCACGGGCAGGCCCGCTGCCCGCATCGCTGCCTTGGCTTCACCGATACTGACCTCTCCAAAGTGAAAGATCGAGGCGGCGAGTACCGCGTCAGCTCCGCCATCGCGCACACCGGCGACCAGATCGGCGCAAGATCCGGCCCCGCCACTGGCAATGACCGGCACATTGACCGCGCCGGTAATGGCGCGCAGCAAGGCCGTATCATAGCCGTTTTTGGCGCCGTCGCGGTCCATGGAGGTCAAGAGAATCTCACCGGCCCCGCGCTTGACGGCCGAAACGGCGTATTCGATCACATCCAGCCCCGTGGCCTTGCGCCCGCCATAGGTAAAGACCCCCCAGCCGGAACCATCGGGTCTGGCCTTGGCATCGATGGCCACCACAACACACTGGGAGCCAAAGGCATCGGCAGCGTCGGACAGGAGGGCCGGGTTTTCAACCGCTGACGTATTGATCGAGATCTTGTCGGCACCGGCGCGCAAGAGGCGCCGCGCATCCTCAACGGCGCGAATACCGCCGCCGACCGAAACCGGCATGAAACAGACCTCAGCCGTGCGCGACACTACATCGAGTATAGCGCCGCGACCTTCATGGCTGGCGGTGATGTCGAGGAACATCAGTTCGTCAGCCCCAGCCGCGTCATAGGCCCGTGCCTGCTCAACCGGATCACCCGCATCGCGCAGGGCGAGGAAATTGACGCCCTTGACCACGCGGCCGTCCTTGACGTCGAGACAGGGAATGACGCGGACCTTGAGCATGATCTGTCCTTAGGCCGCGCGGCGCTTTTGCGCGGCGGCGAGCACTTCCGAAGGAACAATGGCCCCATTATAGAGGGCACGGCCAAGGACCGCCCCGGCGATGGCCACGCCCGGACGGGCCTGAAGCCGGGTAATGTCATCGACAGAGGCAAAGCCGCCCGAGGCAATGACCGGAATATTGACTGCATCGGCAACGGCACCCACGGCCTCGACATTGACCCCGGTCAGGGCGCCGTCACGGCCAATATCGGTGACGATCAGGGCGGCGACCCCCGCATCCTCGAACCGGCGAGATAGGGTCACGGCATCAAGATCGGACGCTCCGACCCAACCGTCGACAGCGACCATGCCATCACGAATATCGACCGCCACGGCGATCTGTTCTGGAAAGGCCGCAGCGGCGCGGCGAACCATGTCTGGATCACGAACGGCAACCGTGCCCAAAATCACCCGGCTGACGCCTGCCTCGATCCAACGCTCGACCGCTTCATAGGTGCGGATACCGCCGCCGAGCTGAACCGGAATGGAAACGGTGCGCAAAATCTCGCTGACCGCATCGGCATTGACGGGCCGACCCTCAATTGCGCCATTGAGGTCGACCACATGCAGCCACTCAAAGCCGTTAGCGGCAAAGCGCGCTGCTTGATCGGCGGGCGAGCTGTTGAAGATGGTCGCCTTATCCATGTCGCCATGGAGCAGACGCACACATTGGCCGTCCTTCAGGTCGATGGCGGGGTAAAGTATCATGGCCGCCACTCCAGGAAATTGGCGAGCAGGCGAAGGCCTGCCGATTGTGATTTTTCAGGGTGAAACTGTACGCCCGCGACATTGGCCTTGGCCACAGCAGCGGTAAAGCGCCCGCCATGATCAACTTGAGCAATGACATTACTCGGGTCGCTGGGGAGCAGGGCGTAGGAATGGGTAAAGTACATATGCGCGCCGACCTCAAGCCCGCGCAGCAGCGGATGGTCGGTCATCTCTTCGAGCGCGTTCCAGCCCATATGGGGGATCTTACAGTGCGGATCGCTGGGGGTGAGGGGGCGAACCTCTCCGCCGACCCAGCCAAGGCCTTGGGTCTGACCGAACTCTAAGCCGCGTTCGGCGAGCAGTTGCATGCCGACACAGACGCCTAAGAACGGCTTGGCGCCCTGTTGAACGGCGGTGGTCATCGCCTCGATCACGCCGGTCCGCTCACCCAGCGCCCTCATACAGGCGGCAAAGGCCCCGACGCCGGGCAGCACGAGGCGATCAGCCGCCGCAATGATCTTGGGATCATCACTGGCGCAGATGTCGAAGCCACCGCTCAGTGTCGCTGCTGCGGCCACCAACGCCTTTTGGGCTGAGCGCAGGTTTCCCGAGCCGTAATCAATCAGAACAATCTTTTGCATGGGCGCGGTTACAGAACGCCCTTGGTCGAGGCTGCTTGGCCTTGGGTCTTGGGATCAAGCTCGACGGCCGTGCGAAGGGCGCGGGCCAGCGCCTTAAAGCCGCTCTCGGCAATATGGTGATTGTTCTCGCCATAGGCGCATTCCAGGTGCACGCAGGCCCCGCTATTCATGGCAAAGGCTTGGTGAAACTCTTTGAACAGTTCGGTGTCGAAATCACCAATCTTTGGACGGCTGAAAGCCACCTTCCAGACCAGATAGGGCCGGTTGGACAGGTCAATGGCGCAGCGGCTCAAGGTCTCGTCCATCGGGATCTCGGCATGGCCAAAGCGGCGAATTCCGGCAAAGCCATCAAGGGCCTTGGCCATGGCCTGACCCAAGACAATGCCGACATCTTCGACCGTGTGGTGAAAATCAATATGCAGATCGCCCTTGGCCTCGACGGTCAGATCAAAGCCGCCATGGCGGGCGAAACTGTCTAACATATGGTCAAAGAAGCCAATGCCGGTCGAGACCTGAGCCTTGCCCGTCCCGTCCAGATCAATCGTGACCCGGATATGGGTCTCTTTGGTTTCGCGAACAACTTCGGCGGTTCTCGGTGCAGCCATGGGGACGGCTCCTTTTAAAGGCCAGCTTGGGCGACGAGGTCCTTGAGGGAGACCTGTGGGCGTGGACCATAGTGGGAAATGACTTCGGCGGCGGCTAAGGACCCCAGTCGCCCGCAATCGGCAAAGGACCTGCCCCGCGCCAGACCAAAGAGGAAGCCCGCCGCATATTGATCGCCTGCGCCGGTAGTGTCGAGCACGTGACCGACGGGGCTGGCGGTAATCTGGTGGATCTGGTCGCCAGCCAAGATGGTTGAGCCCTGCTCACCGCGCGTTACGGCGGCGATATTGGCCCGGCCGCGCATGGCGTCGATGGCGGCATTGACGTCATCGGTCTCAAACAGGGCGCAGATCTCGGCCTCATTGGCAAAGACGATGTCGACCTCGCTGTCGATAAAGCCCAGAAGCGCGGCGCGGTGACGCTCAACAACAAAACTGTCGGACAGTGTCAGGGCGATCATCCGGCTGTTGGTGCGGGCAATGGCCGTGGCCTTGGCAAAGGCCCGGCGAGCGGCTTCGGGATCGAACAGATAGCCCTCAAGATAGAGAATGCTGGAGGCCGTGATGAGATCTGGATCGACATCGGCAGCGGTCAGCTGGTTGGACGCGCCCAAAAAGGTCGACATGGTCCTTTGACCATCGGGCGTCACATTGATCAGGCAGCGCGCGGTCGCGGGACCATCGATCAGGCGCGGAATGTCGAACTGAACACCGATGGCGCGAATATCGTGGGCAAAGACGTCGCCAAGCTGGTCTTGAGCCACCTTACCAATATAGGCCGCCGTACCGCCAAGGCTGGCAATGCCCGCCACCGTGTTGGCCGCAGACCCGCCCGAGGTCTCGATCCCAGCGGCCATGCGGCCATAGAGCTCTGCTGCCCGATCATCGTCAATTAGGGCCATCGAGCCCTTGGCCATGCCTTCAGTCACAAGGAACGCGTCATTGGCGGGCGAGATCACATCGACGATGGCATTGCCGATGGCGGCGACGTCATATTGGGCGGTCATGGGCGGCAATTACCTGAAAAGCACGAAAAGCGTGCCCTCCTATAGTCTGACTGGCGTCTGAGGGCAAAGGCGCAAGCGGGTCAATAGCGCACGGACACCGTTGCCAGTCCCTTAAAGGCACGTTACCTCGAAAAAATGACCTCAAAGCCCCACATCGCGATCCTCGTTCCCTCGCCAGACAACCACCAGCATGATGAGCGTTGGCCGGGTAATTTCGAAATCCTTGCCGCGCCCTTGCGCGCCCTTGGCGCGACGGTCGAGCCTCAGCCTTGGATTGATGGGGCGCCGGCTGAGGCCCTGCTCGCCTATGACCGGGTCCTGCCGCTCTTGGCTTGGGGCTATCATTTGCGGAGAAAGGATTGGTTTGAGCGCCGAGAGCTCTGGCAAGATCTCGGCGTACGGCTCGACCATGATCCAAAGATTCTGGGCTGGAATACCAGCAAGGCCTATTTGGCTGAACTGGCCGCCAAGGGCGCGCCCGTCACGCCGAGCCTAATGGTCGATGGGGTGACTGAGGCGGATCTGGCCAAGGCGCGCGAGCAGTTTCAAAGCCAGAGGCTCGTGATCAAGCCGCAAATCTCTGCCGGGGCGCACCAGACCCTTGTGGTTCAAGACCATGACCAGCTCGGCAGCCTCCCCTCCGGCCCCGTGATCCTGCAGCCCTTCTTGCCCTCGGTCGGCGAGGAGGGAGAACTGTCCCTGTTCTATTTTGGCGGCGTCTTTAGCCATGCTGTGGCCAAGGTGGCTCGGCACGGTGATTTTCGGGTTCAGCCGCAATATGGCGGGGCAACGACGGCCATTGATCCGAGCCCAGAGGCACGCAATGCCGCCGCTGCAGTCTTGGCGGCCTGTGGCCTGGACCTGACCTATGCCCGGGTCGATCTGATCCGCTGTCTCGATGGAAGCCTCAGGCTGATGGAGCTGGAGGTGATCGAGCCGGACCTGTTCCTAGCCTTTGCGCCCGATGGCGGCGCGGCCTATGGCCGAGCGATCCTAAAGTCGTTTCTCTAGAACAGGTCTCTTGAGGGGCACAGGTCCGAGATCGGGCAGGTGCTGCATTTGGGCGAGCGGGCGACGCAGATATAGCGGCCCTGCAGGATCAGCCAATGGTGGGCTCGGGTCAGGGCGTGCTCCGGCACGATGGCCATCAGTTGGGCCTCGACCTGATCGGGCGTCTTGCCATTGGCCAATTTGAGCCGGTGAGCGACCCGATAGACATGGGTGTCGACCGCTATGGCCGGTTCAATATCCAGTTCATTGAGCACAACGCTGGCCGTCTTGCGGCCAACCCCGGGAAGGGCCTCGAGCGAGGCGCGATCGGTTGGCACCTGTCCGCCATGCAGGTCGATTAAGATCTGGGACAGGGCCATGACGTTCTTGGCCTTGTTGCGATAGAGCCCGATGGTCTTGATATGGTCGGTGACGCCTTCAAGGCCCAGGGCCAGCATGTCGGCGGGATTGTCGGCCTTCTTGAACAGTGGCTCGACGGCCTTATTGACCCCCTTATCGGTGGCCTGAGCCGACAAGACCACGGCGACCAAGAGTGTATAGGGGTTGGAAAAATGAAGCTCGGTGCGGGGGTGGACATTGGCCGCTTCAAACCGCGCAAACAGGATTTCGATCCTCTCGCGCTCTTGCGGCGACAGGCGTTTGGCGCGCGGCGTGGTTTTGGCTTTGGTCTTGCTGATCATGGCGGGGATCATGCCTCGGCAATCCCATCACGCCAATCACCATTACGCCCAAGCCGCAAAACGGATGACGATAGGCAAGCGGTTAAAACGCGTATGAGACAAGGCCTCATAGGTCATTGACACATAAGTCAGTGACCCATAAATATTTGCCTATGACGATTTTGCAAACCGTTGTGGAGCTTCCCGAATTCCTTCGCAGGGCAAAGGCCATCATGACGGAGGCCGAACGCTTTAGCTTGGTGAACTATGTAGCGACCAATCCAAATAGCGGCGTGTCATTAGGCGGCGGGTTGCGTAAGGTCCGTATCCCTCGCGAAGGCGGCGGCAAAAGTGGAGGCTATAGAACCCTCTACGTCTTTGGGGGCATACAGATGCCAATATTCTTGGTCACGGTATTTGCCAAAAATGAAAAAGATAATTTGAGCGCAAGCGAACAGGCCGCTGCGATCCATCTGAGCAAAATCCTAATAGACACCTACGGAGACAGACAATGAGCGCCCATGACAGCATCATGCAAGGACTGACAGAAGCCTTGGCCTATGCCCAGGGCAAGGATGTCGGCGCAAGGGTCCACTCTGTTGAGATTCCCAATGTTGATGTCGCCTCGGTTCGGGCGCGAACGGGTCTCTCGCAAGGCGATTTCGCTCGCAGCATTGGCGTTGCCAAGGGGACACTTCTAAACTGGGAGCATGGGCGGCGGCGACCAACCGGCCCGGCTCAGGTCCTCCTTGCCATGATCGACAAGAAACCCTCCTTGGTGACCGAATTGCTTCGGTAAGAGCAAGTTCCCATCATAGGGGGCAAATCCATGATGGGACAAAGCCATGGACTATTCCATTTCGAACATGCAGTTCACCCCTGAAGCCAAGCACCTGATCCACTTTCATTGTCTCTATCCCCGATCTTGGCCCATAGGATAGGGTGTCGCGGGCGCGATATTTTGGAGCCAAGCCATGTTCAGTGATGATGAGGTCGAGCGCTATGCCCGCCATCTGGTCTTGCGTGAAATTGGCGGCCAAGGTCAGCAGAAGCTAAAGGCGGCCAAGGTTTTGGTGGTCGGGGCGGGCGGGCTTGGCGGACCGGCGGCGCTCTATCTGGCGGCTGCGGGCGTAGGGACCTTGGGTCTGGTTGATGCCGACCATGTCAGCCTATCAAACCTACAACGCCAAATCCTCTTTTCGACACAGGATGTGGGCAGATCCAAGACCGACATTGGCGCGCAGCATCTGGCCGCGCTGAACCCCGAGGTTCAACTGGTCTCACATCCCTTTGGCCTGACCGCAGACAATGCAGACGCCCTGATCGGCCAATATGATCTGGTGTTGGACGGGGTCGATGACTTTGCTGTGCGCTATCTGATCAACGCGGCTTGCCTTGCGACCGGCAAGACCCTGGTGTCCGGCGCGATTGGGCGCTGGACCGGGCAGGTGGCAGTTTTCCACGGCCAGCCCTGCTATCGCTGTCTGGTGCCAGAAATACCGCCCGGCGCGGAGACCTGTTCTGCCGTCGGGGTGGTCGGGGCCTTGGCGGGGATTATCGGCTCCATGATGGCGCTCGAGGCGATCAAACAGATCACGGGGGCGGGCGAGACCCTGTCCTCACGGCTTTTTGTCTATGATGGCCTATCCGCCGAGGCGCGGACGGTTAGATTGGGTCCTGATCCGGATTGCCCGGCCTGCGGGACCGGGGCTGAGGGATAGACGATCAAACTGGGGCGGATGCGCGGGGGCGTGATTATGAAATTGGCTTTGAAAATTGTTGGCGGCCTTGTTTTGGGTCTGCTGGTCCTGATTGTCGGGACCTATCTGGCCCTGCGCCGCCCCGACATCGCGTTTGAGACGCTTGAGGCACAATATGCCAACAGCGCCTCGCGCTATCTCGATCTGCCGGATGGGGTCCGTGTCCACTATCGCGACCAAGGCAATCCCAAGGGACCCGTCTTGGTGCTGGTTCACGGCTTTTCCGCCTCGCTCCATACGTGGGAGCCTTGGGTCCAGAGGTTGGGTGGTCGGTACCGGATCATCACGCTCGACCTGCCCGGCCATGGCCTGACGCGGGCGCCCGCGACCTATGTCTCGTCGACCGAAAAGCAGGTGGATGTGGTTGTTCAGACCACCGAACGGCTTGGCCTGCAAGGTTTCGTTTTGGGGGGCAACTCGATGGGCGGCGGCGTGGCCTGGACCTTTGCCACGCTCTATCCCGAGCGCCTGAAGGGTCTGGCTCTGGTCAATAGTGTCGGCCTGCCGCGCGCCCAGACCAACGCCAAATCGCCTCTGGCCTTTAAGCTTTTGCGCTACCCCTTGGCCCGCGCTCTGGGCCAGCAGTTAGACACCTCTGCCTTGGTGGCGACGGGACTGAAGGGGGCCTTTTACAACAAGGCGTTGGTCGATCAGGCCATGATTGACCGCTATGTGGCGCTGGGCCGGGCCGAGGGTCACCGGGCGATCATTTTGAACCAACAGGTGGGCCGTAAGATGCGCACAGAGGGCGAGGTCCGCGCCCTGCTCGGGGCCTTCAAGATGCCGGTTCTGGTCATGCATGGCCAAGAGGATGAGATCATACCGGTCGCCCAAGGTCAGGCCTTGGCCGCCGCCATTCCAGGCTCAACCCTCATCCTCTATCCGAAGGTGGGACATATTCCGATGGAAGAGGTGGCCGACAAATCCGCCGCCGATCTGGACGAATGGCTTAAGGAAAAGGGGATCGGCGCGCCGGAGCGGCCGATCTAATCCTAAAGGTGCTTACAGCATCGCCGGAATGACCCGGTCGGGCGGCCGGTGACCGTCCATATAGGTCTTGATGTTGATGATCACCTTCTCGCCCATATCGATGCGGCCCTCGACCGTGGCCGAGCCCATATGGGGCAAGAGCACGACATTGGGCAGCTTGAGGAGCTTGGGATTGATCGCCGGTTCATGCTCATAGACGTCCAGACCGGCGCCTGCGATCTCGCCGCGCGCCAGCATATTGGCCAGAGCCGCCTCGTCGATCACTTCACCGCGCGCCGTATTGACCAAGATGGCATGGGGCTGAAGCAGCTTCATGCGCCGGGCGGACAGGAGGTGGAAGGTTGCGGGCGTGTGGGGGCAGTTGACCGACACCACATCCATGCGGGCCAGCATCTGGTCGAGGCTCTCCCAATAGGTGGCCTCCAACTCTTCTTCGATGCGGGGGCTGACCGGTTTGCGGTTGTGATAGTGGATCTGCAGACCGAAGGCCTTGGCGCGCTTGGCCACGGCCTGACCGATCCGGCCCATACCGACAATGCCCAAGCGCTTGCCATAGATCCGCCGGCCCATCATCCAGGTCGGCGACCAGCCTTGAAAGCCGCCGCTCTGAACCACCTGAGCGCCCTCAACGACGCGGCGCGCAGAGGCCAGAATGAGGGCCATAGTCATATCGGCTGTGTCTTCGGTCAGAACGCCGGGGGTGTTGGTGACGGTAATGCCGCGTGCATTGGCAGTGGCGACATCGATATTATCGACCCCAGCCCCAAAATTGGCGATCAGCTTGAGCGAGGGTCCGGCGCGCGACAGAAGACGCGAATCAATCCGATCAGTAATGGTCGGGACCAGCACCTCGGCGCGTTGAAGCGCGTCAAGGAGTTCGTCCTGCCCCATGGGCTGGTCGGTCAGGTTCAACTCGGTGTCGAACAATTCACGCATACGGGTCTCCACCGGATCGGGGAGTTTGCGTGTAACAATGACTTTCGGCTTGCGGACGGCCATGAAGCAATCTGAAAAAGAGGCGGCGCGCTCGAGGCGCGATATTGCTATCTGTAGCAAAGGGCACCGCTTCGGCCAAGGCGGCTGTGCGATCTGGGACGCAAGAGTTATGATTGAGTGGAAATTTAAGGCGCAAAGCGCGCTTTTTACCGCACTGATGATGGCCTCAGCCCTGTCAGGGGTCACCGCCTCGGCCGCCCGCGCCCAAGATGCGGAGCGCCAGACCCCCTCTGGCCTGCCTGTGCCGCGCTATGTGTCGCTGAAATATAATGATGCCAATGCCAGGTCCGGGCCGGGAGACGACCATCGCCTGCTATGGATCTACCATGTGCGCGGCCTTCCGGTGCAGGTGGTGGCTGAAACGGCAGAGTGGCGACGGATCTGTGACCCAGATGGCGGCCTGTCTTGGGTCCATAGGCGCCTCACCGATGGGCGCCGTATGACCATGAGGACCAAGCCCCAGCCCCTGGCCCTTCGAAGCGCACCGAAATCTGACGCTCGCATTGAGGCCTATATGACCCCGCGCGCGCTGGCCTCACTGGATCGCTGCCAGAAGGATTGGTGCCGCGTGAAGGTCGAGGATGTCACCGGTTGGGTGCCCGCATCTGAGGTTTGGGGTATTGATGAGAAGCCTCAATGCCAGCCACGATGACGACGGACGATTGAGACAAGGGCACGGTCTGTGCTAGGCCAGCGACAGATATGTCACGGCGGGGCCTAAAAAGGCGCTGCGATTAGGAATCCAAAGCCCATGATGCCCGTCAAAGACCATTATAACAAAGAAGAGCTGCTGGCCTGTGGGCGCGGCGAGATGTTCGGTCCGGGCAATGCGCAGTTGCCGGTCCCCAACATGCTGATGATGGATCGCATTACCTCGATCACCCGGGACGGCGGTTTGCACGGCAAGGGCCAGGTCCAGGCTGAGCTTGATATTGATCCCTCGCTTTGGTTCTTCCAGTGCCACTTTATCGGCGATCCGGTCATGCCAGGCTGCCTTGGTCTCGACGCCATGTGGCAGTTGGTCGGCTTCTATCTTGGCTGGTCCGGCGCTCCGGGCAAGGGCCGCGCCTTGGGTGTGGGCGAGGTGAAGTTCACTGGACAGGTGACGCCCAAGATCAAGAAGGTCGAATATCGCATCGACTTAAAGCGCGTGATCATCCGTAAACTGGTCATCGGTGTTGGTGACGGCGTGATGCTGGCCGATGGCAAGCCGATCTATGAGGCTAAGGATTTGCGGGTCGGCCTGTTCGACGCCAAGGATCTGGTTTGATCGAACCGTCACAAGAACCAACAATAATGATAGAGAAGGGCCTCTAGGGGCTCGCTCATGAGAAGGATGCGCATATGCGCCGCGTCGTCGTAACGGGTATCGGTATTGTCTCCTCGATTGGGAATAATGCAGATGAGGTTCTGTCCTCCTTGAAGGAGGCCAGGTCCGGGGTCATTGCTGCGCCCGACTATACGGAGCTGGGTTTCCGCTGTCAGGTCCATGCCGCCCCGATCATCGATTGGGAAAGCCTTGTAGACCGCCGCGCGGCCCGCTTCCTCGCCCCCGGTACGGCCTACGCCCATATCGCTATGGATCAGGCCATTGCCGATTCTGGTCTGAGCGAAACTGAAGTTTCCAATGACCGGACCGGTCTGATCGTTGGCTCAGGCGGGGCCTCGACCCGTTCGATCATCAATTCGGCTCAGATCGCTCAGGAAAAGGGCCCCAAGCGGGTTGGCCCCTTTGCGGTGCCTAAGGCCATGAGTTCTGGTCCCTCGGCGACCTTGGCCACCTGGTTCAAGATCCGCGGCATCAACTATTCGATCTCGTCGGCCTGCGCGACCTCGACCCACTGTATTGGTGCCGGTGCTGAGCAGATCCAGATGGGCAAGCAGGATGTGATCTTTGCGGGCGGCTGCGAAGAGCTCGACTGGACCCTGTCGGTGCTGTTCGACGCCATGGGGGCCATGTCCTCCAACTTTAACGCCACCCCGACCAAGGCCTCACGGGCCTATGACCGCGACCGCGACGGCTTTGTCATCGCCGGCGGCGCAGCGGTGTTGGTGCTTGAAGAGCTGGAGCACGCCAAGGCGCGCGGCGCCAAGATCTATGCCGAAATTACCGGCTATGCGGCCAATTCCGATGGTCACGACATGGTTGCCCCCTCGGGCGAGGGTGCGGTGCGCTGCATGAAACTGGCCATGAAGGGTCTGAACCGCAAGGTCGACTATCTCAATCCCCATGGCACCGCGACCCCGGTCGGTGATGCCAAGGAGATGGAGGCCGTCCGCGAAGTCTTTGGGCAAGATGCGCCGCTGATCTCCTCGACCAAGTCGCTGTCCGGTCACTCCTTGGGAGCGGCAGGCGCGCAGGAGGCAGTCTATAGCCTCTTGATGCTCAATAACGACTTTGTCTGCGAAAGCGCCAATATCGAAAATCTGGATCCGGCCTTCGAGGGCCTGCCCATTGTGCGCAAGCGCGTTGATCGCAAGCTCGATACGGTCATGTCCAACAGCTTCGGCTTTGGCGGCACCAATGGCTGCGTGATCATGAGCCGCCTCGAAGACTGATAGATGCTCCGCTTCGGCGGGCAAAGGAGACACCATGGCTGACGAATATGATCTGCCCAAGGGCGAGCTGATGAAGGGCAAGAAGGGCCTGATCATGGGCGTTGCCAATCACAACTCCATTGCTTGGGGCATTGCCTCGCAACTGGCCGCCCAGGGCGCAGAACTGGCCTTTAGCTATATGGGCGAAGGTCTGGAGCGGCGGGTGCGTCCTCTGGCTGAGAGTGTTGGGTCCAAGCTGCTAATTCAGGCTGATGTGGCCGATGATGCCTCGATGGACGCTGCCTTTGCCGAGGTCGAGGCCGCCTTTGGCACGATCGATTTCCTCGTCCACTCCATCGCCTTTGCCGACAAGGAGCAGCTCAAGGGCTCGTTCGTCGAGAACACCACGCGTGAGGGCTTCCTGAATGCGATGAACATCTCAGCCTTCAGCTTTGTCGACTGTTCGCGCCGCGCCGCCAAGCTGATGCCCAATGGCGGCTCGATCATCTGCATGACCTATCTGGGCGCAGAGCGGGTGATCCCCAACTACAATGTCATGGGTGTGGCCAAGGCCGCGCTGGAGGCCTCAACCCGCTATGTGGCCCGCGATCTGGGGCCTCAGGGCATAAGGGTCAATGCCATCTCCGCCGGCGCCATGCGCACCCTGTCTCTGGCCGGAATCTCGGGTGGCCGGGGCATGCTGTCTCAGGGCCGCGCCTTTAGCGCCTTGAAGGAAGACACCTCCATGGAAGGCGTCGCAGGCGCTGCCCTCTGGCTCCTGTCCGATCTGGGCCGCTCCACCACCGGCGAAGTCGTCCATGTCGATGCGGGCTTCCACATGGTGGGCTTGCCGGACGGGTTTGAGGGCTAAACCCCCTACATCCGTGTTCCCCGCGTAGGCGGGGACCCAGACCCTTACACTCTGAAGCTAATCGACCCACTGGATCCCCGCTTTCGCGGGGAACGCGGCGGAGAGCGTCTGGATGACCCCCTCACTTAGGCCCTCTCCCTGTGGGAGAGGGTGGGGTGAGGGCCTTGTTTGCCCCCAATCCCCTAAAGGATCAGTCCATCGTCACCACGACCTTGCCCATGGCCTTGCGGCTGGCGAGGTGGGTGATGGCCTTGCCGGAGTCGGCGAGGCTGAAGGTTTCCGAGACGTGGGGGCGGATCTTGCCGTCGACATAGAGCTGCATCAGTTCTGCGACGTTCTCTTGATGCAGCTTGGGCTCGCGGGCCACGAAGGCGCCCCAGAACACGCCGACGACCTGACAGCTCTTGAGTAGGGTCAGGTTCAGCGGAATGGCGGGGATACCGGCAGGGAAGCCGATGACCAAGAAGCGGCCTTCCCAAGCCATCGAGCGCAGGCTGGCCTCGGCATAGTCGCCGCCGACCGCGTCATAGATGACATCAACGCCATTGGGGCCACAGGCTTCCTTAAAGAGGTTGGCCAGAGCCTTCTTACCGTCCTTATCGAACGGGCCCGTGGGATAGACCACACCGCTGTCAGCGCCGCGTGAAATGGCCAGATCGACCTTTTCCTGTGACGAGGCTGCGGCAATGACCCTAGCGCCCATCGCCTTGCCGAGCTCGACCGCTGCCAGACCGACGCCGCCTGCGGCACCGAGCACCAGCAGGCTTTCGCCCGGCTTGATGGTGGCGCGCTGCTTGAGGCCATAGTGCGAGGTTCCATAGGTCATGATGAAGGCCGCAGCCTCATCAAAGGGCATGGAGGCGGGCATGGGGATGCAGCGGGCCGCGTCGAGCGCGATCTTTTCAGCCATACCGCCATTGCCGGTCGAGGCGATGACCCGGTCACCGACCTTGAGCCCTGTGACACCTTCGCCAACAGCTTCAACCACGCCGGACACTTCACCGCCGGGCGAGAAGGGGCGCGCAGGTTTGAATTGATATTTGTCTTCGATGATCAGCACGTCGGGATAGTTCACCCCGCAGGCCTTGACCGCCAGCAGAACCTGACCGGCCTTTGCGACCGGGTCCGCGACCTCTTCCAGCACCAGAGTTTCTGGACCGCCGACACTCTTGCTCAGCACAGCCTTCATCGTTGTTACCTCCCGTTTAAACGTCTGTTCGATGTTGCCGCGACGCTAGCGCAACTACCGACAAGCGCAAGCGCCCAAAGGGGGGCTTGGGATCGAGAAAGCCGTTGATGGGCTGATTTTTGATTAATGCAGACGCAGGGCGCGTTGGACCAGGCCCACGGCGCCCGAAAAGCGCAGGTCGCCGACATTGACCGCGAGGGCAAAACAGACCTCACCGGATTCCGCAATCGGCTGGTGCACAAAACCCTTGTGAGCAACGGCAATATCTCCGGCCCCATAGCGCTGATGGCCGTCATGATAGGCGCCGCACAGGACCAAGGTGACCTCGTCGCCCTCATGGTCGTGACGCGGGCTTCCAGAGCCTGGCATGATCCGCAAAAGCTCGACATGGACACCGTCAGCGGTCGGCTCGGCAAGGGCGAGGCGCTTAAGGCCGCGCCCGCCAAATTTCCAACCGTTATGTTCCAGCGCATTGAGCGCGGCGTCGCGTACCGGTGCGGGCAGGCCCAGAATTTCGGAGAGGCCTTGACCTGCGGCCTTGGCCGCAAGGGCCGCGCGCTGGTCGGCCTGATCCAGCCCAGCAATCTGAGCCATCACCCGATCAAACCCCTTGGCGCTCATCTCAACGGCCATTTCCTGTTCAAGCAGCGCGCCGCCAATGGCGTCCGCATCGGCCGTGGACAGGTCATTTTCGGCCAAGACCGCTTCGTCCCGCATGAAAGCTGCCGTGTCGAGCAATAGCCTTAAGGCCGGTTGGGCCTTGGCCATTTCGGCGAGGGGAGTCAGGGTTGGGGTCACGAAAGAAAGCCTAGGGTCTGTGGGTTGGTACCCTTTATGATCGGGCACGTCCTAAATTGATATGAACGTGACGTCGGGTTCTTCAAGGCCGGATGACGATTTTCTCTCATTCATCACCCTCTAGCCGAGATCGAAGACGATTAAAGGCCAGCCTTAGCCTAGACTTTACCGTGCCAAGCGGGATGCCGGTGACATCGGCAATCTGGCGATGGGTGAGGCCCTCATAAAAGGCCTTGCGGATCAGATCCATCTGCTCTGCAGGAAGGTCAGCCATGGCCAACCTCATCCGATGTTCTTGTTCAACGGCGTCGAGATGGGCGTCCGGGGCCGCCTCTGCTGACGGTAAGAGCGCGGGGTCATCGGCATCCAGCACCGCGCGCTGATCTTGCCGAAACAGGTCAATGCGGCGATTTCGCGCAATGCGAAAGATCCAGGTGGCGACCGAGGCTTGGCGCCGATCAAACAGGGCCGCCTTGCGCCAGACCGTGACCATCACCTCTTGGGCCAAATCTTCGGCCTGAGCCTGACCAAGACCCAGACGGATCAAATAGCCCTTCACCCTTGGGCCATAGTGAGAAAAGAGCTCGGCAAAGGCGGCACGATCCTGCTGAGCGCCCACCCGGTCCATCAGATCGGAGAAATGGGCGCGATCCTCAGACAGGAGCATCTCGTTAGTCGGCAAGGAACAGATCCATCTAAGCCCTTCTACCATTGGGCTGACGCCGTTTAACCACCGGCTTAGCGGGCGCACAATCGCTCGCAGCAAAAATTGAGCCCTAAAGACGCCGCCTGCGACCATAGACCTCGGATTTTGGAAGTTCGGCCTTATCTGTTATGAAGCTCGACGTTCTTTACCCCCAACCTTGCAGGACACGGCCTCTTGGGCGTTACGCTAGATCTTTCGCGCGCGTCGGCCTCGGCCGTGACGCCTTCGGCCCCAAAAGGCCCGACCAACCTTGCGGGCCTGACGCGCGAGGGGATCAAGGCCGCCTTGATCGCCGGAGAGGCCTGCGCGCCCGATAAGGCCAAGATGCGCACGGCGCAGATCTGGCGCTGGATCAACCATTTTGGCGTCACCGATTTTGATCGCATGACCGATGTCGGCAAGGATGTCCGCGCCGTCTTGGCCGATCGCTTTGTCGTCGCGCGTCCTGAAGTCACCGAGCGACAGGTGAGCCGCGACGGCACCCGCAAATGGCTCTTGAAATTTGCCCCGGGCGTCGAGGCCGAGGCGGTCTTTATTCCAGGCGTTGGCCGTGCCGGTGCCCTTTGCGTGTCCAGCCAGGTCGGCTGCACCCTCAACTGCACCTTCTGTCACACGGGCACCCAGCCCCTCGTGCGCAACCTGACGGCGGCTGAGATTGTCGCTCAGGTGCAGGTGGCGCGTGATGATCTGGGCGAATGGCCGTCTCCGGCAGAGGGGCGCCAACTGTCCAACATCGTCTTTATGGGCATGGGCGAGCCCCTCTATAATCTGGACGCTGTGGCTCAGGCCATGGATGTGGTCTCTGACGGCGAGGGCATTGCCCTGTCGCGTCGCCGGATCACGGTCTCGACCAGCGGCGTGGTCCCGCAACTGGAACCGCTGGGCACGCGCACGGGGGCCATGTTGGCCATATCCCTGCACGCCACCAATGATGAGTTGCGCGACCAGCTTGTGCCGCTCAATCGCAAATATCCGATTGCCGAGCTATTGGCCGGAATTCGCGCCTATCCAGGCCTGTCCAATGCCAGGCGCGTGACCTTCGAATATGTCATGCTCAAGGGCATTAATGACAGCTTGGCCGATGCTCGTGCCCTGATCCAGCTGGTCCGAGGCCTTCCAGCCAAGATTAATCTGATCCCGTTCAATCCATGGCCCGGATCGCCCTACGAATGTTCAGACTGGGCCACGATTGAGAAGTTTGCGGCGGTGATCAACAAGGCGGGCTATGCCTCGCCGATCCGCACCCCGCGCGGCCGCGATATTTTGGCCGCCTGTGGCCAGCTCAAGTCTGAGAGCGAAAAGGTTCGCGCCAGCACCTTACGACAGGCCAGCCAAGCCGAGCCCTTGGAAGATTAGATCGACATTCGGCAACAGAGCGAAACGTAATGTCTCCAGAAATCCAAGCCTTTACCAACGCGATCTTGATCGCCCTCGGCCATGGCGCGATCAGCTTGGCGCTCTTGGCGGCAGGGGCTGTGCTCTATGCCTTTCTCACCCCCCACAAGGAAATCACCCAGATCCGCGATGGAAATTCTGCGGCAGCCATTTCCTTTGGCGGCGTCTTGGTGGCCTTGGCCCTTCCCCTTGCCCTGTCCTTAACGGCCTCTGCTTCGGCCTTAGAGATCTTGCTGTGGGGCATCATGACCGTGGCGGTTCAACTGCTGGTCTTTCGACTGATCGATATGCTGTTTGCCGGTCTTCCCCAGCGGGTTGCAGAGGGCGAGGTTTCGGCCGCAGCCCTTCTGGTCTCTGCCAAGCTTGCCTCAGCCATGCTCTTGGCCGCAGCGGTGGCCGGGTGACGGCCTAAGCCATGACCTTTCCGCGTCTGCCCGATTGGCTGGTCTATTCGGCGGTGGTCGTGGCTGTGCTTGTTGCCGCACGAGGTCGTCAAGAAAATGCTGATGCCCCCCCGCCGCCGCCGATCAGTGCGCAAGAGGCGGCTCTGGCCACAGGAACCCTATCGGAATCCGAGGCTGGCGAGGGCGAGGTTCGCGTGCCCAAATCCCTATCGCCGTCAGAGACCGGCACGGCCTTTTCCATCGCTCAAAGCGGCGTTTGGCTGACGGCGCGCCATGTGGTGCAGGACTGTCGGCAGGTGGCTGTGATTGTGGCCGAGGGACGCGGCGTGGTGGCCGAGGTGCGGCTCGATCCCCATGCAGATATTGCTGTTCTCCTGACCGAAGGCGGCTCACCTCCCTTGCCGTTGGTAAGCCAAGTCCCCGTTGCAGATGGAGCCTTGGCCTTCCATCCGGGTTTCCCGCACGGCTCGGCTGGAGAGGTGGCCAGCCGCTATCTGGGTCAACAGACCTTGCAGGGCAGGGGCCGGGCCGGGCGCGATCAGGCGGTGCTCAGTTGGGCCGAGGTGGGACGAACAGAGGGGTTGAGCGGCTCTTTGGCGGGCCTGTCTGGCGCTCCGACGCTCGATGCTGCGGGCCAAGTGGTCGGCGTGACCCTGAGCGAGACGCCGCGCCGGGGCAAGATCTATAGCACCACGCCCGCCTCGCTTGCCGCTGCCCTTCACTTGGCGGGACCCACCAAGACTGTGGAGAGCCCTGATGGCGTTCTCGACGGCGCGGTTGGTGAGCCGATCACCGTTGAAAACTATGGCCGCGTGGCCGATAGCCTGCGACGGGACCTGCGCGTGGTCCGCGTCGCCTGCCTGCGAGGCTAGCCCGCCGCCCTATTTTACAGCGCGGTTAGCCACCAGATCCTCGACCACCGACGGATCGGCAAGGGTTGAGGTGTCGCCCAGTGATCCCAGCTCATTTTCAGCAATCTTGCGCAGGATGCGGCGCATGATCTTGCCCGACCGGGTCTTGGGCAGGCCCGGTGCCCACTGGATGATGTCGGGGGCGGCGAAGGGGCCGATCTCCTGACGCACCCAAAGGATCAGCTCCTTACGCAGGGCCTCGCTCGGCTCATGGGTATGGTCGAGGGTGACATAGGCATAGATGCCTTGGCCCTTAATATCGTGCGGATAGCCGACGACGGCCGCTTCGGTGACGCCGCTATGGCCGACCAGAGCGCTCTCGATCTCGGCGGTCCCGAGCCGGTGACCCGAGACATTGATCACATCATCGACGCGGCCTGTGATCCAGTAATAGCCATCCTCGTCGCGGCGGCAGCCATCGCCGGTAAAATACTTGCCGGGATAGGTGGTGAAATAGGTGGTGATGAAGCGTTCATGGTCGCCATAGACCGTGCGCATCTGTCCGGGCCAACTGTCGGTCAGGCAAAGATTGCCCTCAATCGCACCTTCCAGAACCAGACCCTCGGCATCGACCAGTTGTGGCTTGACGCCGGGCAGGGGCTTGGTCGCCGAGCCGGGCTTGGTGGCTGTCGCGCCGGGCAAGGGTGATATCAGGGCGGCCCCGGTTTCAGTCTGCCACCAGGTATCGACAATAGGGCAGCGGCCCTCGCCGACCACGCGGTTGTACCAGAGCCAGGCTTCTGGATTGATCGGCTCGCCGACCGAGCCGAGCAGGCGCAAGGACTTGCGCGAGGTGCGGGTGACCGGCTCGTCGCCCTCGCGCATCAGGGCGCGGATGGCGGTGGGGGCGGTATAGAAGATCTCCACCTGATGTTTGTCGATCACCTGCCAGAACCGTGAGGCGTCAGGATAGTTGGGCACGCCCTCAAAGATCAGGGTCGTGGCGCCGTTGGCCAAGGGTCCATAGACAATATAGCTGTGGCCCGTGACCCAGCCGACATCGGCGGTGCACCAGAAGACCTCGCCGGGGCGATAGTCGAAAATCAGCTCGTGGGTATAGCTGGCCCAGGTCATATAGCCGCCGGTGGTGTGCAGCACGCCCTTGGGCTTGCCGGTCGAGCCGGAGGTATAGAGGATGAACATCGCATCCTCCGCGCCCATCGGCTCTGGCGTGCACTCGGCGGGCACGGTTTCTCGGACGGCGCTGTAGGAAACATCGCGGCCCTCGACCATGGGCACATCTAGGCCCGTGCGAGTGATAACCAGAACGGTGGTGACCTCTGGGCAGGATTTGAGGGCCTCATCGACATTGGCCTTGAGCGGCACCTTGCGGCCGCCGCGCAGGCCCTCGTCGGCGGTGATGATCACATGGCTGTCGCAGTCCTGAACCCGCCCGGCGATGGAATCGGGTGAAAAGCCGCCAAAGACTACCGAATGGACCGCGCCAATCCGGGCGCAGGCCAGCATGGCATAGGCCGCTTCGGGGATCATGGGCATATAGATGGTGACACGGTCGCCCTTCTTGACCCCCCGGCCCTTGAGGACATTGGCCATGCGGCAGGTCTCTTCATAGGCCTCACGATAGGTGATCTTGCGGCTCTGTGAGGGATCGTCCCCCTCCCAGATGATGGCCACGGCCTCGCCCTTGTCGGCCAGATGCCGGTCTAGGCAATTGACTGACGCGTTCAGCACCCCATCGGCGAACCAGCGGATGCGAAAGTCTTCGGCCCGGAACGACACGTCCTTGACGATGGTGAAGGGCGTGATCCAGTCCAGACGGCTGGCCACCTTGCGCCAGAACCCGTCCGTGTCGCTGGCCTCATGGGCCAGGGCCGCCTCATAGCCCGCCGCATCCATATGCGCTTTTTTGGCCCAGGCCTCGGGAACGGGGAACAGGTCAGTGGCATGGGACATGGTGCGGGCCTCCGGTTTTTAAGCTTTGCGAAGGAGTATGCTGACCAAGGGGTGGTGGCAAGGTCGGCGAGGCATCGCCGATCAGGTGACGCGGCCCTCTCAGCGGGTTATGACAGGCGGAACGGAGACCTCAGATGCTGCTCGCCCAATCGACCTGGCCCGAAATTGAGGCCTTCTTGACCCGCTCCAAGACGGTGATCATCCCCATTGGCTCTAATGAGCAGCATGGCCCGACGGGCCTTTTGGGCACCGATTGGATGTGCCCGGAGATCATTGCCCATGAGGCGCAAAAGGATGCCGATATTCTGGTCGGCCCGACCTTCAATATCGGTATGGCCCAGCACCATCTGGGCTTTCCCGGCACCATATCCCTTCGGCCCTCGACCTTCATTGCGGCCATTGGCGATTGGACAAGGTCGCTGGCGGCCCACGGCTTTGAGAAGATCTATTTCTTCAATGGTCACGGCGGCAATGTCGCGACCATTGAGGCGGCCTTTTCCGAGCTCTATGCCGAGGCCTCCTTTGCGCGCCAGCCGCGTGGCTATGCCTTGAAGCTGCGCAACTGGTGGGACCTAAATGGCATCAACCGTTTGGCCCAGACCCAGTTTCCGGTCGGTCACGGCAGCCATGCCACGCCGTCCGAGATCGCCGTCACCCAGTGGGCCTATCCCCACGCCATCAAGACGGCGGACTATAGCCCGACCATCGCCCCATCGGGTCCGATCCGCGAGGGTCTGGACTTCCGCGCCCGTCACCCCGATGGCCGCATGGGCTCTGACCCGGCGCTGGCGACACCGAAAAAGGGCGGGGAACTGGTGAGGGCCGCAGCGGCTGCGCTAATTACCGAGGTGGCCAGCTTCTCGGCTGAGCCCTTCTTGGTCTGAGGCCTATTTAACCACGACCATGCCGTCCCGGACCTCTACCGGCCAAGGGCTCAAGGATCGTCCGGCGCAGGGGCCAGAGGTGCAAAGCCCGGTCTCTGGCGTGAAAAGGGCCCCGTGCCCCGCGCACAGGACATGATTTCCATCGCGGGTCAGATAACGGTCCGGCCCGCCGGATAGCGGCCACCCGGCATGGGGACAGCTATCGACATAGCCGAGGGTCTGCCCGCCCCGCCGCAGGATAAAGCCCGAGAACAGGGCCTCATCTTGGCGAAAGATAAAGCCCTTGGCCCCCGGCTCAGCCACGTCGCTCAGGGCACACAGCACCGTGCCAGATGGGGGTCGGGCGGGATTGAAGGTGGGATCGTGCGAGACAAGCCGGGTCATGGTTAGGAGCCTAGCCGAGGGCTCCCAAGGTGACCTTCCAGCCCATGATCTCGCTGCGCTCAAACAGGCCTGCAATGGCATAGGGATCTTGGTCAGCAAAGGCCTGGACCTGATCGCGGCTGTCGGCGTCGAAAACCAGAATGGAGCCCGCCATCTCGCCGTTATCGGACAGGATCGGACCGGCCACCTTCAGAGGCAAGGGGTGATCACGCACATAGGCCAGATGGGCTTCGCGCGTGGCCATACGGAGGGCAAGGCTGTCGGCGCGGTCGTGGCAGATCAGAACATAGAGGGCCATATTTATGTTTTCCTTGGTGTGAATCTTAAGCATCGTGTTCGGGGCGAATGGGTCTGGATAGAAGCCTGTCTATAGCCCCGTCCAGATCGATTTCTCCGGCCAAGACCGCCGCGACGGCCTCGCATATGGGGGTTTCAACCCCAAGCTTGGCGGCGAGAGCCCGCACGGCGGGGGCTGAGGCGACCCCTTCGGCGACACTGAGCTTGCCCGATAGGGCCTCAGCGAGACCTATCCCCCGACCGAGGGCTAGGCCCACACTCATATTACGTGACTGATGACTAGAACAGGTCAGGACCAGATCGCCCAGTCCGCAGAGCCCGGCGAGGGTTTCGGCCTCTGCCCCGAGGGCCACCGCGAGCCGGGTCATTTCGGCAAAGCCTCGGGTAACAATGGCGGCATGGGCGCTACGGCCTAAGGCGCGTCCTTCAACCACGCCGCAGGCAATGGCCAGCACATTCTTCATGGCCCCACCCGCTTCGGCCCCGATCAGATCGGTGGCCAGATAGGGCCGAAAGGTTCGGGTCCCCAGATGGTCGGCGAGCGCCCGGCCAAGGGCCTCGTCGGCGCAGGCCAAGGTGACGGCGGTCGGCAGACCCTTAGCCACCTCACCGGCAAAACTGGGGCCTGACAGGACGGCGATGGGTTGGCCGGGCAAGGTCTCTTCGGCCACCTCGGTCATCAGCTTCAGTGAGCCCTGCTCGATACCCTTGGCGCAAAGGATGATCGGGGTTGGGGGCTGGATATGGGCCGCAAGGGCGCTCAAGGTCGCGCGCATATGTTGGGCAGGCGGCACAGCAAGGATCAGGTCGCAGGTTGCGAGCTCTGCCAAATCTGAGCGGGCCGTGATGCTGGAGGCCAGCGTCACACCGGGCAGGAAGAGAGGGTTTTCGTGATCCTTATTGATCTGGTCCGCCACCTCCGGCTCGCGGGCCCAAAGGGTAACGGCCCGCCCCGATCCAGCGCAGACCTGCGCCAAGGCTGTGCCCCAAGCGCCTGCACCCAGAATGCCGACATGGGAAAAGGTTCGGCCAGCTATGGTCATGCCTTGGCCCCCTTACGGCTGGGCTTGTGGATCGGATTGGACGCCGCCATCGCCTCATCAAGGGGCCATCTTGGCCTTGCGGCCACATCCAATGGATCCGTCAGGCCAAGAACCAGTCGTTCCGCACCTGCAAGCGCGATCATGGCCGCATTATCGGTGCAGTATCGCAGCGGCGGCGCCGCAAAGCTGTAGCCCTGTTTTTCGCAGGCTGCCAGTAGGGCCGCGCGCACGGTGCCATTGGCTGCAACGCCGCCAGCGACCACGAACCGGCGATCTTTTGGGCCACGATCTTGCCCATGGAGCGCCATAGCCCGCTCGGTCCGCTCGGTCAGTTGGCGGGCAATGGCCCCTTGCACTGCGGCAGCAAGGTCGCGGCGCTCATCCTCGGTGGTCAAGGTCACAGCTATGCGTGCGGCGGCGGTCTTGAGACCCGAAAAGGAAAAGTCGCAGTCCTGCCGACCCAAAAGGGCTATGGGCAGGGGGTAGCGAGTGGGGTCGCCGCCCTCAGCCAGTCTTTCCAGCGCCGGGCCACCGGGATAGGGCAGGCCCATGGTCTTGGCGATCTTGTCAAAGGCCTCACCGGCGGCATCGTCAATGGTGGTGCCCAGTCGCTGGCAGCGACCAATCCCCGCCACATCCAAAAGCTGGCAATGGCCGCCAGAGGTCAGCAAAAGCAAGAAGGGATAGGCGACATCGGCCTCTAGCCGCGCCGATACTGCATGGCCCTCGAGGTGGTTGACCGCCATCAGCGGCAGGCCGCGCGCTAGGGCAATGGCCTTTCCCGCCGATAGGCCCACCATCACCCCGCCGACCAATCCTGGCCCAGCGGTTGCTGCCACACCATCGAGGTCCTCATAGCCAAGACCCGCCTCGTCCATGGCCGCGCGGATGACATGATCGATGGCCTCGACATGGGCTCTGGCGGCAATTTCAGGCACGACACCGCCAAAGGGGGCGTGTTTGGCGATCTGGCTATCGATAATGCTGGACAGGACCACCGAGCCTTCGGGACCCAGACGAACCACCGACGCGGCGGTTTCGTCGCAGCTGGTTTCTATCCCCAGTACGGTTACGGTGGCGGTCGAGTGGGCTGCGGCGGACGGGCTCATAGGTTGCGGTCTAGCCGCCTCTCCTGTAGCAGGCATATATTGTCCCTCCGAGGTAGCCTTCCGCCCGTGCTTAAGCAACCTTCTGTCCGAATTGGCACGCGCGCCTCGAAGCTGGCCCTGACCCAGAGCCGCATGATGCAGGCCCGTATTGTTGCAGCCCTTGGCGGCGCGCCTGAGTACGCTGACCGGATTGCGCCCCTGGTCGAGATTACCACATCGGGCGACCGTATTCAGGATCGCCGACTGCTGGAGGTGGGTGGCAAGGCGCTTTTTACCAAGGAAATCGAAGAGGCGCTGCTCGACGGCCGCATTGATTGCGCCGTCCATTCGCTCAAGGATGTCCCCGCAGAACTGCCCGCAGGTCTGATTATAGCGGCGGTGCCAGAGCGTGAAGATCCGCGCGATGCCTTCTTGTCTCTGCACTATGACCGGCTGGAAGACCTGCCCCAAGGCGCGCGGCTGGGGACGGCCAGCCTTCGTCGCCAAGCCCAATGTCTGAGCGTCCGGCCCGATCTTGAGATCGTCATGACGCGCGGCAATGTTGATACCCGTATTGCCAAGCTGGAGCGCGGCGAGGCCGATGCCATCTTGCTCGCCCTGTCTGGACTGAACCGGCTCGGCCTTGGTCACCTGCCGCGCTCTTTGCTCGACCCTGTGGCGTCGCCGCCCGCACCGGGCCAAGGGGCGCTGGCCATCGAGACCCGGATCGAGGATGCGGGCGCGCTCTGGGTTCAGGCCCTGCACCATCTGCCAACCGCTTTGGCGGTTGCGGCTGAGCGCGGCGCGCTTGAGGCCCTTGAAGGGTCTTGCCGCACCGCCATCGGAGCCCATGCCAGAACCCTCGGCAGTCTGATGACCCTGACGGTGGAGGCCTTGACGCCGATGGGCGAAGAGCGTTTCCGGCAAGAGGGCACGCTCGATCTCGCAACGCTCGGCACCGATGCTCAGAGATTGAAGGCCGTGCGCGATTTTGGCCATGGCATGGGGATCTTGATCCAAGCGGCTGGCGGCGATCGCCTGCTGCTGCCGGAACATTAGGCTTAAGGGTGCGCGTCTGGGTCACCCGCGCTCAGCCTCAAGCCGCCGCCACCGCCGAGCGGCTGGTCCAGAGGGGCCATGAACCGGTGGTCCAACCCCTGATCGAGACGCGCATAGTGCCGGTGGCGCTGGAGAGTTTGGCGGGTGCTGGGGCCTTGGCCTTTACCAGTCAGACCGCGATCGACGCGGCCCTGTCGCAAGGGCTTGTCCCAGCCTTGGCCGATCTGCCGGTTTTTGCGGTTGGTGATGCCACGGCAGAGGCGGCCCACCGGGCAGGCTTTAAACAGGTTCATTCGGCCGCCGGAACGGTCACCGATTTGGCGGCGCTGATCCTCTCAATCCCTCCTTCATGGCAAGGCGATCTGGTCCATTTGAGCGCGCGCCAACCCGCAGGAGACCTGACCGGTCTGCTCGAAAAGGCCGGTTGTACGGCGCGGCGGGTCACCCTCTATGAGACGATTGACGCCGCGAAAGGCGAGGTTCCGGAGGCTGTAGAGGCGATTCTCATTCATTCGGCCAAGGCTGCGCGACGGGCAGCGGCCATGATTTCTCCCGATGCAGCGCGAAATATGTGTCTTTTTGGTCTCTCTGAAGCCGCACTTACGCCATTAAACGCAATAAAGTTCCGTCAAAGGGCTGTTGCACCGATTGCGAACGAAGCTTCAATCCTTAGTCTGTTAGATTAGACATCAAACACCGTGAGGCCGCATCTGGCGGCAAGAGAACCTGCAGGCCTTCGATTATGGAACCCGATCACAGCACGGCCCCAAACTTTGGAACCTCGCCCGTCGCGCGGCGTCGACCGCTGTTGGGTCTGGGCTTCTGGTTGTCGATGGTTTTCGGCCTGGTCTGTATCGGGCTCGGTATCTTTATCGGCCTCTATGGCCCGCAGGTCTTTCGGCAAGGGGGACCATCAGCCAGTCCAGCGGCCAGTGTAATCGGCGCGGTTTTGCCGCCCGCTACGGGTCCATCCGATTCTGTCAGGGCACCGGCGGAAGAGGTCGCGGTTGAGTCGCCTCGGCCCGCGGTTGCGGACGCGGAACTGTTTGCCATTAACCAGCGGGTCGGACGATTAGAGGCGGATCAGCATGATCAGGCTGCAGCAGCGGCCTCAGCCTTGGCGGCGTCAGCCCTGCAGCAGGCGGCGCAGTCTTCGCAGCCCTTTGACGAGGACCTCAAGGCGGTTGAGCCGCTCTTGCCGGCCAATACAGATCTGCGGGCCTTGCGCCGTCTCGCCCAGATCGGCGCTCCGACCCGCTCAGCCCTCGCCAGCAGCTTTCCAGAGGTTGCCGCAAAGGCCGCGGTCGCCGCGCGCACGCCGGGCAAGGATTCGGGCCCCTTTGCTGAGGCCCTTCATGTTCTGGCCTCCATCGTCACCATTCGGCGTGTCGACAAGGTCACCGGCAAGGGCCCGGATGCGGTTTTAGCGCGCGCCGAGCGACTGCTGAATGACGGCGAGCTTGATGCGACCCTAAAGGCCTTGGACGATCTGCCTAAGGACGCGCAACTGTCCATGACCCAATGGCGGTCGGGATTGGAGCGGCGAGCCGAATTGGATCGACAGATTGGTGCCCTGCGCGCCTCGGCCCTTAAGGCTCTGAGCCAGTCGGCCGGCCGGGCGGTTGGCTCATGATCCGGGTCGCCTTCATACTGTTTTTCGTCTGCGTCGCCGCTGTCATCGGCCTGTCGGTGACCGGTGCGCCGGGTCAGGCGACGGTCGAATGGTTGGGCTGGCGCCTCGACATGACGGCGGCAGCGGCCCTGTTGGCGGTGGTCTTTACCTCCCTAATTGCAACCCTCTTCTGGCAAGGCCTGATCTGGTTGATCGGCATGCCGCGCCGCGCCGCCTTGGCCCGCGCGGAAACCCGCCGTCGACAAGGCAACGAGGTTCTGACGCGCGGCTTTCTGGCCGCAGCAGCAGGCGACGGATCTGAGGCGAGGCGCTTGGGTCAAAAGGCCGCCGATCTTGCCCAGGACACCCCAGCCTTGGTTCGTCTGTTGGCGGCGCAGGCGGCCGAGGCGGCGGGAGACGCTGCGGCGGTTCAAGCGGCCTATACCGCCATGCTTGGTTTTCCGGATATGCGGCTTGCCGCCCATCGAGGCCTGATGCAAGCGGCCCTTCTACAGGGTGACCGCGCCAAGGCCCTTCGTCATGCGCAAGAGGCCTATGACTTGGCCAAGACGGCGCGCTGGGCTTGGCGGGCTGTGTTCGAGCATCAACTTCAAAGCGCCGATTGGCCGGAGGCCTTGGCCCTCTTGAAGGGTGCGCAGGAACGAAAGATCGTCTCGCCGATTGTCGCTGACCGTGGCCGCGCCGCCCTCTTGGCTGCGACAGCGGCGGGATTTGAGAACCAGATTGATGATCGGGCGCGGGTTCAGGCGCTCGATCTAGCCCTTCAGGCCACCAAACTTCAGCCAGGCTTTGCGCCGGGGGCGGTTATGGCCGCCCGGCTTTTGCAGGCCGACGGCAAGGCCTCTAAGGCCTCTTCTTTGATTGAGACGGCGTGGCGCTCTGGTCCCCACCCCGCCCTTTGGCTTGCCTATAGGGACCTGAACACCCAAGAGACCCCAAGGGCCCGCGCGGCCCGTTTGCAGGCCTTGGCGGCGCTTAACCCCGGTCATCGCGAAAGCCAGATCCTGATGGTCGAGCAGGCCCTGCTGCTGGCCGATCCCGCCGCTGCCCTGACCTTTGCCTCGGTCCTGCTCGAGCCTGATATTGCGCCGACCGCTCGGCTTTGCGGCCTTATGGCCCGTGTCCATTTTGCGGCCCATCGCTCGGATGAGGCGCGCGCCTGGATCGCGCGGGGGGCCTCTGCGCCGCAAGAGCCGGACTGGTCTGATCTTGATCCCGAAGGCCGGGCCTTTGCCTATACGCCCGGCGATTGGGCGCGCCTGTCTGTGGCCTATGCCGAGACCGGGGAGTTGATCCATCCGCGCTTTGAGCGCCGAGAGCGGTCGATCAGTGAGTTGCCCTCCCTGCCCTCGGCCTACGAGGCCTCCGCACCCTTTGTCGCCGCCGCCGCCTCACCCATTGGCGCGGCACCTATACCCGATGATCCAGGCCCAATGGGGGATGGGATCAACCTGTCAGCCTCTGATGTCAGCGCCTCCATGACCCGAAGGTCTGCGCCGCGCCGCCGCTTAGGCACTAAGCCCCGGCCCATCCAATAGGTCCCCTCAGGGCGGCTTGACCCCGCAGAGGATTATTGGCAGTCTTGTTGCCAATAATAATCATGCCTGTTTGCCTGTCGGAGGACCCCATGACCAAGACCCAAGCACCATTGGAATTGATGGGGGCTCCGGGCTCGCCCTATACCCGTAAGATGGTGGCCTTGCTGCGCTATCGGCGCATCCCCTATGCGGTCCATTGGACGTCGGGTCGTCCGCCCAAGCCGGGCTATCCGGTCCCCAAGGTGCCGCTCTTGCCGACCTTCTACTATCCCGATGGTCAGGGCGGCCTTGAGGCCGTGACCGATTCCACCCCCCTGACCCGTCGGCTTGAGGGGGAATATGAGGGGCGCTCGGCGATCCCGACCGATCCTGTCCTGTCGTTCTTGAATGACCTGATCGAGGACTATGCGGATGAGTGGCTGACCAAGGCCATGTTCCACTTTCGTTGGTACCATAAGGCCGACCACGACAATGCTGGGCCCATGTTGGTCTATTGGGCGCAGAACCGGTCCGACCCGGTTGCAGCCAAACAGTTCTCTGATGCCATTTCGAAGCGCCAATTTGATCGGCTCTATGTGGTTGGATCCAACCCGGTCACCGCAAAGACCATTGAGTCCAGCTATGAGCGCCTGATCGATATTCTCGACGCCCTTTTGCAGCACAAGGGCTATGTCTTGGGCGGACGGCCGTCGTCGGCGGATTTCGCCCTCTATGGTCAACTAACCCAACTGGCGATTATTGAGCCAACCTCTGCGGCCATCACCATAGCGCGATCCTATCGGGTGCGGGCCTGGTTGGATCTGATGGATGATCTGTCGGGGCTCGACCCGCAAGAGGGCGACTGGTTTACAGCCGATGAGGCGCGCGCGGCCCTATCACCGCTCTTGGCCGAGATTGGCCGGGTCTATGCCCCGTTCTTGCTGGCCAATGCCAAGGCGGTCATGGCGGGTGAAAAGAGCTTTGATACCGAGATTGATGGCCTAGCCTGGACCCAGCCGAGCTTCCCCTATCAGGCCAAGTGCCTCAAATGGCTACGAGACGGCCATGGGGCCCTTTCCGATAATGAGCGGGGTTCTGTCGATGGTCTTTTACAGGGCACAGGGTGTGAGTCCCTGTTCCAATAGGCACCTAGCGGCCTTCGGATCAGAAAACTAGCACTGTAGAATATTGATAATTACCTAGTTTGGCATTAGGCCTCTTCTCTGTCCCGTGACCTGTAGATCGGAGACTTGAGCGGGAGGCCGAACTGAATCTGATGGTGCCTCCACCCTCTCAGCAGGTCGCGATCCGCCGCCAGCAATTGCTTCGCCTTTTTGCGGTGTTGGTCATCGCCGCTGGCGCTACCATTGTCACCGTGGTGGGGCTTGCCTACTATTCGGCTAGGCTCATCGATCGGGCGAGCCTGCAGCAGGAAACCCTACAGGTCTCCCGGCGCGTCGATAGCACCCTCGTCAAAATGCAGAATGATGTGCGCTCGGCGGCGGTTTGGAACGATGCGCACGCCCAAAGCTTGGCTCAAAACGCCGCTTGGCTTCATGAGAATATCGGGAAATATTTCTCTGACTATATGAGCTATCCGGTCTCTGTCGTCTTCACCCCAGGCGGCAAGCCCATCTATGCCGCTCGGGATAGCAAAATTGTCGCTGTGTCACGGGAGGCCCAGTTCATCGCCGCTGTCGCGCCAATGGTCCGTGCCGTTCGAGATGAATCCATCACGAGAAACAGTATGGCTTCAGACCATCGCGCCTATGGGTTCGCCGCCCACGTGGCGCGAGAAGGCATAGTTCTGGTGGGCGGCAGCCCCTATTTTGTCGTGGTCTCGAACATTGTTCCAGAGGATGCCGCCCATCGCGACGCCAACTTTGAAGATCCACTGGTCGCAACGGGGCAGCGGGTGTCCAGTATCCTTCCGCGCCTGTCGCAAGATTTGGCGCTCTTTCGTCCACGGCTATTGTTGCAGGGCGCATCCACCTCTGAGCCCTATGTCGCCCTGTCGGCGCCTGATGGGGCGCCAATCGGCAAGATTTCATGGCGCGCTAACCGCCCGGGCGGTCGATTGCTGATCGACGCCGCCCCCGCCCTGGTTCTCGTGATCTTGGTCGCTTTGGCCGCCCTGTTTGCGGGAATGGTCCGCATCCGCCGCCTCTTTGTGGATCTGGTCAATCATGAGACCGCCTTGGATGTCAGCCGACAGGAGGCGGAGGCGGCCAATCTCGCCAAGACCCGGTTCTTGGCCAATATGAGCCACGAGCTTCGAACGCCCCTCAATGGCATCATCGCCATGTCTGAAATGCTGCACCAGCAACAGACAGACCTCAAGGGCCGAGAGATGACGCGCACGGTGGTGGCATCAGGCCGAATATTGGAGCGGGTCCTCAACGATATTCTTGACGTCGCCAAGATTGAGGCCATCGATGTCGAGTTTGAGCGCGTGCCCTTCGACATGGATCGGTTGTTGTTGGATGTCGCCGCCCTGCACCGCGCAACGGCTGAGGCCAAGGGGCTAAGGATGGAGCTCAACATCTTGCCTGGCGCGGCAGGAACCTACATCGGTGACCATGTGCGGGTCAGTCAGGTCATTTCCAACCTGCTCAGCAATGCCGTAAAGTTTACTGACCAAGGCCGCGTGGCCATCACGGCGCGCCGCTGTGCAACCGGTCTGCATTTGGTCGTCAGCGATACGGGCCAAGGCTTTGACCGCGCCACATCGGATCGCCTGTTCAAGCGGTTTGAGCAGGGAGACAGCTCAATCAATCGCCGTCACGGCGGCACCGGCCTTGGCCTTTGGATAAGCCGCGCCTTGGTGCGAGCCATGGGCGGAACCATTCGCGTGCGCTCCATTGTCGGCAAGGGCACGCTGTTCTCGGTCCACCTTCCCCTCGAGCGGAGCCAGGCTGAAGGGCCTGCAGTGGTGGAAGTGGCTTTGGGAAGCCAACCCAAAGACGAGGATGGCCTACATCCCATTCGTGTTCTTGTCGCCGAAGATCATGAGGTCAATCAGAGGGTCATGATAATGATCCTCGACACGATCGGGGCCAAGGTGACCTTGGCGGAAAATGGTGCCTTGGCTGTTGAGGCCTTTAAGGACGCGGACTTCGACGTCATCTTGATGGATACCCAGATGCCGATCATGGATGGGCTGATTGCCACAACCAAGATCCGTGAGCTAGAGGCTGCCAGCGGCGCGTCGCGCACCCCCATCGTCGCTGTGACCGCCAATGCCATGGCAGCGGATCGTGAGGCGAGCCTGAGGGCTGGTGCGGACTATCATTTGAGCAAGCCGGTTCGCCCCGCCGCCCTTATAGAGGCCCTGTCCCAGCTACTCGCGCCGGTTGTTATTAAAGAAGTTCATTAAATATTTATAGTCAACACTATAGACATAGACATCCGCATGCCTGTGCGGATTGGGCCGCTGCTTGCGCCATCATTCCGAGTCCATGAGATCTGTGTGACCAGCCGAATCGTCCGCAAACTCTCTAGCCTGCAAGAGACGGCGGCTAGCTCACGGGTTCTAAACCTTGTGGCGACGTGGAAGCAAAGTGGCCCTCAGGCCCAGTATGCGGACCGACCACTGCTTGAAAATCGGGTGCTTAATCGTAGTATCATCGTCAAGCACCAGCTCCGGGCCAATGAGCGGGTCTATTTTGACGACAAACGTCTATCGGCCACCAAGATCATCATCCCCATCGATATGGATAATTTAAACACGGGCGGCTATTCGATCTTCATCGGTGAACGAAACTATGAGGCCCGGCTAAGAACCATTTTGGGATCCCATTCGCGGCACAATGCGCGCGATCGAGAGGTCCTGAACATGCTCGACGCCCTGCCCTCCTTTGATCCCTTTCTGCTTCGAGAGGCCGTGGTCAAGAAGGGGCTCGATGTCGCCCCCTGCTATTTTGAACTGTCGCCCGCTGACCTAGCCTCCATGCGGGCATTGGCCACCGAGGAGGTGTCGAGCCTGGTGCGGCTGTCCTTTTCCGGAAATGCAGGCCTCGTCGCCTATACGGATCGGCTTATCAGCAAGATCTTGGCCACCAAGCCGGATGAGCAGCTGGAACCGCTTCGCCACACCCTAAAGCTCTCGCTCGAGGAGTTTGAAGAGGGGCTGTTCTGCTGGAAGGCCTTTCTCTATTATAAATGGGCTCAGAATGACATTTTAGACAATGCTCAGGCCCTGATCGAAGACATCATCAACATCCAGCCCATGGGGTTTATGAAACAGTCTGAGCGGCAATGTCTCAACCATTCGCGCATGGTCACACGGCGCGGCCTGATGGATGCGCTCGACAATATTGAGAAGATCGTCTTGGTCTATGACCGCGCCTATTGCGATCTGATCAAGAAGGGCAGCCCCCTGCTCTTTCGCGAATTTCTGCTCACCGCGCCCCGGCTATTTCATCAGTTGGGCGGCCAGCTTGCGGCCATCAACCATATGAGCCACTTCTGGGCCTTCCGCTTCCACAGCCGCTATGCCAACCCCAAAATTTCTGGCCCAGATCTCATCGAGCTATTTCTGGATTTTCAACAGGGTCTGGGCATCAGCACCTATAAGGGTGCCAAGGTCTGGTAGGCCCTCAGGGTGGGTTAGTGCTTGGTCAGGCGCTCATTAAGCTGAATGATGCTGTCGATCTTTGCCGTCATATCCGCCGTCATATCGTCGGGGATGGTGCAGCGATAGAGGCGCGACCCTTCACGCGAAATCACGCCCTTTTCCGCCAGCTCGACGCATTTGCGGCGCGCGGTCTCGCGCGGAATGCCGGTCATCTGTGAGATGCTGCTAACCGACAGAAGGCCGTCCTGCATGGCGCTGTTCCCCGAGGCGCTCCCATAAAGGATGCTGCGGGTTGAATCGGACGTGGCCGCCAAGAAGAAGGCGCAGAAAATGGTCGCGCTGATGAAGTCACCACCTGCCCAACGGTTAGAGACCCCGCTGATGCTGGTCAGCATGACGTTGGAAAAGGCCTGCAGAAGGGCCAGTTCCTTAAAGGCGTGAGATGTTTTTTCCGATTCGACCTTCGAAATGGTCACGGCAGCTGCATCGAGGTCCTTCTGAACGGGTAATCCCATCGTTGCTGCTCCAAACCCTATGAGGCCCGGATGAAGCGGACCGCTTCATCCGTATTCTGATCAAATGTGAAGCCTATCTAAGTTCAGGGTGGATACAATGATGTTGTAGCCTAAAGTAGACGATTGTCGCCCAAAATGGGCATTGGCCCAGTGTTTTTGGTCGGGTTCTCATAAATAATACATTATTTGCGTGTAATTTCCGTTAGGGCACGCCCAAAGATTCTTTAATCAATGATATAATCATTAGGCTAGGTTCCTGACACGAGTGTTTTTAAATCCCTCAACTTTGGTAACTAAAATAATGTGTCAGCGACTGTGCCAATAGAACTCTTCTGCTGCGGGGGGGGTTACCCGTAAAAGTGTTTTCAACCCTGTGCGCCGTCTGCAGCGCGGGTTCCGGCCCCCGCAGCGGTTCGTGCGCAGAAGGGAGCGTCTTGAACTGAAACCAGACGAGGGCCGCGCAACGGCGCTTGGCAAATGGCCCTTGGAGCGCTAAACAGCGCCACGGTTAGCCGCTTTAGCTCAGCCGGTAGAGCATCGCATTCGTAATGCGGGGGTCAGGTGTTCGAGTCACCTAAGCGGCACCATATTTTTCAATGCCATTTAAAAACTCAAAAATCAGGCTGCCGACTTGCGTGGGCGTCCTCCGAGAAGGCCGTTGGCTTTGGAGGCCCGAGTGCGCGCTATCGAGCGTTTCATGAGCCTTGAGCCCAGTTGATCCTCCAAGAGTTGGGGAATGGAAATGTCTGCGTCCAGACGATCGATCCTTAGGCCGTAACCGCCGCCCTCGATCGTGACATGAAGCAGATCGTCTGCGCTCGCCCCCTCCAGACCGGGAAGCGCTTGAAGGGGGAAGCCGACCACCGCGCCAGAGTTGAGCGTGATCATCATCCTGTCCGCGCGTCGGTCATATCGCGCCGAGACGGCGGCCAGTTGGCGTTTCATTTGCCCTTCGGTCCGGCGCGTGATGGCTGCGAATTCAGCATCGGTTGGAATCTCAAACTTGGCCATGGATTGCCCACCATTTCATACAGATTGCAGCGAGGTCATCGGCAATAGCCGAGCCGATTTCGATAATTTCCGACGCCTTAAACATCGTTGATTCCAACAGTTTTACAGGCCCGTCCGGGCAATTTAGCGCGAAAAGTGCCCTACCTCCGCCCTTCTTTACGGCGTGAACATGGGGCGGTGCATGGTCGTTCGTATAGATACGAACAGAGATATTTCGGATGGTCAGAACGGTTGGCACACTCAACCATGCCATAACCTAGAATTTTGTCTAGGTTATTGTCTTGAAGGGAGAGGGCGCGCCCCTATTGAGAATCTCACGGCCCAACCAATGCATAGATTATTCCGATACTAAATAATCAAAAGATCACTTTTATCTATCAATCCCCTTGCCCTATCTCTCCGTTCACTGAGACACCAACCCCCGGAGAGACCCCATGTCCCTGATCAATACGACCATTAAGCCCTTTTCCGCCGACGCCTATAAGGCCGGCAGGTTCATTACTGTCACCGACGCCGATCTGATGGGCAAGTGGTCTGTGGTGTTCTTCTACCCCGCCGACTTCACCTTTGTTTGCCCAACCGAGCTGGAAGATCTGGCCGACAATTACGCGACCTTCCAATCCTTGGGCGTCGAGATCTACAGCGTCTCAACCGACACCCACTTCGCCCACAAGGCTTGGCACGATACGTCGGAATCGGTCGGCAAGATCCAATATACGATGGTCGGCGACCCCACCGGCACGATCAGCCGCAATTTTGAGGTCATGATCGAAGAGGCCGGTCTTGCTGATCGCGGCACCTTCGTCATCGACCCCGAAGGCAAGATCCAGATCGTTGAGGTCAATGCCGGCGGTATCGGCCGCGATGCGGGCGAGCTGCTGCGTAAGGTCAAGGCCGCGCAATATGTTGCTTCGCACCCTGGCGAGGTCTGCCCGGCCAAGTGGCAAGAGGGTGAGAAGACCCTCGCGCCGTCGCTTGATCTCGTCGGCAAGATCTAACCGACCCTTCCTCTGATACCCCCTTCCAAGGGGGGCCTAGCATCGATCCTTCACCGCTAGGCCCCCTGAGGGTCACCTCATCGCACTATTCGGAGCCCATCCCATGTTAGAAGACAGCCTCAAGGCCCAGTTAAAGGCCTATCTCGTCAATCTGCGTCAGCCGATTGAGCTTGTCGCCGCGCTGGATGCCAGCCCCAAGTCGCAAGAGATGCTGGCTCTCCTTACCGACATTGTCGCTCAGTCCGACAAGGTCACCCTGCGCCAAGACGGGACCGATAGCCGCAAGCCATCCTTCGCCATTGCCCCCTTGGACGCGCAGGCGCGGGTGCAGTTTGCGGGCTTGCCGATGGGGCATGAATTTACCTCGCTGGTCTTGGCGCTGTTATGGACCGGCGGACACCCGCCCAAGGTCGAGCAGGCCGTGATCGACCAGATTGTGGCGCTTGAGGGCGACTACCGGTTCGAGACCTATTTCTCCCTGTCCTGCCAAAACTGCCCCGATGTGGTGCAGGCCCTGACCTTGATGAGCGTGCTCAATCCGCGCATTCAACATGTCGCCATCGACGGTGCACTATTCCAAGGTGAGGTCGAGGCACGCAAGATCATGGCTGTGCCGACCGTGCTATTGAACGGCGAGCCCTTTGCCCAAGGCCGGATGAGCCTTGAGCAGATCGTCGCCAAGCTCGATAGCGGCGCAGAGGTCCGCGCGGCCGAGGCCTTGGGGGCCAAGCCCGAATTTGACATGCTCGTCGTCGGCGGTGGTCCTGCCGGTGCGGCCGCAGCCGTCTATGCCGCCCGCAAGGGCATCCGGACCGGTCTGATGGCCGAGCGCTTTGGCGGACAGGTGCTCGACACAATGGGGATCGAGAACTTCATTTCGGTGCCCCACACCGAAGGCCCCAAGCTGGTTCAGGGCATGGAACAGCATGTGAATGCGTATGGTGTCGACATCATGACCCTTCAGACCGCGCACGCGCTGGTGCCCGCATCAACCCCCGGCGGCCTGATCGAGATCAAGCTGGCCAGCGGCGTTAGCCTGAAATCGCGGTCCGTCATCCTCTCGACCGGCGCACGCTGGCGTCAGATGAATGTTCCGGGTGAGGAAACCTATCGCAATCGCGGCGTTGCCTATTGCCCGCACTGTGATGGGCCTCTGTACAGGGGCAAGCGCGTAGCGGTGATCGGCGGTGGCAATTCCGGCGTCGAAGCCGCGATCGATTTGGCGGGGATTGTCGCTTCCGTGACCCTGATCGAGTTTGACAGCCAACTTCGCGCCGATGCGGTCTTGCAGCGCAAGCTAGAGAGCCTGCCCAATGTCACCGTCATCACCTCAGCCCTGACCACCGAGGTCCATGGCGACGGCGACAAGGTGGTCGCTCTGAGCTATCGGGATCGCCCATCCGACGCGGTCCATAGGCTCGACCTTGAAGGCATCTTTGTTCAGATCGGCTTGGTGCCCAATACCGAATGGCTCAAGGGGGTGGTTGACCTGTCCCCGCGCGGGGAGATCGAGATCGATGGCCGGGGTCAGACCTCTGTGCCCGGTGTCTTCGCCGCCGGTGATGCGACCACCGTGCCTTTCAAGCAGATCATTGTTGCGGCAGGCGATGGGTCAAAGGCCGCGCTATCGGCCTTTGACTATCTGATCCGCTTGGCGCCGGTAGAGGTCCAGCAGGCCGCCGAATAGCGACCTGCCGAAAGATGAAGGGTCGCTGGGGCTTAGGCCTTGGCGGCCTTCGCCGCTTCAATGCCTTCAAGCACAAGGCGGCGACCATGGTCGGCGTCGCCCCAACCGCGCAGCTTGACCCATTTTCCAGGCTCAAGGTCCTTATAGCTCTCAAAGAAATGTTCGATCTGTTTGAGGGTAATGTCCGGCAGGTCGCTATAGTTTTGGACATTGTCATAGCGCTGGGTCAGCCATGAGGATGGCACCGCCAGCAGCTTTTCATCGGCACCCGCCTCGTCCTCCATCAATAGAACGCCCACGATGCGGCAACTCATCACGGCACCCGGAACGATGGCCCGCGTATTGGCGATGATCACGTCACAGGGATCACCGTCGCCCGACAGGGTGTGGGGGATGAAACCGTAATTTCCGGGATAACGCATGGCGGTATAGAGAAAGCGGTCAACGACCAGAGCGCCGGACTCCTTATCCATCTCATATTTGATCGGCTCGCCACCGATGGGGACCTCGATGACCACATTGACGTCAAAGGGTGGGTTCTTACCAATAGAAATAGCGCTCAATAACATGGGGGGCTCCAGGCCGGGGAGGGACGCAGTTGCGACGCCCTCCATCGGGGACAACCGTGACAAAGGCAAGGCAGCAAAGGGATATTTTAGCGCTTGGCTAGGATTTTGCTCGATCCGCCCCGGCCTTGCGGGCCAGACACGAAAAAACGGCCGCCCACAGATGGGAGCGACCGTTAAGCCGTAGGGCAAACCCAGACGGGTCTTATTTCTTGAGGAAGCCGCCGAACTTGGCCGAGAAGCGCGACACGCGGCCGCCACGGTCCATCAGGTGGGCATTGCCGCCGGTCCAAGCCGGGTGGGTGCGAGGATCGATATCGAGGCTCAATGTCGCTCCTTCCTTGCCGTAGGTGGAGCGGGTCTGATAGGTCGATCCGTCGGTCATCACAACATTGATGAAGTGATAGTCAGGATGGGTGTCTTGTTTCATGGCTCTGTCCAACCGACTTGAGGGCGCGGAACGAAAAGCCCGCCGCCACCGGTAAGGACGGGGCGGGCGAATGGATGCGCGGCTATACACGATGGCGGGCTCGCTAGGCAAGGGCCCAGTTGAAAACGAAGATCGGGCGAGCCGGTCTTTTGAGAGGTTTTGGAATGAGCGACCCTTCGACTACGGCTTCGGCCCCCTTGGCAATGGCCTCGACGGACGGCCGACCCACCGAGGGCGCGGCCTTGGCCAGTCAGATTGCAGAGGCGGTTAATAAGCGGCCTCGGCGCAAGGATCTAAAGCCTCTTGGCCATATCTTGCCCTTCATTGTCGCCCATAAGGCCAACGCCTTTGCCGCCCTGTTCTTTCTGCTCCTATCGACCGCATCGACCCTTGGGCTGACGGTGGCGCTGAGAAGCGTGGTGGACCATGGCTTTGTGACCGGATCGTCTCAGGCCCTGAACCGCTATTTCTTGATCATGGTCGCGGTGGCTCTGGCCCTCGCCGGCGCCTCAGCTCTGCGCTATTTCTTTGTCACCAAGCTGGGCGAGATGGTCGTGGCCGACCTGCGTAAGGCGGTTTATGCCCACACCCTGACCTTGGATCAGGCCTATTTTCTCAATACCCGCATCGGCGAGGTCCTATCGCGCCTGACCACCGATATCACCATTGTCGAGACCATGGTCGGATCGGCTGCCTCAATCGCCCTGCGCAATCTGCTCAGCCTCATTGGGGCTCTTGCCCTGCTGTTCATCGTCAGTCCGAAACTCACCGGCCTGATCGTGCTCTTGGTCCCAGTGATCCTTGTGCCCCTGTTCCTCTATGGCCGCCGAGTGCGGGTTCTGTCGGTTTCTGCTCAAGACCGATTTGCCGACGCAGTGGGCTTTGCCGGTGAAAGTCTCGATGCCCTTGATACGGTTCAGGCCTTTGGCCGAGAAAAAAGTGCGGCCAAGCGGTTCGCCGAAGCGGTCGATATGGCCTTTCGCGCGTCCCTGACCCGCATTGAGGCTCGGGCCATCATGACCGCCATGGTCATTGGCCTGATCTTCAGTGGCGTGGCGGTGGTCCTGTGGCTGGGTGCTCAGGCGGTGATCAGCGGAACCATGACCGGCGGGGCACTGGTTCAGTTCCTGTTCCTGTCTGTGATGGCCGCCGCCGCCGTCGGCGCTCTGGGAGAGGTCTGGGGCGACGTCCAGAAGGCCTCTGGGGCCATGGAGCGCATTAGCGAGCTGCTGAACGCCAGGCCCGCCATCGCCGCTCCAGCGCGCCCCAAGCCGCTTCCAAGCCCCTCCAAAGGTGAGATCGCCTTTGATGATGTGGTCTTTGCCTATCCGGGCCGTCCTGACCTGCCCGCCCTGCGTGGTCTGGACCTGCGGGTGCGTTCGGGAGAGACGGTTGCGCTGGTGGGTCCATCGGGGGCGGGAAAGAGCACGGTCCTTCGCCTGCTCCTGCGGTTCTATGATCCCCAGTCCGGCTCAATCCGGCTCGACGGCGTTGATCTGCGTGAGGCTGATCCCCAGCAGGTCCGGGCCCGCATGGCCTTGGTGGCACAGGACGCGCCGCTCTTTTCGGGGTCAGCCCTCGACAATATCCGCTATGGCCGCGAGGAGGCCTCGATTGACGCCATCATGGCCGCGTCACGTGCCGCCGAGGCTGACGGCTTTATCAGTGCCTTGCCGCAGGGCTATGACACCCCCGTCGGTGAACGGGCCAAGACCCTTTCGGGCGGTCAAAAGCAGAGGCTGGCCATTGCAAGGGCCTTGGTGCGCAATGCGCCTGTGCTGCTGCTCGATGAGGCCACCAGCGCGCTGGACGCGGAAAATGAGCGTCTGGTTCAGCAGGCCCTGCATGATGCCATGACCGGTCGCACGACCCTCGTCATCGCCCACCGTCTGGCCACGGTTCAACGGGCCGACCGGATTGTCGTGATGGATGCTGGCCGCGTCGTCGAACAGGGCACTCACACCGATCTGGTGGCCCAAGGTGGTCTCTATGCCAAGCTGGCCAAGCTGCAGTTTGGGGCTGAGGCGGGGTAGAAAACAAGACCCCCTACGGCCCTTCGGGCCACTTCCCCCAGAGGGGGAAGATTTAGCGCTGATGATCTTCCCCCTCTGGGGGAAGTACCCGCGAAGCGGGGGTAGGGGGTCTTGTTTAAGAAAAAACAAACAGGGCCCTCACCCCACCCTCTCCCACAGGGAGAGGGCTAAGGCGGGTAAGCCCTCGCCCCCTTCAGGGGGAGAGGGTTGGGTGAGGGGGATTATGCCCACCACCCTCTCCACCGCGTCATTGCGAGCGCAGCGAAGAAACCTAGGTGTCTGAGAAGGACCTAGGATGATGATCCCCTGGGTTGCTTCGGCACGATGCGCCTCGCAATGACGCGAGAGGGGCCAATGGGCCACTTCCTCAAAGGGGGAAGAACTAAGACCTGTAAATCTTCCCCCTTTGGGGGAAGTGCCGGCGCAGCCGGGGTAGGGGGTTACCGGGTCGCTGCGACCGCCAAACCCGGGAAGTCGCTGAATAGGCCGTCAATGCCGAGCGCAACAAACCGTTGGATCTCCGCCGCCATATTGCCGTGCTGGGCCAGATAGTCCGCCGCCTGAGGATCACCGAGGCGCAGGGCGGGCGGCAGGAAGGCGTTTTCTGCGCGGAAGGTGTAGGGATGGAGCACAAGGCCTGCCGCATGGGCGTCGGCCACCAGGCTGGTCGGCTGGGTCCAGTTGCCGTCCTTGTCGGTGGGTAGGATCATGGCCTTATAGGGCCCAATCCCGTCAGCGAACTTGGCCACCTGTTTCAAGCCTTCGGGGGTGGCCAGATCGGCATAGGTGCGCGCATCACCGGCAGCGACGAGGTCCGCAGGCGCGCCTTCAGAGTCCATCAAAAAGACCTGACGACAGTCGATCATGCCCCGTAGTGTGATCAGGCTGGTGGTTTCAAAACATTGCACAAAGATCGGGGCAGACTTTGAATTGAGCCCCGCCGCCTTCACCTTTTGCGCAAAGCGCGCCTCCATGGGCAGGCCGATCTTGGTAAAGTAGGTCGGGTGCTTGAGTTCAGGATAGACGCCCACCTTGGCGGCCTTGGCCAGCGCCAGAACCTCGTCAAAGGTCGGAACGTCGAACTGGCCGTCAAAGGCCGTGTTTGCGGCCCGAAGCTGCGGCAGGCGCTCGCGGGCCTTCAGGCTCTTGATCTCAGCGAGCGTAAAGTCCTCGGTGAACCAACCGGTCAGGGCTTGGCCATCAATGGTCTTGGTGGCCTTGCGATCGGCAAATTCAGGGCGCGAGGCGACATTGGTCGTGCCGCTGATCTCGTTCTCGTGGCGACAGACAAGGACCCCGTCCTTGGTCAGGACCAGATCCGGCTCGATGAAGTCTGCGCCCTGTTCAATCGCGCGGCTATAGGCGGCGAGGGTATGTTCCGGCCGCTCGCCGCTGCAGCCGCGATGGCCGATGATCAGGGGGTGTTTGGCCGCAGGGGTCGCCGCCGAAACATCAAGGGGCAGGGTCATGGCAAGCATCGCTCCGCTGCTGGCCAAGAGATCACGACGGGACAGGGACATGGGCAAGGCCTTGATGGGGGACAGATCCCTCACCCTAGCCCAAAATTCATGACCGTTTGATGTTTATCGCGCGCCCTTGAGGGTCTCGAGGATCAGGGGATGAAGTTCGAGGCTAGAGGCCAGAACCGTTCCGCTGTGCAGGGGCGCAATATCGCCGTCCGCATCGGTCACCTTGCCGCCCGCTTCGGTGACCAGCAAGGTGCCTGCCGCCATGTCCCAGTTCTGCAGCCCGCGCTCCCAATAGCCGTCAAACCGGCCAGCGGCGACATAGGCCAGATCCAGCGCGGCAGAGCCAAAGCGACGAACGCCACTGACCTTTTGCGAGACCTGATGCAACTCTTTCAGGAACACGGCATGGCCGGGCTTGCCGATAAAGGGAATGCCGGTGGCCAGTACCGTCTCATCGAGATGACGACGGGCCGCGACGCGCAGACGCTTGTCGTTGAGATAGGCGCCCTTGCCCTTTTCGGCCCAGAACATCTCGTTGCTGATTGGATTGTAGGTCACACCGGCCACGATCACGCCGTCACGTTCCAGCGCGGCTGTAACGGCAAAATGGGGGATGGCGTGGAGGAAGTTGGTCGTGCCGTCCAAAGGATCGACGATCCAGGTGTGGGTCTTATCACTGCCCTCGATCAGGCCGCGCTCTTCGCCGATAAAGCCATAGCCGGGACGTACCCGCATCAGCTCTTCAAACAGGACCTGCTCGGCCTTGATGTCGGCGGCGGAGACATAGTCGCCCGCGCCCTTTTTGGACACTTGAAGCTCGGCCACTTCGCCAAAGTCGCGGGTCAGGCCGCGCGCCGCCTTACGAACGGCGTCGATCATAACCTTTAGGAGGGTGGTGGGCGTGGTCACGGTCGGTCTGTTTCTAACAAGAGGAGCGGGGGCAGGGGGCGCAGAAAGGTCGCCTGTTGGATCAGTCGGCCCGGCGCAGATATTCGCCGGTCTCGGTCGAAACGATGATGCGCTCGCCCGTGCCCATATAGGGCGGGATCATGATGCGCATGCCATTATCGGCCTTGGCGGGCTTGTAGGAGGATGAGGCGGTCTGGCCCTTCACGGTCGCATCGGCCTCTACCACGGTCAGGACAACCGTGTCGGGCAGGGCGATACCGATGGGGCGCTCTTCGTGGAATTCCAGAACCACGGCCATGCCATCTTGCAGAAACTGAGCCCGCTCTTCGCCGACAAAGTCCTTGTGCAGCTCGATCTGCTCGTAATTGACCGTATCCATGAAGACCAGCATATCGTCTTGGGCATAGAGGAAGGTGTGGTCCTTCTGCTCAAGGCGCACGCGCTCGACCGTATCGGAAGACCTGAACCGTTCATTGAGCTTGCGCCCATCGATCAGGTTCTTCAGCTCGACCTGAGCAAAGGCACCGCCCTTGCCGGGCTTGACGTGAGCGGTCTTAACCGCGACCCACAGGCCGCCATCATGGGTGATGACGTTACCGGGTTTGATGGCGTTGCCGTTGATCTTCATGACGGGTCTCGGGTTTCGACTGGATGGGACAGCCCTCCCGCGCACAGACGCACACAGGACAGGGCAATGGGCGCGGAACCTAGCCCTCAGACCCGCTAAAGGCAAGGTCGGGGCTGAAGTGACGCCCTATTAGGCGCGGCCCTGAGCCGCTTTCTGTATCTGTTTGAACTTGGCATTGAAGGCGCCAACCGCTGCGGCGGGGCCTTCGGGGTGGTTCCAGATGCCGCCGCAGACGGCGATGAAGTCTGCGCCCGCCTCGATCACGGCATCGCAATTATCGACCGTAATACCGCCAATGGCGACGCAAGGGGTCATCATGCTCTCTTGCCAGATGGTCAGGTCTTCCAGTTCGGCCTGAAAGTCCGTGTCCTTGGTCTGGGTCGGGAAAAAGGCCCCAAAGGCCACATAGTCCGCGCCGCCTTCAGAGGCCTCCATGGCCAGATGGCGGCTATCGTGACAGGTGACGCCGATCATGGCGTCCGGCCCCATGATCTTGCGGGCATCTTTGAGTGTGCCGTCCGATTGACCAATATGGACCCCGTCACAGCCGAACCTCGCGGCGAGCTCTGGGCTGTCATTGAGCAGAACCGCCACCTCATAGTCCTGACCGACGGCCAGAACGGCCTTTGTCACCTCGGCCAGATGGGCTTCGCTGACATCCTTGAGGCGCACCTGAATGGCCGCCACATCGCCCGCATCCAGCGCCTGTTCCAAAAGGGCGGCGAAGGCCTTGGCGTCGTCAATGACGGGCGGCGTGATCAGATAGAGGCGGCAACGATGGGTCATAACCAGCCGCTAAGCCGGGATGGCGCTCGCGTCAATCCTCCAAGAGGCTTCTGGGTCGTTCAAAACCGATAGGAGAGCTGTGCGGCCGCACGCCGGTCGTCGCCGTCGGAACCGCTGATCGCACTATCGGCGGTCAGGTCCAGCCCAAGGCCTTGACCAAGCCTGGCCTTCAACCCCACCCCGACCCGGCCAACGGTGCGATCGGGCTCCCGATAGGTCTCGTCAAAGTTTTGGCCCCCGACAAAGCCAAAGCGGTAGGTCTTGGCCGATTGCGCCAGATCCCGATCAATCGAGACCCGCAGCGCCGGTGTGATATAGCCCAGAGACGTGGAGAAGCGCCTTTGGGCCACCAGACCCAGGGTGCCGACTGCGGCATTGGCTTGGCGATCCCCGAAGATCATGGACAGATTATAGGCGCCGGTTTCCTGATAGCCGCCCAGCTTGATCTGGTTGACGCGAACTGCGCCAAAGGCCTCGAGATGGGCTGGGCCCCAAGCCTTGGTGTAGCCGACGCGCACGCCGCCAAAATAGCCGGATCCATCGGTCTTACCCGAGGTGATGGGCTCGCGCATCGATCCGGTCCATCTTTTCACATCCTCGAGCTGGTAAATCGCGCCGCCAATCGTGCCGCTATAGGCCAGAGGGCCTCGACGTGTGACGCCGTAAGCGGTCGCGGAATAGGCGGTCAGGTTTGCACCGGCTAGGCCATTGTCGCTTTTCGACTCCGAGCTCAAATAGCCGAGGGCCCCGCCGATAAAGCCATGGCCCGACGCCGCATAGTCTAGGCCGATCAGCGCGGTTTGGGTTCGATGGTCAAATCCGAGCGAGGGGTTGGTGCTGTCGCGCTCAAGATTTGCGCCCTGATAACCGATCTGTACGAAGCTCGACAGACCCTGGCGCCGGGCGGTGGTGCCGCGCAGGGTGGCCTGCACCTCGTGATCATCACTAGGGCCTGAGGGTTCGCTGAGCTCCTCAACCCGACCATCAATTTGCCGATGGGCCAGATCATTGAGGGTCAGGCCGAGCTTTTGCACATAGTTGAAGGCGCGGGGCCCCTCATAGACCGAATAGAGCACCGCCCCGGTAAAGGCCGCCACCTCTTGGTGGCCGAACGTGGTCATGTGCACCCCGTCCCACTTGACAGCTCCGGGCGCATCCAGCGTGCCATCCTTGTTGAGGGTGGTGCCACAGGCCCCTGCGGGTTTGGCTGTAAACCAGTCGATGCAGGGCTTGTCCCAGTTGGTGATGCCATAGCGGGCCGGATTGGCCTTGGCGACATCGTTCATTCCGATGACATCGACGACAATGATCTTGACGCCCAACGACTTGCTCAGCGCCGTCATTGCGGGGGTCAGGGCCGCATTATATTGCCGGGTGGCGTAGGAGGCCAAGGCCGTGGCCGTCGGGTTATAGTTGTAGATCGCGGCGGCCTCTCCAAGGTCCTGCTGGTTCATGACGATGAAGGTTCGGCCACCCTTGTCGTGGAGCCGACGAACCATGGTCGACATCTCGCCAACAAATTTTTGGACCAGCGGATCAACACCGGCCCGGCTGGTGAGGCTGCCGTCCTTGAGGGCATAGCTAATCCCATTGCCGCCGCCATTGAGCCCGACAAGCGCGGTGCTCGGGATCGCTCCGACCCGCCCGAGCTGATAGGGCCCCAATAGGCTGGTGACATCATCGCTATTGCCAATTGTGGCCCCAGCAATGGCAAAGTTGAAATATTGGTTGTAGCTGATCTTCAACAGGCCCGGCATATAGTCGGCCCAGGTCGGGCCATTTGAGGGCCTGCCCCTCCAATAGGGTTTGCCAAACTGTCTAGGGTCGACAGCGTTCAGATTGCCCGGGTCCGACATACTGTCGCCGAACATATAGAAGCCCGTAAAGCTTTCGGCCCGCGCCTCGCCCTCTAGGCCTAGGGCGAGGCCCACGCCCATCAGTCCCACTATAGAGGCGCGCTTTATGGTCTGCCGAACGCGACCCAAACCCGTTGATTTTGGAAAAGACATAACATCCTCCAGATGGTCATTTTAACCATCTTGGGATGCAAAAAGATTTAGGCAACTGCTATTTTTGGCGGTGCGCCCGACCTACAGCGACCCTGACGCATAGCGTTTGGCCATGATGCCGAGCGCGATGGGTTTGATGCTCGAGCCGTGGCCCGCAGCGCCGAACTGTTCAAAGCGCGCGCGGCAGACGGCGGCCATGGCGTCCTTAGCGGGCTTGAGATATTTGCGCGGGTCAAACTCCTCGCGACTTTCACTGAGGATGCGGCGGATCTGGCCGGTCATGGCCAAGCGGTTGTCCGTATCGACATTGATCTTGCGCACGCCGTGCTTAATGCCGCGCTGGATCTCCTCGACTGGCACACCCCAAGTCTGGGGCATCTCGCCGCCATGGGCATTGATGATGTCTTGCAGGTCTTGCGGTACCGACGAAGAGCCATGCATGACCAGATGGGTGTTGGGCAGGCGGCGGTGGATCTCTTCGATCACATTCATGGCCAGAATGTCACCGTCCGGCTTGCGGGTGAACTTATAGGCCCCGTGTGAGGTGCCCATGGCGATGGCCAGAGCATCAACACCGGTGCGGCGGACAAAGTCGACGGCCTGATCGGGGTCGGTCAGCAGTTGATCATGTGACAGGACGCCCTCAGCGCCGTGGCCATCTTCGGCCTCGCCCATGCCGCTTTCCAGTGAGCCCAGAACGCCCAGTTCGCCCTCGACCGAGACGCCGCAACTATGGGCCATTTCGGTAACGCGGCGAGTGACCTCGACATTGTACTCATAGCTGGCCGGGGTCTTGGCGTCCTCTTCCAGCGAGCCGTCCATCATCACCGAGGTAAAGCCATATTGGATCGCGGTGGCGCAGGTGGCCGGACCATTGCCATGGTCCTGGTGCATACAAACGGGAAGGTGGGGATAGATCTCGACCAGAGCATCGATCATGCGGGCCAACATGATGTCATTGGCATAGGAGCGAGCGCCCCGGCTGGCCTGAATAATTACCGGCGCATTGACCGCGTCGGCAGCCTCCATGATCGCCAGGCCCTGCTCCATATTGTTAATATTGAAGGCGGGCACGCCATAGTCATGCTCGGCGGCGTGGTCCAGAAGCTGGCGAAGGGTAATGCGGGCCAAGATGTTTCTCCGTGTCTAATCTGTGTTCGAAAGGGCCTTAAGCCTCTAGGGCGGCGACGCCCGGCAAGGTCTTGCCTTCCATCCATTCCAAAAAGGCCCCACCTGCCGTTGACACAAAGGTCAGATCGGCGGCAACGCCAGCATGATTGAGGGCCGAAACCGTATCGCCGCCGCCCGCGACGACGACCAGAGCGCCAGATTGGGTTAGCCGTGCTGCAGCCTTGGCGGCGGCGACGGTTGCCCGATCAAAGGGCGGCATTTCAAAGACGCCGAGCGGGCCGTTCCAAATCAAGGTCTTGGACGCCTCCATGGCCGCGACCAAGCGGGCCACCGATTGGGGTCCGGCATCGAGGATACGCTCATCGGGTTCTATCGCGCCGAGGGCTCGGGTCCGGGCTGGTGCACCGGGCTCCATCTTTTCGGCCACGACGATGTCGATGGGCAGCAGGAGCTCGCAGCCGCTGGCGGCGGCAAGGCTCATAATCTCACGGGGCGTGTCCGCCAGATCCTTCTCACAATAGGAGGCCCCAACATCCCAGCCCTGCGCAAACAGGAAGGTGTTGGCCATGCCGCCGCCAATGGCCAGGCGATCAAGCCGCGTGACAAGGTTCTTCAAGAGGTCCAGCTTGGTCGAAACCTTGGACCCGCCGACAATGCCCAGAACCGGACGTTCCGGCTTGCCCAGCGCCTTTTCGAGGGCCTCCAGTTCGCGCCTCATGGCCTCGCCCGCATAGGCGGGGATCAGCCGCGCCAGCCCTTCGGTCGAGGCGTGGGCGCGGTGCGCCGCCGAGAAGGCATCATTGACATAAAGATCGCCCAGGCGGGCCAAGGCCTTGGCAAAGGCGGGATCATTGGCCTCTTCGCCGCTATTATAGCGAAGGTTTTCTAAGAGCAGCACATCGCCCGCCTTCATGGCGGCGACAGCGGTCTCAGCCTCTTGGCCGATACAATCATCGGCAAAGGCGACGGGTACACCCAAAAGGGCAGCCAGAGGGCCTGCGATGGGCGCAAGGCTCATGGAGGCGACACGCTTGCCCTTGGGCCGGTCGAAATGGGCCAGCAATATGACCTTGGCCCCGCCAGCGCGGAGCCTTTCAATGGTCGGAAGGGCGGCGCGAAGACGGGTGTCATCACTGACCGCCCCGTCCTGCATCGGCACATTGAAATCGACGCGCACCAGAGCGCGCTTTTGAGAAAGGTCGGCCTGGTCCAGCGATCGAAACATCAGCGGTCCTTAGAGGAATTTCGCCAGCACCAGGGCGGTGTCGCTCATGCGCGTGGCAAAGCCCCACTCATTGTCATACCAGGTCAGGACCCGTGCCAACTTGCCATCAATGACTTGGGTCTGGGGCAGAGCCACGGTCGATGAGGCGTCAATGTGGTTGATGTCCACCGAAACCAAGGGATCGGACGAGACCGCCAAAACCCCCTTCAGATAGCCGTTGGCGGCATCGGTGAGGGCCTGATTGATCTCTTCCACCGTCACATCGCGGCTCGGGACGATCTTAAGGTCGACCACCGAAACATTGGGGGTGGGAACGCGGATCGAGGAGCCGTCCAGCTTGCCCTTCAGTTTGGGCAAGACCAGACCGACAGCCTTGGCAGCCCCGGTCGAGGTCGGGATCATCGAGACCGACGCGGCTCTGGCCCGGTAGAGGTCCTTATGCATCTGGTCCAGCGAGGGCTGGTCATTGGTGTAGGAGTGGATGGTGGTCATATAGCCGCGCTCAATGCCGCAAAGGGCGTCTAGCACTTGGGCGACGGGGGCAAGGCAGTTGGTGGTGCAGGAGGCGTTGGACACGACCAGATCGTCGGCGGTGATCTCATTGTGATTGACGCCGTAAACGATGGTCTTGTCGGCATTGTCGCAAGGGGCGCTGACCAGAACCCGCTTGGCACCGGCCTCAAGGTGGGCAGCCGCCGCGGCCTTGGTGGTGAAGATGCCGGTACATTCCAGCGCAATATCGACGCCCAATTCCTTGTGCGGCAGGTCGGCGGGGTTACGGATCGCCGTGACTCTAATCTTGCCGGTGCCGACATCGATATAGTCTTCGCCCGAAGTCACCGTGCCGGGGAAGCGGCCATGGACACTGTCATAGCGCAGGAGGTGGGCATTGGTTTCCACTGGACCCAGATCGTTGATCGCCACAACCTCGATATCCGTGCGGCCATGCTCGATGATCGAGCGCAAGACCAGACGACCGATACGGCCAAAGCCGTTAATGGCGACGCGAACAGCCATGGGAAAATACTCCTTAAATTCGGCGCGAGCCGAAGCCGACCGCGAGCGCGATCTCATTTGTAGGCGGTTTTGCGACACCCGGCGGTGAAGTCAAGAGCCAGCGCCCGATGTCCAGCGTTGTCATCAAGGCTGAAGGCCAAGCCATGGCCATTCGAGCCTTTTGATGTGGCTTTAGAGGCGGCTTTTGGCCGCGTCTGCGACCGCTTCGGCGGTGATGCCAAAGGCCTCATAGAGCTTTTCATAGGGCGCGCTGGCCCCAAAACTGCTCATGCCGACAAAGCCGCCTGATTCGCCGATAAAGCGCTCCCAGCCCATGCGCACCCCAGCCTCGACGGCGACCCGAACCTTGGCCTTACCGATAATGGCAGCTTGGCTCTTGGCCGACTGGCGATCAAACAGTTCCCAGCAGGGGGTGGAGACCACCCGCGTGCCGATACCGTCGGCCTGCAAGAGGGCGCGGGCAGCCAGAGCGATGGAGACTTCTGAGCCCGACGCGAACAGGGTGACCTTGGCCTCGCCCAGATCGGAGCCGGCCAGTTCATAGGCGCCTTGAGCCGACAGGTTGCTGGCCGAGGCGGTGGTGCGGGCGGCAGGAACCTTCTGGCGCGATAGAGCCATAACGGTGGGCATGGTCTTTTCCGTCAGGGCCGCTTGCCAGCATTCCGCCGTCTCAACCGCGTCAGCAGGGCGCATGACCAAGAGGCCGGGCATGGCGCGTAAGGAGGCAACATGCTCGATCGGCTGGTGGGTCGGGCCATCTTCGCCCAGACCGATAGAATCGTGGGTCATGACATGGATCACGCGCGTGCCCATTAGGGCTCCAAGCCGGATGGCTGGGCGCGAATAGTCGGAAAAGACAAGGAAGGTGCCGGAATAGGGAATGACACCGCCATGCAGGGCCATACCGTTCATGGCGGCCGCCATGCCGAACTCGCGCACGCCATAATGGACATAACGGCCCGCATAGTCGGGGCCGTCAAAGGGCTGCATACCCTTAACGATGGTGTTGTTGGAGCCGGTCAGATCTGCGGACCCCCCGATCATTTCGGGGATCGATGGGATCAAGGCTTCTAGCGCCGAACCCGAATGGACGCGGGTGGCATTGTTGGGCTTTTCATCGACGGCCTTGGCAATATGGGCCTTGAGGGCCTCAAAGGCACCAACCGGCAGATCGCCCTTCATAGCGCGGGTCAGATCCGCACCCTTGGCCGAGGCCTTGAGGCGCGCTTCCCAGGCCCGGCGCAGCTTGCCACCGCGCTTGCCGACCTTGCGCCAAGCGCTAGCAATATCGTCTGGCACCTCAAAGGGAGCAGCCGTCCAGCCCATCTTGGCCTTGGAGGCGGCGATCTCGCCATCGTCCAAGGTGCCGTGGGTCTTGGGATTGCCTTCGAAGTTGGCCGAGCCCTTGCCGATCAGGGTCTTGGCAGCGATCAGGCTTGGCCGATCCTGCTTGAGGGCCCAAGCCATTGCCCGGCGCAGCGCGCCCATATCGTGGCCATCAACGGCCTTGGTCGCCCAGCCAGCGGCCTTGAAGCGCGCGATCTGATCGCCCGCCTCAGCAACCCCAACCTTGCCGTCGATGGTCGCGTCATTGTCGTCCCAAATTACGGTCAGCTTGGAGAGTTTCAGTCGGCCAGCCAAGGAGATGGCCTCATGGCTGACGCCCTCCATCAAACAGCCGTCACCGGCCATGACCCAGGTGCGGTGGTCGACCAGTTCATCACCATAACGGGCGCTAAGGCTGCGTTCCGCCATGGCCATGCCGACGGCGGTGGCAATACCTTGGCCCAAGGGACCGGTCGTGGTCTCCACCCCGGGCGTATGACCAAATTCAGGGTGGCCGGGGGTCTTAGAGCCCCACTGACGGAAGGCTTCCAACTCCTGCTTGGTGACGGCCTTAAAGCCGGTCAGGTGCAGTAGCGAATAGATCAACATGGAGCCATGGCCCGCCGACAGGACGAACCGGTCACGGTCGGCCCAATCGGGTTTGGCGGCATCAAACTTTAGAAACTTTGACCAGAGCACGGTGGCGGCATCGGCCAGGCCCATCGGGGCGCCGAGATGGCCGGACTTGGCCTTGCCCACGGCGTCCATGGACAATACGCGAATGGCATTTGCCATATCTTGTGGGGTGGCGGTCATGCTGCGGTCCTGATCAGAGACAATTCTTGCGCCGGAGGTTGCATGCTGCGCCGCCAAGGTCAAGGAAACCCAAGGCCCCAAGCGCCCAAAGGAACGCCTAAAGGATCGATTGGCCCCACGTCCCACCTAGTCATTGTGCCCCTTTGCATCATGACTATAGAATAGGCCTCATGTTGAACGCCGGGCGCGGGCCTTATGTTTGGGCGAGCAACAGACCTAAAGGACGGATGCCATGCGAGACCTCTCCGGAGATAATGCGGTTGATCTGGCCGTTTTGCGGCTGGAACGGGCGGTGAGCCTGCTCGAGGCGCGGCTTGGCGATGTGATGAGCGCGGCTCAGCCCAATAGTTCTGGCCTGTTTGATGAGGATCGCTCGCGTCTGGCCGCAGAATTAGACGCGTCGCGTGCGCGTGAGCAGGCCTTGGTTGAGGCCGGACGGCAGGCATCTACTGCGCTCGGCAAGGCGATTGTCGGGATCAAATCTGCCCTGACCGAAGAGGTTGACCTCTTTTCGAGCCTGACGGCCCCATCGGATGCGGAGGCCTGATCATGGCGCAGATCACCATCGACATTAACGGTAAGCCCTATGTGATTGGCTGTGAGGACGGGCAAGAGGCCCACCTGACCGAGATTGCTGGCGTCTTTGATCAACAGGTTCGTCAGATCGCAGGCGAGGTCGGCACCTTGACCGAAGCGCGACTGTTCTTGATGGCGGCCCTGATGATGGCCGACGATCTGACCGACACCCGCAATCGCTTGGTCAAGGCCCAGGGCGAGGCGGCGCGCTATGCCACGGACATCAGCCGCATCGAGCAAAACAGTGCCAAGGCTTTGGACACGGCGGCCCGCAAGATCGAGGCCATCGTCCATCGTGCCGTAGGATCGACAGACCCCGCCTGAGGCGCGCGGGCCGTTAGATTTCATTCAAGGCTTGAGGTCAGGCCCCCGGTCCCCTACCTTAAGGGCGGCGGGTCTTGCTGTGTTTCGCGTCGAAGACTTCTAATCCCGGGGACCTTAATCAACCTCATAGGGACCTGTTCCTGCCCGCGACCGTGGTTTCGGGCATACGGGGCCCACCTGGCAAGCCAGGTCCGAGGGGATTGAACACGTCTTCACGGCTGCTACGGCGCCGCCACCCTTTTTCTGTCGGCCTTGGTTGCAGGGTCTTGGGCCTTAAAGACTGATGGTTCACGCCTCTGCCGCCTCCGCCAAGACGATCTTGCGGGCCCAGATGAAGGCCGTGCGGGCCGAGGCCTCTCGTAAAGAGCCCGGGGCAGGTGCTGCTGCTGCTAAGCACCTCCCGCAATCCTATCTTGGCCGGTTTTCGGTGGTCGCGGGCTATCAGCCGATGGGCTCTGAGATCGATCCCAACCCCCTTCTGGCAAGGTTCGCGGCGGCAGGGGCGCAGATCGTTCTGCCGCGCACAGCCCCGAAGGGCTCTGGCCTTCCTTTGAGCTTTCACCTCTGGTCGCCCGGTCAGTCTCTGATCAAGAGCGCCTTTGGCGTGGCCGAGCCTAGCCCTGAGGCGGCGCAACTCACGCCCGATCTGGTGATCGTACCCCTGCTGGCGTTTGACCCGCTGGGGCACCGGATGGGCTATGGGCAGGGCCATTATGATCGCACGCTGGAGGCCTTGCGCGCGCAAGGCCCGGTCGTCGCCATCGGCCTCGCTTTCGAGGCTCAAAAGGTGGCTTTGGTGCCACGCGAAGATCATGATCAGCCTTTAGACGGTATTTTGACGCAGACGCGCTATATGGCTCTGCGAGAGGATTTTTAAGATGCGTTTTGCCTTTTTCGGAGATGTGGTTGGTAAGTCGGGCCGCGATGGTCTCGCTGACCATCTGCCCGCCCTGCGTCGTCAGTTGGATCTGGAATTTGTCATCGTCAATGCCGAGAATGCAGCGGCAGGCTTTGGCATTACCGAAAACACCGCGCGGGAACTGTTTGAAGCGGGGGCCGATTGCCTGACGCTGGGCAACCATTCGTGGGACCAAAAAGAGGCCCTGACCTATATTGTCCGCGAACCGCGCCTGATCCGGCCCCTGAACTATCCGCCCTTGGCGGATGCGCCGGGGCGAGGGTCACAGCTGTTTGAGACCGATCGCGGCCACCGGGTTTTGGTTATCAACCTCTTGGGCCGGGTCCATATGGACGCCCTCGATGATCCTTTCGCAGCGGTTGACCGAGAGCTGGATGCCTGCCCCTTGGGTCAGGTCTGCGATGCGGCCATCGTCGATATGCATGCCGAAGCCACCTCCGAAAAGATGGCCATGGGTCATTTCTGTGACGGGCGCGCCAGCCTGATCGTCGGCACCCACACCCATGTGCCCACCGCCGACTGTCAGATCCTCAATGGTGGTTCGGCCTATCAGACCGATGCCGGGGCCTGCGCCGACTATGACAGTGTGATCGGTAATCAGAAGGAAGAGCCCTTGCGGCGCTTCACCACCCGCATCAGTCAGGGCCGCTATCAACCGGCCTCCGGTCCCGCGACCATCTGCGGCGTGTTCGTCGAGACCGATCCCGCCTCCGGTCTGGCCCGCCGCGTCGAGCCGATCCGCGTTGGTGGGCGCCTGTCGAGCCACATTCCGCAGGTTTAAGGAAACAAGGCCCCCTTCGGCCCTTCGGGCCACTTCCCCCAGAGGGGGAAGATCCACTACAGCAAAATCTTCCCCCCTTGGGGGACGTGTCGGCGTAGCCGGGGTAGGGGGTTTTTCTTTAAGAAAACAAGTAAGGCCCTCACCCAACCCTCTCCCTCAGGGAGAGGGTTTATCGGTACTAGCCCTCGCCCCCTTGGGGGAGAGGGTTGGGTGAGGGGGTCATCCACGCATCTCTCCGCCGCGTTCCCTGCGGAGCGCGGATCTTAGACCAGATCGTTCGGCTGGCTGGCCGTCAAGCGGCCCAACAGGTCAGCAAGGGTGGCCACCTCATCCTCGCTCCAGCGATCCTTGAACACCTCCTTGGCCTTGCGTTCCAAGGTCTGGCGCGCGGCCAATATCACCTTGCGGCCCGTATCGGTCAGGGTGACATAGGCCAGCCTCGCGTCGCGGGCATCGGCCTCACGTCCCAACATGCCGAGCTTTTCGAGCGGCAGGGTCATGCGGGTGACGGTTGAGGGGCTGACACAGAGCCGCTTGGCCAGATCCACCCGGCTGAGCCGCAAGAGCGGGGCCTGTTCCAGATGCATCATCAGCAGGCTGTCATTGAGCGACAGCCCATGCACCGAGCCCAGCTCTTGTGAAAATTTCTGCTCAAGCAGGGCTTGAGCGCTCAATAGCCGGATTACGGCGAGGAAGGATGTTTGGGTCATAAAACTTATATGAACCGATATGTTTCCGAACGCAAGCAACTAGCAACGGATTTGCCGACAAAGCGGCTTCACGCACGGCAAGGGATGACAAACCCGCCTTTGGAGGTCTAGAACCCCTCATCACTCTGTCGTCTAGAAAGATCGTTCCTCGACCATGGCCGGGCATTCCAAATTCAAAAATATCCAGTTTCGTAAGGGCGCGCAGGACAAGAAGCGCTCCAAGATCTTTTCGAAACTGTCGCGGGACATCACCTTGGCAGCCAAGGGCGGGGTTCCGGACCCAACGGCCAATGCACGGCTGAGGCTGGCCATCGCCAATGCGCGCGCCGAATCCATGCCGAAAGACAATATCGACCGGGCGATCAAAAAGGCTCTGGGCGGCGAGACCGACACCTATGAAGAGATCCGCTATGAGGGCTTTGGTCCCGGCGGCGTTGGCCTGATCGTTGAGGTCCTGACCGATAATCGCAACCGGGCCGCGGCCAATGTCCGCACCGCCTTCAACAAGAACGGCGGCAATCTGGGTGAGACCGGATCGGTGGCCTTCATGTTCGACCGGGTCGGCCAGATCGTCTATCCGCCCGCCGTGGGCTCCGAGGATGATGTGATGGAGGCCGCGATTGAGGCAGGCGCAGAGGATGCGGAGTCCGACGCCGAGAGCCACGTCATCACCACGGCCTTTGAAGACATGAACGCGGTCCTCGAAGTGCTCGAAGGGCGCTTTGGTCCGGCCAAGTCGACCAGCATCATCTGGAAGCCGAAATCCTCCAATCCCGTGGCCGGTGATGATGTCGCGACCCTGTTCAAGCTGATTGATGCGCTGGACGATGATGACGATGTCCAGAACGTCTATGGCAATTACGATATGTCCGACGAGGACCTCGCCAAGTACGCTGGCTAGGCCAAACCGCCGTTTTTGATCGCTAATCGCGCGGCTGAGCCGGTCTTTCGGCCAAAGAAGCGTCGTATGGGCGCGTTGAGACTCTTTTCGCGGTGGCGGGGACAGGTCAAGATGCGAACACATGACGAACGCGATTCGAATCCTCGGGCTTGATCCTGGACTGCGCCATACCGGATGGGGAATTATCACCATCACCGGAGCGCGGCTGTCCCATGTCGCCCATGGGGTGATCAGCCCGGATGATAAGGCGCCCTTTGCCATCCGGCTCTTGACCCTGTTCGACGCCATCACCGAGGTCATTGCGCAATATGCCCCTGATGAGGCGGCGGTCGAGGAGACCTTCCTCAATTCCAATGCTGCCTCAACGCTCAAGCTAGGCCATGCCCGCGCTGCCGCCCTGATCGCGCCCGCCAAGGCCGGTCTGCCGGTCGCAGAATATGCGGCCAAGGTGGTCAAGAAGGCGGTGGTGGGCACGGGCGGCGCGGATAAGGGTCAGGTGGCCTTCATGATTGCTCGTCTCCTGCCCACGGCGGGTTCTCCAACCGCTGATGCCGCCGATGCCTTGGCCGTGGCCATTGCCCATGCCCATGCTCGCCAAGTCAGAACCCTAACCAAGAGCCTAGGGAGCGCCGCATGATCGGTCGTCTGCGCGGAACCGTCATCGAGATTGGTGAAGAAGAGGCCCTGATTGATGTGGGCGGCGTCGGCTATCTGGTCCGCTGCGGGTCTCGCTGCCTGTCGCGCCTGCCGTCGGTGGGCGAGGAGGCCATTGTCCATATTGAAAGCCAGACCTCCGAGGCGGCGGGCACAAGGCTCTATGGATTTGTTGACCGCGAAGATCGCCGCGCCTTTGTGCTGTTGCAATCGGTTCAGGGCGTGGGGCCCAAGGCCGCGCTATCGGTCCTCGATGTCCTACCGCCCGCTGATCTGGCCGCGGCCATTGCTAGAGATGATAAGGCCTCGGTGGGCCGTGCCAATGGGGTTGGCCCCAAACTGGCCCTGCGGATTGTTACCGAGCTAAAGGGCAAGTCCATCGGCGACGGGCTGGTCCAGACCTTCGTGCCCTCGGCCCCTGCGCCGCGTCCCGTTCCCTCTGTGTCAGGCGAAGCGGTTGCGGCCCTGATGGGCCTTGGCTTGGCGGAGCCCTCTGCCCGCCGCGCGGTCGAGCAGGCCGTGGGCGAGCTTGGTCCTGAGGCGGATCTGTCCGCCGTCATCAAGGCCGCCCTGAAGGATATGGGCCGATGAGCCGTCTGGTCGATGGTGAGGCCGAGGGGCACGAGGCCACCGACAAGGCCTTGCGCCCCCAAACCCTGTCAGAATTTGTTGGCCAAGAGCCGATCAAGGCCAACCTCAAGATCTTCATCGATGCCGCCAAGGGCCGCAATGAGGCCCTAGACCATGTGCTGCTGTTCGGCCCCCCGGGTCTGGGCAAGACCACCCTGGCCCAGATTGTCGCTCGGGAACTGGGGGTCAATTTTCGCGCCACCTCTGGTCCGGTTTTGGCTAAGGCGGGCGATCTGGCGGCGATCTTGACCAATCTGGAACCGCGCGATGTGCTGTTCATCGACGAGATCCACCGTCTGCCGTCCAATGTCGAAGAGATCCTCTATCCCGCCATGGAGGACCATGTTCTGGACCTGATGATCGGTGAGGGTCCGAGCGCCCGCTCGATCCGCATTGACCTGTCGCCCTTTACTCTGGTGGCGGCGACCACCCGCGCCGGTATGTTGGCCACGCCCTTGCGCGACCGGTTCGGCATCCCCTTGCGCTTGGAATTCTATACGCCGGGTGAGTTGCAGCATGTGCTGATCCAAGCCGCCCGCAAGATGGGCGCGCCCTTGACGCCTGAGGGTGCGGGCGAGATTGCCGCCCGCGCCAGAGGCACCCCGCGCGTGGCCGGTCGGCTCCTGCGACGCGTGCGTGACTTTGCTGCAGCCGATGGGGCCGCTGTGATCGATCAGCCCCATGCGGCCAGAGCCTTGGCCCGCCTTGAGGTCGACGAGCTTGGCCTCGACAGTCTGGACCGGCGCTATCTGCGCGCCCTGATCGACAACTATGGCGGCGGCCCGGCTGGGGTCGAGACCCTCGCCTATGCCATCGCCGAGGCCCGCGATGCGGTTGAAGATGTGATCGAGCCCTATCTGATGCAGCAGGGCTTTATCCAGCGCACGCCGCGCGGGCGCATTGCCTGTGGCCGCGCCTATCTGCATCTGGGGCTCAAGGAACCGCCACCTCAGGTGCGGATCGTCCCGCCCGGCGCGCAAGCGGCCCTCTTTGACGATGAGGCGCTATGAGCCCGCCCCTTTTGCCCACCGCAGGCCTCTTTATAGGCCGCGAGCATCATCTGCCCGTGCGGGTCTATTACGAGGACACCGACTTTACCGGTGTGGTCTATCACGCCAACTACCTGCGCTATTTCGAGCGGGGTCGGTCCGACTTTCTTCGTGTGGCGGGGGTTAGCCATACGGACCTGTTGGAGCGCGAAGATCCTGCCGCCTTTGTGGTGACCCGCATGGATATTCGGTTCCAGCGGGCGGCGCGCATTGATGATGCCCTGACGGTGGTGACGACCTATGACCGGGTCAAGGGTCCTCGGCTGTTCATCAGCCAGCACATGTTGCGAGGCACCGAAGTCATCGCAACAGCCAATGTCGAGGCCGCCTGTATCACGATGGATGGTCGCCCGCGAAAGCCGCCCTCTGGCCTGACCGAGGCCCTGACGCCTTGGTTTGCGCCGCCTGATCCAACCTTGCCATAGTTTCACCATCCCAAGCGGCCAGAAAGGCTGACGTCACCGATCAACCTGCCCCCTTCTAATGATGAGACCTTGATCCATGAATGACGCTGCTAGCGCCGCACTTTCTCCTGAGAGCTTTTCCGCCCTCGCCCTGTTCTTGCGCGCCGACTGGGTGATCAAGGGCGTGATGCTCGGCCTGCTGGGCGCCTCGCTCTGGTCGTGGTCGGTGATCATCGACAAGCTCTTGAAGTTCCGCACGCTCGCCCAGGATGCCGATCAGATCGAGGATGCCATCGCTGCTGGCCGATCCTTGGAAGAGGTTGCCGAGGCGGCGGGTCCTGAGCCGCGCCAAGCCTTGGCCCGCCTGCTGCAATCGGCCCTTAGGACCTGGTATGAGGCCCGCGCTAGTGACGGCATCAGCGAGGCTAAGGCCGGACTTATTCTTCAGCGCCTAGACCGGGGCCTTGATGGGATCATTGCCCGTGAGAGTGAGCAGGCCGAGGAAGGCCTCAGCGGTCTTGCCATCGTGGCGACAGCCTCACCCTTTATCGGTCTGTTCGGCACGGTCTGGGGCATCATGCAGGCCTTCCAAGCCATCGCGGTTCAGAAAAATACCAACCTGTCGGTCGTCGCGCCGTCCATTGCCGAGGCCCTGTTCGCCACCGCCATCGGTCTAGCGGCCGCCATTCCAGCCTATGTGGCCTACAACAAGCTGTCGGGCGATGCGGGACGCTTCACAAGCCGCCTAGAAGCCTTTGCCGATGATCTGGCCGGGGCCATTGCCCGGCGACTGAGCGATCGGGTCTAGGGACGATGGCAGGTTCAAGCGCTCAAGGCCTGTCGTCTGGATCTCGCCGCCGCCGCCGTCGGCGCGGCGGTCGCGGGCCCCTGTCCGAGATCAATGTCACGCCGCTGGTCGATGTGATGTTGGTGCTGCTGATCGTCTTCATGATCTCTGCCCCCCTGCTGACCGCCGGGGTGCCCGTAGAACTGCCCAAGACTGAGGCCAGCGCCCTGAGTGATCAAAATGAGCCCCTGACCGTCTCCGTCGCGGCTGACGGCAAGCTCTTTGTGCAAGATCGCCCGGTCCTCTTTGCGGAACTGGCTCCGCGCATGTTGGCCCTGTCTGGAGAAGACCAAAAACGGCAGGTTTTTGTCCGCGCCGATGGCAAGGCCTCTTACGAAACCGTGGCCCAGGTCATGGCCAGCCTGTCGCGCACCGGCTTTACCTCTATCGGTTTGATCACCGACATTGGCGGGCCAAGCTCTGGCGTGCCCGCTGACGATCAGGTCCCGTAACGGTTCGATGCGCCGCCTCCTGTCCGATCGCTATCCTGCCTATGCGGCCTCAGCCGGTCTTCATCTGATCGTGCTGCTGGCGGGCGTGATCGCGTGGCCATGGATGGCCCCGACCAAGATCATGACCGTGACCCCGGTCACGCTGGTCTCCCGTGCCGAGGTGACGGATCTGCGCGCCGCCGAGAAGGCTGAGACGGTCCAAGAGGCTGCCATAGAAACGCCGGTTGAGACGGCCCCGCCCGAAGTGGTGACCCCGCCGCCTCCGGCTCCGGCTAAGCCTCAGCCTACCCCTAAGCCGGTGCCGCCCAAGCCTGTCCCCACCAAGCCCGCACCCGCCTTTAATCTGGATCAGTTGGCGGCCAGTGTCAGTAAGGCCAAGCCGCAAAAACCGACCCCAGCGGCCAAGCCCGCGCCGAGCCTTGATCTTGATGCCCTTGCCGCCAGTGTTGGCAAGAGCCCCTCCAGCGCCAAGCCGTCCTCGGCCCCCAAGGGGGCGACCCGCGCCCAGACCGATCTCGTCGCCCGCCAAGCGGTTGGTGCAGGCAAAGGCGCGACTGTGGACCAGCTAGCGGCGATCAGCGCCAAGCTCGGACGGCTGTGGAACCCAAACTGCGGGGTCGAGGGCTCTGCCAATGTCGTGGTCAAGATTCGGCTGACCCTAGATCCCAATGGACGATTGCTGCGCGCGGTCCTGGTCGATGAGCAGCGGATTAATGGCTCCGGCGACAGTGTCCTTCGCGCCGCCGCTACCCGGGCCTTGACGGCCGTGGCCCGAGCCGCGCCCTATGATGAACTGCCCTCAGAGGATTTTGCCAACTGGCGCTCCTTTGTGGTCGCCTTTGATGCTCGCCAGCAATGTCGAGGCTATTGATGAGGAAGCCCCTGCCCATGACCCTGTTCCGAAACGGTCTGATGGCGATTGCCGCCGTGATCTCCTGTCTTGTCTGGGGGGCTGCAGGATTGGCTCCGGCGCGCGCAGAGATCGAAATTCAGGTCAATCAGGGCACACTTCAGCCCCTGCCCGTTGCAGTTCCCGCCTTTACCGGCGCCGGCCCCTATGGCGCAGACATTGCCAAGGTGGTGTCGGGCAATCTAGATCGGTCCGGCTTCTTTCGGCCCCTCGATCCGGCGGGCTTTGTTGAAAAGAGCTTGGACGTCAATGTTCAGCCTAGGTTCCCGGACTGGAAAGCGATCAGCGCTCAGGCCCTGATCAATGGCCAGGTGACGGTTGATCCTGACGGCCTCTTGCGCGTTGATTTTCGGCTCTGGGATGTCTTTTCCGAGCAACAGCTTTTGGGCCTTCAATTCACCTCGACGCCGGAAAATTGGCGGCGGATGGCCCACAAGATCTCCGATGCGGTCTATGAGCGCCTGACCGGTGAAAAGGGCTATTTTGATACCCGTGTCGTCTTCGTGGCCGAAAGCGGTCCTCGCGTCGCGCGCATCAAGCGTCTGGCGATCATGGATCAGGACGGGGCCAATCCGAGCTATCTGACCAGCGGCTCGACCATGGTCATGACCCCGCGCTATTCGGCCAGCAGCCAAAAGATCACCTACATGGCCCTGAGGGACAGTGGGGCCAGCATCTATCTGCTCAATATCGAGACCGGACGCCAAGAAACACTGGGCCAATATTCGGGCATGGTCTTTGCGCCGCGTTTCTCGCCCGATGGACAAAAGGTCGCCCTGTCGGTCGAGCGCGGTGGCAATAGCGATATCTTCGTGATGGATCTGAGCAGCCGGGTCTCGACGCGCCTGACCAGCAGTCCAGCCATCGATACCTCTCCCTCCTATTCGCCCGACGGCAGCCAGATCGTGTTCAATTCCGACCGGGGCGGCAGCCCGCAACTCTATCTGATGAAGGCCGATGGCAGCGATGTGCGCCGGGTCTCATCGGGTCAGGGTCGATACACCACGCCGGTCTGGAGCCCGCGCGGTGATTTTATTGCCTTCACCAAACAGACGGGCGGCCAGTTCCATATTGGCGTCATGCGGCCCGACGGCACCGATGAGCGGCTCTTGACCACCAGCTATCTGGATGAGGGCCCGACCTGGGCGCCCAATGGCCGGGTCCTGATGTTCTTCCGCGAGGCCCCGGGGGTCGCGCCAAAGCTCTGGACCGTCGATATTAGCGGCCGGGTCGTGCGTCCCGCGCCCTATTCTGGATCAGGATCTGACCCGGCATGGTCGCCCTTGCTCAATTAGATTGGCTTTAAGGGCGCTGCGTAAGGTCACACCCTATTGTCAGCTTTCGTTCATGATGCCACGCTAGGCTGACGTGAAGTTTTTGAGTTTTCTATCCGGCCCGGTTGCGAGCCTCGGTTCGATCCGGTCGGGTCCCTTTCAGCAGCGCCTATGAACCCGAAGGAGAAGTTCGTGATCCACAGCACCAAAGCCATTGTCAGGCTGGCCCTGATCGCGGTCGCCGCGGCGTCGCTTGCCGCCTGCGCCACCCGCAAGGCCCCGCCACCGCCCGCGCCAACACCGGCGCCTGCACCTGCGCCAGAGCCCGCGCCGCCGCCCGCTCCCACGCCCCCTGCGCCCGTCGTCCCAACTGGACCCACGCCAGGATCAGTGCAGGACTTTGTCGTCAATGTCGGTGAGCGCGTGTTCTTCGACTATGATTCCCATGCCCTACGGGCTGAGGGCAGCGCCATGCTGGACGCCCAAGCCGCTTGGCTGGCCCGTTATCCCAATGTGGTGGTCCGCATCGAAGGCAATGCCGACGAGCGCGGCACCCGTGAATATAACTTCGCCCTTGGCGCGCGCCGGGCCAACTCCGTGCGGGACTATCTGGTCTCAAAGGGTGTGGCCGGTAGCCGGATCGAGACCGTCTCTTACGGTAAGGAAAAGCCTATCGATGGCGGAACCACCGAAGAGGCTTGGGGCAAGAACCGGAATGCCCACACGGCCCTGACCGCAGGCGCGCCTCAATAGGTAGCCTATGGTCTTACGGACTTTAGAGTGGGAAGGGGGCTGCGACTGCGGCCCCCTTCTTGCTGTCTATGACCCCTTTTCCTCAGGGGCGGCTTGGCCCATTGTGGCCCCGATAGTTTGATTTTGATCTGATGGGTGACCTGATGAAGACCCTATATGCGCACCCTAATTTGCGGCCAGCCCTCGCGATCCTAATGGCCATGGCCCTTGGCCTTTCCGCATCTGTCTCTCCTGCGCGCGCCCAGTCGGATGATGCGGCGACCAAGCGCTTTGAGCGGATCGAACGCCAGTTGCGCGAGGTGCGCGATATCGTCCTTCAGGCGCGCAGCACCGGTCAGCCGGTCGAGATCAAGATGGCGGGGCCTGATCCTGAGATGGCTACCCTGCGCACCCGAATCGATGATTTGGAGCTGACCCTGCGCCAGACGACCGGCCAGATCGATAGTCTCAGCCAAGAGTTGGCCAAGACGCGCCGGGACCTGAAGGCCTTAGAGTCGGACAATCGCGCCCTGCAAGATCGGATGGCGGCGGCTGAGGGTCAATTGGCCAGCGCGGCCCAAGCGGCCAGTCAGACGGCATCTCAGGCCGCAAAGCCTGCGCCGGAAGCGGCTTCCCCCGCTAAGGCCCCCGGGCCCGTGGCCGTGCCCAAGCCTCAAGCCGCTGTAAAGGCACCGGCCGCCGCCAACGCCGCCGGTGAACGGACGGCTGCCTTCCAGCGCGCCAAGCAACTCTTGCTCGACGGACAGTTCCCCGCCGCATCTGCCGCCTTTCAAGACTATGTCGATCAGTATGGCGACACGGCCCCCAATGGCCCAGAGGCGCGCTATTGGCTGGGCGAGACTCTGTTCATTCGCGGGTCCTATGCCGATGCGGCGTCAGCCTATATCGGGGCCATTCGCGGTTGGCCGCCCACCGTTTGGGGTGCCGAGGCGGTGGTAAAGCTGTCCATGTCCTTGGTTGAATTGAACAGGATACCGGACGCCTGCCGCACCCTCGACGAGTTTGGCCGTCGTTATCCGGCGGCGGCGCCCGCGACCAAGGCTAGAGCCGACAAGGCTCGCCTTCGCGCCAAATGCGCCTAGGCCGACAGAACCCCACCGATGTCTTGAAGGCAGAGGCTGAGCGGTTGCTGGCTCAGCACCTGGACGGTGATCGTCAAGCGCCCCTCGCCGTGGCCTTTTCCGGCGGCAGCGACAGTCTGGCGACCTTGCTGTTGACGCTGGACTTTGCCGCTATGCGAGGCCGCAAGGTGCTGGCCTTGACCGTCGATCACGGCCTGCAGACCGCATCGCGCGGATGGACCCAGCACTGCGCGACCCTCGCCGCCCGTCTTGGCGCAGAGCCTGTGTCTCTTGTCTGGGAAAAGGACAGGCCCAGCGGCGATGCCAGAGGCCTTCCCGCAGCCGCTCGGGCCGCACGCCACCGGCTCTTGGCGACTGCGGCCAAGGCGCGCGGTGCCAAGGTACTGATCTTGGGCCACACGCGAGATGACCGGCACGAATCCGACTGGATGCGCCAGACCGAAGGCTCGACCCTTGGCAAGTTGAAGGTCTGGGGTCCCTCACCGGTCTGGCCAGAGGGGCGGGGCCTATTTCTGCTGCGTCCGGTCTTGGGTCAGAGCCGCGAAGACTTGCGGGCCCTTTTGACCGACAAAGGTCTGGACTGGATTGAAGATACGGCCAACCAGGACCCGCGCTTTGGTCGGTCGCGAGCCCGGATAGCGTTGGCGAACCTCAAGGCAACGGCTTCGGCAGAGGCGCCTGATCCAGAGCCGATCTATTGGCCCAAGGATCTTGGGTCATGGAGCGCCTACGGGGCCTTAGTCTTGGACCGCGCGGATTTGCGGCTGGCATCGGAGGGGTTGGATAGCGTCTTGGCCCGGGCCCTGCTGTCAGTCTCGGGCCAAGACACCCCGCCTCGCTATCTGGCCCTTCAGCGCTTGACCATGGGCTTGCGAGGTGAGGCTTCCTTCACCGCCACCCTCTCGGGCGCGCAGGTTCGGGCAAGCCATGATCAGGTCTGGATCGTCCGTGAGGCCGGTCGAAAGGGTCTTGCGCCCCTTGATCTCATGCCAACGGTTTCATCACCTCCGGTCTGGGATGGCCGGTTTCAGATGGAAGGCAGGGCCGAGGGCGGGCAGGTCATCGCCTTGCGTGGCCACGCCAAGAGGCTAGGTCCGCTTGATCGCACACGGCTGGCCGGTCTGCCTGCACCCCTGCGACCGACCTTGCCGCTGGTGGCCCGACCAGATGGGTCGGTCTATCTTCCGACCTTCACCGGAGAGCCGATCATGCTCAATAAGGTCGCAGAGTCGCTGATTATGCAGCGCCTAGAGGCGGCCTGTGGCAGAATAATCACCGAGGGCGCCCTCGGATGATGCCGTTTGTCGCTGGCGCCCATGGCAAAACCGACCACGACATCCTATCTTGAGGCCCTAAGGCTAAAAAAGGCGACCACTATGAATCTGCGTAATCTGGCCATTTGGGGTGTGATTGTTTTGATCCTGCTTGGGATCTACAGCGCCATGAACCCTAGCTCCAAGTCGGGCGCGGTCGGCGAGATCAGCTATTCGCAGCTGCTCAGCAAGGTGGATGGCGGCCAGATCAAGTCGGCTGTGTTCCGTAATGATGTGGTCGAGGCCAAGGACGCGAGCGGCAAGGCCTATAATGTCGTCACCCCGATGAACCAGGATGAACTGGTCAAGCGCCTGCAGGCCAGCGGCGCGGACATTCAAGTCAAGCCCGCGGGCGGGATTACGCCGATGGGCCTGTTCCTCAATGCCCTGCCGGTCTTGCTGTTGATCGGCGTCTATATCTTCTTCATGCGTCAGATGCAGGGCGGCGCGCGCGGGGCCATGGGCTTTGGCAAGTCCAAGGCGCGGCTTCTGACCGAAAATAAGAACAAGGTCACCTTTGACGATGTGGCCGGTGTTGATGAGGCCAAGGAAGAGCTGAACGAGATCGTTGAGTTCCTGAAGGACCCCGGCAAGTTCCAAAAGCTTGGCGGCAAGATCCCCAAGGGCGCGCTGCTGGTCGGCCCTCCGGGTACGGGTAAGACCCTTTTGGCCCGCGCCATTGCCGGTGAGGCGGGCGTGCCCTTCTTCAGCATTTCTGGTTCTGACTTTGTCGAGATGTTTGTCGGCGTGGGCGCCAGCCGCGTGCGCGACATGTTCGAGCAGGCCAAGAAGAACGCGCCCTGCATCATCTTTATCGACGAGATCGACGCCGTGGGTCGCCATCGCGGCGCAGGCCTTGGCGGTGGTAATGACGAGCGCGAACAGACCCTCAACCAGCTTCTGGTCGAGATGGACGGCTTTGAGGCCAATGAAGGGATCATTCTGGTCGCGGCGACCAACCGTCCCGACGTGCTCGATCCAGCCCTGCTGCGCCCGGGCCGTTTTGACCGCCAGATCGTGGTGTCCAACCCTGATATTACTGGCCGCGAGACCATCCTGCGCGTCCATATGCGCAATGTGCCCCTGTCGTCCGATGTTGACGTCAAGACCATCGCGCGCGGCACACCTGGCTTTTCCGGCGCTGATCTGGCCAATCTGGTCAATGAATCGGCCCTGATGGCGGCGCGGCGCAATCGGCGCATGGTCACCATGAAGGATTTCGAAGACGCCAAGGACAAGGTCATGATGGGCGCTGAGCGCAAGTCGATGGTCATGACCGAAGACGAAAAGCGCATGACCGCCTATCACGAGGGTGGCCACGCCTTGGTCGCCCTGACCGTTTCCCATACTGACCCGGTCCACAAGGCCACCATCATTCCGCGTGGCCGGGCCTTGGGCATGGTCATGCAACTGCCCGAGCGCGACAAGCTGTCCATGTCCTATGAGCAGATGACCTCGCGTCTCGCCATCCTGATGGGTGGGCGCGTCGCCGAAGAGCTGATCTTTGGTAAGGAAAAGGTCACGTCGGGGGCCTCATCCGACATCGAACAGGCCACCCGTCTGGCCCGTATGATGGTCACCAAATGGGGCTATTCTGACGCGCTGGGCGTCGTCTCCTACGGCGAAAATCAGGATGAGGTGTTCCTTGGCCATTCGGTGGCCCGCACCCAGAATGTCTCCGAACAGACCGCCCAACTGATCGATAGTGAGGTGCGCGTTTTGGTTCAGGGCGGCTTTACCGAGGCGCGGCGGATCCTGACCGAACGTCTGGATGATCTGCATACGCTGGCCAAGAACCTGCTGGAGTTCGAAACCCTGTCGGGCGACGAGATCATCGGTGCCCTCAAGGGCATTGTGCCCGTGCGCGAAAAGGCCGAGGACAAGAAGCCGATTGCCCCTTCGGTTTCTGTGCCCCTGACGCCCAGCACCGGCCCCGAGCCTGCGTGACCCCGAAGGTGATGGCCAGACCAAGCATTATGGGGGTGGTCAATGTTACCCCTGATAGTTTCTCGGATGGCGGTCAGTTTCTATCGGTTCAGGCCGCAGTCGACCATGGCTTGAGGTTGCTGGATGAGGGCGCCGATAGGCTCGACATTGGCGGGGAGTCGACGCGCCCCGGCGCCGAGCCCCTTTCGGCTCAGGCCGAGATGGACCGGGTCTTGCCGGTGATCGAGGCCCTTCGCCAATCCACCGCCTGTCCGATCAGCATTGATACGCTCAAAGCTAAGGTCGCGCGGGCTGCTGTGCGAGCGGGCGCGACGATCTGGAACGATGTCACGGCCCTTCGTGGGTCCGAAGATGCCGCCTCGGTCGCCGCAGAGCTTGGCGTGCCGGTGGTCCTGATGCACATGCAGGGCGAGCCGGGCACCATGCAGGTTGCCCCCCATTATGAGGATGTGGTCACCGAGGTCTGCGCCTTCCTGTCCGAGCGAGCAGCGGTTGCCATGTCTGCAGGTGTGGCACGCGAAGCGATCAGCCTTGATCCGGGCATCGGCTTTGGCAAAAACCTGGCCCACAATTTGACCCTTCTGGCCCATCTGGATCAGATCATGGCCCTTGGCTTTCCGGTCCTGCTTGGCGTCAGCCGCAAGCGGTTTGTTCAGGCCCTCGATCCGACAGCGACAGAGCCCACCGATCGGCTCGGCGGCTCGCTCGCGGCAGCCTTTGCGGGGGCTCGGGCCGGGGTTGATGTGATCCGCGTCCATGATGTGCGCGAGACGGTGCAGGCGTTGAAGGTTTGGCAAGCCATCGAAGCGGCGAGGTCCTAGCCGTGGCAGGACGGGTTTTGATCATTGCTGGGTCAGATAGCGGCGGCGGCGCCGGCATTCAGGCCGATATTAAGACGGTCACGGCGCTCGGCGGCTTTGCCACCACCGCGGTGACGGCCATCACGGTGCAAAATAGCCTCGGCGTCTTTGGGGTTCACCCCATCCCGTTGGACATCGTCACGGCTCAGGCCCGCGCAGTGCTCGATGATATTGGCGCGGACGCCATCAAGACCGGGATGTTAGGCACTGTGGCCATGGTCGAGACGGTCTGCGCCCTGCTTGATAGCGTGCCCGACCTTGCGGCCATTATTGACCCGGTCATGATCGCTAAGGGTGGCCATCCGCTCCTAGAGGCTCAAGGCATAGCGGCCATCCGTGAGCTCTTGGTCCCCCGCGCAGGACTGTTGACGCCCAATGCGCCAGAGGCTGCGGCCCTGACCGGTCTGGCGGTTGAGACCCTCGACGATCTGCGCCGCGCCGGGGAGGCCCTGATGGCTTTGGGCGCCAAAGCGGTGCTGATGAAGGGCGGGCATCTGGCGGGGGATCAGGTAACAGACCTTTTGATCACCTCAGAGGGTGAGACGCTGTTACAAGGCCCGCGTATCCATAGTCGCCATACCCACGGCACCGGCTGCACCCTCGCCTCGGCCTGCGCGGTGGGTATCGCCCAAGGGATGGGCTTGCCGCAGGCGGTGGAGCGGGCGAGGCGCTATGTGATAGAGGCCATGGTCCGCGCGCCGGGCTATGGCGCCGGTCACGGGCCACTGGACCATGGCTGGCCTTTTCGCCCGATCTGAATCTGTTTAGGTCTAGCCCATGATCCAGACTGACCAAGCCACTCGCCTCGTGGCCATCCTGCGCCAAAGCCCGAACCTGATGGGCGTCCTGACCACGGCCAGAGCCTTGGCTATGCCAGACTGGCGAGTCTTTTCGGGCGCGGTCTATCAGACCGTCTGGAACCACCTGACCGGCCGCCATCTCGACCATGGCATTAAGGATTATGATCTGGGCTATTTTGACGGCTCGGACCTGTCCTATGAGGCCGAAGATGTCTGGATCAAACTGGCGGCCAAGACCTTTGAGGCCCCCTTTTGCGACACGGTTGAGGTGCGCAATCAGGCCCGGGTCCACATCTGGTTTCCTGACCATTTTAACGAGCCCTATGAGCCCCTGACCTCGACCGACGAGGCCCTGACCCGCTTTGTTGCCCCGACCTATGCGGTGGGGGTGCGGCTGGAGGGGGATGACCAGATCAGCGTCGCCGCCCCCTTTGGCCTTGAGGATCTCTTTTCCATGACCATCCGGCCCAATCCCCTTCGCGGCCTGAGCCCCGGCTTTGAGCGCACGGTGGTTTCGGCCCGCAATCGCTGGCCAGAACTGACGGTTGCGGGCCTGTAGGCGAACCGATAGGGCTGTTTGAAACTCTGACTGAAAGCTGCGCCCATGACCGCCTCCCTTCGCCAATGGACCGTCGATGCCTTTGCCTCGGCCCCCCTTCGCGGCAATCCAGCCTGCGTGGTCGAGCCCTTTGAGACATGGCCGGATGCTGCTTGGATGCAGGCCTTGGCCATGGAGAACAATCAGGCCGAGACCGCATTCCTGCTGCGCACCTCCGATCCGGCGCAGTTTGGGCTTCGTTGGTTTACCCCGGCCATGGAGGTGCCGCTCTGTGGCCACGCCACCCTTGCCAGCGGCCATGTGCTGCTCACGGAAATTACGCCTGAGCTGGGCGAGGTGACGTTTGATACCCTTTCGGGTCCCTTGAGCGTGAGCCGAGAGGGTGCCGTGCTGACCATGAATTTCCCGTCGCAAGTCCCGCATCAAACCTTGGTTCCAGAGGGGCTGGAGGCCGCTCTGGGCGTGGCGGTGCAGGAGGTCTGGGCAGGCCCCTATCTGGTTGCGGTGGTTGATTGTGAGGCGACGGTTCGCGGTCTGAAGCCTGACATTGCCGCCCTTGCAGGCATCGCGGGTGAAGCCACCGGCGGAGCGGGCAATATCGGGGTTGTGGCCCTAGCTGATCCGGCCAGCTCCTATGATGTGGTCAGCCGGTTCTTTGCGCCGGGGTCGGGCATTCCAGAAGACCCAGCAACCGGATCGCTCCATTGCATCCTTAGCCCCCTCTATGCCCAAAAGCTGGGGCAGGCACGCCTGTCGTTCCATCAGGCCTATCCGGGCAGAGGCGGTGACCTTGATTGCGAAGTCGTGGGCGAGCGTGTCCTGTTGCGCGGGCAGGCTCAGACGGTGATCGAGAGCCGCCTGCGGCTCTAAAACCGTTGTTTTTAGGGCAAAACTGCAATCCTCATTGCTTAAGACCCCTGTCCGGGTATATCTGGTTCCAACTAACCCGCCCGGCCGCAAGGTCGGGCGCCGTCGTTTCTGGGCGCAGGCTGCGATCAGAGCGGGCTTTGCAAGGATGCACGTCATGACCGACATTTTGATGCCTAAGGCCACCGCTGTTTGGCTCGTCGACAATACTTCGCTGACCTTCGAGCAGATCGCTGCCTTCTGTGGCCTGCATCCCTTGGAAGTGAAGGGCATTGCGGACGGCGAAGTGGCCCGCGACATTCGTGGGGCTGACCCCATCGCTAATGGCCAACTGTCACGCGAAGAGTTGGATGCGGCGCAGGCCAGCCCAGCCCATCTGATGAAGGTTCAAAAGAGCCGTCACGCCGAGCTTCTGAAGCCGACCAAGAAGGCCCCGCGCTATACGCCGGTCTCGCGCCGTCAGGATCGTCCAGACGCTATCGCCTGGTTCTTGCGCAATCACCCCGAAGTGACCGACGCTCAGATTTGCAAGCTGCTGGGCACCACCAAGGCGACCATCGATCAGGTGCGCAACCGCGCCCACTGGAACGCCGCCAACATTAAGCCGGTCGATCCGGTCTCCTTGGGCCTCGTCGGTCAGATTGAACTGGACGGCGTTGTGCGCAAGGCCGCTGACAAGAAGATCAAGGACGACGCCAAGCGCGGTATCGTTGCTGAGGGCCCAAGCCTGATGCCTGCGGCGGAAACCGGCCTGATTGTCGACGACGAGCCCGTCGCCAAGCCCGTCCGTCTGGACGCCGTGTTCGACGACTTTACCAACGAAGACTATTCCGAAGAGGACTAGGTCCTTTTCACCCCCAAGCGGGGCGGGCTATCCCGCCTCGCTGAAGGGGACCTCTAGGCCCTGCTCACGGACCTTGCGATAGAGGGTTGAGCGGCCAATGCCGAGGCGCCGGGCGACCTCGGACATGTGACCGGCATAGACCTCGATGGCCAGCTGGATCATATTGCGTTCGATCTCTTCCAAGGTCCGAAGATGGCCCTTCTCATCCAATAGCCGAACCGAAACATCCTGCGGCAGGCTGGCCAGCAGCTCCTGCACTGATGGCAGGCCTGCGCCCATATCATGGCCAAGACTTGGTGCGGCTTGCGGCGCGACCTGACCCGACAGGGCAGGGAAATCGTGCGGCTGCAAGAAGGGCGCGTCGGCCAGAACAATGGCCCGGTAGATCGCATTTTCAAGCTGGCGGACATTGCCCGGCCAATCATGATTGCAAAGAAGGGCCAAGGTCTCGGGACTGGCCCCCATGATCCGGCGACCCTCCTCGACATTGAACCGCTGGATGAAATGGGCCACCAGCGCTGGGATGTCTTCGCGCCTATCGCGCAGGGCGGGGGCTTCAATCGGAAAGACGTTCAAACGGTAATAGAGGTCATCGCGAAACCGGCCCTCTGCGACGGCCTTGGCCAGATCGCAATTGGTGGCCGAGACAATCCGCACATCGACCCGCTGCGGGCGCTTTGAGCCAACCGGATCAATCTCACCCTCCTGCAGGGCGCGGAGCAGCTTGACCTGCATATCGAGCGGCAGTTCTCCGACCTCATCGAGGAACAGGGTCCCGCCATGGGCCTCGGCGAACTTGCCGGCATGTTTGTCAGAGGCCCCGGTAAAGGCCCCCTTCTCATGGCCAAACAGGATCGATTCCATCAGGTTTTCAGGGATAGCGCCGCAATTGACCGCAACAAAGGGCTTGCCTGCGCGGTCCGATACGCCGTGCACGGCCCGCGCGATCATCTCCTTGCCGACGCCGCTTTCGCCAAGGATTAGAACGGGGATCGAGGTCTTGCCCGCCCGTTCACCCATCCGCTTGATGGCGGTCATGGGCCCAGAAGCGCCGATCAGTTCGGCAAAGGTCAGTTTTCCCGAGGCGCGTTTCTTGAGGCGGTCGACCTCGCCATGCAACTCACCCATCTGTAGGACATTGCGAATGGAAACGATGATCCGTTCAGGCGAGGCGGGCTTGACGAAAAAGTCCTGCGCTCCAGCCTGCATCGCCTGAACCACGGTCTCGATGCCGCTGGTGGCCGTCAGAACGACGACAGGCTGATTGAGCCCGCGCGAACGCATCTCCTTCAGGGTCTCGATACCGCCAAGGCCGGGCATGACCATGTCGAGCATGACCACATCAAGGCTCTTGCCGCTGCTGAGATGATCCAAGGCCTGCTCACCGCAATTGGCATGAACGACCGCAAATCCCTCGCGTTCGAGCACGGCTTGGATCAGCCGCCTTTGCGTCGGGTCGTCATCGACGACCAGAACTGTCTTGGTCATAACCGTACCACCTTCACGAGGGCCCCTCATTGTCGATGGCGGCCCATTTTGGGACAGTCCTAGACGCAGCAGGGTAAAGGGGCCGTTTAAGGCGGCGCAGAAAAAGCGAATAATTAGCGATGGGTTTCAATTGAACCTGGCGGATCTGCGGTCCATATCCGGGTCATGAAGGATTCGCACGCTTACCCTGCCCTCGCCCGCCCCTTTGCCAATAGCGCCTTTGGTGGTTCCATGGCCGCACCGGACGAAGCCTCCAGTGGCGGCATCAATGGCCTAGAGGCCCTGCCGGTCTGGAGCCTCGATGATCTCTATCTGGGCATGGATGATCCCCGCATCGGCCTAGACCTTGAGGCTGCCGCCCAAACCAATGCCGAACTGGTCAAGCTCAAGGGGGCCTTTATTGCCGCGCGCGGTGATGCCAACCGCTTGGCGCTGCTGCTGGACTCCGGTCTTGGCCTCTATGAGAAGGCGGTCAATCTCCTCTGGGGCGTTGGGGCCTATGCCGGTCTTGCCGCCTCCACAGCGCGGGACGATCCAGCGCGGGCCAAGTTCGAGGCCGATATTCGCGCGCGCGCTGCCGCCATTGGCGCAGAGAGCCTGTTCTTCACGCTGGAACTGAACCAACTGGAAGAGTGGGAGATCGAGTCGGCCCTGCGCGCCGGTGAGACCACCGCACGTTGGCGGCCATGGCTTCGGCGGGTACGCCTGTCACGGCCCCATGAGCTAAGCCCCGATCTGGAGCGCCTGTTGATTGACCGCGCCCCGGCGCTCGCCAATTGGAGCCGACTGTTTGACGAGACCCTCAGCCGTTTGCGGGCCACCGTCGGTGATGAGACCCTGACCCTGCCCGAGGCGCTCAATCGGCTGTCTGATTCTGACCCCGCCCGCCGCCGCGAGGCCGCCGAGGGTTTGGCCGTTGCTCTGAAGGCCCATGAGCCGGTCTTGGCCCTCTGTCTCAACACCATCGCCTTTGAAAAGCAGGTCGAGGACCGTTGGCGCGGCCATGCTTCGCCCGCCCATGCGCGCCATCTTGCCAATGAGGTTGATCCCGAGGCGGTGGAGGCGCTCGAAGCGGCGGTGGTCGAGGCCTATCCGCGTCTGGCCCATCGTTATTATGCTCTGAAGGCCAAGGCCATGGGCCGCGAGACCCTTGATCACTGGGACCGCAATGCCCCACTCGATCAAGAAAGGCCGCGTCAATATAGCTGGGATGAGGCCAAGGCCCTTGTGTTGGACTCCTTTGGGCGGCTGTCTCCGGCCATGGCCCAGAGGGCGCGGGATGTGTTTGATCGGCCATGGATCGATGCTCAGCCAAGGCCCGGCAAGGCGTCGGGGGCCTATTCCCACCCGGTGACCTCGGACCATCACCCCTTTGTGTTTCTCAACTATATGGGAGAGCGCCGCGATGTCCTGACCTTGGCCCATGAGCTTGGCCATGCGGTCCATCAGACCTTAGCTGCGCCGCGCGGGACCTTGCTGGCCGATACACCCCTGACCTTGGCCGAGACCGCCTCGATCTTTGGTGAGGGCCTAGTCTTCGAACAGCTTCTTGCTGATGCTGACCCGCAAGAGCGTCGGGTGCTTTTGGCGGGGCGGATCGAGGATGGCCTCAATACAGTGGTGCGCCAGATCGCTTTCCACCGCTTTGAGACAAGGTTCCACGCTGCACGTACTGAAGGCGAACTGTCGCCAGACCAGATTGGAACCCTGTGGCTCGAGGTTATGGGTGAGAGCTTGGGTCCGGCTGTGACCCTTAATCCCGGCTATGAGCATTTTTGGTCCTATGTGACCCACTTCGCCCACGCCCCCTTCTATGTCTATGCCTATGCCTTTGGGGACCTGCTGGTTGGGGCCCTGATGGAGAAGCGGCGGGAAAATCCGCAGGCCTTTGCGCCTCTTTATGAGGAACTGCTCGCCGCCGGGGGGACGCGGACCTATGTAGAGGCTCTGAAGCCCTTTGGGCTGGACCCGCGCGACAAGACCTTCTGGCGGCAGGGCTGTGCTCGGCTTGAGGGACTGATCGATGCGTTTGAGGCTCTGGTCTGAGCGTAAAGTAGAGCGGAAACCCATCCCATGGTGCAGGACCCAGAACGCGATCGACTGAGCGGGCGACTGGGCCGGTTTGCCAAG
>CANESI010000003.1 GCA_947441065.1 Caulobacteraceae bacterium
ACCCTGCAGCAGGAGGCCTCGCGCAAGCTCGGCTTCTCGGCCCAGCGCACCATGCAGGCGGCACAAAAACTCTATGAAGGCATCGATATTGGCGGCGAGACCGTCGGCCTGATCACCTATATGCGGACCGACGGTATCCAGTCCGCGCCTGAAGCCCTCGTCGAGGCCCGTCAGGTCATTGCTGGGCGTTTTGGCGGCGAATATGTCCCTGAGGCCCCGCGCTACTACAAGACCAAGGCCAAGAACGCTCAGGAAGCGCACGAAGCCATTCGCCCGACCAGCCTCAGTCGCAATCCGGGGTCGTTGCGCCTCGAATCCGATCTGGGACGGCTCTATGAGCTGATCTGGAAGCGGATGATCGCCTCGCAGATGGAAAGCGCCCGCATTGAGCGCACCACCATTGATATGGAGACCTCAGACGGCCGCACCGGCCTGCGCGCCAATGGTCAGGTGGTTCTGTTTGACGGCTATCTGGCCGTCTATGAAGAGGGCCGCGACGACGAGGGCGACGAAGACGGTGGCCGTCTGCCGATGGTCAAGGATGGCGCAACAGCCAAGGTGCTCGAGGCCCGCGCCGATCAGCACTTCACCGAGCCTCCACCGCGCTATTCCGAAGCCAGCCTCGTCAAGAAGATGGAAGAGCTAAGCATCGGTCGGCCCTCGACCTATGCCTCGATCCTGACCGTGCTGCGCGAACGCGACTATGTGCGCATGGAGAAGAACCGCTTCATCCCCGAGGATAAGGGCCGTCTGGTCACCGCCTTCTTGGAACAGTTCTTCCGCCGCTATGTCGAATATGACTTCACCGCCGCGCTGGAAGAAAAGCTCGATCTGGTGTCAGCCGGTGAGTTGGAATGGAAACAGCTCCTTCGCGACTTCTGGAAAGATTTCCACGCCGCTGTGGGCGAGATCGGCGACCTGCGCGTCACTCACGTGCTCGATGCCCTCAATATTGCCCTCGGCCCGCACATCTTCCCGCAAAAGGAAGATGGGTCCGATCCGCGCGCCTGTCCGACCTGCGGCGCGGGTCAACTGAGCCTCAAGACCGGCAAGTTCGGGGCCTTTATCGGCTGTTCCAACTATCCCGAATGCCGCTTTACCCGCACCTTGGCCAATAGTGAGGGCGAGGGCGAGGCGGAAAATGCCGACCGCGAACTGGGCAATAATCCGGTGACCGAACAGCCCGTCTGGCTGAAGATCGGCCGCTTTGGCCCCTATGTTGAGATGCCAGAGGGTGACAAGCTCAAGCGCTCCAGCCTGCCCAAGGGCTGGACCCCAGCCAGCATCGATCTGGAAAAGGCCCTTCGCCTCTTAAGCCTGCCGCGCGAAGTCGGCATCCACCCCGAAGACAATGCCGTCATCTTGGCCGGCATTGGCCGCTATGGCCCCTATGTCCAGCATTCTGGCACCTATGCCAATCTGGAGAGCGCCGAAGAGGTGTTCGAGGTCGGCCTGAACCGCGCCGTCACGGTCCTCGCCGAAAAGCGCGCAGGCGGCGGACGCGGCCGAGGCCGGACCGAAGCAGCAGCCCTAAAGGACCTCGGCGTCCATCCCGAAACCGGCAAACCGGTCAAGATCCTGTCGGGCCGCTTTGGTCCCTATATCAAACATGGCGATACCAACGCCAATGTCCCCAAAGGCTCTGAACCGGCGGACCTGACCTTGGAAGAGGCTGTGCGCCTGTTGACTGAGCGCGAAGCCAAGGGCGGCGGCAAGAAAAAGAAGGCCCCGGCCAAGGTGAAGGCTGAAAAGGCTGCGCCCGTTAAGAAGGTTGCGGCGAAAAAGCCCGCTGCCAAAAAACCGGCTGCGAAGAAGGCTCCAGCCAAGAAGGCGGCGGTGAAGAAGACAGCCACCAAGGCGGAACCAGCCTAATCCTTCGACAGGCTTAAGGTTAGGCGGAGTGGATGTATCCCCCTCACCCAACCCTCTCCCCCAAGGGGGCGAGGGCTAGAACCGATAAGCCCTCTCCCTGTGGGAGAGGGTTGGGTGAGGGCCTTTTTCCTTTCTCCCTTGTTCCCCGCGCAGGCGGGGATCCAGAACCTTACATGCAGGTTGGAATTAACGATCTGGACCCCCGCCTTCGCGGGGGACGCGGTTGATAGGGGAGCGGGTTTTCCTCATGCTCAGCCTGTCGAAGCACGAGGAAGCTGCACTAAACGATACCAACGCCCATGTTCCCACAATGTTCTTGCTGTTCAAGCGACTCCGCGTACTAGATAGAACTGCCTAGCCGCCGATGTTCGGGCGGTTGTCGAGAGCCTTCAATGTCTGATCCAAGCCATTTCATCCGCGTGCGCGGTGCCCGCGAGCATAATCTCAAAGACGTCAATGTTGACATTCCTCGGGGACAGCTTGTGGTCCTGACCGGACTGTCGGGGTCGGGGAAGAGTTCGCTGGCCTTTGACACCATCTATGCAGAGGGTCAGCGCCGCTATGTCGAGAGCCTGTCGGCCTATGCGCGGCAGTTTCTGGAGCTGATGGGCAAGCCGGATGTGGACCTGATAGAGGGCCTGTCGCCTGCCATCTCGATTGAGCAAAAGACCACCTCCAAAAACCCCCGCTCAACCGTCGGCACGGTGACGGAAATTCACGACTATATGCGCCTGCTCTGGGCGCGGGTCGGCACGCCCTATTCGCCGGTCACGGGCCTGCCTATCGAGAGCCAGACCGTCAGTATGATGGTCGATAAGATTGTCGGCCTGCCCGAGGGCACACGCCTGTTGCTGCTCGCCCCGATGGTGCGGGGCCGTAAGGGCGAATATCGCAAGGAAATTGCCGATCTCCAGCGTCAAGGCTTTCAGCGCCTCAAGATCGACGGGGAATTCTACCCCATCGAAGAGGCCCCGGTTCTCGACAAGAAATTCAAGCACGATATCGACGTCGTGGTCGACCGGATCGTGGTCAAGGGCGGCCAAGAACAGCGCCTAGCGGACTCGCTGGAGACGGCGTTGCGCCTTGCAGACGGGATCGCGGTGGCCGAGTGGGCTGATATTGAGCCGGGCGCAAAAGAGCCGCAGCGGCTGTTGTTCTCACAAAAATTTGCCTGCCCCGTCAGTGGTTTCACCATCAGCGAGATCGAGCCGCGGCTCTTTTCGTTCAACAATCCATTCGGCGCCTGCCCGGCCTGCGACGGGCTTGGCGTCAAACTGACCTTTGACGCTGAGCTGGTCATTCCTGATCCGGACAAGGACCTGCATCACGGGGCCATCGCGCCCTGGGCCAAGAGCCCCTCGCCCTTCTATACCCAGACCCTGCAGGCGCTGGCGTTGCACTATGGCTTCTCGATGGACAAGCCTTGGCGCGAGCTTGCGCCCGAGGCCAAGAAGATCATTCTGGCCGGAACCGGGTCGACCAAGATCAAGTTCGCCTATGATGATGGTGCGCGCCGCTATGATGTGACCAAGCCCTTCGAGGGGGTGGTGACCAATATGGAGCGTCGCTGGCGCGAAACCGACAGCGCGTGGGTGCGCGAAGAACTGTCGCGCTATCAGTCCGACACCCCGTGCGAGGCCTGCGACGGTTATCGCCTCAAGCCTGAGGCCAAGGCGGTGAAAATCGCGGGCAAGCATGTCGGCGAGGTGTCCGAACTGCCTATCCGCAAGGCGCAGGAATGGTTTGAATCGCTTGAGGGACAGCTGACCCCTAAGCAGATGGAGATCGCGCGGCGGATCTTGAAAGAGATCAATGATCGCCTGCGGTTCCTGGTCGATGTCGGGCTGGACTATCTGAACCTGTCACGGGCCTCGGGCACCCTGTCGGGCGGCGAGAGCCAGCGGATTCGCTTGGCCAGCCAGATCGGATCGGGCCTGACGGGCGTGCTCTATGTGCTGGATGAGCCGTCCATTGGCCTGCACCAGCGCGACAATACCCGCCTGCTGCAAAGCCTGAGGGGTCTGCGCGATCTCGGCAATTCGGTGTTGGTGGTCGAGCATGACGAGGAAGCCATCCTGACGGCTGACCACGTCATTGATATGGGCCCGGCAGCGGGCATCCATGGCGGTCATATCGTCGCCGAGGGCACGCCAGACGATATCATGGCCAATGCCAACAGCCTGACCGGCCAGTACCTGACCGGCGCGCGTGAAATTGCCGTCCCCGATGGTCGCCGTCCAATCAATCGCAAGAAGATGCTCAAGGTCACCGGCGCGCGGGGCAATAATCTGCGCAACATTACCGGCGAAATTCCCGTCGGCGTCTTTACCTGCATCACCGGCGTGTCGGGCAGTGGCAAGTCAACCTTCACCATCGAGACCCTCTATAAGGCCGCCGCACGCCGCATCAACAATGCCAGCGAAGGCCCCGCCGCCCATGACCGGATCGAGGGTCTGGAGCATTTCGACAAGATCATCGATATTGACCAGTCGCCGATTGGCCGCACCCCGCGCTCAAACCCGGCGACCTATACCGGTGCCTTCCAGCCGATCCGCGACTGGTTCGCCCAACTGCCGGAATCCAAGGTGCGCGGCTATGGCCCTGGCCGGTTTAGTTTTAACGTCAAGGGCGGGCGCTGCGAGGCCTGTCAGGGCGACGGTCTGATCAAGATCGAGATGCACTTCCTGCCGGACGTCTATGTCACCTGCGACATCTGCAAAGGCCGTCGCTATAATCGCGAGACGCTGGAGATCCTGTTCAAGGGCCAGTCTATCGCCGACATTCTCGACATGACCGTCGAAGAATCCGCCGCCTTCTTCAAGGCCGTGCCGTCCGTGCGCGACAAGATGGAGACCCTCAAACGGGTGGGTCTGTCCTATGTCAAGGTCGGCCAATCGGCCACCACCCTGTCCGGCGGCGAGGCCCAGCGGGTCAAGCTGTCCAAGGATCTGTCGCGCCGGGCCACAGGCAAGACGCTCTATATCCTGGATGAGCCGACCACGGGCCTGCATTTCGAAGACACCAAAAAGCTGCTTGAGGTGCTGCACGAGCTGGTCGATCAGGGCAATACGGTCGTGGTCATCGAGCACAATCTCGACGTCATCAAGACCGCCGACTGGCTGGTCGATTTTGGACCCGAAGGCGGCGACGGCGGCGGCCTGATCGTGGCCACCGGCACGCCCGAAGATGTCGCCAAGTCCAAGGACAGCTGGACCGGAAAATATCTTGCTGAGGTTCTAGAGCGCCATGAGGTGCGCCGAAAGGCCCGCGCCAAGGCCCTGACGTCGAAGAAGACGTAAGATGGAAGAATGAGGGGATGGTGGATGAACACCCCCCACTCCCAACCCTCTCCCCCTCAAGGGGGCGAGGGTTGGGTGAGGGCCTTGTTTTCTTCACACCCCCGTGTTCCCCGCGAAGGCGGGGAACCAGACCCTTACACACTGACTGAAAACGGCCCTCTACCGCGTCATTGCGAGACGCAGCGCCGAAGCAATCCAGCGGATCATCACTTCAGGTCAGCGCCAGTCCCCTGGGTTGCTTCGCTGCGCTCGCAATGACGCGGGGGATGGGGCAGTGGATAAACACCCCCCACTCCCAACCCTCTCCCCCTCAAGGGGGGAAAGGGCTTATCGGTTCTAACCCTCTCCCTGTGGGAGAGGGTTGGGTGAGGGCCTTGCTTGTTTTTCTTAAGCAAGGCCCCCTACCCCGGCTTCGCCGGTACTTCCCCCAGAGGGGGAAGATTTACCGTCTGTGATCTTCCCCCTCTGGGGGAAGTGGCCCGAAGGGCCGTAGGGGGCCTTGTTTTTCCTCGCGCGAAATCCGAGGATGACCAAGCCCTTCGCAAGGAAACGAACATGAAGCTCTATGGTGCCCCGAACCCCGCCCCTAATCCGCGCCGTGTGCGGATATTCCTTGCGGAAAAGGGCATTGATCTGCCCGAGACCCTCGTCAATATGATGCAGCGTGAGCACAAGGCTGACGATTTTGTTGCCAAGAACTCACTCGGTCAGATCCCGGTTCTAGAGCTGGATGATGGCGAGATCATCACCGAGACCATCTCGATCTGCCGGTACCTAGAGGGCATCCATCCGGACAAGCCGCTGTTTGGCACCACGCCGCTCGAGGTCGCCAAGATCGATATGGCGATCCGCCGGGTTGAGTTTCAACTGATGAACCCGGTCGGCAATTTCTGGCGCCACGCCCATCCCTACACGGCCAAGCTCTTGACCCAGTTCAAGGATTTCGGCGAATCCAACCGCGAGGCCGTCTCCCGCGCCATGTTGTGGATGGACCGGGAATTGGAAGGTCACGACTTTATCCATGGCCAGAGCTACACCATGGCTGACATCGCCGCCCTAACGACAATCGACTTCGCCGATTGGATTGGTTTGCCGATGCCAGAAGACGCCAAGCGCCTGCGCGACTGGCATGCCCGCGTCACGGCGCGTCCTAGCGCCGCCGCCTAGACCGTACCGGGCCGTCTAGCCCTCTGGATCGCCGTGATAATCGACCAGAGCGGCATAGGCCATCGCCTGAGGGGCCAGCACAACGGCGTAATAGATCGCCGTGATGGTCGCGCCGAACAGCTGATAGAGGATCATGGCTGGCGTGAAGAAGCCCCCGATGGACGAAAAGTCGGGCCGGAATAGCTGGCCCACATCGGCCAATGAGCCGCCCAGAGCCGTCATGATCACTCCAGCCAAGGCGACAAAGACGATATAGGCCATCAAGGCCGCGACAATGCCCATCACAAAGGCAAGAATATAGGCCCCGAACAGCTGCCAAAAATGGTTGCGGGTCACAGACCAGGCGCGGAACACAACGATCCGGCGCTCAGCAAAGGTCATGGGGCCACAGAGCGACAGGCGCACCGCGACCCAAATCATACCTGCAAAGGCTGCAAGACCGCCGACCGTGCCCAGCAAGGGCGCCAGCGGCGGAGCCACAGCGGTCGCAATGCCGACAATCATGCCAATGATCAGGGCAATGCCGAACATGGCGACCATCATCAACAGACTGACCGCGAGGGTCACAGCCATCAGACGAAACTCATCTTCGCCAAGGGCCAGATGGGCCACAACACCGCCAGGACGGCCCAGCACGATGCGGAACACGGCGCAGGCAAAGACGGCCATGACACAGATACCGACCGGGAAAGACACCGCGTAGAAGGGCAGCAGTTTCACCAAGGTATCGATGGATTGCTGAGGGTCGCCGCCATTTTGTGCGGCCTGTTCAAGCGCGGTAAATTCGGAGCCAACCGACAGGATCATAAAGATCGCCATGGTCAGGCTGACCAAGAAATAGAAACCCGCCCAGATCGAGAGGGTCACGGGCCGCTCGCGCGTCAACCGGAACCCTTCAAAAGCCACGTCAGTCGGTGAAAACGCCGTCATTTGAACCATTCCCCAGCGCCGAATCTGGTCGGTCGCCCTCATCCTTATCCGCTGGTTTCAGCCTTTGGTAAATAGACGCAAAGACCCCTGCCGAAAAAGGAATTTGGACAAATATGGTCCAGAAACCCGAAGCAATCGTTAGGGCAATTCCGGAGGGTCCAGACAGGTTGAACGTCACCCGGGTGGCTAACAGAACAACGATGGTTAAAGGCAACAGCAACGCCAGAACCCGACCCTTGGTCAAAGGCGTTGACGAGAGGACTTGAACCTTACCGCTATAAAGACTGACAACTTGGCTCAACGACAGGCGCACCATAAGCCAAATCCAGCCAAGCAATCCTAAAATCGCGGCGAAAACGACCGCTCCAAATCCAACCGCGCCAAGCTCATTTAAAATAGCGGGCATGCCCTTCATGGTCAGGCCTTGTCCGCGTCCGTAAGCAATTATGGCGGCAAAAACGAGGACCAGAAACACGACGAGGATAAGATAAAAGGCGTTAATCAGGCCCACAAACAGGGACGAAATCAGGTAACGCTCTTCCATCGTGCCCCATTGAAGACCCAAAAGGCTCAACCGGATTTTCTGCGGCGGCGCTTCGCTAGCAGCCAGCCGGTAGGCTAGCCCGGTCGCAACGAGAAACCAGATCAGGCTAACGATCAAAAACGACACAAAGAGAAGAAAATTCTGCGGTCTCAGTTTAACCGGGTCGACAAAGGCAAGGACGGTTGGAACTGCTGCGACCAGCATCAAGGGCACAAGGGCCTTTGTCCAAACCCTTTTGACATTGGCCAAACCGGCGGCGACGATAGGGCCGAGGGGGAGTTCCTGAGACACGGTTTCACCTTGCTTCTGAAGGACCAAGGGCCTGAGCGCAGATTGAGTTCAACACCGCTGGTTTAGCGGCTATAAGGCCGTCATGTCTATTGATCCTATTCATATCGTTGGCGGCGGCCTAGCCGGTTCAGAAGCGGCCTGGCAGGCGGCTGAGGCAGGCGTGCCGGTCATTCTGCACGAGATGCGCCCCGTGCGCGGCACCGAGGCCCATCAGACCGAAGGGCTGGCCGAACTGGTCTGTTCCAACTCGTTCCGGTCGGACGATTGGGAGCATAATGCCGTTGGCCTGCTCCATGCCGAGATGCGCCGCTGTCACTCGATCATCCTCAGCTGTGCCGACGTCCATCAGGTGCCCGCGGGCGGCGCATTGGCCGTGGACCGGGAGGGCTTTTCAGCGGCCGTCACCGCCCGGCTCGAAGCCCACCCCCTGATCACCATCAGGCGCGAAGAGGTCGAGGGCCTGCCGCCAGCGGACTGGAACAATGTCATTGTCGCGACCGGTCCCCTGACCACCCCCGCCCTGTCGCAGGCCATCTTGGACCTGACCGGCGAAGGTCAACTGTCCTTCTTCGACGCCATCGCGCCGATCATCCATACGGACAGTATCAATATGGACATTGCGTGGCGTCAGTCGCGCTATGACAAGGAAGGCCCCGGCGGCGACAAGGCGGCCTATATCAACTGCCCCATGAACAAGGAGCAGTATGAGGCCTTCATTCAGGCCCTGCTCGACGGCCCCAAGACAGAGTTCAAAGAGTGGGAAAATGTGCCCTATTTCGACGGCTGCCTGCCCATCGAGGTCATGGCCGAACGCGGTCATGAGACCCTGCGCTGGGGGCCGCTCAAGCCCGTCGGCCTGACCAATCCGCGCGATCCGCTGGTCAAGGCCCACGCCATCATCCAACTGCGCCAAGACAATGCCCTGGGCACGCTCTACAATATGGTCGGTTTCCAGACCAAGCTGAAGCATGGCGTTCAGGCCGATGTGTTCCGCATGATCCCCGGCCTCGAGAACGCCCAATTCGCGCGGCTTGGCGGCCTGCACCGCAACACCTTCATCAACTCCCCTCGCCTGCTCGACAACGCCCTTCGGCTAAAGGCTCAGCCACGTCTGCGCTTTGCCGGTCAGGTCACGGGCGTTGAGGGCTATGTCGAAAGCGCCGCTATCGGCCTGCTGGCCGGGCGCTTTGCCGCCGCACAGGCGGTGTGTCAGGAACTGGCGCCGCCGCCGCCCACGACCGCGCTAGGCGCCCTCATCGACCATATTACCGGCGGGCACCTCGAGGGCGGCGCGTTCCAGCCGATGAATATCAATTACGGGCTCTTACCGCCGATGGAACCGCCCAAGATCGACCATGAGGGCAAGAAGCTGCCGCTTAAGGAACGGGGGCGAGCCAAGAAGCGGCTCATGAGCGTTCGCGCTCTGGCCGATCTGGAAACTTGGCTGCAGGGTTAGACCCTGCCCGTCAGACTGGCCAAGAAGATCCGCAGCGATTTTGAGACGGGTCCGGGTCGCTTGCCCGCACCATAGGACCGCGCCAAGGCCGCTTGGGCAATAGCCGGAAAGGCCGCAACGGGTAGATCGGCCAGTGCCGAGCGCGCCGCCTTGAGGTCATGGTCAATCCGCCCCCGCGCCCAGCCTTGTGCCAAGTCTGGTGATAGCCTGCCAGTCCCTAGCAGCGCCCCAACCCCATAGGCCCGCGCCGCGCTTCGGATGGTGTGAGGATCCGTGCCCGGGGACAGGATCGACAGGGCCAGCGCGCTAAAGACCACCTGCGTAGCATCGACGTGGGCCAGCACCGCCTCTTCACTGTCCAGCATCGTGCGGCCCAGATCATCAATCCGCGCCTCGATCAGGCTGTTTAGGAGCACCGGGGACAGGTCATGACGCGCGAGCACATCGGCCAAGGCTAGGGCGGCAGGGTGAGCCCTCGGCGCGAGGCCACGGCCCATCTCATCAAGGGCCTCTGACCACCAGGTCAGACGGATTTCGCCCATAAGGGCATCACTGACCAGATCGCGGACCTTGGCCAACTCGTGGTCGAAGGCGAGGATGGCCAGCACGTCGGCCCGCGCCTGCGGATCGGCAATCAGTCGGCTGGCCAGCCACCGGTCAGGGTCCACGCGCTTGATGAGGCTGTCGATGTCGTCCGTCATGGTTGGGAAATGGTCCGATTGAGCCGACAAAAAAGGGGCCTGCCGTTGCCAGCAGGCCCCTTGATTGATTGATCCTGATCTTAGCCGAACAGGGTTTGGTTCATGGTCATGGTCACCAGCATGGGGATCGACAGCAGCAGGTTGGTGCGGCTGAACAGCATGGCGGTCCGGCCAGCCTTGGCCTTTGCGTCGGCATCGGCCTCAACAAGGCCCAGAGCGATCTTCTGGTTTGGCCAGATGAACAACCAGACGTTCAAGAACATGATCGTCGCCATCCACATGCCCACGCCGATGAACACGGTCTGGGGATTGGCAAAGCCTTCCAGCGCGCCCAGCGTATAGGCCTCAACCAGATAGCCACGATTCCAAGCCAGCACGATACCGGCCAGCAAGGTGGCCACAGCGGCCCAACGGAACCAGAACAGGGCTTCAGGGGCGATATATTTGGTCACGCCCGCCTTCAGTTCCGCCGGGACGCTTGGCATCATCCGGATCTGGACGAAGTTGAAATAGTACAGCAGGCCGATCCACAGGATGCCTGCAAAGACGTGGATCATACGGAACACGCCTTGCCAGAAGATGGCGTCGTTGCTGCCATGATGGACGCGGTAACCGGCGACCAAGATCAGCGACAAGACGACGCTAACAATGATGGTGTTTCTAAAGTTTTGCAGCAGACCTGCCATATTGCCCTCCCAAGAAGCCCAAAGGAGCCTCGATTTGAAGGCCAATATACGGCGATTTGACGCGCCCATGGAAGGGGGAATGAACAGAGGGCCTAAATGGCGATCAGGGCCGCCGCTAAACGTCGTCCTTCGGCCGCCAAGACATTGTACATGCGCGCGGCTGTGGCCGTATCCATGAACTCTAGACCAATGCCCGCCCGTTGCAGGGCCTCACGCACGGACCGGGGCGGCAGGGCCTGTACAGCGCCGGTGCCCAGAAGGACGAACTCCACGGTGCCCAGACCCGCCGCAAAGACTGGCGCGAGGTCATCGGGGGTCAGGGCCTCTAGGCTCGTCGCCTGCCAAGGCTGGGCCGCATCATCGAGGATCAGCAGCGAGCCCTCATGGCGCTGGCCAGAGACCCGAAAGCCTCCGCCGCCATAGGCATCAATGGATGGCGGGTGACGCAAGACCCTAGCCCTTGAGGACCGTGGCGATGGGCTCGGCCTCATCGTTCCGCTTCACGCCCCACAGAAGGATGATCGGCGAGGCGACATAGACCGATGAATAGGTACCGATAATGATGCCGAAGATCATGGCAATCGAGAAACCGCGAAGGGCCTCGCCGCCAAAGATCGCCAGACCCGACAGGGCCAAGATAGCGGTCACACCGGTGATGATCGTCCGAGACAGGGTCTCATTGATCGACAGATCGATCACATCCCGAAGCGGCATTTTCTTATATTTTCGGAGATTTTCGCGAAGACGGTCGAACACCACGACGGTGTCGTTCATCGAATAGCCTATGATGGTCAAGATCGCGGCGATCATGGTCAGGGTAAATTCAAGCCTCAGCAGCACGATCAGGCCGAACGTCAAGATCACATCGTGGAACAGGGCCACCACCGCGCCGAGACCAAACTGAAGCTCGAACCGGAACCAGATATAGAGCAGCATCAGACCAATGGCGACGCCCAGCGCCGTGATCCCGTTGCGGAACAACTCGCCCGACACCTTAGGACCCACCACTTCGGTACGCGAATAGGTCACCGGACCGATGGCCGCATTCAGGGCCGTCTTGACCCGATCAACCGTCTGGGCCGGATCAGAACCCTCTGGGGTCTGGAACCGGATCAGGGCGTCGTTGGGCGCACCAAAGGCCTGAACCTGCACATCACCCAGATTGAGCGCACCGAGCGTGGAGCGCACAGTGCTCAAATCAACCGGCCTTTCGCCTGTATTGAGCTCCAGCACCGTTCCGCCCTTAAAGTCGATACCGAAGTTCAATCCGGGCTTATAGAGGCCGACGGCGGTCGCCATCACGGCGATGATCGAAAGGGCGGCTGCGGCACGCGCGAAGCCGACAAAATCCAGATTGGTCTTGACTGGAAGCAATTTGATAAACGGCCAGAACATAGGCTTCGCCTTATACAATCGGGAGTTTTTTGGGACGAGCAACGCGGAACCACCAGGCAATCAGAACCTGGGTGATCAGGACCGACGTAAAGACCGAGGTGATAACCCCGATCGATAGGGTCCAGGCAAAGCCCCGAACAGGGCCCGATCCGAACTGGAACATGATCAAGGCCGCCAAGATGGTGGTGACGTTGGCGTCGATAATAGTGGTCATAGCCTTGGAATAGCCTGCGTCGGCTGCAGCAATGGGGGTTCGCCCAGCCCTGACCTCGTCACGCATCCGCTCATAGATCAGCACGTTGGCGTCAACGGCCACGGCCAGCGTCAAGATCAGACCGGCAATACCCGGTAAGGTCAGGGTCGCTTGGGTGACGCTCATCAGAGCCACGATCAGCAGACCGTTGACGACCAAGGCCGCCGCCGCAAAGGCACCAAACAGACCATAGGCCAAGATGATGAAGGTTAAGATCAGCGCAGCACCGAGAAAGGTTGAAAACTGACCGGCCTGCACGGCGTCGGCACCCATCTCAGCACCGACGGTGCGCTGTTCTTCGACCTTCAAAGGCGCAGGCAAGGCACCCGCGCGCAGCAAGACCGCCAACTCATTGGCGCTCGCCTCGGTAAAGTTGCCACTGATCTGGCCAGAACCGCCTCGGATGGGTTCATTGATGCGTGGAGCGGAAATGATCTTGCCATCGAGCACAATGGCGAAACGCTTGCCCGTATTGTCCGCCGTAGCATCACCAAAGCGCCGCGCGCCCTGACCATTGAAGCGGAACGATACGACCGGTTGGCCCGTCTCATCAAAGGATAGGCGCGCGTCAGTCAGCATCTCGCCGGAAACCACCGCCCGCCGCTTGACCAGTTGAACCGGTTCGGACGGCTCTTCGCTGGGCAGAAGTTCAGACCCCGGCGGAATACGGCCAGCAGCCGCTTCCTGTAACGGGACACTGTCATCGACCATCTGGAAGGTCAGCTTGGCGGTTTGACCGATCACATTCTTCAAACGCTCTGGATCACTCTCGCCGGGGGCCTGAACCACGATGCGGTTGGTGCCCTGACGGATGATGGTTGGCTCGCGGGTGCCGAGGGCATCGATCCGGCGGCGGATAATCTCGATAGACTGCTCGACCGCCTTTGCGCCCTCAGCGTTCAGCGCCTCCTGCACAAGCGAAAGCTCGATGGTCTGATCGCCGAGGACCTGAAGGGTCATATCCCGACCGCCAGGTGCGCCGGCGAGCGGTTGACCTAGCAGGCTCAACGCCTTGCGTGCCGCCTCAACCTGGGTGGGATCGGTTACGCGGACAGAGACCGTGCCATTAACCAGCCCAAGGCCGGTAAAGACAATCTGTTCGGTCCGCAGGGTGCCACGAACATCCTCAAGCAGATTGGCCAAACGCTCACGCTTCAGGGCATCGGTATCCACCTCCAGAAGAAGGTAGGAGCCCCCCTGCAGGTCGAGGCCCAGATTGAGCTTCTGATGCGGGGCCCAAGCAGGCATCTGATCCATCACCGACTTGGGCAGGACGTTGGGCAAGGTGAACACAAGGCCGAACAGAAGTGCGGCTGTACAAGCGATCACCTTCCAGCGGGCAAGATTGAGCATGGGCTTGGACTTTCGGCGCCTGGGACGGGCGGTAACATCAAAAAAGACGGCGGCAGGATGGTCCCGCCGCCGCGATCATTAGGACTTGGTGTCGTTGGCCGCAGCAGGCTCGCCGCGCGTGCGCACGTCCGAGATCATCGACTTGACGACCTTGACGGTGACGCCCGTGGCAATTTCGACGCCCACTTCAGTATCTTCGACGCGGGCAACCTTGCCGATCATGCCGTTAGACAGCACCACCGTGTCACCGCGCTTGATGCCCATGATCAGGGCCTGATGTTCCTTGGCGCGCTTTTGCTGCGGGCGGATCAGGAGGAAATAGAACAGCACCAAGAGCAACAAGATCGGTGCGATCTGCAACAAAAAGTCCTGTGGGCCGCCCATTGGGGCACCTGCTGCTGCAGCGGTCTGGGCCATAGCCGGGGTCGCGAACATGAAGTCTCACCTGTTATGGTCGGCCGGTACGAACATCGTCGGCCTAAAGCTGCCGGAAACTAGGCGTTGAGAGCAGGTTTTGCAATGGAGCGCCAACCGCTTTAGGAACCATTGGCCATGACCCATGATCTAAATGCCACCCTGATCCGCATTGCCGAGGCCCTAGAACGGCTGGTTCCGGCACCTATGCCTGAGCCAGACTTCACCTGCGCCAAGCTCTTTCGCCATGATGCGGGCCTAGGCCTGTTCGTCGCGGCCCCCGACTATCCGCTGGCGCTGGACCTTTTGGTGGGGGTGGAGCGGCAAAAGTCACGCTTTGTTGAGAACCTTCGCCGCTTTGCCAAGGCCCGGCCCGCCAATCCGGTCCTGCTTTGGGGCGCGCGGGGGGCGGGCAAGAGCTCGATGGTCAAGGCCGCCTTTATGGCTGTGGCTGCCGAACAGCCCAGCCTGCGCCTGATCGAGGTGGACCGCGACGAGGTCACTGCCCTGCCCCGCCTGTTCGAACGGCTGCGCGGACGCCCTGAGCGATTCTTGGTCCTGTGCGATGACCTGTCCTTCGAAGAGGGCGCAGCCTCGGCCAAGGCCCTGAAATCGGCGCTCGAAGGCGGGGTCGGTGGGCCACCGGAAAATGTGCTCTTCACCGCCACCTCCAACCGCCGCCACCTGATGCCGCGCGACCATAACGAGACCAAGGGGGCCATGGCAGCGGCCGAAGATGCCGAAGAGGAGGTCTCGGTGTCTGACCGCTTTGGCCTATGGATCGGCTTTCCGCCCATGGACCAGCCGACCTATCTGGAGGCCGTGCGCCTCTATGCCCAGCGCTTTGACCTGACGATCAAGGACCTCGACCGCCGCGCCCTACAATGGTCGCAACTGCGCGGCAGCCGGTCGGGCCGCGTGGCTTGGCAGTTTATTCGGGATCTGGCGGGGGAGTTGGACCGCGACCTGCAGGGCTAGAGCCCCCTACCCCGGCTACGCCGGTACTTCCCCCAGAGGGGGAAGATCTTAGAGCTCTAAATCTTCCCCCTCTGGGGGAAGTGGCGCGAAGCGACGAAGGGGGCCTTGTTTTTTACCTCCGTTTTCCCCGCGAAGGCGGGGACCCAGACCCTTACGCACAGACTGAAAACGGCCCGCTGGCTCCCCGCCTTCGTAGGGACCGTGGTGGAGGGGGCGTGGATGAACACCCCCCTCTCCCAACCCTCTCCCCCAAGGGGGGAAAGGGCTTTGGTGTCTTAACCGCGTCATTGCCGACGCACGGAGAGGACCCTCCCCCCTACCTTGGCATCACCAAGGCCGGATCAATCGGGCGGGCCTTTTCTCGGGGCGACGGGGCATAGCGCAGTTCGAAGTGGAGCTGTGGGGCCTCGACCCCGCCGGTACGGCCAACCGTACCGATGGTTTGGCCCTGAGCGATCCGGTCCTTGATCTTGACCGCGGTGCTGGCCATGTGGGCATAGGCCGTGACCCAGCCGCCCTCGTGCTTGATCAGCACCAGATTGCCAAAGCCGGGGACCAGATTTCCGGAATAGACCACCTCACCCCCGGCGGCTGCACGGACGGGATCGCCGTCCTTGCCGCTGAGATTGATGCCGTCATTGCGTTGACCACCGGGCTTAATACCAAAGCCCGAGATCACGTCGCCGCGCACGGGCCACAGGAAGCGTCCACGACCCGAGGCAATGATTTCAGCTTCGGATGACGGTGCCCCAGCATCGTTGCTGACCATCGGGGCTGGCGGCAAGGTCACGGGACGCGGCTCAGGCCGGACGGGCGGCGGCAGCGTGCCATTGACGACCGGCTTAGGTGGCAAAACGGTCGGGGTTGTTGAGGTCATGGGCTGATTGAGCGGCTGGGCCGCGGCGGCCTGATCGGCCGCGCGCTTGGCGGCAAGGGCCCGCTCATTGGCCAACCGAGCTGCTTCACGACGAATGATTTCCTGCTCGGCTTCAAAGCGAACCGCTTCGGCGCGGTCGGCAGCGGCCTGTTGCGCAGCGCGCTCAGCCGCCTCGGCCTTTTTCACCAACCGTACCTGAACCTCAGCGGGCAGCTTGATCTTCTGACCAGGGCGCAGGCCCTTGCTGGAGGTGGTCTTGTTCAGCTGGGTCAGGTCTGACAGGCTGACGTCAAAGCGATTGGCAATGTCTGAATAGGTATCGCCGCGCTGGACCTCATAGACCAAGGGTGCGGGAACCTTCAGCACCTTACCCCGTGTCAGAGCATAGGGCCGCTTCAGGCCGTTCATCTGGATCAGTTCGTCCCTTTCCATGCCGAGACGCCGGGCCACGCTGGCGACCGTATCGCCGCGCACGACCCTATAGGTGCCCTTACCGCCCTGCACATTCTTGGGCAGCGCCGCGTAGGACTGGGTCGAGATCACGATGGCGGGCGCCGCATCGGCCTCATCCTGACCGGAGACAACCGCAGAGCCGGGGACCTTTATGCGTTCACCGAACCTGAGGGCATAGGGTTTCTTCAGCCCGTTAAGGGCGATGATCTCTGCCTGACTGACCTTCAGACGCTGGGCGATCAGACCGACCGTATCGCCCCTCGCCACCTTGTAGGTGTCAATGGTTTCGGCAGCCTGGGCGATAGGCGCAGACCGAGTGTCCGATTTTGCGCTTGGCGCCGCGTCCGCCTGACCCGGCACCTTCAGGACCTTGCCCACCGATAGGCCATAGGGCTTTTTGAGGTCGTTTAGCGCGATGATGTCGTCTTGGCTGACCTTTAAACGCTGAGCAATCAGGCCGACCGTATCGCCGCTTTTCACGCGATAGGTGGCGCTGGCCGTCTCGACCTGGGGCTCAGCCGCTCTGGTCTTGGCCTTGGGTTCATCCGCCACCGTAGCCTTTGCTTCTGTCAGGTTCAGAACTTGGCCGAGCTTGAGGGCATAGGGCCGCTTTAGACTATTCAGTTCAATAATGGTGGCTTGGCTCACGCCAGTTCGGTTGGCGATTCCGCCCACCGTATCGCCGTTGGCGACCCTATAGGTCGAGGGGCTGGCGCTGTTGGATTTAACGTCAATCCGCGAGGAAGTCTTAGCCGCTTTTGAGGGTGTGACCTTCAGCACCTTGCCCAAGGACAGGGTGTAGGGCTTTTTGAGACCATTCATCGCGATCAGATCGGCTTGGGTCATGTCCAAGCGCTTGGCGATCAGTTCGACCGTATCACCCTTGACGACGATATAGGTCCCGTCAGCCTCGGCATTGGACGCGGAACGCTTGGCCGACTTGCTGTTGGTCGCAGCATCGGCGCGCAGGACTTCACCGCTCAGGGGGCTCACACTGAGGGCAAGGGCCGAGGCCAAGATCAGGACTTTTCTCATCGCCGCTCCAAACGAAAGATGGCGGGAATCACCGTTGGCATGGTCGGGCACCATTTACCATGCCGCCCACTCAAGCAAATCAATAAATAATTCCACAGGTTATAGTTCGCGCGCCACACCCTCAAGTAAGGGTACGAACCGGACATCACAGAGGGTTTCCACCTTAAAGTCTCCCTTTCCGTCGCCCGCATAACGCATCAGGCTCTGGACCGGTCCACGTCCAACCGGCGCGACCAGCACGCCAGAAGGCTTCAATTGCGACAAGAGCTCTCTAGGCTCTCCGGGCGCCGCCGCTGTGACCAAAATACGGTCAAAAGGCGCCTGATCTCGCCAACCCTCAGCGCCATCGCCAAACCGGGTGATAATATTGGTCAGGTCGAGCGCCTTGAACCGCTTTTCGGCCTCGCCCATCAAGGTGCGATAGCGTTCGACGGTGTAAACATAGCGGGCCAGCCGCGCCAAAACAGCAGTTTGATAGCCTGATCCGGTGCCGATCTCCAAAACCCGTGAGCGAGGCTCTAAGGTCAGGGCTTGGGTCATCAGGCCGACAATAAAGGGCTGGCTGATGGTCTGACCGCAGGCGATGGGCAGGGCCGAATCTTCCCAGGTCCGGTCCAAAAACAGATCCGGCACGAACAGGTCGCGCGGCGTCTGCTCCAGCGCACCCAGAACGTTGGGATCGGTGACGCCTTGCGAACGCAGACCCAAGATCAGGCGGGCGCGCCGGGTATCGTCTGTGTCTGGCTCATCGGTCATGAACCTTGCTACCCTCTTGGCGGCGTGCCGCCCAGAGCCTTTTTCAGGTCATGGACTGTGGCATTGTGGGTAAGGTCGATATGGAGCGGCGTGACCGAGATCTTGCCATCATAAATGGCACGCAAATCGGTGCCCTCAGCCGGGTTAGACATCTGCCCGCGAAAGCCCAGCCAGTAATAGTCATTGTTGCGCAGGTCCGTGCGCCGCTCGGCCTGGATCAGGGGATTGTCGCGAAAGCCTTGCCGCGTGACCTCGACCTCCTTGACCTCAGAGGCTTCGAGATCAGGGAAATTGATGTTGATCACAACGTCGCTCGGCCAACCGGCCTTGAGCACCTGCCCGATCACGCCAGGCCCGAAGGCTTCGGCGGTGGCAAAGTGGATGTGGTGGTCCTGATGACGGATACGGCGCGCTTGACTAAGGGCCATGGCTTGGACGCCAAGCGCCATCCCTTGGATCGCACCGGCAACCGTGCCCGACATGCTGACATCCTCGCCCATATTCTGGCCGTGATTGACGCCGGACAGGACCAGATCGGGCCGCTTGCCGGGGATCAGTTCCTGAATGCCCAAGAGGGTGAAGTCGGTCGGGGTTCCTAGTACTGCAAACCGCTTCTCACTGATGTGCCGCACCCGCAAGGGCTCGGACAGGGTCACCGCACGGCTCGCGCCAGACTGCTCGCGTTCAGGCGCAACCACCCAGACATCGTCCGATAGGGCCGCGGCGATCTTTTCGAGGCAGGCGAGACCCTCGGCATGGATACCGTCATCATTGGTTAGCAGGATGCGCATGGTCCGGCCCTAGGCCTTGCCACCGATCTGGGTCACGCCGCCCATATAGGGCACCAAGGCCTCCGGGATCACGATGCTGCCATCGGCCTGCTGATAGTTTTCCAGCACCGCCACCAGCGTGCGGCCAACCGCCAGCCCCGACCCATTGAGGGTGTGGACATAGCGTGTGCCCTTCTCGCCAGCGGCCTTGAACCTTGCATCCATGCGCCGGGCTTGGAAGTCGCCGCAGTTGGAGCAGGAGCTGATCTCGCGATAGGTGTTCTGGCTCGGCAGCCAGACCTCAAGATCATAGGTCTTGCGCGCGCCAAAGCCCATGTCGCCCGTGCAGAGCAGCATGGTGCGGAACGGCAGGCCCAGCGCCTTGAGCACGCCCTCGGCGCAACCGACCATGCGCAGAAGCTCGTCTTCGGACTGTTCGGGCGTGGTGATCGAGACCAGCTCGACCTTGTAGAACTGATGCTGGCGGATCATGCCGCGCGTGTCACGGCCCGACGCCCCAGCCTCAGACCGGAAGCTCGGCGTCAAGGCGGTCATCCGCAGGGGCAGGTCCTCAGTCGCCACGATCTGCTCACGCACAATATTGGTGATCGAGACCTCGGCGGTGGGGATCAACCAGTGATCGCCCGTGGTGCGAAACAGGTCCTCGGCAAACTTCGGCAACTGGCCCGTACCAAAGAGGGCCTCGTCCTTGACCAGCAGGGGCGGTGAGACCTCCAGATAGCCGTTCTGGACGGTCTGCAGGTCGAGCATGAACTGGCCGAGCGCCCGCTCCAGCCGCGCGACCTGGCTTTTCAGGACCACGAACCGCGCGCCGCTCATGCGGGCAGCAGCCTCGAAATCCATCATACCAAGGCCTTCGCCCAGATCGACATGGTCCTTGGGTTTGTTCAGCGTGGCGGCGGGCACGTCCTTGGGGTCACCCCAGCGGCGCACCTCGACATTGCCATGCTCGTCTTCACCCAGCGGCACATCGTCGGCGGGCAGATTGGCCAAGGAGGCCAAGAGGCCGCGCAAGGCCTCGGACTCGACCTTTTCAGTCTCAGCCGCAGCGGCCAGATCGGCTTTGTAGCCCTCGACCGCCTCCATCAGGCGCGCGGCCTCGGCCTCGTCCTTGCGGCCCTTGGCCTGACCAATCAGCTTGGAGGCGTCATTGCGCTTAGACTGAGCCTCCTGCCCCGCCGTTTGGGCGGCGCGCAGGCGCTGGTCGATGGCGAGAATGGCGGAGGACTGAGGCGCAAGCCCACGCTTAGCCCAGGCCGCGTCATAGGCCTCTGGATTATCGCGAATTGCCTTGATGTCATGCATGGGGGGCGCGCCGAAAAGAGAATAGAAGGATGCCCCCTTCTAAGGTGCGCCGCGCAAGACGCCAACCCCGTCAGGTCATACTGACGGGGTTGAAGGCCTAGGCGATGTCTTTTTCGAGGCTCTCAATCTGACGGGCGGTCCAGTCGGGCGACTTGGTATAGCGCGCCAAGAGATTATAGATCACCGGCACCACGAACAGGGTCAGCAGGGTGGCAAAGATCGCGCCTGAGAAGATGACCACGCCGATGGTCTTGCGGCTGCCCGCCCCCGGTCCAGAGGCCAAGATCAAGGGCAAGGCGCCGAAGGCTGCCGAGATCGAGGTCATCATGATCGGGCGCAGGCGGACGACAGAGGCTTCAATCACCGCCTCGCGGACCTTTAGCCCCTCATCGCGCAACTGATTGGCAAACTCGACGATCAAGATGCCGTTTTTGGCCGCTACCCCGACCAGAATGATCAGACCGATCTGGCTGTAGGTATTGATCGACGAACCCGCCATCAGTAGGCCAAACAGTCCGCCCAAGGCCGCGAGCGGCACGGTCAGCATGATCACGGCCGGATGGATCCAGCTTTCAAACTGAGCCGCGAGAACCAAGAACACCAAGAGCAGGGCCATACCAAAGGCGAAGGAAATGCCACCGCTGGCTTCCAGATAGTCCTTGGCCACACCGCCCCAGAGGATAGTGACGCCCTTGCTGGGCTGCTCAGCGGCCTGATCACGATAGAACTGGACCGCCTCTTCAACCGTGTAGCCAGGGTTCATCTCCGCCGTCAGGGTCACAGAGCGCTGGCGATTGATCCGCTCGCGGTCGGGTGTATCGCCGCGAATTGAGGTCTTGACCACCGCCGCCAAGGGCACAAGTTCCCCCGAATTGGCGCGAACATAGAGGGTGTTCAGGTCCTGCTCGGTCCGGCGCTTTTCAAGGTCGGTCTGCAGGATGACATCATATTCCTGACCACCCTTGATGTAGGTGGTGGACTTGCGCGATCCAAACATGGTCTCCAGCGCCCGGCCAACGGCTTGAGCCGATACGCCCAAGGACGCGGCCTTATCCCGGTCCAGCTCGACCAGCAGGCGCGGCGAGGTCGGTTCGAAATTCAGGCGGGGACGGGCGAGGCCCGGATTGCCCTGCGCGGCCTTAAAGATCGGATCGATCCATAGGGCTAACTCCTCATAGTCATTACCGGCAGCGATCAGATCGACATTGTTGCCCGATCCGCCACCGCCAGAGCGCTGGATCGGCCCGCGTACGCTGGCAATAACCCGCGCTTCGGTCAGGTTCGATAGGGCCCTATTGGTCTCAGCGGCGATCTGATCAGCGGTGACCTTACGATCCGACCAGTCCTTGAGAACCAAAATACCAGAGCCCGAATTGGCCTGCGAGTTGCCGAAGCGCGGAACGCCGATATTGTACCGCTCGACCTCGCCCTTGTCGTACAGGCTCTTGAAATAGGCTTCAGCCTTGAGCATGACCCCGACCGTATAGTCGTATCCCGCGCCCTCTGGGGCCTGCAGCGAGATATCGACCCGCCCGCGATCTTCGCTGGGCACCAGTTCCTTGGGCAGCAGGATAAAGATGCCGCCAGCCATGATGCCCATGACCAGAACCAAGCCGAGGACGCCACCTGCGGCCTTACGCTCGAGCGTTAGCATTTCGAGGGACGAGCGATAGGAAACCCGCATGGCCTCCATGATCCGGTCAACGCGGATCGAGAGCCAATTTCCGCCCGCCGATGGCCGCAGAAGTTTCGAGGCTAGCATTGGCGACAGGCTCAAGGCCAGAACCGCCGAGAAGGCCACAGCCGCAGCGATGGCGACCGCAAGCTCGACAAACAGACGTCCGATATAGCCGGGAAGCACCATCAGGGGTGCGAACACCGAGAGCAAAACGATGGTGGTTGCGATAACCGCAAAGAAGACCTGCTTGGCACCGCGTTCAGCGGCTACGAGCGGCGGTTCGCCCTCGTCGATCCGGCGTTGGATATTCTCCACCACCACAATGGCGTCATCGACGACAAGACCAATGGCCAAGACCAAGGCCAGCAGGGTCAAGAGATTGATCGAAAAGCCCAGCGGCGCGAGAATGATGAAGGTCGAGAGAATACAGATTGGCGCCACCACCGAAGGGATCAGGGCGGCGCGCCATGTGCCGAGGAACAGGAAGTTCACCGCCGCGACCAGAACCAAGGAAATGCCCATCGTCCACCAGACCTCGCGAATGGCCTCTTTGGTGAAGGTTGAACTGTCCGAGGTGACGACCAGTTCCATGCCGGGCGGCAGGGTTTGGCTAATTGCGGCCAGTTCCTTGGTCACGGCCTTAGAGATTTCCAAGTCGTTGGCCTGGGCCTGTCGGCTCAGCGATATGCCAACCTGCGACTCGCCGTTGGAGCGGAACAGACGGCGACGCTCATCGGGCCCCTCCTCTACCCGCGCCACATCACCAAGGCGGGTGAGGACTGGGGATACAAGACCATTGGCATTGGTCACGCCATTGACCTGAACGGCCGAGCTGCGCGTGCCCGCAGGCACGATGGGCAGTTGGGCGAACTCCTTAGCCGAGGAATAGCCACGCTTGACCCGGATGGTGAAGTCCTTTGCGCTGGATTCCAGCGAACCGGCGGGCAACTCAACATTCTGGGTCTGTAGCGCGGTGTCGACATCGTCCACCGTCAGGCCGCGCGCTGCCAGAGCATCTGCATCCAGCCAAACGCGCATGGAATAGCTCTGAGCGCCCGCCAAGCCGACCTGACCGACACCGGGAATGGTCGACAGTCGCTCCACCAGATAGCGGTTGGCATAGTCAGCCAATTCCAGCTTGTCGTAGGTGGTCGAGACCAGGTTCATAAAGATCAAGGAACCCCCGTCCGACTGGGCCTTGGAAATCTGTGGCGGATCGGCCTGATTGGGCAGTTGCGAGGTCACGCGCGAGACGGCATCGCGCACGTCATTGGCCGCGGAATCGATGTCACGTGACAGGTCAAAGGTGATTGAGATGCGCGACGAGCCATCACGGCTGTTGGACCTGACGCGGTCTATGCCTTGAATGCCGGCGACCTGGCGCTCAATGACTTGGGTAATCCGCTCTTCAATCACCTCGGCAGAGGCGCCGCGATAGGAGGTGGAAATCGACACGACAGGAGAATCGACGTCCGGCAGTTCACGAACAGGCAGGAGGAAATAGGCCGCTAGGCCAACAACGCAGAGGATAATGGCCGCAACCGCTGCAAAGACCGGTCGGCGGACAGACAGGTCTGAAAGGGTCATTGCGCCGCCCCTTTGGACCACTGACCGCCCGTACCCGGTGCACCGTTCGGGCCGCTAGGACGAGGCCCCTTGCCTGCATCACCAAGGCCAGCGCCATCCGGCCTGCCGACCCGTACAGCCTGATTGGGCTGCACCCGGTTCATACCGTCGGCGACAATGGTTTCGCCCGCGCGCAATCCTGAAACAACCTCAACATAGCCATTTTGACGCGCACCCAAGACGATAGTTTGCCGACGCGCGATCATCTTAGGACCCTTAGGAGCGTTTGCGGCCGTGCCCTCAGGCATCGTCTTCGGTTTTCCGGGCCGCTGGCCTGCGACAGGGCCATCGGCCTTTTCATCATCCTTCACGATGGTGAAGACAAAGGCCTGCTCGCCCTCGAACTGGACGGCGGCTTCGGGCGCGGCGAGTGCCGAGCGAACTCCCTGCTCCACGACGACCTTGGCCAGCATGCCGGGGCGCAGACGCCCGTCGGGATTGGCGAACTCAGCGCGCGCACGCACCGATCTTGTCCGCTCATCAATCCGGGTGTCGACCTCGGCAATGGCCCCCTTAAACTCAACGTCAGGATAGGCGTCGACCTTAGCGGTCAGGACCATACCCTTGCGCAAACGGGCGTAGAAACGGTCGGGGACAGGAAAGTCGATCCTCACGACCGCCAAATCATCCAAAGACACAATCGGACCACCGGCAGCGATCAAAGCGCCCGGTGCCACATCTGACAGACCCACGACACCCGAGAAGGGCGCGCGGATCACGCGGTTCAAACGGCGAGACTGGGCGGCCTTCAAGGCGGCGTCAGCTTGGACACTGGCAGCCTGATAGCGCTCCGCGGTCACGCGAGGGGCAAAGCCCTTGGCTGCAAGGTCGTTCCAGCGGGCGGAATCAAGGCGCGCCTGAGCGGCTAAGGACTGGGCCTGCGCCACCGCCGCATCCTGTTCGTCGCCCTTAAGCTCGACCAGAACCTGACCCTTGGAAACGGCCTGCCCATCTTGGAACAGGACCTTGGTGATCAGTTCGGCTGTATTGGAGGTCACCGTCACCGACTGCCGCGCCTTGGCCACGCCGAGGGCTTCAATTCGGTCCGTAAAATCTTGAGGCGCAATCACGGCAGCAGCGACGGCAACCGTCCGGCCAGAAGCGCCCGCGCCCATGGCCTTTTTGGCCTTGACCGCAGAGTTGGCAACCAACATCAGGCCGCCCGCGACGACCATCAGGATCAAGGCTACCGCGGCACCCACAAGAAAGAAATGTTTGCGTAACAAGACCAGAATCTCCTGTGGGCGGGTCATGAAGGCGACTCTGAACAGCGTCGGTTGTATGCCGCCATATGACCAACCCGTCCAGTGACAGTTGGGTAAAAAGCCTAGTTAAAACCGTCGTCAAAGCCTAACGATCGGGCCTAACCACGACCGGTTAAGGTCACCGACCAAACGTCAGCAACAGTCTAACGCCCTGCCCACCCCAATCCGGCGGTGCATTTGTCGTTCGACCACAAAATCACCAAGAAGGTCTGATTAAAACCGTCTCCAAACCCCAACGATCGGCCCAGACGCTTTCGTGAAGTTTTTGCCAAACGGGGTTTGGCGCCAGCCAAGCTGGAGGCTGTTCTGGCCGAAATGACGCGTGATAGAGATTTCATCCTTGAGCCACGCCGTGCCGTTTTCGATCTGCCCCGCCTGCATCTGCGCCATCAGGGTCCAGTTTTCGGTCAATTCCAGTCCCAAGCTACCTTCCAAGCGGATTTCTTGGCCATAACCACTGCCGGTCAAGGTCGCCAGTTGTAGATCCGCGACCACCTTGCGGCGCCCAATCCTTGCCGCCCGACCGGCAAGAAGGCGCGCCTCAAATCCGGCCTGTCCCTTATCGGCACCCGCTACGGGCAAGGTCAGGCCCGTATAGACCGAGAGCACACCCAGGCTCCCGTTATAGGCCGTCCAGCGCGCGCCCAGTTCAGAGTTGCCATAGGCGGTCTGGGATAGGCCGTCGTCCCGGACCGAGGCCCAATAGAGCTTGCCCTGTAGGGTCAGCCGTTCGGTGATCCCCCTTTCGACAAACAGATCGGCGGCGCGGTCTTCGCGGACGGAAATAGGAACCCGTTGCCCGGCCTCATCAAAGGCCTCGCTGGCCCTTTGCGTCTCTACCTTGACGATGGCTTGGGTCCGGCCCGGCTCCATCGGCCAAGCCCCCGCATGGGCTGGACCACAAACAAACGCCGCCGCAAGCGCGAGGCTCACGGCGGCGATGATTGCTAAAGGAGTTGCCCCCTGTTTCGCGACTGGGATTAAGCGTCGTAACCGGGCAATTCGCGGTCCAACTGACGCAGCAAGCCCGGCCAAGCCAAGCTCGACATGCTGCCACCCATACCGTTGCGGGTCTGACCGCGCACTTCGTTCTGAGCTGCCTCGGGGGCGATCAAGATGTTCTCGCGACCCGCCGCTAGGGCCATGGTCTGCTGCTTGCAGGCCCTCTCGAGGAAGAACATATTTAGCCATGCCTCACCCGCTGTCGATCCCAAGGTCAAGGTGCCGTGGTTTCGCAAGATCATCAGCTTTTTATCGCCCAGGTCAGCTATTATCCTTTCGCGCTCATCATGGTTGAGCGCGATGCCCTCATAGTCGTGATAGGCCAAGCCGTTGATGACGATCAGGGCATGCTGGCTGATGGGCAAGAGCCCCTCGCGTTGAGCTGCGACCGCCACCCCTTGATCGGTGTGCAGGTGGATGACGAAATGGGCATCATCCCGCGCCATATGGACCGCCGAATGGACGGTGAACCCGGCGGGATTGATAAAGAACGGCGTCTCATCGACCACATTGCCATCCATATCGATCTTGACCAAGCTGGAGGCCGTGATCTCGTCGAAGTGATAGCCATAGGGATTGATCAGGAAATGGTGCTCTGGTCCCGGCACCCGCGCCGAGATGTGAGTGAAGATCATATCGTCCCAGCCGTTCAAGGCCGCCAGACGATAGAGCGCGGCCAGATCGACCCGCGCATTCCATTCTGCTTCGCTTACCCTGCCCTTTACGGAGCCGAGGCCCGCCAATGATCCGTCAGCCATGTCTGATCCTCCGTTATATGTTGATGTCCAAAATCGCCCCGAGCGCGTCTGGCGTCAAGCGTTCTGACGCGACCGAACGCGCGGCACGGCGTCGGCCCAGCGCGCAAGCGCCGATTGACGCTCAGTTGGGTCGATATTGGGCCGGATCTGCTTGGAGGTTGGACGCACAGCGGCGGCCTCTTCGAGCGAGCTATAGACCCCTGCCGCCAGCCCCGCGAACAGGGCCGCGCCCAGAGCGGTCATCTCGTGAAACTCCGACCGGCGCACCGGCACATCGGTCAGATCGGTGAGGCGCTGAACGAAATAGTCGCTATTGGCCATACCGCCATCGATGCGCAGTTCGGAGCCTTCGCCAAAACAGTCTGGCGCATCAGCGCGCATGGCGTCGATCAGGTCGTGGGTCTGAAAGGCCCCAGCATCAAAGGTCGCAGCGGCGATCTCTGGCAATCCGGAATCGCGGGTCAGGCCCAAGATCGCGCCCCTGGCATCGGCATCCCACCAGGGCGCGCCAAGGCCGGTAAAGGCCGGAACCACGACAACACCGTGATCAGGTTTGGCCAGCCTAGCGAGGGCTTCAGCCGCCTGCGGACCACCGCTGATGGAGAGGCCTTCACCGAGCCACTGGATGGCGGCTCCGGCAACGAAGATGGACCCTTCTAGCGCATAGCTGGTTTGGCCATTCACCCGTGCCGCTACCGTCGTCAAAAGCCGCGCCCGAGAAATAGGCCGGGTGGTGCCCGTATTGAGCAGCATGAAACAGCCGGTGCCATAAGTGGCCTTCATCTCGCCCGGATGGATACAGCCCTGCCCCATCAGAGCGCTTTGCTGATCTCCAACAACCGCGCGGATGGGCACCGACCGGCCCAGAATATCAGCCGTAGTCTGGCCATAGTCATCGGCCGTATCCAGCACCTTGGGCAAAAGAACCTTGGGCACATTCAGTAGGGTCAGCATTTGCGCCGACCAGTCTTGGCCTTCCAGATCAAACAGCAAGGTGCGCGAGGCATTGGTGGCGTCCGTCGCGTGGACCGCTCCGCCCGTCAGACGCCAAACGACCCAACTGTCCATCGTCCCGACCAAAAGCTGGCCTGCCGCCGCCCGCTCGCGTGCACCGGGTACGGCGTCAAGCATCCAAGCAATCTTGGTCCCGGAAAAATAGGGATCGAGCAGAAGGCCGGTAATCTGCGACACCTCAGGCTCGTGGCCTGTCTCTCGCAGGGCGTCACAGACCGAGGCGGTGCGGCGATCTTGCCAGACAATGGCAGGATGGATGGGACGGCCCGTCTCCTTGTCCCAGATCACCACCGTCTCACGCTGATTGGTCACGCCGATGGCGGCAATGTCGGCAACATCACGCCCAGAGGTCTCAACCGCCTCGCGCAGGACCGCTATGCAGGCGGCATAGATCTCTTCGGCATCATGCTCGACCCAGCCATCTTGCGGATAGGCCTGCCTCAGCGGCCGACTCGCGGTGATCAAGGGCTTGCCGCCACGATCGAACAGGATGGCACGGGTGCTGGTGGTGCCTTGATCCAAGGCCAAAAGCAATGGCTCGCCCATGTCCTGATTTCCCCCTATAAAGATTCTGATATGGTTAATCGTGTCTAACGCTCTGGCGCGGAAAGTGGAGTCGTTTCCTTGACCTTAGCGCAACTGGCGCAGGCCTTAACAGAGCTCGTAAAGCTTCGCTCACCCGAAGACCGTGAGCAACGGCTTGGCGCACTGATCTCGCTTATCGAAAGTCCCGCTGTGGTTGGGGCGCTTGAGAGCGACCAGATCCTTACCCTCGTCGATGATATTTTGATGCCATTGGTGATGCAGGCTGATCCGGCCACGCGCGGCCGCCTGTCCGCAAGATTGGCCGCCAAGGACTGGGTGCCTGTGGCACTTGTCGTTGGGCTTTCGCAGGATGAGTTGGCCATCGCCCAGCCGATCATCGCTTCGAGCCCCTTGCTGACCGATGACGATCTAGTGGACGTTCTGGCGGGCACGACGCTAGATCATCATATTGCTGTCGCGAGCAGGTCTTGGCTGGGTAGTGCGGTGATCGGCGCGATCCTTGCCCAAAACCAACCCCTTGTTGTCACGGCGCTGGCCTGCAACCCGGCCGTCGACCTGTCGCGCTCAGACCTGTTCCATTTGACGCAGGCCTCGCGCCAGTTTGCGAGCCTGCGCGCACCGCTTGCGATACATCCTCGGCTCACCGCGCCGATGGCGGAGACAATGCTAGCTTGGGTCGGCACCAGCCTTCAATCTAGCCTGATCAACCGCTTTCATCTGTCCCCCAAAGCCCAGCCCGTCGCCTCCGACCAAAGCGAGATGGATCAGAGGCTGGCGGACAAGCTGATGGCGAGCGGCAACCTCCATCCCAGCGCCGTCCTCCGCGCCCTGCGTGAAGACCAAAGGTCATGGTTCATGGCCGCCATGGCGCGGTTGAGCGACCTTGATCTGGGGGCTGTGCGCCGGATGGTCGAGGCACCGACGCCCGACCTCTTGGCCCTTGCCTGCCTAGCCATAGGGCTGGACCGCGCAACCTTTTCCCCGCTCTTGGCCCATGTTCGGCGGCTATGGGGCGGCCGGCCCGGCGGCGATGGTCGTCACGCGGCTGACCGCGCCTTTGACAATCTCAGCCCAACTCAGGCCAAAGCGGCCCTGAAATGGGCTTTGGATGCAGCGCGGGTTTGACAAGTTGAGCGAGGGCGGGCTTGGTCCACGGGCTATGAACAGAACAAAACCCATCAGTCGGCGCCTCGCCTTCGTCGCCAGCGACCGTCCCGAAGCGCAAGAGGCCCGTGACCGACTGGCCGCACGCTATGGCGACGTGCCGCTCGAAGAGGCCCAAGTGGTTGTCGCCCTTGGCGGTGACGGCTTCATGCTCGAAACCCTGCACCGGACCATGAGCACCCAGACCCCGATCTACGGCATGAACCGGGGGTCGGTCGGCTTTTTGATGAACGAATATAGCGAGGATGAACTGCTCGAGCGGATCAATGCCGCCGAGCGGGCCGTTATCCATCCTCTGGTGATGGTCGCGATCGATGCCAAGCGGCGTCAGCACAAGGCCCTCGCGATCAATGAGGTCTCGCTTCTGCGTCAGACCCGCCAGACCGCCAAGCTGCGCATCTCCATCGACGGTAAGGTGCGCATGGGCGAGTTGGTCTGCGACGGGGCGCTGGTCTGCACGCCTGCAGGATCGACGGCCTATAACCTATCGGCCTATGGCCCGATCATTCCCATTTCGGCGAGAATTCTCGCCCTGACCGCCATCAGCGCCTTTCGTCCTAGGCGCTGGCGCGGCGCGCTCTTGCCCCACTCGGCCCGCGTGACCTTTGAGGTGCTTGAGGCCGACAAACGTCCCGTGAGCGCCGTCGCCGACAATTTCGAAGTGCGTGATATTGTTGAGGTCCACATTGGCGAGGATCGCGAAACCAGCCTCTGCATGCTGTTTGACGCGGGCCACAGCCTCGAAGAGCGGGTCTTGGCCGAGCAATTTTCCGGCTAAATCGTCGCTTTCAATAACCTTTGCCGTGCGTTTATGACAATTTCGGATTATTAAGCAGATAATTGTAGTCTGCAGTACTAAACCGATTGGCACAGTGCTGCGGTCCTAAAGGATTGACCATGAGCGAGACCCCGAAGGGTGAAATGATCCCGGTACGTAACCCCCTGTCGGCCAAGGTCGGCGGACTGTTCCCGGGGATTGATGCCGATGCCATTGCAAAGGCTGAGGCCGCCCTTGCGAGCCTAGCTGACAATTTCACCCAGTGGCTGGAAGAAGAGATAAACAAGCTCGAACAGGCGCGCCAAGTCGTGCACGAGCAAGGCCTGAATGCTGAGAACTGTGAGAGGCTCTATATCTCTGCCCATGACCTTAAGGGGCTCGGCACCACCTACGAGTTTCCGATCATCACGCGCTTTGCGGCCTCGCTCTGCCGCCTGATCGACGAGCCAGACCGGCGCTCTAAGGCTCCATTGCTGATCATCGACGCCCATATCGACGCCATCAAGGCAGCCGTCCGCGCCAATATCCGCGACGACAGCCACCCCGTCGGCAAGACCTTGGCCGAGGAACTGGAAGCCAACGTCAAACAGTTCCTCGCCAGCGAATAGGACTTGCGGCCCTAGTTCAAAGCCGACATCGGTTCCTCGACAATGCCGTAGCCTGCGTCATGCGGGATGACGAGGACGGGTCCGCCTTCGCGGCGCTCGACCTTGGGCTCGACCGTGACCAGAGGCCGTGCGACCGCCTTGGTCATGGCCTCGTGAGCATTGGCGCTTTCGGCCAGCAGTTGCAGGTTCATTCGCGTGGGGAAGATCACCTTGCGCTCGCCCGAGGCCGCGAGGCGCAGGGCCTCGTTGGGCGTGATCCATTCCGAATCGACCGTTTCCCAACCATCGCAGGCGGCCAACTGATCTTCTGGCGCGCGGGCGACATAGAACCAGGTGTCAAAGCGCTTGGGCATCATGGACGGGGTGATCCAGCGGGCGAAGGCCGACAGACAGCCCAGATCCAGATAGAGATCCAGCTCCTTGACCAGATCTAAGAAGGGCCGCTGGTCTTGGGCGATAATATCGCGGGCCTGGTGGGCGCGGTCATCACCGCGGAACATTTCCCCCGACGCATCGCGCGCCAACAAGATTCCCGCCTCTTCATAGGCTTCGCGGATCGCCGCAATGCGCAGTTCACGCTCGATGTTCGGAAAGGCGTCCCAACCCAAGGACCGTTCGGCCCAGGCCGTGTCGTGATCCCCGGCATGGGTCTTGCCGCCTGGAAAGACCAGAGCGCCTGAGGCGAAGTCGATCTGGTGATGGCGCTTGACCATCAGCACTTCAAACTGAGGTTCGTCACGCACCAGCAAGATGGTGGCCGCTGGACGGATGGGAGCGGGTTCTGTTGTCATGAGCGGACCTCCAAGCTAGGCGTCTGTCGCGCCCTGAAGTCCTTATGGTGAAGCAATTGATCCGCCGATCAAGCGCTCAAGGCATGCAAAGTGAATTCTGTGGCCATTGGACGTGAATTATCCTGCGACAGGCGGCCAAGCTTATCGAGCAGATAGTCCAGATCATCGCTGCCGATGGCCTGATCCTGCGTCAAGAACCGCTGCAACATGCGCTCCTGGAACCGCTCGCGATCTTCGAGTTGCCCGTCAAATTCCATCTGCTGATAGGTGTCGACGCCCGCCTTAAAGGCAAGGAACAGGCGGCTGGGAAGGCCTGCCCGTTCATAGATGGCCTTAAACCCGACGGGCCCGGAATCATGGATCATCATCCAGGTCCGCTGATAGGTCACACCAGCCAACTCCGACAGGCCCCACTCGACAAAGGTCATGTGCCCCTGGGCCACGGCCCTTAACAGCAGCGAGGCCGTGAGCTTTTGTTGTGCATTAAGATGGGCGACAAATTCTCTGTAATCTTTGACATATTTGACCTCATCCAAGAGATCAATGACCGCCCTCTCTGTGGTGCCCTCAACGATCTTGGTGGCCATGTCGGGGGAGACATTATGATGGGCGATCAGATGTTTGCGTACCTCTTCGCCAACCAAGGCGATCAGGCGCTCTGATACCGCCAGAGGCAAGACCTGGCGATAGGCCATGGCCTTGAGGATGTCTTCAGACAGAGGAAACCGGTCGATCACCTTGCCCAGCGCCCGCTCAGAAAAGGCGGCATTATCGTTGGCGCAGGCCGCCATCACCGCTTCGGGCAGGCCAACATCGGCAATCACCCCGGTCACCCGTTCGCTCAGCATCGGACGTGTGGCAATGGCCACCTGCCGCGTCAGTCCAGCCGTGCGAATGATCTCGACAAGATCTTCGTCGGTGAAGGCGCCAGAGGCATTAATGACCGGAAGCGCCACCTCATCCGTATCGTGCGAGAGCCGCAAAGCCACGTCGCGCGGAATCAAGGGGGATGACTTCAGCGTCACAGACAAGGCAAATCGAACCGCCCGCGCGGCATCTCCGGCCATGATCCGGACAATTTCGTGGGCGTGGGCGCGGTCGGCAGGCGTCAGCACAGCCCGGTCCATCGCCATGAACAGCTTGCGAGCCTCCACCGCCCGCTCATAGGCCACTGCACCCCTCATCATCTTATGAAGGTTGGCCTTGGCTAAAGCTGTTTGCCGATTGGTCATACACCCTTGCTCGCGAACCCTTTCAGGCCCGAACGGCCATCAGTAACGCGCAGGTGGCAAGATGATGGAATATGCTTAAGGATCTGTTTCCTATAATCGAGCCCTTCCTTCTGAAGGCGCACCAAGACAATATAAGGCTCAAAGCGCGCCTACCGGGTGCAGACATAAGAACATGGGGGAACATCATGCTCGAAGGCCTGAAGATCATTGAATTTGCCAGCTATATCGCAGCGCCTGGCGCTGGCGGCATCATGACCGATTGGGGCGCAGAGGTGATTAAGATCGAGCAACCCGGCGGCGATCCGATCCGAGGCTTCTTCGACAGTATCGGCTCGGACCAGTCGGCAAACCCCGTCTTTGAATTGGATAATCGCGGCAAACGCTCTGTGGTGCTGGACACCTCAAAGCCTGCAGGCCGCGAGGCTCTGGTTCGGCTGATTAAGGATGCCGACGTGTTCTTGACCAATGTCCGCCCCGCCGCCCTGAAGCGCGCGCGCCTTGACTACGACAGTCTCAAGGCCGAGCACCCCAAGCTGATCTATTGCTCCGTCACCGGCTACGGCCTGACTGGTCCAGATGCGGATCGTCCCGGCTTTGACATGGCCGCCTATTGGGCGAGAGCGGGCGTCGGTGCCCTGACCACGCCCAAGGGCTCAGAGCCCTTCCCCCTGCGCACGGCCATGGGCGATCACATCACCTCGCTGGCCACCACCTCCGCCATCCTAGCCGCTGTGGTAGAGCGCAGCCGCACCGGCGTCGGGCGTTTGGTCGAGACCTCGCTTTTGCGCACCGGCGTCTATTCCATTGGCTCGGACATGGCTATCCAACTGCGCTTTGGCCGCATCGCCTCCAGCCGCCCCCGCGAAGGGGCGGTCAATCCGCTCGGCAACTTCTTTCGGTCCGGTGATGGGCGTTGGATCTGCCTCCTGCCGCGTCAAGGCTCATCGGACTGGCCAAAGATTGCCAATGCCGCAGGCCGCCCCGACCTGATCGATGATCCGCGCTTTGCCAAGGCCAAGGACCGCCGCGCCAATGGACCGGAGCTGGTTCGCACGCTCGATCAGGCCTTCGCCGCCTTGAGCTTTGCTGAGGCCGCTGAGCGCCTAGACGCGGCCGACATCGCTTGGTCGCCGATGCAGACCCCTGCAGAGGTGGCTGTCGATCCCCAAGCCATTGCGGCAGGCTGCATTGTCGATACGCCGGACGGCAAGGGCGGGACCTTTAAGGCCCCCGGCGGCCCTGCCCGCTTCCCCGGCGCGGATGATGGACCCAAGGGACCTGCACCCACCATGGGGCAACATACCCACGAGATCCTGTCCGCGCTTGGCTATAGCGATGATGAAATCCTAGCCGCCAGTGGGGCCTAAGTCTTTTTACCGGCGTCCCGCGCCTCGGACAGCATGCGCAGCATCTCCGAGGTGAAGATCGAATTGCCGAGGCTGGAGCCGCTGCTGTCAGAGCCGTTATTGCCAAACGGGCTACTGGGCTCTTGGGTGCCATTCAGGATCAGGCTGATCAAGGCCTCCTGCTGAGCCCTTTTGTCCGCATTGCGCGCCGAGGTATATTGCAGATATCCGCTATCGGGTGCCGCGCTCACAGGGGCAGCGCCCTGCCCCGGTCCAACCTTAGTCAGGTTGGCATAGACCTCTTCGACCGTTGCGGGCCGACCGCCGCGATAGAAGATCGAACGGTTGGCGGCTGCCGCATCTGGAAAGAGGGAGGCGGCAGACGCCCCAGGCTTAGACGTCATCGCCTCGATCAGCTTGGCGGAGCCCTGAGGCCCCAGAAAATGGGCGGCGTAGAGTTCCCCCGCCGTCGGATCTCGCCCGACCCGACCTCGCAGGTAGGAGGCATGGTCCGAGGTCAATTCCCCGGCCATCAGGGATGCGGCATGGGGGTCTAGCTTGAGGTCCATCACCGCTTGTCGCGAAGCGCCATTGGCCACGCGATAACGGCCATCGGAGCCCCTGTCGATCAGGGCGGCGTAGTTGGCATAGCCATGCTTAGCGCCATGCTCTTTGAGCGTGCTCATCCAGGTCTGATCGATGAATTGGAAAAGTCCGGCCGCCGAGGAGGTCCCCGCCCGCGCATTGGGATTGAAACCGCTTTCACGGTTGGCCGTCTTCAGCAAAAAGCCAAAATCGACGCCCGTCGCGTTGGACGCACGCCTCAATGCCGCTTGAACGACGCCTTTGATCGACTCGACTGCCATGAGCGAAAGGTGAACTTTTAGGGTTAACCAAACCCTAACGCCCTCAAGGCTATTCAGGCCATATCAAAGCGTCGCGGATCCATCTGGGTTGCGAAGGGGTCTAGCGCCTCAGTCGAAAGCTGAGCAGCAACGGTCTTGGCCACCAAGGCCGCCAGTAGCCAGCCATTGCGCCTTGCCCCGCAGGCTAGGATCACACCCGGAGCGCGGCTCGGTCCGACCAAGGGTAGACCATCTGGCGTCGCGGCCCTGACGCCCGCCCAATGGTGCGCCATCGCTGTGGCCAATTGCGGGTAGAGGCTCGCCCCCACCCCTCGCAAGCGCTCCTTGATGACCGCATCAGGCGTCAGATCGTCGAGGCCAAACTCCATGGTCGCGCCGACCATAGCCCCGGCGGCGCGCGCCACGACATAACCGCCAGCCGACCGAATGGCAGGACCTTGCCTAGGTCCTGCGCCCTCGAAGAACAGAATCTGGCCCTTGATGGGAGACAGACACGCCAACTCCGGCGCTAAGGATGCCATGCCGCGCCCAAAGCCAGCGGCGATGACCAGATGATCAGCCTGGATCAGACGGCCATCCGACAGGGTGGCTATACCGGGCGAAAAATCGGTGACTGAGGCCGTGGTGAACTGGACGCCCAACCGAGCAGCCTCTTGATAGAGCCGTTCCGTCACGACCGTCACGTCGAGGCACCAATCCTCTGGCGTCAAGAGACAGGCCTCGCCCTTGGGATCGAGCCCCGGCGATAGGGCCTGAGCGGCTGCAGCCGTCACAATCTCAAACTGCGCCCCGATGGCATCAAAGCTCTCGGCCATAGCATCGGTGCCGATCCCTGAAGAGGTCGGGACCCAAAGGGCTCCGGGCTGAGACAGAACTGTGGGGCGGCCAGCCTCTTGGGGCAAGAGGTCCAGCCAAGCGTCGCGCCCGGCCCTCAAAAGCGCGAACAGACCCTTGGAGGCCGGGTCCAGCGCCGACTCGAAAGCAGGCGCCAGCATACCGGCCGCCACACCGGACGCATTGGCCCCTCGCGCGGCAGGATCGGCCAGAACCACGCCATAGCCCGCACGGGCCAGCACCAGAGCGCAGGTGAGGCCAATGGCCCCGCCCCCCGCAATCACGATCGATTTTGCTGATGCTGCTGTCATGGCCGCTAGCCAGCCCTAGAGCCGCACAAGGTCAAGGGCGCAGACCAAGATTTCTGCAAATCTTGCGAAAAACCCGCCCAAAAGGCGATCAAATGGCCCTTAGGCCGCCTGAGACGGCTCGTCGATCCTTGGCAGGACATAGTCTAGGGCTATTAGGGTCACCATGCGGCCATCGACATCTATGATCCCCTTGACCAAGGCTTGCACAGCATTGGCCCCCACATCCGGAGCGGCTTGAATATCGCTGTCCTTAAGAGTCAGGGTCTCACACACCGCATCAACCAACAGTCCAACCAACTGATCGCCGATATAGGTGACGACGATAACGTGGCGATCATTGGGCTCTGTGCGCTCGCGGCCAAGGCGCAAGGACATGTCGACGACGGGCATAACCGTGCCCCGCAGATTTATCACACCGCGCACATAGGCCGGGGCCAGAGGCACCGGCGTCGTCTCGGTCCAGCCACGAATTTCGCGCACCGACGTGATGTCGACACAAAATTCCTGCGTGCCGATCCGAAAGGAGATCAACTCACGCAAGGTAGGGCTGGCATTTGCAGACATGTCCGTCATGACCCTAAATCCTGTTCGACCACTGAAACCAACTCAATAGTGAACATTAGCAATTACGCGAGCCTTAATAGGCGGCGATTGGGTCTAATTTTTTGCCGCGCGTTTCGCATCAAGCTTGAGGGAGTCGGCCAAGGTCTTGGCCGACCAACAGCCCTTACCGGTAATGTCGCGCAAGGGGCCCTCGACCCGATAGACGCCATAGACCATCGCTCCTAGCCCATCTCCGCCTCGGCGCAGGTTTGGCAGGCGCTCGACCTTGGCAAAGCAGGTCGCCAGATCGGTTTGTGAAATCCGTCGATCCAAATCGACCACAAGCCCCGGCCGCGTCACATCCAAGCCGTCGGGGAGTGGGGCTGCCGCATATCGGTCCCGCTCGGTCAGCTGGATGGCTGGCCCATTGAGGGTCGGTTGATTAGAGAACTGCGCCAAGGTGACATAGCTAAAGGTCCCGATCCAATTGGCCCCCTGCTCTTGGCGGACCGCTGCCACCGCCGAGGCGAAGGCGGGCCATTGGCGAAGGGTGCGGGCCGGGTCGCCCTTGAACCCTGCGCGATAGTCCGTGCTGGCCCCGAACATTAAGGCCAAGGCGCCAATACCCAAACCGAAGGGAAGGACGGCGCGGCGGGCAAAGGCGCTCAGAGCTGAGGTCGATAGCCGTGACGCTGCGACCGCTGCGATCACGGCCAAGGCCGGATAGAGCGGCGTCGGCCAATGGCCCTGCACCCGATCATGCAGCGCGTGAACCATCAGATAGAGCCCAAAGGGCAAGGCTGTCAGAACCAGAACAGACAGATCGACCTTGCGCCCCTCTGCGACCGCTTCGGACGGCAAGTTCTTCATGGTCAGGCCCCGGATCGCAAAACCGGTAATGAAGGGATTGAGCAGCAAGGCTTGGGTGAGAATGAGTTCGACCACGAATTTGGGCTGCAAGCCCGACGGCTCAACCCGGCCAAACTGCTTGGCAAAGGTCAGCCATTCGTTCTGGGAATTCCACCAGACATTGATGCCGAACAGCCCGACACCGATCACGGCAGCAGCCCACGGCCAAGGGGTCGCAAGGCTCTTGCGTCGCTGGGCCGACGTTAGGATCCACAACAGAACCCCCGGGGCTATGAAAAGCGAGGAATATTTCGAGAGCGTCGCCAAACCTGCGGCGACGCCTGCCAGACACCACCAGCGCGCGGCCTGATGCTCCCGCCCCGGCGCAAAGACTGCCGCTAAGCACCAAAGGGTGGTGGCCCAAAAGAGGGTCGCAAAGGCGTCCGGCGTCGACAGGATCGCCCCGACCGCAATCATCAAGGTGGCGCTGTACCAGAGCGCCGCCCGCTCTGCGGTGACGGGCGTCAGACCCAAACGCTTGGCCAGATCAAACAGGACCAGACCGGTCGCGCCACTGGCGAGAACGGCCGATAGCCGCACGCCCAAACCATTATCGCCGAGCAGGCTGGTTCCCAGTCCGATGGCCCAGGCCACGAACGGAGGATGATCAAAATAGCCAAGGGCGACATGCTGGGACCAGAGGCGGTAATAGGCCTCGTCGTCGGTCAGGGGCATGAGGCCGGCAAAGACCAACCGCACGGCGGTGATCAGGCCGATCCATAGCAAAAGCCGCCGGGTTATGGCGCTCATAGACCGCCTACCAAACCGTCAAGGTGCTGATCACATAGTTCCAGATGGCCCCAACTGCGGCACCGACGGCTCCGGCCAAGATCCAGCCGGGCACCCACTGCTCAACCAGTCCTGCAACCGCATAGTTGGCAGCAAGACCGACACTGCAGACGATGCAGAACTGCACATAGCCGGTCGCCAAGCGCCAGCCCTTGCGGCGGCGATCGCGATAGGTCAGGGCGTTGTTGATGAAATAGTTCGAGGTCATAGCCACCAAGGCCGCCAAGATCTGAGCGCGGGAGAAGTCGCTGTGCCCGGCGGTCATCAAGAGGCTGAGCACGCTCATATGGACCAAGACGCCGGTAGAGCCGACGAAGGCAAATAGAAGCGCCCTCACCGACACGACATCGCGGGTCAGCTTGCTCAGCACCAGACCGGCATAGTCGACGACAACGCGGGTATCGAGCTTGCTCGTCCCGGCCTCACGCTCACGAAAGGCATAGGACATTTCGAGGATGCGCGGCGGCGTGGTCTGGGAGGCAATGATGTCGAACAACACCTTGAAACCATCGGTCGATAGGCGGGGCGCGACGGTCTCGACCAGATCGCGGCGGATCATGAAAAAGCCGCTGACCGGATCGCTGACCTGAGCCCGCAGAGCCTTGCGGCCAAGCCAAGCCGCCCCTCGGCTTCCCGCCTTGCGCACCGCCGACAGGCCTCGGTCTAGGCCGTCGGCCTGCAAGAACCGCGAGCCGATCACCAGATCGGCCAGATCATCGCGCAGGGCATTGAACATGGCCGGCAACAGGGCCTCATCATGCTGCATATCGCCGTCAATGACCGCCACGAAGGGCGCGGAACTGGCCATGGCCCCTTCAATGACGGCTCCAGCCAAGCCTCGGCGTCCGACCCGGCGCAGGCACTGGACCCGGCTATCGTGAACCGCAATGGCCTTTACCGCAGCAGCCGTGCCGTCCGGAGAATCGTCATCAACAAAAATGACCTGCCAAGCGATGCCCGTCAGCGCCACATCGAGGGCTGCGATCAACCGATCAACATTTCCGCGCTCATTGAAGGTTGGCACGATCACTGAAAGATCAACCCGCGCAGCCACATAGGCCGGACCAGGGAGCTCGCCGGTCGGTTTGGCAGCGGGAGGTAGACGCGAGGCCATAGGGCAGGGTTCCAATCGGGCGAACCATAAGCCGCCAGAGGCCTCATTATCGGTTTAAGGCAGGGTTGAGCAAGCTTTCGCTACTGCACCCTGCCCTTGTCGGTTCTGTGCGATCAGGCGACCGTCTCTTCAGCCATGAACTGATCGCGCAGTTCGCGCTTCAACACCTTGCCGATCGCGCTGCGCGGCAGGACATCCATCAGCTTGAGGGCCGCCAGCCTTTGGGTCTTGCCCAACTTGGCATTGGCCCAGTCTCGAACCTCATCCGCCGTTGCCGTCGCTCCGGCCTTGAGGGTCACAAAGGCCACGGGCGTTTCCCCCCAGCGATCCGACAGGGCCCCGACGACAGCGGCTTCGAGCACGGCAGGATGACCGACAATGACGCTCTCCAGATCGCTCGGATAGATGTTGAAGCCGCCCGAAATGATCATGTCCTTCTTGCGGTCCATCAGGGTCAAGAAGCCCTCTTCATCAAACCGGCCGACATCGCCCGTGCGGATATAGCGAAGGCCCTCTGGACTGATCCACTCGGCCTCGGCGGTCTTGCCCGGTTGGTTGTGATAGCCATTCATCATGGCGGGGGAGCGACCAACGACCTCACCAACCTCGCCGGCGGGCAGTTCACGGCCCTCTTCGTCGATTAGGCGCACATCATGGCCGGGCAGAGGCTGGCCGACCGTGTGGAGCTTGTCAGGATGCTCGTGCGCTATCAGGCCGCAACTGCCGCCGCCCTCGGTCATGCCGTAATATTCGATCAGGCCACCGGGCCAGCGCTTGAGGATATCCGCCTTAAGCGCCGCGCCGAAGGGGGCGCTGGTGCAGAACTTCATCTGGAAGCTAGACAGATCATAGTCGCCAAAGGTCGGCTGTTCGAGGATGCGGCGATATTGCACCGGCACCAACATGGCGTGGGTCACGCGGTGCTGATGGGACAGCTTGAGGAAGCCGAGGGCGTCGAACTTGTCCATCAAGACCACCGCGCCGCCCATGCCCATGGTGGGGAAGAAGCTGACTAGGGTGGTGTTGGAATAGAGCGGCGTCGAAAGCAAGGTCACAGAACCGGGGCCATAGCCCAATCCGCCACCCCGGCCCGTGTGGGACCAGCGCATCTCGTGCGACTGAACAATGCCCTTTGGCGTGCCCGTGGTGCCTGACGAATAGATGATGTTGAACGGCATGGCGGGCGTGACCGTGACCGGCGAGGGCTTGGACCCGGCAGGCGCCAACCAAGCCTCATAGGACCCGCCAGCGTCAGAACCGTCCAAGGCGGTCAGGGGCATGGTCAGGCTGATGCCCTCCAGCGCCTTGGCGACAGACCGGTCGAGGAAGAACCGCTTGGCCCCGCAGTCCGCAAGCATGACGGCGAGGCTCTCTGGCGTCGAGGACGGGGCCAAGGGGGCCACCGCAACCCCAGCCCGAAGCGCGCCCAAGAAGGTGGCGGCATAGGCCACGGACGATCCGGCACAGATGGAAATGGCCTCGCCCGGCTGGACGCCATCACGCTGCAGGCTGGCGGCGATCTGATCCATCAGGACATCAAGCGCGCCATAGGTCAGGACCTCGTCATCCTTGATCAGGGCAGGCGAATGGGGCCTAGCCTGCGCGTTAAAGCGGATCAGGTCGGACAGCAGGCCAAAGGGCTGTTCCAACAGCGCGACATGGCCCGCCTCAGCAGCAGCCTGATCAGACGTAGTCATGGCAGTGTCCTTCCCCAATAGTCTCGCGAGATCGCAAATTCTTGTTCGGTTCGACATAGCGCAAGACCCATCACAGACACAAACGCGCCTTGGGACAATGCACAAGAATCTGAGGTCGCTAGCCTCCGATATCACCCAGACTGGTCTTTTCGTCAGTTTCAGACGACAGTTGGCTTTCTGCATCCCGTGCAAGAGGGTGCTCACGGAGGAATTGAGGATGTCGCGCGCCCTAATCACCGCATCGGTCTTGGCCATCGGCTTGGCGACCAGCCTTATCAGCGGCCCCACCCTCGCTCAGACCGTCGCCCCACCTGCCGTTCAACCTGACAAGACCAGCAAGGCCTATGATCAGGTCGGACCCTATACGGTGCAGGCCGCCGAAGGGGCTTGGAAAGATGATCGCCGCGCGCGTCTCATTCCCTTCCTGATCCGCTATCCCAAGGATGCGCCCGGCCGCCTGCCTGTGGTGATCTTTTCGCACGACCTTGGCGGGTCTAAGGAAAGCGCCGCCTACTATGCCGAACATCTCGTCAGCCACGGATACATCGTCTTGAATGTCCAACATCCCGGCTCAGACCAAGGCATCTGGGGCGGCCAATTCCCGGATATGAAGAACCCCAAAATCAGTGCTGATCTTCGCAAGGCCGTGTCGCCCCAAAGCGCGATGGACCGGTTTCAAGACATCTATTTGGCGGTCTTCGCCCTCCATAGCCTCGACCGCCAACCCGGCGCTCTCAAGGACCGGATCGATCTGAGCCGCATTGGTATGTCGGGCCATTCCTATGGCGCGACGACGACCCAAGCCATGGCGGGGCAGGCCTTTGCGCGAGGCCGGAAAATGGGTCACGACGAATTCAAGGCCTTCTTGGCCATGAGCCCTGCCGGGGCCGCTGACGGTCACAATGCCGATGCCTTTGGTGACATTACTCGGCCGTTCCTGTTTCTCACCGGCTCGGATGATAGTCTGACGGTCAATGGCAAGGTTCTAGATGCCTCAGAACGACAAAAACCTTACCTGGCCATGAAGCGTGCGCCCTCGGCCTTGGTCGTGCTCAATGGTGCCGATCATCTGGTCTTTTCCGGACGCCAAGAGCTGGGCTATAGCAAACCGAAGGATGAGCGGTTCCGGCAACTGATCAAGGCCGCCAGCCTCGCCTACTGGGACGCGGCCTTGAGGGATGATGCCGACGCGAGGGCCTGGCTAACCGGACGAGGCATGGCGACATTTGCCGGATCGGACGCAGAGATCCAGTCGCGCAATATGGATCGCTGACCAAGTCTCATCTCAAGGGGATGTGGATTTTGGGATGGTACCGCCTCTCAGGCTTGAACTGAGGACCTCCGGTTCCACAAACCGGCGCTCTAACCAACTGAGCTAAGGCGGCTCGCATCGCGAGAGAGGGCGTTTTAGTCGGCATGGCCGCTGGGATCAAGCTGCCGTTTGCAGGATCGTGCCAATTGCGTCCAATCTCTTGCTTCGCGCAGGGCTAGCCGCCATTCTCGCCGTCAAAATTAGGGATGAAACAGCATGTATGAGATCCGAACGCGGCAGATCGAGGCCAATGGCCTGACCTTCACCATCGATGAGTGTGGCGAAGGCGACAATGTGGCCCTTTGCCTGCATGGCTTTCCCGAAAGCCGCTATAGCTGGCGCGAGCAGTTGCCGCTTTTGGCGGCCAAGGGATGGCGGGCGGTGGCCCCGGACCTGCGCGGCTATGGCGGCACGACGCGGCCTGCAAACAAGAAGGACTATGAACTTCCCAACCTCATCGCCGATACGGCTGCGCTCTATGATGCCTTAGGGGCCAAGCGGCGGCTGTTGGTCGCCCATGACTGGGGCGCGATCATTGCCTGGACCTTTGCCATCGACAAGACCCGGCCGCTGGAGGGTCTGGTGATCATGAATGTGCCGCACCCAGCTGTCTTTATCACCGGCCTGCAGAACGGATGGGAGCAGCGCAAGAAGAGCTGGTACGCCCTGTTCTTCCAATTGCCGGTGCTGCCCGAACTGATGATGACCGCCAAGGGGGCCAAGGCCATCGGTCAGGCCTTTGTCGGCATGGCCATCGACAAGTCGCGCTTTAAGCAAGAGGTCTTGGACCACTATCAGCAAAATGCCCTGCAGCCCGGGGCCATGACCGCGATGATCAACTATTACCGCGCCAACACAAAGGCCCTCGCCGCCTATGGGCCGGGCCTCGCGGCCAAGATCGAGGTGCCGACCGTGATGATTTGGGGTGAGGAGGATTCAGCCCTCAGCATCAGCTTGACCGAGGGTTATGATCCCTATGTCACCGACTTTACCCTGCACCGTCTGCCCAATGTTTCCCATTGGGTCCAGCAGGAGGCACCGGAAAAGGTCAATGAGCACCTCGCCCATTGGCTAAAGGCCAAAGGGTTAGATCTGGCGGGGTGAGCTCTCAGACAGCCACCCGCGCTGCGTCAGATAGGATTGCAGCGCGGCGAGGCGTGTCTCATCGGACGGATGGGTTGAGAGCCACTGAGGTGGGGCCTTCTTGGTCCGTTCGGCCGCCATATTCTGCCAAAGATGCAGCGCTTCTACGGGCTTGAAACCCGCGGCATGCATGAAATCCACGCCGATGCGGTCGGCCTCCAGCTCATGCTGGCGCGAAAAGGGCATCAGTACGCCGAACTGCACGCCTGCGCCCAAGACCGCAGCCAGTTCCTTGCTGTGCTGAGTATCACTATTGGCAATGGCAAGATCCGCCGCCGCCAGCCCGACCTGTGCGACCATGGTCTGAGACACCCGCTCGGCGGCATGGTGAGCGGTGACGTGGCCGGTCTCATGGCCCAAGACCGCCGCTAACTGATCGTCATTAATCACGGCCTTGAAGAGCCCACTATTGACCCCAACCTTGTTGCCGGGAAGGACGAAGGCATTGGCGTCGGGATTATCAAAGACGGCATATTCCCAAGGCTGAGCCCCGCGCCCCGCCGCCTCAACGATCCGTTGACCCACCGAGCGGACGGCGCGGTTCATCTCGCGGTCTTGCGATAGTTTTTGGGTGCGAAGGGCGTCGCGCCATGTGGTCAAGGACAGCTGGACCAGCTGTTCATCGCTGACCATCAAAAACTGATCGCGGCCCAGTTCTGCATTGTAGGAACAGCCCGCCGTGAAGGCGACGACCGTCCCAGCAGCCAGACCGCGCACGAGATCACGGCGTGAAAGGCGAAGGGGTTGGTGCGCTTGGCCGCTATGGGCAAGGTCGTGATCATGGGTGAGGCACATGGGCAATGGTCCGATGGTCTGTGTACCTGAGGTGGTGCGAACCATAGGTGACGCCGAGCAATCGCGCCAGAGGGGGTGCGACAGCGCCCGATCAGATTGGACAACAAAAAACCCCGAGGGCGGACCCTCGGGGCATTCTGTCTGGTCTAAGACCGGTAGATCCTATCGTGGGAGAACCCAACGAATGCGGGTCTGCCAGGTGGCTTCGACCGGGTTACCGTCCACCAACTGTGGCTTCATCTTCCAGAGGCTTGCGACCTTTTTCGTCGCTTCCCCGAAGCCGAAGTCGGCGGGATCTTCTGCGAGCACCTGGCAATTGACCAGGGCACCCTTCACCGTAACCACACACTTGATGGTGGCCGAACCTTCTTTCTCGAGCCGCTGAGCACGTTCCGGATAGAACCGGGCGTAGTCATCGCCGTTAGGCTTGCGGGTCCAGGTCGGGTTCGACACCACTGGCGGAGCAGGAGGAGGAGGAGATTCGACCGCCTTAGGCCGGACATCTACCTTGTCTTCCTTCTTCACCGGAGGAACCTCCAGCGGCGGCGGCGGCGTCACGTTCGGTGGCGGAGCCACTGGCGGACGCGGCTGCAGCTTAGGCGGCGGCGGCGGTTTATCGTCCGGCGGTGGAGGCGGCGGTGGCGGCGGAGGTGGCTTGTAGATGTCCACCTTCGTCGCTTCGTCCGTGTACTCCATCATGTTGGGCTCGAACTTGACCTTCCAGAGGTAAAGTCCGACCAGTCCGTGGGCGATCAAAGAGAGGGTGATCGCTATCGTAGTGCCCGTACTACGTTTCCTACGGATTGCCCCGTCGAAGGGATTGTGCACCGGATGGGCAACGTCTTGCTGTTCTTCAGCCATGCGCAGCCCTTACTTCGAGTTGTCTTCGCCGATTAGTGCAACGCTGTAGAACCCGTTATCCTGAAGCCCGTTCATCACGCCCATAAAATCACCGTAGGAGGTGTTCTTATCAGCCCGAATGAAGATGCGCTCTTTGGTGGGGTCGCGTCGTCCAATCTGCTTTTTGAGGTCATCGCCCAATGTTTCCGCGGAGGTAATGAAGTCCCCAATGTACACGTCTCCAGATGCCTGGATCGAAATATACACCGGCTTGGGCGGGTTCTGACTGGGCTTGGCAACGGCCGTGGGCAGAGTAACGACCACCGACACAGTGGCAAGCGGAGCTGCCACCATGAAGATGATCAGCAGAACCAACATCACGTCCACCAGAGGTGTCACATTGATGTCGGCATTCTGCCCAAGATCGAACCTACTCCCGCCCGACTTTGAAAGTTTGGCGGCCATGGATGTCAGGCCCCTTTGTCGAGTTGACGTGACATCGCATTGAGCAGTTCCACAACGAAGCCTTCAGAACGGGTGCCGTAGGCGGAGATCCGGGTCTGGAAGTAGTTGTAGAAGATCATCGATGGAATAGCCGCGAACAGGCCGATACCGGTGGCGAGAAGCGCTTCGGCGATGCCGGGGGCGACGACGGCCAGGTTGGTCGTGTTGGTGTTCGCAATACCGATGAACGAGTTCATGATGCCGTAAACCGTACCGAACAGACCGATGAACGGACCGGACGAGGCGACGGAAGCGAGGAACTGCATGCCGTTCGAGAGACGCTTAGCCAAGGAACCCTGAACCGCGGACACTGCAGAGCTAGCCCGCAGGACGGTCGATTCACGGTGCTCACCGCTGACCTTGAGGCCCGCTTGACGTGAGAGCACGATTTCCATGCAGGCCGCTGAGGCCATATCGGCCAACGGATTGCCAACAAAATCGTCAGATCCTGAGATCTTACCCATTTCATCGATGGACTTGGCGCCGCGGAAGGCTTCGACGAAGTTGTCGGAGGCCTTGATCAGCGAGGCGAATTCCAAAAGCTTGGTCAGCAAAAGTGTCCAAGAGAACACCGAGGACAAGGCGAGGCCGATCATAACGACCTTAACGACCGCGTCGGCGTCCATGAACATGCCGATGACAGTCAGCTTACCGCCGTGGTTGTCAATGGTGACTGGGGCTGGTGAGCCGGGTGTAGCAGCAGGCGCTGCTTCGGTTGCGGCTGCAGGCGCGGCTTCAGCGGCGGCGGCAGCGGGTTGATCGGCCGTCTGTGCGAAGGCCGGCGTGCTCGCCAACAGCGCCAGGGCGCCGAAGAGAGCGATGATGGGGGTCATTCGTTTGTTGTCGAGCATCTGTCGCCAGTTCCTGATTGGTCTAGCACGTTAGGACCGAGAGGGTCGTCGCGCGAGAGCGTCTCCACCCTATTGAAAAATGTTCTGCCACTCCTCAAGGGCAAGCCTTGGTTCGTAGGCAGGGCTGCTGTTTGCATTCTATTGAAGCAAGGCTGCCCAGTCTTGCAACCCGGACCCCATTTCAATAGCACGCGGCCTCTCATCCCGAGGGACTTCGAAACCTTACCGCTAAGTTAGACTTGCGATACAGGGTCTTTGGCAACCCCTTTCAACATCGTCAAGGCCTTCGCGATGGGATTCTTTATAGCCCTCTAGGATGACAAATTTGCGATGCTGCATCGCACAATAGTCCGAAGGGTTATTTGGCTTGAGATATGCCTGATGCCGTGCCGAATTATGCCGCAACGCAACAAAATATCGCATCTCGATTTGGTCATTTTTAGTTAAAAGCGTTCAATTGGCACCGGTCGTGTCTTTATAGCTTGTCAAACGCGGCGTCGTCCGAACCTGAACGTGCATGGTAAAGGATAGGCAACCTTTGCCATTGAAAGAGGGCAAGGTCAGGCGTGCCTACCCTTTAGGCAGCGATTGTCCCTTTGTGGCGCGACTGCAACCCAAGGCGCGAAGTCCAAGATCAGGAGAAGGTGGTGCCTGGGGGCGGATTTGAACCACCGACACGCGGATTTTCAATCCGCTGCTCTACCAACTGAGCTACCCAGGCCCGCAAGGCGTTCCAAGGAACGCTGCGATCATCCGCTTTGTCTGCGGAGGCGAGGTTTATAGGTCAGGTGCTGCGGCCTGTCCAGCATCCAAAAGGCCTCTGTGACAGGTTTTGTGGCTTCCTCCACAGAGAAGGGCCGTGCGGCACGAACCTCGGTCCGACCCTAAGCGTCCGACCACTCATCTGGATCAGGATCTTGATCCTCGTCGGACTGACCATCGCCCTCGGCATGTTTTGAGCCCGGAATGACATAGGCCCCCGTCAGCCAGCGATTGAGATCAACATCCGCGCAGCGCTTGGAGCAGAAGGGTCGATAGGCCGGATCGACCGGCTTACGACAATGGGGACAGGCTGCCGTCATCGGCTTTTGACATCCAAATGATCATAGCTGAGCGGTGATGCCACCTCAGCAAAGGGTTGAAGATCATATCGCGGACCGATTCTCGCCGCTAGGTCAGGCAAAAAAGTCTCTGCAGCTGCCGCAACGGCAGGTGCACAGGTCAGAATCAGTTGGCCACCGGGGTCCGCGCGCCCCTCTTGTTCAGCCATCCGCATCAGCCTCAGGGCAAGGCTTTCGGCGCTCAGCCGCCCATCCTCGTCACATAAAAGCTCTGCCGTCGGGGCCTGACGACGGGGTAGCGCCAGTTCAAGCGTGCCAAATCGACTGATCGGTCCAATGACAAGACCGGGTTGATCCGGTTCAAAGGCTGTCTTGACGGCACCCATGATGGCCTCGCCATCCTGCCCCTTGCCGATCAGGTCAAAAACGACTAGTCCAGCGAGGCCCTTTAGACGGATCAGACGAGCCGCCTGGGATATAGCCGCCAGATTGGCTTGCCGCATGGCCCGTCGCGGGTCGCCGCCGCCTCGGGCTCCTAAGTCAACATCGATAGCGGTGAGGGCCCGCGTGGGCTCGATGGCAATCGATCCGCCGCCCGGCAGACCGTGCTCGACCGCTAGGACCTGCGCTTGAGCGAGATCAGCAACCTCGCGCGCCAGCCCTCCGGTAATGATCTCCTGTTGAGGGGCAAGGGCCTTCAGTTGCGCCTCGAGGGTCGGTGCGGGCGCGAGCAACCGCGGCTGTCCTTCCTCCAAACCGTTGAAGCGGGCAACGGGCCCCTTGCCTCTGCGGGCTGGACTGGTGATGTCGACCGAGATCAAAGCCCCTTCCGTTAGACGCAGCGCGTCCCCCGTTAGGTTCAAAAGCGTCTCAGACCCTTGGCCCAGATCCAAGAAGGCTGTGGCGAGGCTGCGATCAATCCGGCGCACCCGGGCGGCCCACTGCTCTCCCGCCATTGGACTGGGCATGGCGCTGCGCTGGATTAAGAGCCGCTCTGGTCGGCCGTCTAGGGTGACAACACCCCGCCGCTCGCCCGGCGCATCGTCAAGATAGAGGCGTCGCGCGGTCACAATGAAGGCTCAGATCGAAAGGGGCGTTGGACGAAACCCTAGCCCCTCGAGAAGGCAAAGGGTTTCATAGAGCGGCAAGCCCACCACCGATGGGTAAGAGCCCTGCAATTCGATGACAAAGCCGCCGGCTCGGCCTTGAATAGCATAGCCTCCCGCCTTGCCCTGCCATTCGCCGCTGGCGATATAGGTCTCGACCTCATCCTTGGACAGGCGCTTGAAGGTGAGACGGGTTTCGACCAATCGCTCCGCGCGTCGTCCATCGGGCGCAAGCACACACAGGCCGGTCATCACCCGGTGTCCTCGTCCGGACAGCAGTCCAAGACAATGACGCGCTTGAGCTTCTGATTCAGCCTTAGGAAGCACCCGGCGGCCAACGGCCACGACTGTGTCTGCTCCGATCACGAAGGCCCCTTCATTGCGCGACGCGGCGGCCATCGCCTTGCCTCGGGCCAGACGCAGGGCCAAGAGACGCGGGGTCTCTTTGGACAGAGGGGTTTCATCTATGTCCGCCGGATCAATCCGGTCTGGCGCGATCCCGACCTGACGCAGCAGGTCCAATCGACGCGGACTGGCACTGGCCAGAACCAAAGGCGCCCGAGAAGGGGGCGAGGACAATCGCCCTGCCCTACTTGAAGCGGTAGGTAATGCGGCCCTTGGACAGGTCGTAGGGCGTCATTTCAACCAGCACCTTGTCACCTGCCAGAACGCGAATGCGGTTCTTACGCATCTTGCCGGCGGTGTGGGCGATAATTTCGTGCTCGTTTTCAAGCGTCACGCGGAATGTCGCATTGGGCAGCAGTTCGACGACTGTGCCAGGAAATTCGAGAAGTTCTTCTTTAGCCATACGGCCTCTCTAAAGGACAATTTGCATAAGGCAAGCCACCCATGCCGCACAGTCGCGGACGGGAGCACAAAACCTCAGACCTCGACTATAGACGATTCAACCACCGAAAGTCGATGTTTTGCCGAACCGCTTGCGGATTCGATCTAGCAAGTGGTCCCGGGTGTAGCGGTAGGCCTCCAAAATCATCTCCCGTGAGCCTGAAACCAAGGTGGGATCCGGCACGGGCCAGTACTCGATCTCGACCGCCCGCCCCCTGGCAAGCTCGACCGCGCGGTGCTGGGCTTCGGGGGTTAGGGAAATGACCAGATCGAACGATCCATCGTCCAGATCGTCGAAGCTCTTAGGGCGGTGACCCTTCAAATCCGCGCCAACCTCATCGAGCACAGCGGCACAGAAGGGATCTTGATCTTGACTTCGGTCTGGTCGCAGTCCGCAACTGTCCAGATAGATCCGGTCGGCATAGGCCATGCGCGTCAAGGCCAGCGCCATGGGGGACCTTACCCGATTGAAGTTACAGGCAAACAGTACAGCGCCCGGCAGGCCGGGTGGCACAAGCATGGGCACTCTAGCCGCGACGATAGAGGGCGCAGATCAGGGTGAACAGCCGACGCGACGTGTCCAGATCGGTGCTGACCTTGCCCGCCAAGCGTTCACGAAGCAGCGACGATCCTTCGTTATGCAAGCCTCGTCGGCCCATATCCAAGGCCTCGATCTGGGCGGGTGATGAATTGCGGATGGCATCGTAATAGCTGTCGCAGACCATGAAATAGTCGCGGATCAGGCTCTTGAAGGGTGACATGGACAGGAGGTGGCGGCGCTCATAGCTGCCCCCCGTGATGTCGAGCAACAGGCGATTATCGGCTAACCCGATCTTGAGATCATAGGGCCCGACCGCCTCGCCCTCCGGTTCGAAATAGTTGTCCTCCAACAGGTCAAAGATCGCGACCTGACGTTCGTGCTCCTGATCGCGCGAGGCGGAGGCAAGAGACGACTCGTCAATCACGATCGATTGCAGACGCTGTTGAGCCTTAGGGTCGGACATGATCTCTCCGCAGGTCGGCGGCACCGACACGCCCAACCTCCATAGCAAAGGCGGACCCAAACCGCGATAGGGGTTTGACGAGAATGTGACGGTGGGTGGTGTGGGGCGTGAAGAAGGAAAACAAGGCCCTCACCCAACGCTCTCCCACAGGGAGAGGGCTAAACTGTGAAAAGCCCTCGCCCCCTTCAAGGGGGAGAGGGTGGGGTGAGGGGGTCAACCACCGCCCCCTCCACCGCGTTGCCTGCGAAGGCAGAGGGCCAGCGTGTCGATGACCACCTGCGCGAAAGGGTCTGGATCCCCGCCTTCGCGGGGAACACGGAAGGGGGCGGGAAAGAAAACAAGGCCCCCTACGGCCCTTCGGGCCACTTCCCCCAGAGGGGGAAGATCAAGGGACGGTAAATCTTCCCCCTCTGGGGGAAGTACCCGCGCAGCGGGGGTAGGGGGTTCTTTCTTAAACAGAGCCCCTCCCCCTCTGGTCTTGAAGCCCCCGACCCCCTAGATTAGCCCCATGGCTCGCGCACCCCGTACCCCCGCAGATCTGGTAGGCTTCGAAGAGGCTGCGGGGCAGTTTGTGTTCGACTCCCCCGCCCTGTGGATGCCGCACCGGCCATCGCGGCCTCAGAAGTCCGAAGGTGGCCGCCGGTTCAATCTGGTCAGTGACTATAGCCCCGCAGGCGACCAACCGACCGCCATTGCCGAACTGTCCGAAGGCCTCGACCGGGGCGAGTCCGATCAGGTGCTGTTGGGGGTCACCGGTTCGGGCAAGACCTTCACCATGGCCAAGATCATCGAGCAGACCCAGCGCCCTGCCCTGATCCTTGCGCCCAACAAGACCCTCGCGGCTCAACTCTATAGCGAATTCAAGAGCTTCTTCCCCGACAATGCGGTGGAATATTTCGTCAGCTATTACGACTATTACCAGCCCGAAGCCTATGTGCCGCGCACCGACACCTATATCGAGAAGGACAGCTCGATCAACGAACAGATCGACCGGATGCGCCACGCCGCCACGCGGGCGTTTCTAGAGCGCGATGATGTGATCGTCGTAGCCTCGGTCAGCTGCATCTACGGCATCGGTTCGGTCGAGACCTATACGGCCATGACGTTCGAGCTGAAGATCGGCGAGCGGATTGATGAGCGCAAGCTCATGGCCGACCTGGTGGCCCAGCAGTATAAGCGCAATGATCAGGCCTTTGAGCGCGGCACCTTCCGCCGTCGCGGCGACGTGATTGAAATCTTCCCCGCCCACTATGAGGACCGCGCCTGGCGCGTCAGCCTGTTCGGCGATGAGGTCGAGGCGATCAGTGAGTTTGATCCCCTGACCGGCAAGAAGACCGCTGACCTGCCGTCGGTGAAGATCTATGCCAACAGCCACTATGTGACCCCGCGCCCGACGCTGAAACAGGCGATGATCTCGATCAAGGACGAGTTGAAGAACCGCCTCGAATGGATGTTGGCCAATGGCAAGCTGCTCGAAGCCCAAAGGCTCGAACAGCGCACGATCTTTGATCTGGAAATGATGGAGACCACCGGCTCCTGCGCCGGGATCGAGAACTATTCACGCTATCTGACCGGCCGCATGCCGGGCGAGCCGCCGCCGACCTTCTTTGAATATATTCCCGACAATGCCCTGCTCTTTACCGACGAGTGCCACGTCACGGTTCCGCAGATTGGGGCCATGTATAAGGGCGACTATCGCCGCAAATTTACACTGGCCGAATATGGCTTTCGCCTGCCCTCCTGTTTGGACAACCGCCCGCTCAAATTCGAAGAGTGGGACGCCATGCGGCCTCAGACCGTCCATGTCTCGGCCACGCCCGCCAAGTGGGAACTGGAACGGACCGGCGGCATCTTTGTTGAGCAGATCATTCGTCCCACGGGCCTCATCGATCCGCCGGTCGAGGTTCGCCCTGTGACCAAGGATGGGGCCAGCCAGGTCGATGACGTGATCGACGAATGCCGCAAAGCCGCCCTGCTCGGCCAGCGGGTTCTGGTCACGGTCCTGACCAAGAAGATGGCTGAGGACCTGACCGAATATATGCACGAGCAGGGCCTGCGGGTCCGCTACATGCACTCCGACATCGATACGATGGAGCGGATCGAGATCATCCGCGACCTGCGGCTTGGGGCCTATGACGTGCTGGTTGGGATCAACCTGCTGCGCGAGGGGCTCGATATTCCCGAATGTGGCCTCGTGGCCATTCTGGATGCCGACAAGGAAGGGTTCCTGCGTTCAGAGACCAGCCTGGTCCAGACCATCGGCCGCGCCGCGCGCAATATTGATGGCCGCGTGATCCTCTATGCCGATCGGATCACGGGCTCGATGGAACGGGCCATGGCCGAGACCAGCCGCCGCCGCGAGAAGCAGCACACCTTCAACCTCGCCAATGGCATTACGCCAGAGAGCGTGCGGCGCGACATTAAGGACATTCTCAACAGTCCCTATGAAAAGGGCGACCGGGTCACCATCCCCGTGGGCGTGGCCGAAGAGTCCAAGCCCTTCCTCGGGTCGAATTTCCAGACCACCTTAAAGGATATGGAGACCAAGATGCGGGCTGCGGCTGCCGATCTTGAGTTTGAAACCGCCGCTCGCCTGCGCGACGAGATCAAACGGCTAAAGCTGATGGAGTTGGATTTCGCCAAGGATCAACTCGGCGGCTGAGGTCCTCACCAGGCGACGTCGGGCACCTTCTGGTCGAACAGCAGTCCTTCTTGAAACTCGGCCAAGAGGTCGGTCAGCTCGTCTGCGTCCATAGATTTTGTGGCCTGCCTCGGGTCAAATCTGAAGTTCCAGAAATTACAGATATAGTTCATCATCCCTAGCTGATAGCCCAACTTAATGAATAATGATGGAGCGGAAATAAGAAAATCTTTGAATACACTGGGGTTATTCCCGACCACTAAAGATCTATAGGATTGGTCATAAATCGACAATGTTTCCTTTACTTCATTTATTGTATCGACGATATTTTGCCTAAGGGCAATTTTTGAATTGTTCAGTTGCTTCTTTTTCGACTCAGATATCAATCCGAAGGGCTTCAAACTCATGATGCTATTCATAACAGGAACCATTTTCATGGATACGTTTCCGTGGGTCCATTTATAATACAAAAACCCCCTCCAAGAAAAAATACCGTCTGAAAAATCCTCTTCTGGCAGATTTATAGCTATTCTTAAATGTTCCAATCCGTCATCTATACGACCAGACAATATTTTACTAACAAGTCTGTCGGTATATATGCCTATATTATCCTTGGATAGATTAAGATGCCTTACAAGTTTAGATATCTCTTTTTTTAAGAACGCATTCATGGCCTGACCATCTGGCTTTGATATTTCAAAATAGCATGGCGAGACAACGACGCTGTTTTTAGCCAGTGTTTCTTTGAGCAAAAAAGGATCTAAGGAGGGCGATCCTGCCATTATATCTAGAATTTCTCTATCTCTCGTGGAGTATATAATGGAATCACCAAATGTATTGGCCAGAACTGTCAGGTAATCCTTCTGCCCAACAAATACAAAACGACCACCCAACTTCCAATCCTGGTCGTCGATAGGAAGCAAGATTTTCGTACCGACGTGATTTGGGTTTTCAAAGAGGTCCTGCTCATTATTCCTCAAACGGTGTTTGAGGATCAGGGCACGATTAAGCCGCCGGTTCTCGAACAGGGGCTGGGCGTGATATTCCGGCAAGTGGCCCGACTGGGTCCAGACCGAGATAAGGTTCAAGACACGCGAACTGTCGCCCGTCGCCTTTAGGCCCTCCAAATTTCGAATGCGGCGATCGTGCACCACATACCCCTGACAAGCATCGCGACCGACTATGCCGCGAACCCTCTTTATCTCTAGGGTATTATTTAATCTTTAAAAACTTAAAGTAGTATACGCTACCTAGCCAAGCGAACTATGGCTCTCGTCGGCTCATCCAATCTTGCGCGTAACTACAGACCGGAACGATCTGCAGCCCCCGACCCTCGGCATGATCGACTAGCCCCTGCATCAAGACCGCCGCCAGACCGCGACCTCTTAAAGCCGTGGGCGTTTCCACATGGGTGATGACGACCTTGCCAGGCTGACTCTGATAGTCAGCAAACACAACACTGCCGTCGACGGCCAGTTCGTAACGCTGTCGCTCAGGCCTATCGATAACAGCGCTGGACTGAACGGGTTGGGTGCTCATGCCAAAACTCCTCTCAAGAGATAAGTTCCACCGCCATGGCCGTGGCCTCGCCGCCACCGATACAGAGGCTAGCAACGCCCCGCTTGGCACCCTTAGTCTCTAGGGCGGACAGCAAGGTGGCTAAGATCCGCGCGCCAGAGGCACCGATGGGATGGCCAAGCGCGCAGGCTCCGCCGTTGATATTGATCCGGTCATGAGGAATGGACAGTTCCTTCATGGCGATCATGGCCACGACGGCAAAGGCTTCGTTCACCTCGAACAGATCGACATCACCAACCGACCAACCGGCCTTGGCCAAGACCTTCTGAATGGCCGGGACCGGCGCCGTGGTGAAGAGACCCGGCTCGTGGGCGTGGGCGGCATGGGCCACGATGCGGGCAACCACGCTCAAGCCCAGACGCTCAGCGACCGATTGACGGGTGATAACCAAGGCCGCCGCACCGTCAGAGATGGAGCTGGAATTGGCGGCGGTAACCGTGCCGTCGCGACTGAAGGCGGGCTTCAGGGTCGGTATCTTGGCCAGATCAGCCTTGAGCGGGGCCTCATCGGTGTCAACCACCTCCGTTCCCTTGCGGGTACTGACCTCGACCGCCGCGATCTCGCGCTTGAAGGCTCCGGTTTCCACCGCCCGCCGCGCGCGGGTTAGGCTTTCCACGGCATAGGCGTCTTGCGCCTCACGGCTGAATTGATAGGCCGCCGCCGCCTCTTCGGCAAAGACCCCCATCAGTTTTCCCGGGCTATAGGCATCCTCGAGGCCATCGAGATACATGCTGTCCGACACAGTATCATGTCCAATACGCGCGCCGCCGCGATGTTTCGCCAGCAGATAGGGCGCGCCGCTCATGCTCTCCATTCCCCCGGCGACAATGATGTCGGACGACCCTGCTGCCAAGGCGTCAAAGGCCATGATGGCGGCCTGCATGCCACTGCCGCACATCTTGTTGACTGTGGTCGCTGTAACGCTGAGGGGCAGCCCTGCCCCCAAGGCAGCTTGACGCGCCGGAGCCTGGCCCAGACCCGCCGGCAGAACGCAGCCCATGATGATCTGGTCAATCTGTTCGCCGCGCACCCCGGCCCGCTCAAGTGCAGCCTTCACGGCGACAGACCCAAGTGCGGTGGCCTTTACGCTCGAGAGCCCGCCCTGAAAGGAACCCATCGGCGTGCGGGCATAGGAGGCGATGACGATAGGATCAGAAGCGGACATGGCGATGATCTCCAAGCGGGTTTTGCATTCTATAGATGGCTACTCGCTTGCCACCCATGACGCAGCGCAAGCCAAGCCTAAAGACTGAGATGGGCCGCCGTCGTGGATTCGATAAAGCCGCCGCCAAGCACCCGATCGCCGCCGCTCACCGGATCATAGAGCACGCAGGCTTGCCCAGGCGACACACCCTCCTCGGCCTCGTCAAACAGGACGGCTGGCGCGCCATCGACAATGGCCAGTCGCGCTGCAACGGGCTCACGGGTTGAACGGACGCGCGCCAAGACCTGTTGACCGGCCTTAGCCGCCTCGAGCAGACTGGCCTGATCGCCCAGCCAGTTGGTTTCCTTCAGACGCAAGGCCCGGGTCAGCAGGGCCTCGCGTGGCCCGACCACGACCTGACGCTGGTCTGGATTGATCTTGACCACGAAGAGGGGCTCACCGACCGCGACGTTCAGGCCGCGCCTTTGGCCGACCGTATAGCGGCTGACACCCTCATGTTGTCCCAGCACCCGGCCATCGAGATGGACAATCTCGCCCGGCAAGGCCCCTTGCGGGCGCAAGCGGTCGATCAGGGTGACGTACTTGCCTTCGGGTACGAAACAGATGTCCTGGCTGTCGGGCTTATCGGCGACCGCGAGGCCAAGGCTGGTCGCGACCTTGCGCACCTCTGGCTTGGGCAGTCCGCCGAGGGGGAACCGGACAAAGGCCAACTGCTCTGGCGTTGTCGCAAAGAGGAAATAGCTCTGATCGCGGGCCGGATCGATGGCGCGAACCAGCTGAGGACCGCTCGGCCCCTCTTCGCGGCGCACATAGTGACCGGTCGCCATCGCCTCAGCGCCCAGATCACGCGCCATGTCGAGAAGGTCGCGAAACTTGACCGTTTGATTGCAGCGGATGCAGGGGATGGGCGTCTCGCCGCGCAGATAGGAGTCGGCAAAGTCCTCGATCACCTCTTGGCGAAAGCGGCTCTCATAATCGAGGACATAGTGGGGGATGCCGATCCGCTCGGCTGCCGTGCGCGCATCATGAATGTCTTGCCCTGCACAGCATGCGCCCTTCTTCTGGATCGCCGCCCCGTGGTCATAGAGTTGCAACGTCACCCCGACCACATCATAGCCCGCCTGCTTGAGCAGCGCTGCGGTGACGGTGGAATCCACGCCGCCCGACATGGCCACAACGACCCGCGTCCCCAGTGGCAAGCCTACAGCGGCACGCGCGACGGCAATCGCGCTGGCGGCGTCTTGGCTCAGGGTCACATCGAGGGTCGAGAGGGTCATCATCTTGCCTGTGGTTGGGCTCACGCCCTCCCATAGCGGTTTTGGATGAAATTCGCGAGGCTTCTGAGCCGTTTAAGCCCAACCGTGGCTAATCAGTTGATGTAGTTCAGCAGCGATGAGCTCTTGAGGGCCAGAAAGACCTGCGCACCGGCCTGAACGGCCTGCTGCGCCAAACGAAGGCGAGACACGGTCTCGGCCTCATTGATGCCGGACAGATCAGAGGTCATGCTGTCGATCGTATCGACGCGGGCCTTCTGAGACTTGATGGTGGCGGCCACGCTATTGGCGACTGCACCATTCAGCGCTGCGCGATCAGTCAAACCTCCATGGGCCGAGGCAAAGGATTGCATCTGCGTGTTCAAAAATGTGGTTTCAGCCTGCGTTAGCGTCGATCCAAACGGATAGGTCGTGGTCGATGGCGGCCCCGGCACAGTGACGGTGTTGGCTACGTAATAGTCCTGAATATTCTTGAACACCGTCATCAGGTCCGTACCGATATCGCTGGCCGTCAAACCTGTTGTCACCGAAGTCGCATCATTCAGACGGCTGGTTTGAACCTCTGAATCGTTCTGGAAGATTGACGCCACCGTAGCTGGTGCGGTCAGAGCAGACAATGAGGTCGCACTCACCGGCTTGGTGGAGGTCTGAGAACCGGAAAACAGATATTGCCCCTCATTTTGACCGTTCAAGGACTCCACCGCCGCCGAAAACTGCAGCTTCAGGGTTTCCATCAACGAGCTACCGGTATTGTTGGTAACGGCATTGGCAATTGCTTGCCGCGCCGTGTCCGCCACATCCGCCGTCGATGTGAGGTAGAGATTTTGGGTATCAAGCTTGCGGCTCAAATTCTCGTTCAGCTTGATGTAGGATTCGGTTTGAACCTTCACGGTTCTGGCCGCCACAAGGGTCTGTGAGTCGGACGCAAACCCACGAAGGTCGGTCGCCTTCTTACCCGTGGAAAGTTGGTTGTTGGCCTCATTCTGCGCTTGCTGAGCACGCAAAATGCCAGACAAAACGACATTATAGGAGTTTGTGGTTGAAACCCGATCCATTGTTCAGCCCTAATTCACCATGGCAAGAAGTACATCGTACAACTCACCCGCAGCCTTGACCATACGGGCAGATGCGTTGAACGCCTGTTGATAGGTGGTCAACTTGATCAGCTCGTCATCGATATTGACGTCTTCGGCTTTAGAACGACGATCTTCTGCCGCTGTATTCACCGCGTCTGCGCTTTTTCGGGCATTTTCAGCCTGGGCCGAAGAGCGAGCCAAACTGCCCGCAAACTGCGCCGCATAGTCCGAAATACTATAGGTCCCGGAGGAAATAGTGCCGGCCTTGTCGAAGCTTGCCGTCGCCGCGCCCGCATTGGCGAGCAGTTTTCCCCCTTCACCATTGCCGACCTTCAAGGCCGGTTGACCCGCAGCAACCGTCAGATCCAACTGTGCCAAGGCCAAATATTTGCCGTCTTGGACGATATCAGCCCGCACACTGTACTGGTCAGTCCGCAGCGAGCGTTGGACATCACCAATGCCGAACAGGGCACTCATAGAGACCCCGCCCGTGCCGCGCTGTGTGGTATCTGACTGAATGGCTAGGTTCGTTGTCGTAGACGAGAAGTTCAGCCTTCCTTTGGCATCAAGCGCAAAGGTGCCATAGCCGCCCACTCCCGTATTCAAGGCCGTGACCAAGTCACTCATCAGCGGCCCAGCAGGCACGGGCACCGTAATATCCACCAGATGCTGGCCCGTTGGATCGGTGAGGTCGAAGGCAATTTGCCCGCCGGCAACAAAGCCATGATTGTTGGCCGCGGTTAGGCCCGTATCGTAGGTCGATATGCCGGTCGAGGTGACCAGATCATTGAGACCCATAAAGTGACTGAAGGTCTTGCCGGCCTTCGAGCTTGCAGGAGGCGCATTACCATCATCGAAGGCCAACCCTTGGCCCGCTGCTGTTGTGACGGAGAGGGCACCGTTGGTGAAGCTTGCGGTGGCAGTCCCGCCCAGCGCTGTGTTGAAATCCGCCACGAACGAACCCGGCGTAAAGGCCGTAGCAACGCCACCCACCGTAATGGTTGCAGCACCAAAATCAATAACCGCCGACTTGACCACAGCGCTCGATGTCGAATTCAAAACCGCGAAAGTCGTCTTGCCCGTAAAGTTCGAAAAGGCGGTAGCCTGATCCAAAAAGCCGGTGGGACGTCCCGCGAGGGTTTGAGGCGCGGGCACAGATGAAGATGAATTGTGGGCCCGGTTCAACTCTTCGGTCGCGTGGCTGACATATTCGCCCAGCTGGTTCATCAGGCTGGGCAACTCCTTGTCGCGAAGCTGCGTCAGCCCAAACATTTCGCCCGACGAGATACGGTTCTTCAACAGGATCGCCGACCCGCCACTTGGCGTAACAAAGATATCGTTAAAGCCTGAGGGCTGAAGGACACTGCTCAGTTGAGCCGGCCCTTCGCCAATCAGGGTGATGCTGTCGCCGCCGATTATTCTGACCTCACCCGTCGGGCGGGTCGTGACCTTGATGTCCATATAGCTGGACAGTTTCTTGATCATTTCACGCTGCAGGCTCTCCGAACCTGTCGCGTCACCATTGGTCAGATTGCCTTGAACAATGTCGGTATTGAGCGACGAAATCGCCTTGAGGAGGTTGTTGACCGTTTCAACATTATTGGTCAGCTGAGTGTCTGCTTCCGATCGCAAATCCCGGATAGAGCTGTTGATCCGGGCCGAATCCGACAGAAAATTGCGCAGGTCGAGGACGATCTGACTACGACCCAAACCTGATGAGGGTGAAGCAGACGCGACATTGAAGCCACTATAGATCGAGTCCAACTGATTGAAGAAAGAGGTATCACTAGACGGGTCACCAAACAGACCTTGAGCCTGGTCAAAGCCCCGAGCGAGCGTGGCAGCCTCACCCAAATTGCCAGAAGCCGTATAGGCCGCACGTTCCAAATAGGCGTCAGCAGCTTGGCGAATGCGGTCGACCGCGACGCCCTGCCCGCGCCCATCGCTGGTCAGTGAGGTCTGCTCGACGATCTTGCGAACATAGCCCTTGGTATTTACGTTCGAAATATTATCCGCAACGGTCCGCAAACTGGTCTGCGCGGTGGCGACGCCCGAGGACGCAATGCCGAGGATCGACGAGAGCGACATTCTACCTACCCCCGAGCCGCGCCATCAGCGAGGCTGAACTAGGCAAAAATGACCGGGCAAACAGTAGTGAATTACTGCTTCTATCGCCGACGATCAAACCCAACCCACTGATTAACATAAGGTATACTCCCGAGCCTCCTGCGAGGTGGTATATAAGAAGCAATATCGATGCCAGAATTGAGCCGCCTGTTGAGGCACCGCTAGACATCCCGCCGGGACAGAAGGACAGCGAGAATGAGGGCGGCAGTCGCTGCCCGGTGAAGACCAGAAGCGCGCGGCAAATTTCGCCCTGCCCGCATCGCCCAGCAATCCAGACAATATTTTTTATCAATAAAATCAATATTATAACGGATTTTCAAAAACTGGCCCAAGGGTTGCTTATCAAACCTCGAATCCTCTCGTGCAGTAGGCGCGGCTCACTTCAAATGAATTGCCCGTCTGAACTATGCAAACTGATTACGCCCAGATCCTGCCGATCATCCTGCCTGTGCCCAAGGCTGGCCCGAGTGCGCCTGCCAATGTCGCGAGTGCGGACGGCAAGACGGCTTCGGCCTCAGGCGTTGAGAAAGCTGAGAACGTTGCTCTTGACGCTGCCGTGTCTGATGACGATTCCACGGATCAATCTCAAACTCTAAGCGCCTTTGATCAGGCCTTGGCCCAGATGATGATGGTTCAGGTGCCCGCGCCCTCCTCGAAGCCCGTCCCGCAAGCGCCATCACAGCAGGGCCTAGCGGCCAATCCCATCGACATCACATCAGCGCTAGAGGCCCTGCAACCCGGGGCGGGTCCTGAGCTGGCGTCTGGCGTGGATGCGGGATCGGTCCTCAAAGCTCCTGTAATCGCTGCAAGCGTTCCCGCCGATGGGCCTTCGGGTCAGAACCCGCAAGCAACGGATGGGGCCAGTCACGTTCCACAAACCCTTCCCGCTTTCGCCGAACTAGAGGTCGCACCAACAATCAACGGGGCGACGGCGAATGACACCCGCTTTGCACCGACCCCAAGGGCCGCAGATCAGGCCAGCCCGACGCGGGCGGCAAATTTTGCCGACCTTGCACCTGATGTGGTGGGTGCGCGCGCCATTGACGCGATGCCGCTTAGCCCGCTTGCTATGCCCAATGTTGCAGTCGCAGCGCCTGCGGTCTTAGAGCAACTGCAGCCCAAACCAATTGATCTCGCGCTCAGCCCTGCCCAACCGGCGGGTTCGCAAACGCAGCCATCTGCCCCTCAAGTCGCAGCGCCAGACACCACGTCCGTTGCCGCGCCGCTCCAAGCCACGGCTGATCGTCCGCTGCAGGCGTCCCTCCTTCAGGCGATGGGTGATGCGGCATCAGACCCAACCGCCCGCATCACCGGAACTTCGCTTCCCCAGGCCATTGCGGCAGCGCCAGATACCGATCAAACGCTGACGCTTCAATCAAACCTGGTGCAAACCCAGTCATTAGCGGCGGCTCAGACTGCGGCTCAAGCCACGAGCGCGACGGCTACTCAGGCCATGGTCAGTGGCCAAGCTGGGACGCTTCAATCAAACCTAGTGCAAACCCAGTCAGTAGCGACGGCTCAGACTGCCGCTCAAGCCACGAGCGCGGCGGCTACTCAGACCATGGTCAGTGGCCAAGCTGGGACGCGCGAAACATCCCAGGCCAATGGCAGAGCGACCACTGCGCCCCTCGCCTCAGGTGAAACCTCATCGACATCGTCCATTGCGAGCCCCCTGACAGCCGTAGCAATCGCGACAAATGGCGGTGCCAACAGCGCCGATACAGGCGGAGCATTCCAAGAGGCCCCGTCAGATTTTTCTGAAGCCGTCACCCTGCAGGCCGCACAAAGCGACAGCGAAGCTGCAACAGACATCTTCGGTGCCCCCTTGCCGCTCGAAGGTCGAGTGACGCAAGCCAGCCTTCAGACCGGTTCGTCAGCAACCCTGTCTAACCCGGCAACTGCGCCGCACCTCGCCGCCGAAATCAGCCGCAAGTTTGAGGGCAAGTCTGCGCAGTTCGACATCTCCCTGACCCCCGAGGGGCTGGGCAAGGTCGATGTCAAGATCACCATCAATGCCCGCGGTGAAGTCAGCGCGGCGATGAAGTTCGACAATCCCCAAGCCGCCGCAGAGCTCAAGGGCCGCGCCGCTGAACTACAACGGGCGCTGGAACAGTCGGGCTTTAGCCTTTCACAAGAGGGGATCAGCTTCTCCGACGGACAGGGCCAAGGCTTTAACGCGCCCCAGCAGCAGGCCAGCCAACAGGATTGGCAAGAGACCGCTCGCCGCACCGCTCAAAACCGCCTGTTCCAAGACACCAATGATCTGGCGGATGCCGCCGCCCTACGGGTTGCAGAAGCCTCTTCTGCCTATAGTCGCCGGTCCAACACCGGCGTTGATGTGAGGATCTAACCATGGCCGTCACAACCGGAAGTGCCGCTTCAGTCGCCGCTGCCGCCAACGCGCAGGTGGCGTCCAGCACCCAAAAGATGGCTGCAAATTCGCAGACCTTCCTAACCTTGCTGACCACACAGCTCAGAAACCAGGACCCGACGGCGCCAACGGACATGAACTCCATGACCCAGCAGTTGACCCAGATGACCGGGGTCGAGCAGCAGCTCCTGTCGAACGAACTCCTCACCAAGCTGGTCTCTCAGAGCGCAAACGCCATGGGAACCGCGGTCGGGTTGATTGGCAAGACTGTGACTGTAACCAGCAACGTTAACAATATTGTCGGCGGTAAGGCCGACTGGCTCTACGAGCTCGATGCCGGTGCGGCGGCGGGCTCTGTGAGCATCAAGAATTCATCGGGCGCCATCGTCCATACCGAAAAGCTCGCCGACCTGAGCGCCGGGCGTCACTCCATCAGTTGGAACGGCAAGGATCTGGCGGGACGCACTCTGGCGGACGGCGGCCCCTACACGGCGACCTTCAATGCCGCCGATGCGGACGGCAAGTCCGTAGCCATTACAGCCATGGTCCGAGGCACGGCGACCGGTGCCGAGCAGGTCGGCGACCAGACCATGGTGTCTCTCACCAGCGGCAAGGTGCCCTACTCCGCCGTTGTCGGTGTCTCCTCAGGAATTTGAACGTCAAGACCCAGCCCATCCCCCTTTCTCGGCCATGAGGCCACGCGGTCTTGATCTCCGCGCCCAGTACGAAGGATTACGATTATGAGCCTTAATAGCGCCATGCTCACCGGGATCTCCGGTCTGACCACCAACGCCGCCTCTCTGGCGGTGATCTCGGACAATATCGCCAATGTGAACACGCCAGCCTTTAAGAAGAGCTCGGCTGAGTTTGCCAACATGGTCGCCAGCAGCGGCGCAAAGAAAGGCATCTATTTCGGCGGTGGCGTGAACGGCACGACGCGCCAATATATCTCGCAGCAGGGCAACCTGCAACGTACCAGCTCATCGACCGACCTGGCCGTCGCCGGTACGGGCTTCTTCATGGTCGCCAAGACCCCGAATGACCCGGTTGCGGCCGACCCTAGAACCTTTACGCGTGTCGGTAACTTCACCACGGACAATGCGGGCTTTCTCAAAGGCAGCAACGGCCAGTATCTGCTCGGTTGGCCCGTCGACAATACTGGCGCAATCGACTTTGACCCGACAGACATTACGAAGCTTCGTCCAATCAATGTGTCATCCGCGACAGGCACGGCTTCACCAACAACCACGGTTGCGATCAGTGCGAATTTGAAATCAAGCCAAACGCTAAACGCGAAAACGATTGCGTCGCCTCCTCCGATCCCTTACGTGGCCGGGACCTATGATCCCGCGACCTTCAACATGTCGAAATATGCGGCAAATCCTACGGCCAATCCGGCGGTGGGCATTCAACCCGACTTCGACTTACAGATAGCAGTCGCTGACTCAAAAGGCGGCCAGAGAAACCTGACCATTGCCTTCCTACGGTCGTCGACACCCAACACTTGGTATGCAGAACTGCGTGGGGTGCCCGCTGATTTCAACTCCACCGATTGCCCCGACGGCCTCATCTCGGCCGGGGTGGTTAAGTTCAACTCCGATGGTAGCCTCAACTTGGCCAGTACGACGCTATTTGGCGCTGCCGGTAGCACCACCATAAACCTTCTTGCGTCCGACTCCGCACTTCTTACTGGCAAACGTTACGCCTCAGCGCTCGGCAATTCGGCCCAATCGATCAACTTTGACCTCAGCAACAAGTTTACACAAACCGACAACGTCTCACAGCTGATCAGCCAGAGCGCCAACGGTACCGCCTTTGGTAACCAGGTCAGTATCGAGGTCGATGAAGAGGGCTTTGTCAGCGCCGTCTTTGATAATGGTTCGATCCGCCAGCTCTCTCAGATCGCAGTTGCAACCTTTACCAACGCTGAAGGCCTCAATGCTGGGACCGGAGGCCTCTTTACCGCCTCATCCACTAGCGGCAATTACATTTTGAACACGGCGGGCTCAACCGGCGTAGGTAAGATCCAAGGCGGTAACCTTGAAGGGTCCAATGTAGACCTGTCATTGGAATTTACGGGCCTCATTACTACTCAAAGAGCTTACTCAGCATCATCAAAGATTATTACAACATCAGACCAGATGCTTGATGAACTCATAAGCATTAAGAGATAATAACCACTCCTAACGACATGTGAATATCTCGCGGTAACGTTTTGTATAGTTTTGACGGGTGGAAAAGTGAAAATTAGGCAAATCTTTACTATGCCGATTAAGTCGATGTTATCGCGTCTGATCTATTTTCGTCTTCTACAGTGATGGTGAGAAAGGCGAAAAGCCATGTTGCAACAGCAACGCCTCAATAGCAAAGGCGAGAAGTACGTGATCGGTCCGACCGGTGCGCCCTTGACGCTCTCGGACTTGCCACCCTCGGACACCCAGCGTTGGGTGATCCGTCGTAAGGCTGAGGTTGTCGTCGCAGTGAGCGGAGGACTTCTGTCCCTCGACGAAGCTTGCGAGCGCTACGGGCTAACCAACGAAGAGTTTTCGGGTTGGCAAAAATCGATTGAAAGCCACGGGCTGGCCGGACTGCGCACGACGCGCATTCAGCAATACCGCTAGGTCTATCGATCTAAAGCAAAAGGGCCGCTCCGTCACAGGAGCGGCCCTTTTCTATTGGGGTATCGAAGAGGCGCTCAGCCTGCGCGGGCCATATCCATGACCGTCTCTTCGGCGGGCACGCGAATGCGCCAAGCATCTGGCCGCGCCATCAATTCGCGCACAACCGCATTGTTCAGACCATGACCGGCAAGGATACCTTCGAACCGGCCAATGATTGGCGCACCGAGCACATAGAGGTCGCCAATCGCATCCAAGGCCTTATGCCGCACAAACTCATCCCGACGACGCAGACCCTCGGGGTTCAGGACCCGATCCCCGTCGACGACCACGGCATTGTCCATCGAGCCGCCTCGCGCTAGGCCAATGCGGCGCAGGGCCTCAACCTCATGCAGAAAGCCAAAGGTCCGGCAGTTGGACAGTTCCTTACGGAACGCCGCCTCGTTCATATGCAGATCGACCCGCTGACGGCCAATGGCGCTCGAGGCAAAGGCGATCTCGAAGGCCACTTCGAAACCATCGGCCGGGGTCAGCGAGGCGCGCTTGTCGCCGTCCACCACCTCAATCGGGGCTGTAATCTCAATATAACGGCGCGGCGCATCTTGGCGACGACGCCCTGCCCGGTCCAGAAGCTGCACGAAAGGCTCAGACGAACCGTCCATGATCGGCACTTCAGGGCCATCCAACTCAACGACAGCATTATCGATCCCCAAGGCGCACAGGGCTGCCATCAGGTGCTCAATCGTCGAGACCGTAACCTTATCGGCATTACCGATCACGGTACCAAGCTGGGTCTGCACCACAGCCTCACCGGACACAGGTACGCGATTGTCGAGGTCCGTGACATCGGTGCGCACAAACACAATCCCGGACCAAGCCACTGCGGGACGAACCGCCACGCGCACATGTTGGCCCGTATGCAAGCCAAGGCCTGCAAAGATCGCCGGACTGGCGAGGGTCTGTTGATGCAATGACGCTATAGCCACGTCGAAACCTTCCAAAAGGGGGAGCGGCATTCGGCCACCCAAAACCCCATCGTGATTTATAAAGTTTGTTTCGGCGCGGCAAAACAACTCCTGTTTCGGAATGTTTCGCGCTTAGGATATTGAAAATCCTAACAAAAAGAGGCCGCACCGCGACCTCAATTTCGTCTCAAATTGCAGCAAGAGGCCCTATTCAGGCACCCGCACCAAGGTTCCTAGTTTGCCAAGCGGCGCAGGAACGATGGGATCTCCAGATCATCACCAGCCTGCGCTTCAGGCTCTTCAATCGAACGAACAGCGGGTTGACCGGCGTTTTGATTGCGGAACTGTGGGATCGGGTCCGCCGCACGAGGCGCAATGACAGGATCTTGGCGCGGACGGCTGCCGAACAGGCTCAACCAACCACCCTTTTGACCGCGACGGTCATCAGTGATCCGAGGGTCTGGCTGCTGGTAATATTCGTTCTGCTCAACCTCTGGCGCACGCTGGCCATAGTTCGTCGCCGCATGACTGTCCGATGATGTCATCTGCGGTGAATAGCTACCGGCATCAGAGTCATAGGACTGATGATGGGCGGCAAGCGGCTCAATATCCAGTTCAGCCTGATCGCTATAGATCGGGGCCTCATAGGTGTCTTGCGGCGCAGGGGCTAGGGCGGCCGCAGCGCGCTGAACCAGATCCTGCTCAAAGGCTTGGGCAGGGGTCTGCATCATCACAGGCGCTTCAACCTGGGCGGCACGCGGTGCGGGCTCAGGAATACGCAAGGGCTCGGCCCGCGACAGGCCGCGCTCCACCTTGGGCTCGATGGCGGCGATGGATGCACCGTCCATGCCCGTCGCCACGACCGAAACGCGGATCTTGCCGTCCAGCGATGGATCGAAAGCGGCACCGAAAATGATGTTGGCGTCCGCATCGACCTGATCGGAGATGGCGTTGGCCGCCTCGTCCACTTCGAGCAGCGTCATGTCTAGGCCACCGGTGACATTGACCAGCACAGCCTTGGCACCCTTGAGGGACACTTCGTCGAGCAACGGATTGGCGATGGCGTTTTGCGCCGCGAGCAGGGCGCGGTCTTCACCCGACGCTTCGCCGGTGCCCATCATCGCCTTGCCCATCTCGGTCATTACCGTGCGGACGTCAGCAAAGTCGAGATTGATCAGCCCAGGAAGGACCATCAGGTCGGTGATCGAGCGCACGCCCGAATGGAGCACCTGATCGGCCATGCCAAAGGCTTCGGCGAAGGTGGTGCGCTCATTGGCGACGCGGAACAGGTTCTGGTTTGGAATAACAATCAGCGTGTCGACATAACGCTGCAACTCGGCGATCCCGGCATCGGCCAGACGCATCCGGTGACGGCCTTCGAACTGGAAGGGCTTGGTCACTACGCCGACGGTCAGGATACCGCGCTCACGGGCGCACTTGGCGATGATGGGGGCTGCGCCGGTTCCGGTACCACCTCCCATACCGGCAGTGATGAAAACCATATGGGCGCCGTCGAGATGCTCGCCAATTTCAGGCGCGGACTCTTCAGCGGCGGACATGCCGACTTCAGGATGGGCCCCGGCCCCGAGGCCTTGGGTCACTTGGACACCCAGTTGGATGCGGCGATCGGTCTTGGAGAAGGCCAGTTGCTGAGCGTCGGTGTTGGCCACCACGAACTCAACACCCTCGAGGCCCGCATCGATCATGTTGTTCACGGCGTTGCCACCGGCACCCCCGATACCGAACACCACGATCCGGGGCTTCAATTCCGTCGTACGCGGAGCAGACAATTGAATAGCCATCGACCAAAACCCTTCGAACCAACCTCGGCGAACCGCCCGCTAGGTGCATTTGTGGATGGCGTTAACTAAACGACCAGAATGCTTAACGTGCAGTTAACTGAATAGTCTGAGTCGGGCTTTGGTCGAGCCTTTTGGTGTAAAATTTGTGCATTGTCAGTGGGTTCCCGAATCATGTTCGACAAAACCCACTGCAAATTCATGTCAATGATTACTATCGCTAGCCACAGCAGCCGCGAACAGATTTCGAACTTTAGAGGTTGTCGCTTAACCATGCTGCGATTCTCGTCAGGGTCCCTGATGATGGATCGAGCTGTTGGGTGCGGTTGCGCCCACCGGTCAGGGCCTGGGTCGAGACCGCTTCACGCGGACCAAAGGCTGAACGATGCAGAACGCCTGCGGCTGCACAGAAGGCAGGACCAGAGGCGGAATCGGCCAGATGCGGCACGCGGCGCGGACGGCCTAAGCGGACGGGGCGATCAAAGACCCGCACAGCGACCTCACGCACGCCAGCAAGCTGACTGGCCCCACCGGTCAAAACAATGCCCGCACCGGCCTCTACGGGCGCGCCAGAGGCCTTGAGGCGCTCTCGCAGCAGTTCCAGCGTCTCTTCAACGCGCGGCGCAATAATGCCCTTGAGCAGTGAGCGCGGCGCAACGACTGGCCCAGCCCCTAGATCATCCCCGCGCGGCGGCGCCTCGATCATTTCGCGGTCTTCATTGGCGCTGGCAATGGCCGAGCCATGCAAGGTCTTGATCCGCTCTGCCCCAGCGATGGAGGTCGATAGGCCACGGGCAATATCAGCGGTCACATGGCTGCCGCCGACCGCAAGAGAGTCGACATGGACCAGCGAGCCATTGGCAAAGACGCTGACCGAGGTCGAGCCACCGCCCATATCGATGCAGACGCAGCCCAGATCCATCTCATCCTCTTCCAAGGCCGCGAGGGCCGATGAGAAGGGGGCGGCGACGACGCCGAGGAACTGAAGGTGCGCGCGCTCGACACAGTGGCTGAGGGTCTGGAAGGCTTGATCGGCAATGGTTACGACCAAGAGCTCAAGACCCAGCGCGCGGCCGGTCATGGCGCGCGGATCACGAATGCCGCGCAGACCATCAACGGACCAAGCGATGGGCAGAAGGTGAATAGGACGGCGTCCCTGACAGCGGACCTGATTAACCGCCGCTGTGATGGCGCGAGACAGGTCGTGATCCGAAATGGGACGGGCGCCCAATGAGACCTGCGTGCGTACCCGGCTGCTGGACAGCTGACCGCCAGCGGTCGTGACGGTCACACCCTGAACATTAACACCGGCAACCGTCTCGGCCCGCTCAACAGCTTGAGCGATAGATTGGGTGGCCTCTTCGAGATTGATGATCGCACCGCCGCGGACACCGCGCGATTGCACATGGCTGACGCCAACGGTCTGGAGCGTCCGGTCTTCGCGACGGATGCCATCCGGCTTCATGATAAAGCACGTCACCTTGGACGCACCAAGATCGACTGCAGCCACAACGGGCTGGCGTCCGGCCAAGGCCTTGAGGCCTTCGCGGGCCTCGCGGCGGTCGTCTAAACGCGACATTCTGTCGAACTCCCCCACATCACGCACCCCCTGCTATCAGGCCGTCGGGGGCTGAGCCCGCCCTTGGCCTTATGGCAAGCGCTTCGGGATTGCGCAGATCGATACGTTCAAATCCCAAGTCCAAAATTCGCGATTTCTGATCGATCTGATCCAGTTGGATCAAGGCCGAGTCTTCGCCCACCGCAGGCAGTTGGATGATCCCGCCATCCTTAAGACGCAGGTCCCAGCGGCGCTGATCAACACGGACCAAGGCTTCCAGTCGCGACACCAATCGCGGACGAGACAGCACCATGGGCATAATGGCCGGCGCCGCTTCGTTCGCACCGACACCCACCACCAAAGGCAGGTTGCTAAAATTGGCCGCATTGGCCTCTTGAATGACCTTGCCCTCGACATCGACGACCTTGGTCTGGCCTTGATTTTGCCAAACCGCGAGGCGTTGACGCTCAACGACGGCGATCACAAGGGTATCGGGCAAGAGACGAACGACCTTGGCCGACTTGACCCAACCCACCGCCTCGACCTTGGCCTGAAGGGCTTTCAGATCCAGAGTGAGAATGGGTTCATCCTGATAGAGGCCTGTGGCCGCGATGACGTCGGCCTGAGCCATGCCCGATGTGCCCTGCACATGGACGTCCCTGACCTTAAAGCCCATGGCGCTGGTCTGGGTCTCGAAGGTGGATGTGATGCCCGAGGCAATCTTTTGGGGCCGGTCACCGGTCACAAGGACGATCAGTCCGGCCAGAACCAGAACGCCGCCAAGCAGGCTGATGGTCTGAACAGGGCTTAAGGAAAAGCCGCCGAGACCTGCAAGCCGGTCGCGATTATTGGCAGAGGCTTGGGCAGCGGTGGCCCGAGGCCGAGGGGCGGTCTTTGGCGGAGCCACATTACGGCTGGCAACGGTGGCGGCAAACTTAGCGCGTGGGTCGGCTGGGCGACTAGATCCCGCTCTTACCCCTGCCGCCATAAGCCTGCTCCACAATCCACAAAACCAAGTCATCGAACCCGATTCCGAGATGGGCCGCCTGCTCAGGAGCGAGCGAGGTTGGCGTCATACCGGGCTGGGTATTAACCTCCAATAGGACCAGAAGGTCGTTAATGTTGTCATAACGAAAGTCACTTCGTGTAACACCTTGGCAACCTAAAGCGCTGTGAGCGGCCTCTGCCATGCGCAAAGCACGCTCAAAAGCCGGCTTAGGCATGTCGGCAGGCATGATGTGCGTCGATCCGCCCTCCCCGTACTTGGCGTCATAGTCATAGAAGCCGGTGCGCGAGACAATATCGGTGACCGTCAAGGCCTGATGGCCCATCACGGCGACCGCCAGTTCCTGTCCGGCAATATAGGGCTCGACCATGACCTCCTCGCCGAAAGTCCAGTCCGGTGCCACCACCTGCTGAGGCGGTCCATTGGCCCCTTCGAAGACCAGAAACACACCAACAGACGAGCCCTCTGCATTGGGCTTAACCACATAGGGCGGGGCCATGACGTGGGATTTAGCCACGTCGAAACGGTTAAAAAGTCCGCCACCCGGAACAGTGACGCCTGCCGCTGCGAGCACAGCCTTGGCCTTGGCCTTATCCATAGCCAGCGCCGAGGCCAGCACGCCTGAGTGGGTATAGGGCAGGCCCAGCGTCTCCAGCACGCCCTGAACGCAGCCGTCCTCGCCCCAAGCCCCGTGCAGCGCATTGAACACCACATCGGGCCTGTTGGCGGTTAAGACCTGCGCCAGATCACGGCCCGCATCGATACGGCTGACCTTGGCGCCCAGCCGCTCCAGCGCATCGGCACATTCGCGCCCCGATACCAAGGACACCTCGCGCTCGGACGACAGGCCGCCCATCAACACGGCCACATGACGTCCTGCCAAAGGAAGGCTCATTCTACGCACTCCAAACCCAATTCTATTTCGCTGCCGCCTTCGGCGCACGGAACTCAACAGCGCTATCGGCGACCATCAAGGTAAAGGCCGACCAGACCGCGACGGCCTGATCCAAGTCCGCAGGCTTGATCTTGTCGAGCGTGTCGTCTGGCGTGTGATGCCAGTCGAAATAGTCCGTCCCGTCTTGGCGAAGGCTGGCGACAGGCATGCCCAAGGCGTTCATCTCTTCCAGATCAGCGCCGCCATTCACCGCTGGTGTCCGCTCTGGAATAACGCCAGCCACAGAAACGACACTGTAAAGGGCGGAGGCAAAGACCCGATCAGTTCCGGCAGGCAGGGCCAGTTTCAGCACCTTTCCGCCGCCAAAGTCGCTTTCGCTGCCAATGATGTGGCGGTCGACCTGAGCGCCGTGGACGGCGGCAAAGGCTTCACCAGCCTTGCCGATCTCTTCTGCACCCCAAAGGGCGACGCGCACGGTGCGGCGAGGACGCTCGGCCCGGTCAAGGATCTGCTTTCCCGCAGCCATGGTGATTGCGACCCCGGCCCCATCGTCAATGGCACCCGTTGCCAGATCCCAACTGTCCAGATGGCCGCCAATAACCACGATCTCTTCAGGCTTTTCACGTCCGGTAATCTCACCCACCACCGTGCGGGCCTCCAGATCAGGACCTGTGGTGGGTGTGACGATCATCTTGACTGTGACCGGCGCGCGCCGGTCCGTCATCCGCTCCAAAAGGTCCGCGTCAGGATTTGAAAGGGCAGCAGCTGGAATTTTCGAGACGGCCGGATCGTAGGTCATGCTGCCCGTATGGGGCACGCGGTGACTGTCTGTTCCCAGCGAGCGCAGCATATAGCCCACAGCGCCGCGCCTTGCCGCTTCAACCGCGCCTTGGCCACGGATGCGATAGCCTGCGCCATAGCCCGCGCCGTCCTGCGTCCGGATGATGCGTTCGGTGACGACGACGATCTTACCCTTCAGCGACCCTTCCGGCTGGGCCAGCAGGTCGTCAAAGCGCTTGAACAGAACCACCTGTGCGCTCAATCCCAGCGGCGGCGTCGCCACTGATCCCCCCAAGGCCGTGATGAACAGCTTTTGCGGGTAGGGTGCTGTTACTTCTGCCGTCTCAGCGCCGCGCTGCCAGTTCGGGACCGGGAAGGTTTCGACCGTCACCTTGTCATAGCCAAGGGCCTTGAACCGCGCCACGGCCCAGTCCGAGGCCCGGTGAGCCGCGGCGCTGCCTGCGGGGCGAGCCCCGACCTCTGTGGTTAGGGATTCGACCAGCTCATAGGCGATGGAGCCTTTCAAGGCCTTGTCACGCAGTTGCGCTGCCGCCGCCTGCTGCGCCGCATAGGGTGCGGTCTGACTGTGAGCGGTGCCGCTGATCGCTAGGCCCAAGGCCAGGGCGAGAACCGATCCTCGAGTGAATGTCAGCGACATGGCAGGCTCCTAGAGCTTGGGTCAATAAACGATGGGGCAACAGTAGAGGGGCAAGCAGGGCGCCTGCAAGGGATCAGGGTCGTCCGATCCGCTTGATTTCCCATTCCAACGAAACGCCTAGCTTCGACAGGACATCCGCCCGCACCGCTTCGCCAAGCCCTTCAAGGTCGGCGGCGCTGGCATTGTTGGCATTGATCAGGAAATTGGCGTGAAGGTCTGAGAACTGCGCCCCGCCAAACGGTTTGCCGCGCCATCCGGCCTCATCGACCAGTTTCCACGCACTGTGGCCCTCAGGATTTTTGAAGGTCGAGCCGCCGGTCTTTTCGCGAATGGGCTGGGAGGCCTCGCGCCGGGCGGTGATCGCCTCCATGCGCTCTAGAACCGCCTCAGGCGCGTCGGGAGTCCCCTTGAACAGCGCGCCGGTGAAGATCAGCCCGCCGCTCGCCGCTGCCGCTGAGCGCCGATAGCTAAAGCCCATGGCCTCATTGGACAGGGTAACGCCCTCGCCTGAGCGGTTGATGGCATAGGCCTCGACCAGCACATCCTTGGTTTCTGCCCCATAGCAGCCCGCATTCATCATGCAGGCACCGCCAATGGCACCGGGAACACCGCGAAAAAACTCCAGCCCGGCAATGCCTGCTTGGGCCGCCGCCTTGGCCAGATTGGCATCGAGCACCGCTGCGCCCGCATAGATCTGGTTCTCGCCGCGCGGCTCAACGCCGCCGAAGCCGCGTCCCAAGCGGATCACGACCCCCTCGACCCCGCCATCGCGGACCAGCAGGTTGGAGCCTACGCCAATGGCCATGACCGGCACGGATGGATCCAGACCCTTCAAGAATGCGGCCAGATCGTCCTCGTCCTCAGGCAGGAACAGCACGTCCGCCGGTCCCCCGACCCGCAGCCAGGTGAAGGGCGCGAGGGCCTCGTTCAGGAGCAGCTTTCCGCGCGTCTTGGGCAGGTGATCCTGCCAGCGGCTCAAGCCAGCGCCTCCAACTGGGCGGGCAAGGCATAGGCCCAGCTGGTAATGTCGCCAGCGCCGAGCAGAACCACCAGGTCACCGGGCTGGGTCTGGGCTGCGATCATGGCGGGCAGGTCCGCTGGACTGGGCAGAGCCAGAGCATGGCGGTGACCATAACGGCGCAGGCCTTCGACCAGGCTGTCACGATTGATCCCCTCAATCGGGCTTTCTCCCGCCGTATAGACATCGGCCACGATGACCACGTCGGCATCGTTAAAGCAGCTGCAGAAATCGGCAAAGAGATCGCGCAGGCGGGTGTAGCGATGGGGCTGAACCACGGCTACGACCTTGCCCAGGCTGACCGCACGGGCCGCCTTGAGAACCGATGAGATCTCGACCGGGTGATGACCATAGTCGTCGATGATCCGCACACCCTTGGCCACGCCCGTGGTCGTAAAGCGCCGCTTGACCCCGCCAAAGCCGGTCAGGCCTGCGCGGATCGCCTCGTCACTGACGCCCAGCTCGCGGGCAATGGCGATGGCCGCCAGAGCATTGGCGACATTGTGATCGCCAGCCATGGGCAGATGCAGATCGATCAGGCGCTTGACCGGACCGCCCGGCGGCGAGAACTGCACATCAAAGCGTGCGCCTTCTGGCCCCATGGTGACATTGGTCGCCCGAACCTCGGCCTGGGGATTGACGCCATAGGTCACCAGACGCCGGTTCTCGACCTTGGCCGCGAGGGCCTGAACCTCCGGGTGGTCCAGGCAGATGGCAGCAAAGCCATAGAAGGGGATGTTCTCGACAAAGTCCTTGAACGCCTTCTTGACCGCGTCGAAGTCGCCATAGTGATCCAGATGTTCCGGATCGATATTGGTCACCACCGCGACGGTGGATTTCAGCTTCAGGAAGGTGCCGTCGCTCTCGTCGGCCTCGACCACGATCCAGTCACCCTCGCCGACCTTGGCGTTGGTGCCATAGGCATTGATAATGCCGCCATTGACCACGGTCGGATCCATGCCGCCCGCATCGAGCAGGGCCGCGATCATCGAGGTCGTGGTCGTCTTGCCGTGGGTTCCACCCACCGCCACCGAAAACTGAAGCCGCATTAGCTCGGCCAGCATCTCAGCGCGGCGTACCAGCGGCAGACGCTTGGCGCGGCCTGCGACCATCTCTGGATTATCGCCCTTGACCGCCGTGGAATAGACCACCGCCGAGGCGCCCTCCACATGGGCCGCATCATGGCCAATGAAGATCTTGGCACCGAGCTTTTGCAGCCGCTCTGTGTTGGCGCTGGCCTTGGCGTCAGAGCCTTGGACCACATAGCCAATCCGAAGCATGATCTCGGCAATGCCGCTCATGCCAATGCCCCCAATGCCAATGAAGTGCACGGGTCCGAGGTCGAAGGGTACGGGACGTCTGTTCATGCCCTATGGGTAGCTGATTTGCCCCAGAGGTCAAAGTAGGGGATGAGGCTTATCTTCGCCCTCAAATCCCCGCCGTCTGTTCGACCAGATCAGCAAGGCGTGCGGCCCCGTCGGGGATGGCCACCGAATGAGCGGCCCTGGCCATGCGGGTTAGACCCATCGGATCGGACAGGAGCCGTTCAAGCAGGCTGGCCATAGCGTCAACTGTGGCATCATCCTCAGCCAGCACGACCGCCGCGCCAACATCGGTCAGGAGCTTAGCGTTAAAGCGCTGATGGTCATCCATGGCGATCTTGAGCGGGATCAGCAGCGAAGGACGCCCCGCCACCGCCAGTTCACTGACCGTCGAGGCCCCAGCCCGGCCAATGACCAGATGGGCCAAGGAGAGCCGCCCGGCCATGTCACGGAAGAAGGGGGCAATCTCGGCGTCGACCAAGGCCTCGGCATAGGCCTGACGCGCCGTTTCCAGCGACTCCTTGCGGGTCTGCTGTTGGATCTTCAACCGAAAGCGCAGCGCCTCAGGCAGGCGGGCAATGGCCTCTGGGATCAGTTCGGATAGGATGCGGGCACCTTGGCTGCCGCCCGTGATCAGCAGCCGAATGTCACCGGTCGGGGCCTCATAGGCCTGATCGAACAGGGCGCTGATCTCCGGGCGCACCGGGTTGCCGACGACTTGGGTGCGGGCCAAAACCTCGGACGAGGCCTTTTCGAGCGTCGGGAAGGCGCTGGCGATGGCCTGCACATGCGGGGCCAAGAGCCGATTGACGCGCCCCAGCACGGCGTTCTGTTCATGGATCATAGCCGGACGCTTGGCCGACAGGGCCGCGAGCAAGGCCGGAAGACTGGGATAGCCGCCAAAGCCCACCACGATGGCCGGGTCGATGACCTTGAACGCTGCCCGCGCCTGCATCACGCCTTTGGCGATCTGGATGCCTGCCCGCGCCATGCCGATAGGATCGCCATTGCGATAGGTCGCCGCCGACAGGGCGATCCGCTTCTCCGCCGGGAACTTATCCGCATAGACCGCGCCGCGCTCATCGGTGGCCAAAACCACGCGCCAGCCGCGCTCGGTCAGGGCCTCGGCCAAGGCCTGGGCCGGGAACATGTGCCCGCCCGTGCCACCGGCTGCGACGATGGCAACCTTTCTCATGCGAAGGTTCCGGCTTGGGCCAAGCCATCCTTCTGGGCATAGGCCCCCGGACGGCGGCGGGTCAGGGCCAAGGCCATACCAAGGGTCAGCCCCATGGCCAACATGCTCGATCCGCCATAGGACAGGAACGGCAAGGTCATGCCCTTGGTCGGGATCATGTTCAGGTTCACCGCCACATTGATAAAGGCCTGTTGCCCGACTAGAACAAAGAGACCCGCAGCGGCGACCTGCTCGAACGGATCAGACAGTTTCATCGCCTTATAGAGGCCGCGCACCACGATCACGGCAAAGAGGGTGATCAGAAACAGCGAGAAGATCAGGCCATATTCCTCTGCCGCCACCGAATAGATGAAGTCGGTATGGAGGTCAGGAACGTGACGCTTCATCACCCCCTCGCCTGGACCACGGCCCAATAGGCCGCCATTGACGATGGCTTCAGAGGCGCGGTCCACCTGATGGGTGTCGGCCTTTTCAGGGCTAAGGAAGCGGTCGACCCGGCTGGCGACATGGTCGAACATGAAATAGGTGCTGATGAGGCCGCTGACGGCTATGCCGCCGAGCCCAACGACCCAGTGCATCGGGACGCCCGCCATCCAGAAGGCCGCGCCAAAGGCAATGGTCACCAAGATGGTTTGGCCAATATCGGGCTGGATCAGAAGTAGCCCTACCGATAGCAGATAGAGCACAAAGGCGATGGTCACGCCGGGAACGCCCTGCCCCTTCTGGCCCTCAGAAAACATCCAAGCGACCAGCACAATCAGGGCCGGCTTCATAAATTCAGAGGGCTGGAGCGAGAAACCGCCAAGCTGCAGCCAGCGCGTCGCGCCCTTGGCCGAGTGCCCAACAAAGGGCAAGGCCACCATGATCACCACAGCCACCAGATAGATGATCGCCGCCGATCGCCTTATGCCCTTGGGCGATAACATCGAAACCGATAGCAGGACGACCGCTGCGGCCATGGCAAAGACCGACTGGCGAAAGGCGAAATGGAAAGGATCACCAATGTTCATCCGCGCGGCGGCAGCGGGGCTTGAGGTGAAGGACAGGAGCACGCCCAAGACCATCAACAGGGCCGTGGCCCCCAGTAGCCAGCGATCGGTGGTCCACCACCAGATGCTCAGCTTCGAGCTATCATCGCGGGCGAAGGTGTGATGTGGGCTTTGAACAGTCACGGTCATCTCCTTAACCGATCAAGCCAAGAACAGCGGTTCGAAAGGCTTCGCCCCGCACTTCGAAATCTGGGAACTGATCAAAAGAGGCGCAGGCGGGGGACAGAAGCACCACGGCCTCGCGTCCTGTTCGCGCCGCCTCCTGCTTGGCATCGTCAAAAGCGGCTGCGGCGGCCTCTTGCACGCTGTTGCAACGCGTTAGTTCAGCCTTACCGTCCAGCGTCGCGGCAAAGGCGTCAGCGGCCTCTCCGACCAGATAGGCCTTGGCCACCCGGCCAAACAGATCCGTCAGGGGCTCGATCCCGCCGGACTTGGGCACACCGCCCGCAATCCAGAAGAAGCGGGGATAGCTGCTCATGGCTTGGCGCGCAGCATCGGCATTGGTGGCCTTGGAGTCATTGACGAAGCGAACACCGTCGCTGATCGCGACCGTCTCCATGCGGTGGACCAGCCCGGGGAAGGTCATCAGACCCTCGGCAGCATCCTCGACTGAGACGCCCAAGGCGCGCACAGCCCCATAGGCGGCGGCGGCATTTTGCCAGTTGTGACGTCCGGGCAAGGACTTGGCATTGGTCAGATCCACAACCTCAACCACGCGGTCGCCGGTCGCATCATAGAGCACGCCCTGAAGCACATAGACGCCCCGGCCCATGGCCCGACCGGCAGAAACCGGCCAGATGGTGCGGCGGTTCGCAGCGGTAATCTCGGTACAGATCCTTTGGCACCAGTTGTCATCGACACCGACAATGGCCGTATCGCCAACGCCCTGATTGAGCAGCACCCGCCGCTTGGCTGCGACATAGCCCTCCATCCCGCCGTGGCGGTCCAGATGGTCCGGGGTGATGTTGAGAATGATCGACACATTGGGCTTGAGGCTCGAGGTCAGATCGAGCTGATAGGACGAGACCTCCAGCACATAGACTGCGCCGCCATGCATGTCGTCGAGGCCCAAAACCCCAAGGCCGATATTGCCGCCGATCCGCGCATCCTTACCCGCCGAGGTCAGGATATGACCAATCAGGGCCGTGGTGGTCGACTTGCCGTTGGTTCCGGTAATGGCCACGATCTTGGGCCGCTTATGATCAGGCGCAGCATTGACCGTTCGAGCGAAGAGCTCGATATCGCCCAGCACCTCGACACCGGCGGCCTTGGCCTTGGTGACGGTCCAGTGGGGTTCAGGATGGGTCAGGGGCACGCCGGGGGACTGCATCAGGGCGTCAAACTGGCTCCAATCAGCGCTATTGAGGTCGACCACCTCAAAGCCTTCCGCCAGAGCCGCCTCGCGCGCAGCCGGTTTCTCATCCCAAAGGGCAACCGTCGCCCCGCCAGCCAGAAGGGCGCGTGCAGCGGTCAGGCCGGTTCGGCCCAGACCGAAGACCGCAACGCGCTTGCCTTCAAAACCTTTGACGGGGATCACAGCCGGGCCCTTCCTATCGCAGTTTCAAGGTGGCGAGGCCGATCAGGGCCAGAACGACGCTGATGATCCAGAAGCGGATCACGACGGTCGACTCAGCCCAGCCCAGCTTTTCAAAATGGTGGTGGATCGGGGCCATGCGGAACACCCGCTTGCCGGTCAGCTTGAACGAGGCCACCTGCACCATCACCGACACGGCTTCGAGCACGAACAGACCGCCGACAATGGCCAGAACGATCTCATGCTTGGTCGCCACAGCCACTGTGCCCAGCGCGCCGCCAAGGGCTAAAGACCCTGTATCGCCCATAAAGATCTTAGCGGGCGGGGCATTGTACCAAAGAAAGCCAAGCCCAGCGCCGATGATCGAGCCACAGAAGACCGCCACCTCACCGACGCCGGGAACGAAATGGACCTGCAGATACTGGGCAAACACATAATTGCCGACCAGATAGGCGATCAGACCAAAGGTCGCAGAAGCGATCATCACCGGCACAATGGCCAGACCGTCAAGGCCATCAGTGAGGTTCACAGCATTGGATGATCCAATGATCACCACCGCGCCAAAGGCGACATAGAACCAGCCAATATCCAGCAAGAACCGCTTAAAGATCGGGAAGGCCACCGAGGTGGACAGACCAGGAGCCTCAGGGGAGCGGGCACCAAACTGGATCAGGATCACAATCGCCACGACCGCCACAACAAACTGAAACACCAGCTTCATCCGGCTGGAGACCCCCGCCGTGGTCTGTTTGGTGACCTTGGCATAGTCATCCAAAAAGCCGAGCACGCCAAAGGCCGTCGTGACCATCAGCATGACCCAAACATAGATATTGCGCAGATCGGCCCAGAGCAGGGTCGCCCCGACCACCCCGGCCAAGATCATGAACCCGCCCATGGTCGGCGTTCCCGCCTTTTCGACCACATGGCGGGCAATGCCGTCAGAGCGGATCGGCTGACCGCGCCCCTGCTTGGTCTTCATCCAGCGAATGAACCGCGAGCCCATGGCCACAGCAATGATCTGGGCCGTGAACATGGCCATGGCCGTTCTAAAGGTCAGATATTTCAAGAGGTTGATGGCCGGAAAAGCGTCTTTATATTGCGCCAGCCATTCATAAAGCAAATATAGCATTAGCCCCGTTCCCCCCTATCCAATGCTGCCAAGGCCGCAGCAATCACCGATGCCTTGGACCCATTGGACCCCTTAACCATCACCACATCACCGGCCTCGACCGCGCTCGCCACCTGGGGCGCGAGTTCAGCCGCTGTCATGGCGTAGCCGCCACGCTGAGTCGGAGGAAGGGCATCCCAGAGGGATTTCATCAAAGGCCCCGAACAATAGACCTGATCAATCCCAGCCGCCGCGACCGCCGCTGCAATCTCGGCGTGAAGCCTCGGCCCGACCTCGCCTAATTCGAGCATATCGGTCAGGGCAACGATCCTGCGCCCCGTGGCCGTGCGCCCGCCAAGGCTGCGCAGGACGGCGGCCATCGACAGGGGATTGGCGTTATAGCTCTCATCGATCAGGGTGAAGGTTCCACCCGTAGCCAGCCCGACCTCGCGCTCAGCACCGCGTCCATCCAGCGGCTCGAACGCCCCGAGCGCGGCAACGCCCATGTCCAGATCAACGCCCAGCGCCTGCATCATCATCAGGGCCGCAAGACTATTGTGGCCCCAATGGGCACCGCTTTGCAGGATCGGGAAGGTGACGGCCTTGCCATGGATCACGGCGCTGACCTGCGCCCCGCCTGTCACGGCGCAAATATCGGTGAGGCGAGCCTCGCACTCAGCGCCTGCACCAAAGCGGACAATCTTGGCCCCCACGGCCTTGGCCTCTGCGGCGAGAAGATCAAACCAGCGGTCATCGGCATTGAGGACCGCTGTGCCCCCCGGCTCTAGTCCGGCAAAGATCTCGGCCTTGGCCCGCGCCACGCCCGCTTCGCCATCTGGGAAGTTCTCAATATGGACCGGTCCAACGGTCGAGACACAGACTGCGTGAGGCCGGACCATCCGGGTCAGGGGGTCAATCTCTCCGGCATGGTTCATGCCGATCTCAAACACAGCCCGCTCTGTATTGCGCGGCATACGCGCCAGCGTCAGGGGCACGCCAATATGGTTGTTATAGGACTTGATCGAGGCGTGGGAGCGACCGGCCATGGCCAGACCCTTGGACACCGCTTGGGTCAGGCTGGTCTTGCCGACCGAGCCTGTGATGGCCCCGCGAAGGGCTGTACTTGCCCGATTGCGCGCGGCAATGCCCATCTGCTCCAGTCCGACCAGAACATCGGGAACCAACACGGCGGAACCTGCCACTGCGCGAGACGCCAGCGACCCCGCCGCTCCGTTGGCAAGTGCCTGCTCGATAAATTCGTGGCCGTCTCGCACGCCCGCCAAGGCGATGAACAGATCGCCCTTGTCGATGGACCGCGTATCGATGGACAGGCTCATAACCTCAAAGTCGGCACCGACGGCTTGGCCGCCCGTGGCCTTAGCAATTTCGGCAGATGTCCAGAGCGCGCCGGTCATGCGACAGGCTCCAGACCCAGGGCACCAGCGGCCTCAGACACGTCATCGAAGGGATGGACGACACCGGCTATGGTCTGACCCTGCTCATGGCCCTTGCCCGCAATGACGAGAACATCCCCCTCGCCGAGCAGACCCACGGCCTGTTGGATCGCCAAGTGACGATCACCGACCTCCAGAGCACCGGGGGCCGCAGCAAGGATGGCCGCACGGATTGAGGCGGGATCTTCTGAGCGCGGATTGTCGTCGGTGACGATGGCCACGTCAGCAAGACGCGCGGCGATCTCGCCCATCAGCGGGCGCTTGGTCCGATCTCGGTCGCCGCCAGCCCCGAAGACAACGATCAGGCGCCCCACAGTGTGGGGCCGCAAGGCCTCAAGCACGGTCTGCAATCCATCCGGCGTATGGGCATAGTCGACATAGACCTCGCCGCCCGAGGCTTTGGAACCCACAAGCTGCAGGCGTCCCGCAGCGCCCTTGAGATGCTCTAACGCCGCCAAGGTTGCCGCAACCTCTTCGCCCGCCGCGATACACAGACCCGCAGCCGCCAGTGCATTGGCCGCTTGGAACGCTCCGGCCAGAGGCAGGCTAACAATATGGTCCTGCCCGTCCGCCCGAACGGTCAGGCGCTGGCCTTTGGGCAGCAAGGCCCGCTCAACCAGCATCAAGCCTTGGCCCTGCTCGCCGACGCTCAGCACGGTCTGACCGGCCATCACCGCCGCCGCTGCAAACAGGTCGAAAGCATCGCTGTCAGCATTCAAAACCGCAGTGCCACCACGCGGCAAGAGGGTTTCAAACAGGCGCATCTTGGCTCGGCCATAGCTGGCCATGTCGCCGTGATAGTCCAGATGATCTTGGGTCAGGTTCAAGAACCCGGCGGCCTTCAGTTGAACCCCATCCAACCGGCGTTGATCAATACCGTGAGACGAGGCCTCCAGCGCCATATGGGTCACCCCCATGGCGGCGACCTTAGCCATCAATTCCGCCACATCGGCGGCATCGGGCGTGGTCAGGCCAGGCGGCGTGATCTGCTGATCGCCCGTGAAAGGATCGCTGATCGTGACGCCGAGCGTTCCCATGCTTGCTGCGCGATAGCCGAGGCGCTGGAAAATCTGCCGACAGAAGGTCGCGACCGAGGTCTTGCCATTGGTCCCGGTCACAGCCACGCAGACGGCTGGCTGATCACCCCAAAAGGCGCTCGCGGCCAAGGCATAGGCCCTGCGGACATCGTCTGAGGCAACCACCGGAACGGGAAGGCCTTGGATCGATGGCGGTGCAAGAATGGCTGCCGCGCCTGCCGTGATCGCTGCGGGAATAAAGCTCGCCCCATCGATCTTGGTGCCCGGCAGGGCAGCAAACAGAACCCCCGGTCCGACCTTGCGGCTATCGGCCGTAACGCCAGTGATCATGGGATCATCTGCGACAGACTGTTTGACGATCTGTGAGAGCCGCCGCGCCATTAGCGATCGCCGCCGCTCAGGCGCTCCGGGGTCACCGCAGGCGCATCCGTGGCCGTCTCCATGCGGCGAACACCCAGATAGGGCGCGATCCTCTCGGCGACCCGCCCAACAGCTGGTGCCGCTGTCCAGCCGCCTGTGGCAAATCCGTAGCTCTCCTTGTTGCCCTTAGGCTCATCCACAAGGATCAGAATGAAATAGCGATCCCCGTCTATCGGACCATCGGTGGGGAATACGGCTGCAAAGCTTGAGACCAGCTTGGATCGGTCATAGCGACCAGCCACAACCTTTTCGGCCGATCCCGTCTTGCCGCCGACCCGCAGGCCCGGTGCTGCGCGCTCGGCACTGGCACCCGTTCCATGGGTGACATTCAACCGCATAAGGTCGAGCATAGACCGAGATGTCGCTTCCGAAATGACGCGCTTACCCGCAGGCACCGCGCCCGCTTCGACCTTGCGGATCGTCAGAGGCACCAGATTGCCACCATTCAAAATGGCGCCCATTCCTGATGCGACCGCCAATGGGCTAACCGACATGGCGTGGCCAAAGGACGCCGAGGCGACGATGTTTTCGCTCCAACGGTGCGGCAAGATCGGATGGGTCGTTTCTGCCAACTCAATCTTGGCGGGGGCGAAGAGGCCGAAGGACTGGAAGTAACGCTCCATGGTTGGTCCCCCGATCGTCAGGGCCAGCTTGGCGGTGCCGATGTTGGAGGAGTGGAGAAAAATGTCAGAGAGGGTCATGACCCGCTTTTCAGCGTGAAAATCATGAATGGTCTGGCCGCCTGCTGTGATCGGCGTGGTGGCATCAAAGGTCGTACTGAGGTTCACTCGACCGGTATCGAGCCCCATCGCAACTGTGAAGACCTTGAAGATCGAGCCCATCTCAAATACCGAAGCCGCAGCCCGGTTCAGCAGATTGTTGGGAGGCGTCAGACCCGGTCTATTGGGATTGAAGTCAGGGTAACTGGCCAGGGCGAGGATCTCGCCAGTGCGGACATTGGTAACAAGGCCCACCGCACCCGTCGCTTGGAAGCTCACCGCATTCTTTTGCAGTTCATCTTCAAGGGCAGTCTGCACCCTCAAATCGATGGACAGGGGCACCGACTGACCAGGCACAGCGGCCAACTTGCGCACCGTGTCATCCAAAGCCAGTTCAGAGCCGGCAATACCGGCCCCGCCACGGTCCGAGAACCCGATAATGTGAGCGGCCGTGGAACCTAGCGGATAGACCCGGCGGCTTTCCTCTTCGAACACCACACCCGGAAGGCCAAGATTATGAACCACCGCCCGCTGTTCTGGCGTCAGTCCACCGACCAAATATTCTCGCCGATCACCGCGCAGGGCCTTGTCCAACCGCTCGCGGGTAAGGCCAGGTATGGTGGCCATCAGGGCCGTGCGCGTCTCGGAAACATCCCAGATTTCGCGGCTGTCGACATAGAGACCATAGTGCGGCAGGTCGACGGCCAAGAGCTGTCCGTTACGATCAACCAGATCGGCCCGAGCGCCCGATGGGGCAGCCAAGGTGCCGGTATTTTTCCCTGCATCTGAAAACAGGGCCGAATGGGTTGCGCCAACGGCAAGCGTTAGAAAACCGGCCGTAAACATGGCCAGAACGAAGAGGATGCGGATCCGGGCATCGTCTTGCAAACGCCCCGAGGCCGTCGCCCGCTCATAGGCGTGCTCTAGGCTCCACAGTCGCGCTGACAGCCAGCGCCAAGCCGGGGGCAAACGGTAGACGTTGAGATCATCGGGCCTCAATGCCTTGCCTCCGAGCTGGGCTTGGCCGGTGCAGGCGGCGCTGCAATATTGGCAGGCACCACAACCCCGGTCGCATCATCTTCAATCGGCACGACAACGGGCGCGGCAACGGGCGTCGGCAGCGGAGCCTTGAGCGCGACAAGCCCCAAGGTCTCAACCGTAGCCTCGTTTTTGGGCGAGGTCGGCCCCATGCCCAAATAGGCCGCAGCCAACCGTTCGATCCGCTCGGGCTGTTCGAGATGGGCGACTTCCGCGCGCAAAAGGCGAAGACGGGTCTGCTCAACAAGGATCTGCCGCTCGATCGTTGCAATCTGCGCCCGGTCACGACCGGCCCCAGCCTTGACCATATAGACGCCGAGCGCCAGCACGAGAAAGAAGGCGAGGCCACCGAGCTCAACAACGCGAAAGCCGCGGAACCGCCGGGTAAAGAGGTCGGACATCATCATGCCGTTACCCTCCAAGCCGGGGCCGCCGTTCTTACACCCGCGCGCAATTTGGCCGAGCGGGCGCGGGGATTGGCCGCCAGTTCTGCGTCAGATGGGCCGCGAGCGCCGTTGAAAATCAGATCAAAGGTGGGAGCGGCGGCGCGCTGGACGGGCGGCGCATGACGCGACCCAGACGGCAAACGCCCAGCCCGCTCGGTGAAGAACGATTTGACGATCCGGTCTTCCAAAGAATGGAAGGTCACCACCGCCAAACGTCCGCCCTCGATCAGGACCTGCTCTGCTGCCTCTAGGCCTGCTTCCAATTCCGCCAACTCTTCGTTCACAACGATGCGTAAGGCTTGGAATACGCGAGTCGCGGGATGTATCGGTGCACCTTTTCGTCCGCCAACGGCTCTTTCGACCGTTTGGGCCAGATCAAGGGTGCTGGTGAAGGGGGTTTCAGCCCGACGACGGACGAGAAAGGCGGCAATCCGGCGCGCGGCGCGTTCCTCGCCATAGACCCAAAACATCCGCGACAGGTCCGACGGCTCTGTATCATTGACGATATCGGCGGCTGTACGCCCATGAGCGCCCATCCGCATATCCAGCGGCCCATCGCGCATGAACGAGAACCCCCGCTCCGGCTCATCGATCTGCATAGAGGACACGCCAATATCGAGCGCGACACCATCACAATGGGTATGGCCCTGCCCGGTCAAGGCCTGAGCCATGAGCGAGAAGCGGGTCTCAAGGAGGGTAAAGTGACCGGTCGCCTTCAAGGGCTCAGCAAACTTGGCGGCTGTAGGATCGCGGTCTAATGCGATGACATCCGCCCCGGCTGCCAAGAGGGCGCGGCTATAGCCACCCGCGCCAAAGGTCCCATCGATAATCAGCTTGCCGGGCGCAGGCTCTAGGGCGTCAATCACCTCGCCCATCAGAACCGGAATGTGAGGCGCGACGTCGCTCATGATCCAGATCCGCGAGAGGCTTGCTGGGCAGCGCGCTGTTGGGTGCGCAGGGCCGCCAGACCGTCGCGCGCGGCTTCGCGCTGAGCGGTCCGATGGGCTTGGAAGGCGTCGCGTGACCAGATCTGGAACCGGTCGCCCAGTCCGACGATGGACACCCAGTCATTGAGGCCCATCATCTCGCAAAGGCTCTCGGGCAAGGTGATGCGTCCCGCCGTATCAAAGGACAGGGGCCGCATCTCGCCAAGGACCGAGGTTTCAAGCGCCAGCCGCAAGGGATCGCCGAAATCGAGCTCGGTCATGATCTTGGCATAGCGGTCCAAAAGGGCCGGACCACCGGCCTCCAGACAGTCCGCTTCAAAGGCTGGGAAGCAGTAGACGCCGTCAAAACCGGCTGAGGCGGGAATGACCGCAGACGGGACCGATTGCGCGAAGGCACGGAATTCCTGCGGCACCACAATGCGCCGCTTCGAATCTAGCTGTTTCTCAAAGGTCGAGAGAAACACCCGCCTGCCCCTCATTGATGATGATCGCCAGCGTGACGACTGAACTGGGTTAACACGGGATGAATTGGGATACAATGACACTGAATGGCATTGGGGGTGAAATTTTGGGGGTTTGGGGTGAGTAAATGAAAACAAGGCCCCCTTCGTCGCTACGCGCCACTTCCCCCAGAGGGGGAAGATCATCGATGCGCAAATCTTCCCCCTCTGGGGGAAGTACCGGCGAAGCCGGGGTAGGGGGAAGCCCCATAGGCCCGTGTCAGACCCCTGGGTTGCTTCGCTGCGCTCGCAATGACGCCGAGGAGAAACAAAGCCCTTTCCCCCCTTGAGGGGGAGAGGGTTGGGAGTGGGGGGATGCGCCACGAACGATCCGGCAGTGTGAAAGGGTCTGGATCCCCGCCTTCGCGGGGAACACGGGATGTGCGTAAGAAAAACGGATCAGACGGCCTGTAAGCCGGGTTCTGTGCCGCCCACCTTGCGGCAGGCGCGACGATCATTCCTCTGGACCGGCCATTGCTGGACGGTTCTCGCGACCTACCCGGACGCCTCGGGCCGGTGAAGCCCTGCCCTGCATCCCCTTTCGAGAACCAAGGCGCGACGTCCCAATTTGGTCTTGCTCCAAGCGGGGCTTGCCTTGCCATCCCTGTTGCCAGGTCTGCGGTGGGCTCTTACCCCACCCTTTCACCCTTACCGACGCCGAGGCGCAGGCGGTTTGCTTTCTGTGGCGCTATCCCTAGGGTTACCCCCGGCGGGCGTTACCCGCCGCCTTTTCACCGTGGAGCCCGGACTTTCCTCGACCCCTGTTTCCAGGGACCGCGATCGCCCGGCCATCTGATCCGCCGCACAGATGAGGCCAGCAGCCTGCGGGGTCAAGGCCCCTGTCGATCTAGGACCCGGCGCGCAGCAGATGCACGAGGCGGGCGCGGGTCTCGCCGTCGGCAATCCCATCGATGCGTTCTGGCCGCCAATGGCGCTGAAAGGCCTTAAGGATGACGGCCGTCTTGTCGTCAAATTGGCCACTAGGCGCGCTGTCATAGCCAAGCCGCGTCAGGCCCGCCTGAAGGGCAAAGACCCCCGCCCCCTCATCGCCGATGGTCAAGGGTGCGCCCGGTGAGGCAGGCGGCTCAACCCACAGCCCATGCCCCGCCGCCGCAAGCCGGGCCCAAGGAAAGAGCTCGCCGGGATCTTCCTTGCGGTCCGGCGCGACATCGGAATGGCCGATAATGCGGCCATCAGCGATTTCCCAGCGCCCTCTAATCTCATCGAGCAGCGCGATCAGGGCTTCGATCTGCAGGTCCGGAAAGGCGCGGTAGCCGAACTCATGCCCGGGATTGACCAGCTCAATACCGATGGAGACCGCGTTGATATCGCGCTCGCCCTTCCAGAATGAGACGCCCGCATGCCAAGCGCGGCGCTCTTCGGCGACCAGCGTAAAGATGCGGCCATCCTCCTCGATCAAATAGTGGGCCGAAACCTTCGCCTGATGATGGCACAGACGCTCTAACGCCGCTTGCCCGGTCTGCATGCCCGTATAGTGGAGCACGATCATGTCGGGCGGTCCCTTGCGGGAATCGAAATTGGGCGAAGGACGGGCGATGGTCTCTAGGCTCACAGGCGGCTCCTCAAAAGGTCGGCCAGCGACATCATGCGGTTCGGCCTCAAGGCGATGATCAAGACACCCAGCAAGGCGATGGCCGATCCGATGGCCATCCGCAGATCAAAATGGTCTTGGGTTAAAAGAACGCCAAGGCCGATGGTGAAGAGCGGGGTCATCAGGGTCAGGGGGGCAATCAGATTGGCCTCATATTTCTGAATCAGGCCAAAATAGGCCGTATGTCCCCAGACGCTGACGGCGAGGGCCGAAAAGATCAGTGCGCCAAGGAAGGGCCAACCAGCGTCGATCATCAGTTCGAGCTGATTTTGCTCGAACAGGGCCGAAACCAAAAGGAGCGGCAGGATCGACGAGGCCCCAACCCAGGCCTGAAACTGAAGGGGCTTGATGCCGTCCATCTGCTTCATCAGCACCGCGCCCAAGGACCCTAGGAAGGCCGCTGCGGCGATCAGCAACAACCCGGTGGAGATCGGCACCCCTGTTGGGTCCCAAATCACGGTCATGGCTCCGATAAAGGTCAGGACGATGCCAATCCCCCTCCGCCAACGGATCGTCTCACCCAGGATCATGACCGAAAGGATGGTGGTCATGGGCACGCCCAACTGACTGACAATGGCAACGCCCGACGGACTGGCTGTCTGCAATCCTAAAAAGAGAAAGACGAAATTACCGCCGCCCATCAACAGGGCGACCAGTAGCAGCCGCAAACGCGGCTTGGGCATGGGCAAAAGCCACGGCAAGACGATCAAGGCGACGAGGGCAAAGCGCACCAAAGCATAGCTCATCGGCGGCACACCCATCTGGGTGATCACCACCTTGCTCAGTACGGTGTTGAGGGCCCAGAGGACGCAGATCAACACTAGAAAACCGAAATCCCGAAGTGTCATAGGTTGGATAATGCCTCAAGCCCCAGACGCGCCGCAGGGCCGTCCTTCGCGGGCTGTCTACACCAATTTCTGAATGAGGTTAGCCCCAATGGCGACCAAAGCCTTAGGTGGCTTGCAGTTGTTGCTTAACCCGTTCGGCCAAGGCCTTGATATCCAGTGGCTTGGGTAAAAATGTCACGCCGGTCTCGCCTTCGAGCAGGTCTGAGAACTCCGCCTCGGCATAGCCGGATATGAACATGACGGGCGCGGACCCAAGATAGATTCGGGCCTTCTTCAAGAGGGTCGGGCCATCAATACCGGGCATGATCACGTCGCTGATCAAGAGATCGATGGTTCCGGCATGCTCTTCGGCCAAGAGCAAAGCCTCCTCGCCATCACTGGCCTCGATGACCTCATAGCCTCGCGCGCGAAGCAGACGGGCGGCAACGCTGCGGACCGCATCTTCGTCTTCGACAAACAGGATACGTCCCGCGCCCGAAAGATCACGGGCCACCGGCTTAGGCTTGGCCACCGCAGGAGCATGGGCCGGCGCACCGGCGGCAGGCACGTAGACCGGCAAGAAGATGCGGAAGGTCGCGCCTCGGCCGAGCCCGCTATCGACGTGAATCCAGCCATCAGCCTGTTTGACCATCCCATAGACGGTTGCCAGCCCTAGGCCCGTGCCCTCGCCCACCGGCTTGGTCGTAAAGAAGGGGTCGAAGATTTTCGACAGGACCAGAGGCGGAATACCGGGGCCATTGTCCGAAACCTCGATCATGGCCACCTCTGCCGTAGAGGGTCGATCTGGCGCATAGCCTAGGACCCGGGCTTCAGTGGCACTAAGGCGCGCGGTACGGATGCTGACCACGCCGCCGCCTTGGGCCCGGACCGCATCACGCGCATTGACCGCAAGGTTCATGACCGCCGTTTCGAGCTGGCTCTTATCGGCCCGAACCAGCGGCAGGTTGCGGCCATAGTCGGTCTCAAGCTTGACGTCCTCGCGCAGCAGGCGGCGCAGCAGGACCGAAAACTCGCTGATCAGTTCGCCCAGATCGAGAATTTCGCGCTGAACCGTTTGCTTGCGCGAGAAGGCCAAGAGCTTGCGCACCAGATCGGCCGCCCGAACGCCGGTCTGACGGATTTCAGTCAGGCCCTCATAGGACGGATCGCCCACAGGATGACGGTGGAGAAGTTCATCCAACCGCAACTGGATGGCCGTCAGCAGATTGTTGAAGTCGTGCGCGACGCCGCCCGCCAACTGACCAATGGCCTGCATCTTTTGCGACTGTGACAGTTGAAGCTCGACCTGCTTTTGCTCGGACACATCCATCAGATAGGCAATGATCCGGCCATCAGCCCTTGTCAGATAGAGGTGGGCAATGCCGCTGGGATTGGCGGTCAGGCGAACCTCCACCGGACCGGCCTGCCCCGCTGCGATCCGCTGCTGGGCCTCCGCGCGTGAGCTTGGCTCGATCAGATCACCAAAGCAGGTGCCCTCAGACGGGGCTCCGGTAATGGCGCTAAAGGCGGCATTGGTCTGAAGGATCTGCGCATTCAAGGGGTCGGCACCGTCGAGCAGGGCCGCACCGAAGGGGGCGGCTGATGCGAAGGCATCGAGCATTGCTGGGCCTTCATACCGTCCAACGGCCGGATCGAGCGATGGCGCGGGTAAGGCTGGGATGTCGAGGCTGGCATCGCTCAGCTGTCCCTGAGGCCCCGAAAGACGACGCGGTTCGGCCATGCCCAGTCCGGTCATCCGAATGAGATAGGACCGCCGCCCCTTGGCTGAGGCCGCGAGGGTCGAGACCTGAACCGGGTGATCTTCACCATCAGCGCGAACCTGAGCTGACCCCACCTCACCGCGCCGCGCCGCCGTCAGGGCGGTGAATAGGCTGGAGGCATCCTTGCCCGCCTTGGGCAAGCGCGTGCCTTGCCCCAAAATCAAGCGCCAAGCGGGATTGGCGGCCAAGATGCGGCCATCGTCAGCGGCAACTGCGGCAGGCTCATTCAGGGCATGGACGAGGGTGTCGCGAACCTCCGCCTCGCTGGCGTCATCGCCTTGGCCAGAGTCTGTCGGATTGCCTGAAAAGGCGAAAAAACCGATGGAAACGACCCCGGCCAGACCAACCAGAAGCAATATGCCGCCAAGGCTCGAGGCACCGACCCGGATCGCTGGATAGGCGGCGAACCCGACAGCAATCAAAAAGCAAAGTCCCGCCAAAATCGGCACAAGGCGCGATGGTTTTGCGGGCTTAACCTGCCGATGGCTGACCGAATGGCGCGGCGTCCTATCCATCGAGAGCGCTTGTCCTTCTGCCCGAAACGATCCTTCAGGCGCATGACTGAGGGATTCAGCCCCTCATTTTCTAGACTATCTGCGAAATAGATAGGGCCAGTCCGTAGTCATCTGATTAAGACCGACGGATTAAATCCAACCTATCGGACCTAGCGCGGCGAGGTTCGGGCGCGGCTGCGGGCCTGTTTCTTGCCCATGATGAAGCCGATGACCTTGGCCACAGCCTCATACTGTTCCTTGGGGATGGTCTCATCAATCTCGACCGTGGCGAAGAGCGCGCGAGCCAGTGGCGGGTCTTCGATGACCGGCACGCCAGCCTCTTCGGCAACCTCACGGATTTTCAAAGCCAGAAGGTCCATACCCTTGGCCACGCACATGGGGACGGCTGTTACGCCGGGCTCATAGCGCAGAGCGACGGCATAGTGGGTCGGGTTCATGACCACCACGGTCGCCTTGGCCACATCGGACATCATTCGACGACGGGCGCGCTGCATCCGGATCTGGCGTAGGCGAGCCTTGATCTGCGGATCACCTTCGGACTGCTTGTTCTCGTCCTTGACCTCCTGCTTGCTCATCCGCATGCGTTTCATGAACCGCTGGCGCTGAATAAACCAATCGATCCCAGCCCCAAAGGTCAGCATGATCAGCACCGCATAGAGCAGCCCCTGCAGGATGTCCCAGGTTAAGGGAATGATGGCGGCCGGTGCCAGCTCTGCCAGTTGCGTCATCTGCATGGCGTGGGGCTCGAGAATCCACCAGGCGATGATCGCCAAGATGATGACCTTCACGAACGACTTGACGAACTGGATCAGCGCATCCACCCCAAAGAGGCGTTTGAACCCTTCCAGCGGATTGAGTTTAGACAGGCCACCCTCAAACATCTTGGACGGCGTGAACATAAAGCCGGTCTGGGCGATGGTTCCTGTGACCCCTGCGACCACTGTCACGGCAAAGATGATGCCCAAGACCGGTAGCATCGAGCCCACAGCCGTCTTCATAATGTTGATCGTGCCGTGACCGGTCAGATCCATCTGGTCAGGATGGGCCAAGAAGGGCAGCATGGAGGTGGCAATAGACTGCATCATCCACCCCCCCGCCCAAGCGATGGTCGCAGTTAAAGCGGCTAGGGTTGCAGCTTGGGGGATGTCCATCGATTTGACGACATCGCCCTTTTCCCGCGCCTGACCAAGTTTTCGGTCGGTGGGTTCTTCTGTTTGGGACTCTGGATCCTCCGCCATGCTGCCGCGCGCCTAGAGAAACACGTGCAGGAAAGCTTCGTATCGCGAGATCCAAACAAGCCCGATCAAGCTGATGCTTAAGGCGAGCAAGGACAGACCGATCAACACGCTCAGGGGCGTGGCGACGAAGAAGATTTGGAACTGTGGCATCACGCGGCCAATCAGGCCGGTGGCAATGTTGAACACCACTGAAAAGACGATCACAGGCGCAGAAAGCTGGACCCCCAAGGCAATGGATTGACTGACCGTATTGATCGCCAGCTTTACAGCATCGCCCATCGGCACATCTCGGGTCGGCTCGAACAGGGTGTAGGAATGGACCATCGCCGTCAGGAACTGGTGATGCAGATTGGTCGCAAAGATCAGGGTCAGTCCCAACACACTCAAAAACGAAGTCACAGAGGTTCCTGGCTGGGCCTGCAGGGGATTGGCGGTCTGGGCAAAGGCCAAGGTGGTCTGGATCGAGATGATTTCCCCAGCGGTGGCCAAGGACGACATGAACAGACGCAGAATCGCGCCGAGCATGAGACCGACGATCACCTCTTTCAGAATGTGTCCGGTCAGACCTCCGACCGTGGTCGATAGGGGCGGAAGGTGCGGCGCGGCAATCGGCGCCACGCAAATGGCCGTCACAAGAGCGAATGAAAGACGGATACGCGGCGAAATCGATGCTTCACCAAGCCCAGGCATCAGCATGATCATTGACGCAACGCGCGCAAAGACCAGACCGGCCACATAGACCTGTTGGGCGGTGGCGTAGCTTTCCAAGCGTTACATCCCGGCGATTCTGGCGGCGATCTTGCGCATGAAGTCACCCATCAACGCGCCCATGAACGGCAAGAACAGCAGCATGGCGACAAAGATCGCCAAGATTTTGGGGGCAAAGACGAGGGTTGCTTCTTGAATCTGGGTCAGGGCCTGAAACAGGCCGATGGCGATACCGACCACCAGGCCGACAATCATGATTGGTGCCGACATGCCTATGGCCAGCCAGATGGCATCGCGTGCCACGTCGATCACTTCATTGCCGTTCATAGAGGTGACCTTTCGACTCATTAAACCAAGCCTATCTTACCCCTAGTCAAGCTGGGGCCAAACGGGGTTAATAGACTCTCAACATCGCGCCAAACCATTGTGCCTAAAGGCGTTAGATCGGCATCCGCATGATTTCTTGATAGGCAGAGATGACCTGGTCGCGAACGGCCATGACGGTTTCAAGGCTAGCCTCAGCCGAAGAGATGGCGGTTACGACGTCGAGCAACTCTGCCTTGCCTTGAACCTGCGCCTTCATCTGGGTTTCGGCATAACGAGAGGTTTCCATCACCTCACTCATGGCGTTCTTGACCAGATCGCCAAACCCGCCGCCGCCGGCTAGGCCCGCCGCAGCATCGCCGCCCATACCGCCCAAGCCTTTTCCCGCTTGGGATTGAGCAGCCGCATAGGCCTTTGCAGCAATTAGGGGAGCGACCATCTATCTGTCCTTGTCTATTTGCGTAGCAGATCGAGCGTGCGTGACTGCATCGCCCGCGCCGTTTCGATCACATTCAGATTGGCTTCGTAAGCGCGTTGGGCCTCACGCATATCCATGGCCTCAACCAAGGAGTCGACATTCGGCATTTTGACATAGCCCTTAGCGTCGGCTGAGGGATGACTGGGGTCATATTCGGACTTGAAATCTCTCTTGTCCGGCTCGACCTTGGACATCTGCACGCCTTGAATACCGTTAGACAGCCGCTGGGGCTGAAAGATCGGTATCTGGCGTTGATAGGGATCACCCCCCGGCGTCTTGGACGTGGAGTCCGCATTGGCCAGGTTCTCAGCGATGATCCGCATCCGCGCCTGCTGGGCACGCAAGGCAGAGGTCGCAACGGCCATTGCCGCGCCGGTCGAGGTCAAAGGAAATTTGGGATCTGCCATAGCTTACGCTCTCCTACCCATCACCGTCCGGGGGCCCTAGAGGCCATCCGAAGAAGCCCAAGGGACTTTTGATAGAAGGTCACCGCGGCGTCATAGTTCATGCGCGCATCGGTCATCTTCATCATCTGCTCTTCCAACACGACCTTGTTGCCATCGAGTCGGGTCTCAGAATCAGGGGCATTCTGAGGCTTACCTTGACCACCCGTGCTCGGAACCGTGCCTTGCATGTGACCCGCAGCGGTTCGGGCCGGTCCAACGGCGGCATTCGCCCCCGTCAACTGAAGACGACCCGCTGTCGAACTTTTATCTGGAATTACAAAGGGTTTCAGATCTTTTCCGACAAATCCCGGCGAATTTACGTTCGCGACATTTTGCGAAATCAAAGTCTGACGCTGGGACAGATATCCCAAGCGGCTCTTTAATGTCGAAAATAAGGGAATTGCGTTGATGTCCATTGGCAAAAGATGAACGAACAGGGTTAATCAGGCGTTAATCAGCTTGGTTCAAATCCTAGCCCCTAGGCCATTCGTGGCCGATTCATCATGTCGGATCAGGTCAAGTCCATGGTTGAGTTCATCCGTATGCTGCTAGCCCTCGGGGTGACGCTGGCCCTGCTGGGCCTCGTGGCCGTCGGCATGCGCCGGTTTGGTCCCGACGCCTTGGCTCGGCTGCAATCCATCAAATCCGCGCCAAAGCGGTTGGCGGTGATCGAGAGCCTGATGCTTGATCCCACACGTCGCCTTGTCCTGATCCGTGTCGATCAAGAAGAAAAGCTCCTGCTGCTTGGCGACGGCAAGATCTTGATAGAGCATCCGACAGGACCTGCCCCCCTGCCCCCTTCCACGCCTGACCATACGGAGCCTGCGGCCTGATGCGTCCCGATAACAGCTTCAGCCTTCAGCGCATTGGCCTCCTTGCGCTCCTCACCACCCTCGCCTCGATGGCTGCGCCCGCTATCGCCGCCGCTCAGGCCTTGAACATCAATCTCGGCAGTGGCGCAGGCCTGACCGAGCGCGTGGTGCAGTTGATCGGTCTTATGACCATCCTGTCGTTGGCCCCCTCCATCGTGATCATGACGACGGCCTTTGTTCGGATCGTGGTGGTGCTGTCGCTCCTGCGCACGGCGATTGGCCTGCAGCAGAGCCCGCCCAATGCGGTGATTGTCAGCTTGGCGCTGTTTCTAACCGCCATTGTTATGGCCCCCACCTTCGAGGCCTCCTATGAGGCTGGCATCAAACCGTTGATGGACCAGCAGATGTCCCTGCCCGACGCCTTTGATGCCTCAGCGGCCCCGGTTAAGACCTTCATGCTCGGTCAGGTCGACGATAAGGATCTTGGCCTATTTATCCGCCTGTCCAAGATCGATAGGCCAGAGACGCGGGCCGATACGCCCCTGCATGTCCTGACGCCTGCCTTCATGATCAGCGAATTGAAGCGTGCCTTCGAGATCGGCTTCTTGCTGTTCATTCCGTTCTTGGTCATCGATCTGGTGGTGGCCAGCATCTTGATGAGTATGGGCATGATGATGTTGCCGCCAGCGGTCGTATCGCTGCCGTTCAAACTGATCTTCTTCGTGCTGGTTGACGGATGGGGACTGGTCTGCGGCTCCCTCGTGGAGAGCTTCAATCAGGGACGAATACCGCCTCCGGGCTAATCCAAGCCGGTCTATTACGCCGCCGGGCGAGCCGGTGCCGCCGCTCTCGCATTTCTCGACGTTAAGGGCGGCGCTCGATCCCGGAACCGCTGCTTCATCTTATCGACCCAACCGGCAAAGATTTCATTGTCTGAGACCTTCTGAGCGAAGTCAGCCGCCGTGGTGTCGCCATCGAGGCCGACCAGAGCGACCCTCAGGGCATCGGCCTGCTTGGACCCATTCACAAAGGGCGTGAAGCGCTGGTTCAATCGCGCCAGAGACGCATCGTCTCCGGCCAAGCTATAGCCGATCGCCGCACGCAACAGCCGTGTTTCATCCTCATCACTCAAAGGCGTCGTCGTCGCCTTCCAACGTTCCCCAAGGCTTCGTTCAAAGACCGGTCCAACCTGCGGCCAAGCCCGCTGGCGCCAAGCGACATCGCCCCTCACCTCGCTGGCATCTGCACTCCTGTCATTCTCTAGAATTTCGAGTGCCTGATCCATTCGACCGACGGCGACCAAAGCCTTGGCCTCGATAATCCGCCGTTCTGCGTTTAACGAGGTCGGCAAGACGGTCGTGCGTGAGCTGTTGATCGCTGCAAGGGCCTGCTCAGGCTTGCGGTTCATCAGATTGATCAGGGCCAGATCGGTGGCGACAACCGCACGCGGCACACCGTCTAAACGTTCATCGGCTTGGTATTTCAATAGCTCAGCGGCCTGATCCAACAGATCAACATCGACCAAACGCCTTGCTAGGCGACGGACCATCAGGTCGCCATCGGCGCCCATTGGGGTCAATTCCTTGAAGTCGTAGAACAGGGCGAGGGCCTGAATGGGCTCCAAGCCATCGGCATCACCATCGAGGAACAGAGCCTTAAAGGCATCGCTCAACTGGCTCTGAATGGCCTGAGAATCTGGCATATCGGGCTGACGGTTGCCCGCAGAGCGCAGCACGTCTAGCGCCTCTCTGTACCGGCCCAAGCTGATATAGAGTTCACCCAGCGTGCGAATGGTTTTCAACTCATTGGCATCGCCGCGCCAGCGGTACCGAAGGCCGTCATAGATACCCGCAGCGGTCGGCGGCGTGATCATGCCGCGGTCGAGCTTGATCCGCGTGGCATTGAGCAGAGCGGGGGAGTTGACCTCTTGGGTCCGTGCGCGCGAAAGGGCGTCGAACATGCGCATCGCTCGGGGTGCATCGCCCGCAGCCTCGAAAATCTGGGCCTGCACGAGTAAGGTCTTCAAGGTCTCGACAATATCGACGCCGGAAATCTGAGCGCCGCGCAACAGGGTCCGTGCGCCATCAACATCACCCGTCGCCAACGTCGCCTCGGCATTGGCCCTAGCAAACCGCGCCTGCCAGGTCGGCGAGAACATCCTGAGAGCCGGCATGCCTTGCTGAAACTGATCACGGGCTTCGGGCCATTGGCCTTGCTTATAGGCAATATATCCCCGCCAGAGCGCACTGGACGGGTCGCCTTGCAAAACGGGCGACGCAAGATCGGTTGCGGCTTCTTTATAACGCCCCGCCATGACCTTCGCCGCACCACGAAGCCCCCGAAATTCCGCATTGCCCATCATGGTCTGGTTGACCTTGGCCACCAGATTGAGCATCCCGATGCCCTCAAAGGACAGTTCCGAGCCGATCAGAAAACGGGCCAACGCCATCCGGGCCGTGACGTCGCCATCCTTGTTTTTGGTGGCCTCATCTGTCGCAGCCTCCATCAAGGCATGGTAGCGACCCAAAAATCCACCCGACCCGGTCTCAGACCAGCTCTTGAAATCGACCAATGCTGGCATGGCCGCCGGTTGCGGCGCACCGGACTTCGCGGCGATTTGCTTGACCGCCGCCTTACCAGAGAGGGCGAGGCCCTTTGGCCTGCCGATCCGGACAATATCGCCTGTGACAAAGACTTCGAGGTCATCGACATAGGGCTCAATGGCGAGGCCCTGCGACGAGCGCAAGAAGGCCGCCTCGACATAGTCCCGCCGCGACGGCAGGCCCTTTGCTGGGGCCAAGGCCGTGACCACGCCGATCCGGTCCCCAACCACAGGATCATTGATCCAAGCGATATGGGTTGCACCCGCAACTGCCGCTGTGAGACTGGGCGGCACACCCCGCTCGTCCCGCCCGACCTTGATCAAGGTTGAGGCCGCCGTTGATGAGGGACCGATACCGATGGCCCAGACAGGCCCCTCAGCGCTGGCATTGACTGCCGTAGCCTGAGGCACAACCAGCCTTAGGGCCGTATAGTCATCGCCCTGAACCGCCCGAAGATCGCGAACCTGTGGCAAGGATTTGGCGACCTTGGACAGATCCAGTTGCGCCTTGCCATCAAAGACAATCCAGAGCGCGTCGCCGCGACGGAATATGGCAGCCCCCAATGGAGCCTTCCAGGGGAACCGCAGTACAGACTGTCCGCTCTCGACCTTCCCAGAGACCGGTACGATGCCATTGTCTGGTCGGGGATCCGGCCGGTTCTCTCCAGCGCCATCTGCGCTTACCTCCGAAACCGGATCAAGCTGCGCCGCCTCGGTCGCTGCCGCCTTCGCCTCGGGGTCCTTGCGCTTAAAAATATTGATATAGCTGCCGCCGTCAGCCTGACCGGAGATGAAATCAGCGTCGTCGGTCAGTTCAATCCTGACCTCCAAACCGGTACCGACCGCCTTGGCTTCAGCGGTCTTGATATAGGGCGGTGGGCTGACCCTCAGACGCGAAATGTCCGGCTTGGCGTTGCGATTGAACCGAACAAGGATGGCTTGTCCGTCCCGACTGATGGTCGCCCGTGTCGGAACCGACCATCGAAACTCAACCCTTGAAAAGGCTTCGCTCTTGGCGACGCGGACATCAAGGGGACCCACCGTCTCAGAGGCGGCCGGTGCCGTCGGCGGCCTACGGACCTGCGCCACGCTCGAAGGCGAGATGGCAACCGCCAGCATAGAAGCCAGCGCGACGCTGGCCTTCAATCTGCTTCGGCGGTGAGACCTCAGGACCATCGGTTACGCTCTAGCCCGCGTTGCGCGGCGCGGCCCTTGCCGGAGCAGCCGCGGCAGGCCTGGCCGGGGTCGCGGAGGGAGATGTGGATACGGCAGCGCGAGCATCAGCCACCGAACGAGCGGCAGCAAGTCGGTTCGCGAGCCGCTCGGTCAGGGCCTTCGCGTCCGGTGCCGACATTTGCGCCAAAATGGCCGAGAGCGACTTTTCCTTCATCTTCAAGGCGATGGGAATACGAACACTGTCGTCCAACAGGCTAAAGCGAGCGGCGGCATCCTTGGGCTTCATGGCCTCATAGACGCGGATCAAGCGATCATTTTCCGCCTGCTGCTGTGAATCGGCCTGTCCAAGCAGCGACTGAACCTGTCCCTTTAAACCATTTAGTGACTTAATCTTTCCATCGAGCTTTGCTTCCGCGGCGGCTAAGAGTTGGAGTTGGACATCAATATCCTTCTCGCGCTGGTCCAACTGCCCCCTGCGTGTCCCTAGGCTCTGCAAAACGCGCAGTTCGGCGGGCGACATACCGGCCTCTTTGGCCAGTTCCGCCGCCGTCGGTGCGCAGATTGCCGCTGACTTGGCGACAGATTTGGTGGCTGGAGCCGCCAAGGCACCGGACTTGCTCGCGGCCAATATGGAGCCTGAATAGGGACTGTTGGTGCTATTGGCGGCCATTTGCATTTCGCCAGCTTCGGCCGGGGTCGTGGCCGCTTGCGCAAGTTTTGCAGCATCCATGGGAACCGCTGGCTTTTCACCGGGCTTGGCGGTCGCGGCACCCGTTGCAGGCGCGCCCTTAGCCGCATCTGGTTTGGGGGCTGTCACGCCCTGAGCAAAGGCCTTTGCGCCTGACATCAACTGCGGCAGATCCCGCACACCCGATAGGGCGTTGATCGCCAGCACACCACCGATGGTCACAGCAATAATGGGTAGGATACGAGGGACGGGCCTCATCGACGGCCTCCGAAAAGATTACGCCGCGATTGGGCGGCTTTGGGCTGGGGATTGGGCTCGGAATCGGCCTCTGACGGGTCCGGTCCGGTAAAGAGATCGTCGTCCATTTGCATCAAGGGCATTCGGCTGCGTGGCGCGGGAGCGGCAGGCACGCGATCGGCGGGCGAGAGTTCCAAGGTATCGGGCTGACTGCGTGCACGGACGCGAACGGGTGGTTCTGGCGCAGGGCGTCGCTCTTGGCTGACCTTCTGGGCTGTCGCGATCATGGCTTGCAGTTTTTCAGACATTTCCCGTGCCCGGATCAGCCGGTCGCCCAAAACATCTCCGGCCTCGTCAGCGGCGATGCGCAGCTGATCAAGACCGGCCTGAGCCCGCAGGGCGGCCACATCCAACTCTTGCACCGCCTTGGCGAACCCAAGGTGGCTCTGACGCAACTCCTTCAATCGGCGCTCTAGGCGCCAACCGACCAAGAGCGCTGCCATGAGCAACACTGCGAGCAAGACATTCAGGATGATCGGGATCAGGCTCATAGGTCCTTCCGAATGGCCCTCTTTGTCGATTCCGACAGCGAGGTCTCTACCCGAACGGCGATGGAGTGGTTACGCCGACCCATGCGGCCTTGGGTCAGGGGAATGGTTCCAGCGCGAAGTTCGACGAGGCTATCGGCTGTCGCATTGAGCATCAGCGTATCACCCACCTTGAAATCCAGAACCCGCTGAAGATTGATCTTCTGCTCATCCAGAACGCAGCGGACCTCCATCTGGGTGGTCCAAAGCTCGGTCGCAAGGTGGCTTTCCCAGATATTATCGCGACCAAACTTTTCACCCATGAACTGCTGCAGCAGCATTTTTCGAATGGGTTCGAGGGTCGCATAGGGCAAGAGAAGCTCGATGCGGCCGCCCCGGTCTTCCATATCGATCCGCAGCTTGACCAAAATGGCCGCATTGGCAGGTCGGGCGATGGCCGCAAAGCGGGGATTGGTTTCCAGACGATCCAGGTTGAAGGTCAGGGGGGTCAGGGGCTCAAAGGCCTGCTTGGCATCGGCCAAAACCACTTCGATCATCCGCTGGACCAGCGCCCGTTCGATGGTTGTATAGGGTCGCCCTTCAATCCGCATGGCAGCGGTACCGCGGCGACCGCCAAGCAAAACGTCAACGATCGAATAGATCAGATTGGAGTCGACCGTGATAAGGCCATAATTGTCCAACTCCTCGGCGCGAAAGACCGCGAGGATGGCGGGCAGAGGGATCGAGTTGAGGTAATCGCCGAACCGGATCGACGAGATGCTGTCCAGCGAGACTTCGACATTGTCAGACGTAAAATTGCGCAGGCTCGTGGTCATCAACCGCACAAGGCGGTCAAAGACGATCTCGAGCATGGGCAGCCGCTCATAGCTAACCAGAGCCGAATTGATGATCGACCGAATGCCGGTATTTTCATCGTCTGAGTCATCATTGAGATAGAAGCCGAGAAGATTGTCGATCTCCTCTTGATTGAGGATCCGCTCGGCACCGGGCAAGGGTTCCTGATCACCACCCAAGCCGTCGGTGGCGTTCGCTAGAGTGGCTCCAGCGTTCAAATCAGTCGAGGGGTCGTTTTCGTCAGCCATGATTCCCGTTCGGCTAGGATAACACCCTTAGCTGATCAACATCTCTTCGATCAGCACTGCATTCACTTTAGCGGGGGCAATAATCAGATTGACCCGCCGCTGAATTTCCATCCGCAATTGATAATTGCCCTGGCTGCCTTGCATATCTTCAGGCCGCAGTTCGCGCAGGAAGGCTTGAAACATATCCTGCATTCTTGGCATGTTCGGTTCTAACACTTCAACAATCTCTGCGTTCGGCAATTCCAATGTCAGTTTCAGCTTGATGTAGGTAGGCCGATTATCCGGTGACTGCATGTTCACCGTGATGTCGGGCATGGTGTAGAAGGTTACCCCGTCAGGGCCTTCCTTAACGATACCAACAGGCTTTGCGCCCTCGCCTTCCTTGCCGTGACCCCCTTCTTTTTTCTTCTCTTCCTTTTTCTCAGGCTTCTTTTCGCCGTGGGCTTCGGGCGGTTTTTTCTTGCCGAAAATCAAAAAGGCCGCCGTGCCGCCGCCGCCCAGGACGAGGGCCACAGCTACGCCGATCGCGATAAACAGGACTGGGAGCTTTTTCTTCGCGGGTGCGCCCTCTTCGCCTTCTACGGCTTCAGCAGCTTCGCCCTCTGGGGCCCCTTTGCTCTTGGCTTTATCTTTGGCCATCGTCTCACCGCTGTTCGCGTTCAAATCTCGAGGCCAAAAGGCCTTAGCGAGAATCCCTGCACTACACTTCTTTATACATTGCTTACACGGGTTAAGGATCGGTTTTTAACCAAGCCCGATTTCGGCAGCTCTTGCCGGGTCAAACCCGCTTGCTAAGTCTAAATTAACCACACTCTACATTGAAATGGTTCAGTTTTCAAACTGGCCCATCATTTGCATTGGCTATGGATAGAAATTGGCTCAAGAGGAAAAGGAGCGCGCCGTGGATAATGCAATGTATGTCGGACTGTCGCGCCAGATGACCTTGCGCCGTCAAATGGATGTGGTCGCCAACAATATCGCCAACCAAGACACGGTCGGCTTCAAGGTTGAACAGCTCATCCTAGAAGAAAAACCAGAGAGTCCCGCCAAGACGCTTGGCGGCCCCGCCCCGGTCAAGTTCGTACTGGATACCGGCCTTGCGCGCGACTTTAGCCAAGGCTCGCTTCGTACAACGGGAAATAGCCTAGACATTGCCATAGAGGGTGAAGGCTTTTTCCAGATCGATACCGCGGACGGCCCGCGCTACACCCGTGATGGACGCTTTACGCTTGATGCTGGCGCTCGCCTGACGACGCAAAGGGGTGACACCTTGGTCGGCGATGGCGGCGCGATCCTAGTCGATACCCAAAAGGGCCCGCTCAGCATCAGCAAGGACGGCATCATCAGCCAAGCCGGTCAGCGCATAGGAGCGCTTCGTCCGGTTCAGTTCGCCTCGATGTCCAGCCTCGAAAAGATGGGCGACGGTCTCTATCGCAACACCTCAAATGTTCAGCCGACCCCGGCCACCACGGCTCAGATGCATCAGGGGATGCTCGAAGGCTCGAACGTCAATGCCATCAAAGAAATTACCGAGATGATCGAGGTTAGCCGTGCCTATGAGCGCATGGCCCGCCTCGTCGAACAGACCGCCAAGCTCTCCGAAGATGCCATCGCACGCCTCGGCAAGATGAGCTGAACCCCATGACCCACGATCAGGAATTGTCGCAATGAGAGCTCTTCGCACCGCCGCTTCGGGCATGTCTGCCCAGCAGACCAACGTTGAAGTTATCTCCAACAACATCGCCAACATGAACACGATTGGCTTCAAGCGTCAGCGGGCGGAATTCCAAGACCTGCTCTATCAGAACATCGAGCGGCAGGGCGCTCAGTCGTCTGATACGGGCACCATCGTTCCGACCGGCATTCAGATCGGTTCGGGCGTCAAGGCCGGAGCCATCTACCGGATCACAGAGCAGGGCACGCCAACCTTGACCGGCAACAAGCTAGACATGGCCATTGATGGGCGCGGCTTCTATCAGGTCCTGATGCCTTCGGGGGAAACCGGCTATACGCGGGCAGGCAACTTCTCCAAGAACGACCAAGGCCAGTTGGTGACCAAGGACGGCTATCTGGTTCAGCCCGCCATCACCATTCCGCAAAATGCGACGGACATTTCCATTTCCGCCAGCGGTCAGGTCCAGATTGTGCAACCTGGCGCAACCGCTCCGGTCCTTCTCGGCCAGCTTCAATTGGCGACCTTCTTCAACGAGGCCGGTCTCGAAGCCATCGGCGGCAATATGTACCTTGAAAGCGGTGCCTCTGGTGCAGCTGTCATTGGCACTCCGGGCGTCGAAGGGGTCGGCAAGATCATGCAGTCCTATACCGAAGCCTCCAACGTCGACGCCGTTACGGAAATTACCAGCCTGATCGTGGCCCAGCGGGCCTATGAGATGAATTCCAAGGTCATCACCACCAGCGACCAGATGCTGGCCGCTGCTTCACAGCTGAAGGGCTAGGGTCATGCGCGCCGTCGCCATCGCTTTCAGTCTCGCCGCCACCTTGATCAGCGGTTCTGCCTTGGCCGGACAGCCGGTGACCCTGCGCAGCGAACTGGTCGATGGCAACGGTCAAGTCACCCTCAGCGACCTGTTCGACAATACCGGATCGGCCGGCAATGTGATGGTCGCCAACGGCGTAGAGCCTGGTCGCAATCAGGTGCTCGATGCCACCCAAGTTCAGCGACTGGCACAGCGTTATGGCCTCGACTGGTCCAACAGCACGGGCCTGCGCCGTCTGATCGTCCGCTCAGGGTTAGAGGCCGCACCAACAGCGCCAACAGCACAGGCGGCTCGGCCCGCCGCGACCGCCCGCTCGGCCTCAGCCGCCATGATCGAAGTCTTGACCTACAGCCGCAGCCTGTCCTCGGGCGATATCATCCAAGCCGAAGATCTGACCTATAGCCAAGTGCTGGTTCAGGCCGTGCCAAGCGATGCGCCGCGCAGTGCCGACGATGTGATTGGTCTGAGCGTTAAGCGTCCCCTGCGCACGGGCCAAGCCGTATCAACCCGTGATCTTCTGGCGCCCTTGGTGATCCTCCGCGATGACCTGGTGCAGGTTACCTATCGTGACGGTAGCATCGTTCTAAGCCTTGAGGCCAAGGCGATGGGCAATGCCGCCGTGGGCGAGCTCTTCACCCTACAAAATACAAGTTCCAAAAAATCCATCGAAGCGGTGGCGACCGGTCCGGGCAAGGCCTTGACGGGTCCTGAAGCCGCTCAAGTTCGCCGCGAGTCCACCTCGCGCCGCTTAGCTTTCGCCCAATGATCCTGAGTAAGCGAGTTCATCCGATGACATCTGCCAAAACGCTTCGTTCACTGATCGTCCTTATGGCCCTGCCTATGGCGGCCTGCTCAACAGTGACGAGTGCCGTCCGAGGGCCTGAGATGGCCCCGATGGGCTATCCGGCCCAGTTGGTGCCGCAATATCAACAGGTTATGATGCAGCCGACCTCGCGGGAAACCGGACCGGCCTCAGCCAATTCCTTGTGGCGGAGCGGGGCGAGAGCCTTCTTCATCGATCAGCGCGCCAGCCGGATCGGCGATATCCTTACCGTCCAGATCGAAATTGACGACAGCGCGGATGTGTCCAATGCAACCGACCGGGCGCGTAACAGCACGACGACGGGTCAAGTCGAAGGGCTGTTTGGTCTCAACTCGTCAATTGGGCGGCTATTGCCACCGGGCTTCGATGCCGAACCGGGCCTCAACTTTGGTGGCACGACCACCGGCTCGGGCAGCGGCTCGGTCAAGCGGCAGGAAAAGATATCCCTCACCGTCGCGGCTCTGGTGTCGCAGGTCCTGCCCAACGGCAATATGATTATTCAGGGCCGCCAAGAGGTTCGTACCAATGGCGAGGTGCGTGAACTGACCGTTGCCGGGATCGTGCGTCCTGAGGACATCACCTCGACCAACACAATCAAGCACACACAGATCGCAGAGGCGCGTATCTCTTACGGTGGGCGCGGCGATATCAGCCGTATGCAAAAGACCCCCGCAGGTCAGGCCTTGGTCGAGACCTTCTCGCCCTTCTGATTTTCGTGAAGTCTGATTGAGCCCATGGTGCGGCGTCTGCTAGCATAGGGCCATGACCCTTGCGCTCTACTCCCATGCTGACATGGAGCACCATCAGCCCGGCCCCGGCCATCCTGAGCGTTCACAGCGCCTGGGGGCCGTGCTCGATGCCTTGGCCGATGCGTCGGACCTGAACCTGCTGCGGCGGGAAGCCAGCCTTGCGTCTTTGGAGGACTTGCAACGGGTTCATCCCCGCGCCCATCTGGACCGCCTCATCGCCGCCTCGCCTGATCAGGGCCTGTATGAGCTGGATCCAGACACCTTCCTGTCTCCCGGCAGCATCGCGGCGGCGCGGCGCGCGGCGGGCGCCGTGATTGATGCGGTGACGGGCGTGGTCAATGGCGATCATGACCGGGCCTTCTGCGCGGTCCGCCCACCGGGGCACCATGCAGAACCCGGCACCGCCATGGGCTTTTGCGTCTTTAGCAATGTGGCCGTCGCTGCGCGGGTTGCCCAGAGCCTCGGCCTAGCCCGGATCGCCATCGTCGATTTTGATGTCCATCACGGCAACGGCACCCAAGCTGTGGTGGAACGTGACGCCAGCCTGTTCCTGGCCTCGATCCATCAGGCGCCGCTCTATCCCGGCACCGGCGATCCGTCAGAGACAGGGGTTGGTAATGTGGTCAACCGCACCGTGCCGCCCCATGCCCCAAGATCCCAATGGCAAAAGCGCTTTGAAAGCATGATGCCCGCCTTGGATGATTTCGCTCCTGATCTGATCCTGATCTCAGCCGGGTTCGATGCCCACGCACGCGATCCGCTCGGCGGACAGTCCCTTCAGGCGGAAGATTATGCTTGGGCGACCCGTGCCATCTTGACCGTTGCCCGGCGTCATTGTGCGGGGCGGGTTGTGTCGTCGCTCGAGGGCGGGTACGACCTAGAGGCTTTGGGGCAATCAGCATTGGCGCATGTCCGCGCCTTGCAGGAGGGGTGAAGTCTTAGATCGCGAATCTCGTCGGTCTAAGAACACAGCATAATGGCTACTGAACCGTCGCCGAACCCGTCTGACCTGCCGCCCGCCCGTTCGGGTGCGAGCGCGCCCGTGCGCATCGTCTTGGCGCGTCATGGTGAGCCCGCCCTGTCGCGAAAGATCAAACTGCCTCCCAAGGGCTACCTGTCCTGGTGGGCACAATATGAAGAGGGCAGCCTGAAGGCGGGGCAGACGCCTCCGTCGGATCTGGTCTCCATTGCGCAAGCCGCCGACATCATCATCGCCTCGACCCGCCCCCGCGCGATAGAGAGCGCGCAGGCGGTTTGCGACGGCCGCGCCTTTAGCTCTGACGCCCTGTTCATTGAAGCGCCCCTTCCCCCGCCACCCTTTCCCAGCATTGTGCGGATGTCGCCGAGACATTGGGGATTTCTGTCGCGCTTCTGGTGGTGGTTCTTCAACCATCACGGCGGGCAAGAAACCCGAGCAGATGCCACAGTTCGCGCCGCTGAGGCCGCACGGCAGTTGACCGAGATGGGCGATCAGGGCCGCAACGTCCTCGTCGTCGCCCACGGCTTCTTCAACGAAATGATCGGTCTGGAATTGAAACGTCTGGGCTGGAAGTTGGTCAAGGATCAGGGCTACAACTACTGGGCCCAAAAGCACTTTGTTCGGCGTTAAGCTTGAACCGACAGACCACCGCCGCCCCGAGGGTGATGAATTAAGACCGGAGACCACATGACCACCGTCACTGACATCGCCGCCCTCAGCTTCGAACAGGCCCTTGCCGAGTTGGAAAAGATCGTCGCGGAGCTGGAATCCGGTCAGGCCCCGCTCGAGCGGTCAATCGAGGTCTATGAGCGTGGCGCTGAGCTTAAAGCCCATTGCGAAGCCAAGCTTGAAGCGGCCCGCCTGCGGGTCGAAAAGATTGTTGTCGGTGCTCAGGGTGCCGTGGGCTCAGAGCCCGCCGAATTTAACTAGAGCCCGGCATGACCGCCGCCGCGCCCACCATCACCATCGAAGACTTTGACCGCGTCGATATTCGTGTCGGCACGATCCTCAAGGCCGAACCCTTTCCCGAGGCCCGCAAACCCGCCTTCAAGCTGACCATCGATTTCGGCCCAGCGATTGGCATCAAGCGGTCTTCGGCTCAAATCACCCAGCACTATGTGATCGACGAACTGATTGGCCGCCGCGTCGCCGCTGTGGTCAATTTTGCGCCGCGCCAGATTGGGCCCTTCATGTCTGAGGTGCTCTGCCTCGGTTTCCCTGACCCCTATGGTCATGTGGTTCTGGTGGATGTTGATCGGGCCGTTCCCAATGGGGGACGTCTGTTTTGAGTTCCACCCCTGACCTCATTACCCTGAGCGACCGTATTGCGCGCGCCGCAGATCTCGTAACCGTCGCGCTAGACCAGCTTTTGCCCCGCTCTGACGGACCAGAGCAGCGGCTGATGGAGGCGATGCGCTATGCAGCCCTCGGTCCGGGTAAGCGCCTTCGGCCCTTCTTCGCGCTCGAAGCAGCCAAGATGTTTGACCTCGAGGAGCGTCCGGTCCTTCGCGCTGCCTGCGCGCTTGAATCTATCCACGCCTATAGTCTGGTCCATGACGACCTGCCCTGCATGGATGATGACGATCTGCGCCGAGGCCGCCCGACGGTTCACAAGGCCTATGATGAGGCCACCGCTGTTCTGGTCGGCGACGCGCTTCAGTCTGTCGCCTTTGAGATTATGGCCCACCCAGACACGCATGAAGACGGCAATATTCGGGCCCAACTGCTCTATCGCCTCGCGGTCGCCTCAGGGGCCACCGGCATGGCCGGCGGTCAGATGATCGACATTCTGGGTGTGCCCGATGATCTGGGGACCGCAGCACGGATGCAGCGGCTAAAGACCGGCGCGCTCATTACCTATGCCTTTGAAATTCCTCTGATCTTGGCCCGCGCGAGCGACAATGAACGCCATGCCCTGCTGGGATTTGCCCATGATTTGGGTCTCGCCTATCAGATTGTCGACGACCTTCTCGACGCCGAAGGCGAGGCCGAACTGCTCGGCAAGGCGGCGGGCGGCAAGGACGCGGCCAAGGGCAAGGCCAACTTTGTCACCCTTCTGGGCCTTGAACCGGCCCGCGAGCGGGTGCAGATGCTGGCCGATCAGGCCCGCGCCCACCTTGTCCCCTTCGGTAATCGCGCCAAATTTCTAAAGGACAGCGTCGATTTCGTGCTAGATCGTCGCTCCTGACCGTCTGTATGGCTCTCAATTTTCTGTAAGGATCGGACCCTAAGTCCGAACGCATCATGGTTTCCAACACGCCTCTTCTCGACACTGTGACCATGCCTGCGGACACGCGGGGCATGGCGCTTGGCCAGCTTCGTCAGTTGGCCGATGAGGTTCGGGCCGAGATGATTGACGCCGTATCCACCACCGGCGGCCATCTGGGCGCGGGCCTCGGCGTGGTTGAGCTGACCGTTGCCCTGCACCATGTGTTCGAGACCCCTCGCGATATCTTGATCTGGGACGTCGGCCATCAGGCCTATCCGCACAAGATCCTCACCGGACGCCGCGACCGCATGCGCACCCTGCGCCAAGGCGGCGGCCTGTCAGGCTTCACCAAGCGGGCCGAGAGCGAATATGACGCTTTCGGCGCGGCCCATGCTGCGACCTCGATCTCAGCCGCCCTTGGCTTCTGCGCCGCCCGCGATCAGCGCGGCGACAACAATAAGGTCATTGCCGTCATCGGCGACGGCTCGATGAGCGCGGGCATGGCCTATGAGGCCATGAACAATGCCGCTGAGACGACCAAGCAGTTGATCGTGGTCCTCAACGACAATGACATGTCGATCGCACCTCCCGTCGGCGGCATGAGCGCCTATATGGCTAGGCTCGTCTCGGGCGGCGGCTATCAGTCCCTGCGCAAGCTCGGCAAGACCATGGCCGGAGCCCTGCCCAAGCCCCTGCAAGAGGCCGCTCGTAAGGCCGAAGAATTTGCCCGTGGCATGGTCACCGGCGGCACCTTCTTCGAAGAGCTTGGCTTCTATTACATAGGCCCGATTGACGGACACGATCTCGACAACCTGATTCAGGTTCTCAAGAATGCCAAAGAATTCAATGATCGCCCGGTTCTGGTCCATGTTGTGACGCAAAAGGGCAAGGGCTATGCCCCGGCTGAAAATGCCGCCGACAAGTACCATGGGGTGGTCAAGTTCGATGTCGTCACCGGCAAGCAGGCCAAGACCCCGGCCGCCACGCCCAGCTACACCAAGGTCTTTGCCACCGAACTGATCAAGCAGGCAGAGCGTGATGATCGCATCGTCGCCATCACCGCCGCCATGCCCTCCGGTACCGGCCTTGATCTCTTTGGTCAGCGCTTCCCGGACCGTACCTACGATGTTGGGATCGCCGAGCAGCATGCGGTGACCTTTGCCGCTGGTCTGGCCGCTGATGGCATGAAGCCCTTTGCCGCGATCTACTCGACCTTCCTTCAGCGCGGCTATGATCAGGTCGTGCATGATGTGGCCATTCAAGGCCTGCCCGTGCGCTTTGCCATCGACCGCGCCGGTCTGGTCGGGGCTGATGGTCCGACCCATGCTGGATCATTTGACATCGGCTTCCTCGGCGCCCTACCCGGCTTTGTCGTCATGGCCGCTGCGGACGAGAACGAGTTGGCCCGGATGGTGGCGACCAGCGCCGCCATCGATGACCGTCCCAGCGCCTTTCGCTATCCGCGCGGCGACGGCACCGGGGTCGGCGTTCCCGATTTTGCCGAACCGTTAGAGATCGGCAAGGGCCGCATCCTGCGCGAAGGCAATGCTCTGGCGATCCTGTCCCTAGGTACGCGACTGGCCGAGGCCCTTCATGCCGCAGACATCTTGGCCGCCCATGGCTTGACCGCCACAGTGGCCGATGCTCGCTTTGCCAAGCCGCTCGACGAAGAGATGATCCTGCGCCTTGCGCGCGAGCATGAGTGCCTGATCACCATCGAAGAGGGATCGGTCGGCGGCTTTGGGGCCTTTGTGCTGCAGATGTTGGCCGAACGCGGGGCGCTGGACCGGGGCCTGAAGGTTCGCACCCTGACCCTGCCCGATATTTTCCAAGATCAGGACAAGCCCGAAATCATGTATGCGCAGGCCCATCTGGATTCAGAGGCCATCGTTCGCACGGCGCTCAAAGCGCTAGGCGTCGATCAGGCGAACGCCAACCTGCGGGCCTGAGCGGGTATGATCACGATCCGATTGGCAACAGTCGATGACGCCGCCGCTCTGGAATCTGTGGGTCGCGAGACCTTTACCGAGACCTTTGGCCATCTCTATCCGCCCAAGGACCTGAAGGCCTTTTTGGACAGCGCCCATCTGGCCGAAAACTATCGCGCTTGGATCGCGTCAGACGCTTACGGTGTATGGATCGCCGAGCAGGACGGTCAAGCCGTCGGATACGCCGTCGCCGGGACCTGCGACTTGCCCCATCCCGACGTAACCCCGACCTGCGGCGAGCTGAAGCGGATCTATCTGCTCAACCGCGCGCAGAACGGTGGGGCTGGCACCCGCCTTATGACCGCCTGTTTCGATTGGCTCGTCAAGCCGGGGCGTCGCCTATGGATCGGCGTCTGGTCGGAGAACCATGGTGCCCAGCGTCTCTATGGACGCCACGGCTTTACCAAGGTCGGCGAATATGAATTCCCCGTCGGTGAAGTCCGGGACCGAGAATTCGTCCTTAGTCGGCAGTATAATTTAAAGTAGTGATTATAATTATATAACTCAAAGTCACAGTTTGTGATTTACACCCCCATTTCGCGTCACGTAACAACCTCTTGGCTGAACAACGGCCATCAGAGTCGCGAGGCCGTAACATGCCGACAGATGCGACCTGACGTTCATTATCGGGGCTCGATCTCTATGCTGCGCATTGGTTATATCTGTGACATCGACCTTGTCTCAAACAGGGGCACTGACGAACAGTCATCCATCACCCCTCAAATGGAGGCGGATCGCGCTGCTCTGGTTGAAGCAGGCTGCAGAGTTATACGTGTTGAGACCGCACGGCCACCGCGCGCGGCCTGCGGCCTTGTGTTGCAGTCCATCGTAGATTTTGCTGAACAGGGCGACGAGATCGTGGTCACCCGTCTAAACCAGATCGGCAGTTCCAGCGCCGCTGTGCTGGGCCTCTTACAGACCTTGAAGACGCGCGGTATTGGTCTGCGCCTGCTGGACCCTGGCCTGAATCGGCCTGGGTTGGTCGACGACGCCTTCATCCATACGTTGGAAATGATCTGCAGCCTTGATGGCCGCCTCGGCAGTCGCCAGATGGCAAGTCACGGAACCGGTCGTCGCAACCGCGTCACCACCGATGACATCCGCTCGCTGCAAGCGCGCGGCATGGGCGCTGGACAGATCGCCGAAACCCTCCACGTCTCGCGCATGACGATCTGGCGCAAGCTGAAAGAGGCCTAAAGCCGCTCGAACAGCCATTTGAGCGCCTGAAACCGTGCTGAGGATGTCCGCAAAGACTGGACAGTGAGGGCTCGCGGCCTCATCTTTAGACGAACAACTGTTCGAAACCCTGCACGGGCCTAACCACCATGTTCATGCGCTTCTTTTCCGAGCTTCGTCAGGCCCGCGTCCCGGTCTCTCTCAAAGAGTACCTGATGCTGATGGAGGCCATGGACAAGCAGGTCATCGACCGCACGGTCGAGGATTTCTACTTCCTGTCCCGTTCGGCCCTGGTCAAGGACGAGAAGAACCTCGACAAGTTCGACCGCATCTTTGGCAGCGTCTTTAAGGGCCTGGAAAAGATCGACGACGACCACACCTCTGAAATTCCCTCCGAATGGCTGCGCCTTCTGACCGAAAAGTTCCTCACCGATGAGGAAAAGGCCGAGATCGAAGCGCTCGGTGGCTTTGATAAGCTGATGGAGACCCTTCAAGAGCGCCTGAAGGAACAGAAAGAGCGCCATGAGGGCGGCAATAAGTGGATCGGCACGGGCGGCACCTCTCCCTTCGGTGCCAACGGTTATAATCCCGAAGGCGTGCGCATCGGCCAAGACAAGGGCCGTCACGGACGCGCCGTTAAGGTCTGGGACAAGCGCGAATATAAGAACCTCGACGACACGGTCGAGCTTGGCACCCGCAACATCAAGGTCGCCCTGCGCCGCCTGCGCAAATTTGCCCGCCAAGGCGCGCCCGACGAGCTAGACCTGCACGGCACCATCAAGGAAACCTCGAACAAGGGCTATCTGGATCTGGTCATGCGCCCAGAGCGGCGCAATACGATCAAGCTTTTGGTGTTCTTCGACATTGGCGGCTCGATGGACAGCCATATCAAGCTGGTCGAAGAGCTGTTCAGCGCCGCGCGTACCGAGTTCAAGAACCTCGAATTCTTCTATTTCCACAACTGCCTCTACGAGTCGGTGTGGAAGGACAATAACCGCCGCCATACGGAAAAGATCAACACCTGGGACGTGCTCCACAAGTACGGCCACGACTACAAGGTCATCTTTGTCGGCGACGCGACCATGAGCCCCTACGAGATCACCTATCCCGGCGGCTCGGTGGAACATTGGAACGAAGAGCCCGGCGCCATGTGGGTTGACCGCGTCACCCAGATCTATCCGAGCACCGTCTGGCTCAACCCCACCGCTGAACGCCACTGGGACTACACGCCCTCGGTTGGCGTTATGAAACAGTTGGTCAGCGACCGGATGTTCCCCCTGACCATTGAGGGGCTCGACAAGGCCATGAAGGAACTGGTTCGGGGATGACCCAGCCGGACCCATCCTTGGGCCTCACGGACCAGGATTTGTCACCCGACGACGAGCCGCACCTGACCCAAGCAGGGTGCGCCGCCACCCGCGATCTGGTGTTCGTGGCGGCGGAGCGTCTCTTTGCGGTCCACGGCTTTCAAAAGGTGTCGGTGCGCGACATCACCGCCGAAGCCAAGGTCAACCTGGCCTCAATCAACTATCATTTCGGCTCGAAGGACGCCCTTCTGCTCGAAATCTTCACCCGGCGGACGGCTGAGCTCAACCGCGCCCGGGCCAAGATGTTACATGAGGCCAACGCCGCCCATGCCGGCAAGCCGCCCGTTCGCGCGGTCCTTCATGCCCTCATCGCGCCGCCAGTGCGTTGGATGGACCCCAAGGGCGAGCGTCTGATCTCGGTCCAGTTCCTGATCCGCGCGCGAAGCGAGGGCACCGACCAGATGCGCGACATCCTGCGCACGGACGTATCGCACCTGCGCCGCTTCTCCGACGCCCTGTTGGTCGCCTGCCCGCAACTGTCTGAGGAGGAGGTCTATTGGCGGCTCCATTTCAGCCTTGGCCTAATCCACAATAACCGGTTCGCCGAGTTTGACCGCCTAAACACCCTGTCTGGCGGCCTCACCCGCGAGGACGAGGTCGATCTGCTGATCCAAAGGATGGTCGACTTTGCCGAGGCGGGATTTTTGCGCTCTTAGCGGATGATCGCGCGGCGCATCGCGCCAAAGCAACAAGGCCCCCTTCGGCCCTTCGGGCCACTTCCCCCAGAGGGGGAAGATTTGCGCACCTAAGATCTTCCCCCTCTGGGGGAAGTACCGGCGAAGCCGGGGTAGGGGGTTCTTTTACAATAGAAAACAAGGCCCTCACCCTACCCTCTCCCTCAGGGAGAGGGCTTGATCGTTCTTAGCCCTCGCCCCCTTGGGGGAGAGGGTTGGGTGAGGGGGATGCCCCACCGTCCTCAGTGAACAGGTCTGGGTCCCCGCCTTCGCGGGGAACTCGGATGCGGGTTAAAAGGAAACAAGGCCCCCTTCGGCCCTTCGGGCCACTTCCCCCAGAGGGGGAAGGTTTGGGGACGGTAAATCTTCCCCCTCTGGGGGAAGTACCCGCTCAGCGGGGGTAGGGGGTCTCCACGAACCCTGCGGCATAACCACCTCACCCGCCCTTTACTATTGCGAGCCATTCGCAACTATGGCACTGAAAGAGCAACGAAGGTCGCTCAGCGGCCCTTGGTGTTGAAATGTCAGGAAGTCCATCATGTCGCGCCTTCTGCCGATCCTTCTGGCCGCCGCCGCCCTCGGTGCCAGCGCCTGTAGCCCTGCCAAGCAGGCCGCGCCGGAAAGCGCGAGCTCTGGGTCGCTGAACGTCTATACGGCCCGGCACTATGACGCCGACACGCTGGTCTATGATGGCTTCACCAAGGCGACGGGAATCAAGGTCAACCGCCTGGAAATGAAGCCCGATCAATTGGTTGAACGCATGAAGGCCGAGGGCGACGCCTCCCCCGCTGATATCATTCTGATGGCCGATGCTGGAGCCCTGTGGCGCGCTGAGCAGGCAGGCCTGTTCCAGCCCATCACCACGCCAACCCTCGAAAAGCGTATTCCCGTCGCCTTGCGTGACCCCAAGGGCCTGTGGTGGGGCTTTACCCGCCGCGCCCGGGTCATTGCCTATGACAAGGCTGCCGTGAAGCCTGAAGAGGTCGCGACCTATGAGGCCCTGGCCAGTCCGCGCTTTAAGGGCAAGGTCTGTGTGCGATCCTCAGACAATGTCTATAACCTGTCCCTGATGGCCGCCCTGATCGAGCATTGGGGTGAACCCAAGGCGCTGGCTTGGGCCAAGGGCGTCGTCGCCAACATGGCCCGCCCACCTCAAGGCGGCGATACGGACCAGATCCGCGCCGTAGAGGCCGGAGCCTGCCAAGTGGCCCTGACCAACACCTATTACTATCTGCGCCTCGCCGCCTCGACCGAGGCCGCCGACAAGGCCGCCGTCGCGCGCCTCGCCCTATCCTTTCCCGAGCAGGCCGGTGTGGGGACCCACACCAATATCTCCGGTGGCGGCGTGGCGGCCAATGCGCCGAACAAGGCCGCTGCGGTCAAGTTCCTAGACTATCTGGCCAGCGATGAGGCTCAGGCCATCTTTGCCGGAGCCAACCACGAATATCCGGCCGTTGTCGGCGCGCCCTCCCCGCCAGACGTTGCCGCCCTTTCCCAGTTCAAGGCCGATCCGATGGCCGTCACGGTCTATGGCGAGCGTCAGGCTCAGGCTCAGAGCCTCTATGATCAGGCCGGTTGGCGATAGGTGACGAACCTCGCCGTCCCGCGACCTCACGTTAGACCTGCTGGACCATCGGCCCTCAGGATCGGCGCGTGGCTTGCAGCGGGATTGGCGATCCTCCCCTTACTGGCCATTGTCTGGCTGGCTCTGACCCGACCCTCCGCGACGGCCATGCCGCTATCGCTGATCCTGCAATATGGCCTCACCACCGCCGCGCTTGGAGGCCTGACCGCCGTCGCCGTTACCGTTCTAGGCACCAGCGCGGCGTGGCTGGTGGTCATGTACCGCTTTCCCGGACGCAGCCTGTTCAGCTGGGCGCTGGCCCTGCCCTTAGCGGCCCCAGCCTTTGCGCTGGCCTATGGCTATGCCGATCTGCTTGATGTCGCCGGTCCCATCCGCACAGCCTTGCGCGCCAGTTTCGGCAGCGATTTTTGGCCAATGGAGATCCGTAGCCTGCCCGGCGCGGCCTTTATCCTATCTATGGCCTTCTATCCTTATGTCTATCTGACGGCCCGTTCGGCCTTTATCAGCCAGTCCGTCTGTGCGCTGGAGGCGTCGCGGACCCTCGGCAGCACGCCTTGGGAGACCTTAACCCGTGTCGCCCTGCCGCTAGCCCGCCCAGCCATCATTGCCGGAACCGCGCTGGCCCTAATGGAGGTCTTTGCCGACTATGGCGCGGTCAGTTTTCTCGGCGTCCAGACCCTGACCACCGGGGTTGTCCGCGCCTGGTCGGTCTATGGCGCGCCCGGATCAGCGGCTCGCCTGTCGCTGCTGTTGCTGGCCGTGGCGGCGGTGCTCCTATGGCTGGAGCGGTCCGGACGGCAAGGCCAGTCCTTTGGAGCCAACAGCGCCCGTTGGCGTCCGTTGGAGCCTCAGCCACTGCAAGGTTGGGCCTCGTGGGGCGCGAGCCTCTTTTGCCTCTCGCTCATCAGCTTTGGCCTCTTGATCCCCGCCGGATGGCTCGCCTATCGCGGCCTTTCCGCCGCGCCAGAGGCCGATCGTCTGATCCAAGCGGCCATGACCTCCTTTAGTCTGGCGGGCATTGGCGCCCTGGTCACCGTCGCACTGGCCTCACTGATAGCCTTTGGCGCCCCCCACAGCCATAGGATCAAGGGCCTAGCCAGCCTCGGCTATGCCACCCCCGGGGCCGTGATGGCGGTCGGTCTTCTGGCACCGGCCAGCCTGATCTGGCACGGCGCGGGATCGGGGGGCAGTCAGACGGTCGCTCTGGCCCTCGGCCTGCTCATCCTCGCCTATGCCGCGCGCTTGATGGCCTCAGCCCTTGGCCCCATTGAAGCCGGACTGACCCGCGTCACCCCGTCTATGGACCGCGCCTCCCGTACACTCGGCGAGACCGAGACGGGAACCCTCCGCCGGGTCCATGTGCCCATCGCCAAGGGTGCCCTCTGGACAGCGACCCTGCTGATCTTTGTGGATGTGCTCAAAGAGTTACCGGCAACCCTGATCCTGCGGCCCTTTAACTTTGACACCTTGGCCGTTCTGGCTGATCGGTACGCTTCGGATGAACGGCTGGCTCAGGCCGCTTGGCCGACCTTGCTGATCGTACTTACGGCCAGCCTGCCCATCATCATCCTGTCGCGCAAAATCATGCAGTCGCGGCCGGGGGAATAGACCGACATGACCACCGCCCTAACCCTTGATGGTGTCCGCAAGCTCTATGGCGCAAAGGTCGCTGTTGATGGTGTCAGCCTCACGCTCGAGGCGGGGAAGATCACCTGCCTTCTGGGCCCGTCTGGCTGTGGCAAGAGCACGCTCCTGCGCCTCATTGCGGGACTGGAACCCCTTGATGGCGGCTCCGTCGCCACAGACAAAATCCTATCTGGCCCAACCTTCCACGCCCCACCAGAACAGCGCGATATTGGTTTTGTTTTTCAAGATTATGCGCTCTTTCCTCACATGTCAGTTGAGGACAATGTCGCCTTCGGACTAAAGCGTCTTAGCCCCGCTGAACGCCAGAAACGCGCCCTGTTGCAGTTACAAAGGGTGCACCTTGCAGACCGTGCCAAGGCCTTCTCGCAAGCCCTGTCCGGCGGTGAGCAACAGCGTATCGCGCTGGCCCGCGCCTTGGCCCGCGAACCGGCTCTGGTGCTTCTGGACGAACCCTTTTCGGGCCTTGATGCCCATCTCAAGGCCGGGGTTAGAGACGCAACCCTTGAGGCCCTGCGGCAAGCAGGGACGGCGGCTCTGATCGTGACCCATGATGCCGAAGAGGCCCTGATAATGGCCGACCATCTGGCCCTGATGGACAAGGGCCAGATCCTCCAGACCGGCACGCCGCAAGACTGCTACCGCCATCCGGTTTCGCTCGCGGCCTCGCGCCTGTTGGGACCGGCCAATCCCATTGCCGTGGTTGTGGCGGGCGGCAAGGCGGACACTGGTTTCGGCAGTCTCGATGCGCCCGGCTTCGCCGATGGCCCAGCCATGGCCATTGTTCGTCCTGAGGCCCTGACCCTCACAGCTGATGGCACGCCCGCCTTGGTGCTCGCCAATCGGTTTGCGGGTGCTGATAGCTGGATCACCCTGCGCATTGGCGGGCTGGAGCTTGAGGCCCGAATGGCGACGCGGCTATCACCTGTCGTCGGCAGCCAAGTGCTCGTCTGCCTTGACCCTAGCGCCTGCTCCGTCACACGAGCCTGACCCAGCAAAAGGGGTTGCTACGACCGACAATTCCATTTCCGGTACAGTAAATATCTGTATGTATAGACTGTCTTAAGTGCGGCTCTTGAAATTTCCCTGTGCAGCCAAGATCTAGCGACCAATGGTTCGTCTCGAGAGGAAATGATGAAGACGTTTTTGATGTTGGCTTCGGCCCTCGCGCTCAGCGCCGCCGCCGAAATGGCCAATGCTGAAGCCGCCGCCCCTCCCAAGGCCATCAGCTTTGTTGGCGCTACCACCACCGACCTTTGGCAAAATACCAGCGGCGGCGTGAAGCGCGGCGGCGTGGTGATCAACACTGTGGACGCCATCTTCGACTTCGATGGTGCAGCTGTGGGCCGTGACGGCTGGAGCGCGAACCTGCATGTGCTGGCCACCGACGGCCACAGCCTCAGCGCCCTGCTCGGCGACATTCAGGCCGCAACCAATATTGAAGGCGACGGCGCAACCCACCTGTTCGAGGCCTGGGTTCGTCGCCAAATTACGCCGACCACCGCCATCAAGGTCGGGATCATCGACCTCAATGCCGACTTCGATGCCAATGAGACCCCGGGCCTGTTCCTCCACAGTTCCCATGGCGTGGGACCAGATCTTTCGGGTGCAGGCCCAAACGCCGCGCCGGTTTGGCCGAACGGCACAGCCGGTATCGAGCTCCAGATGACACCGACCGAGAACAGCCGCTTCACCGCGGCCCTGTTCAACGGCACTCCCCGCGATGTCGACCATCCTCTAGCCCTGGCGGCTGTGACCCTTCACAAGGATGATGGTGTGATGGCCATAGCGCAGGGTGACTGGACCAGTTCAAAGGGCGTCCATTGGTCTGCTGGTTTCTGGCATCATACGGCCGATTTTAGCCCCATTGATCCTTCGGCCACCAAGCCAGTGTCCGGACAAACCGGGGCCTATGGACTGGTCGAGGCGCCCCTGCCCTTCCTTGATCGGTCCAGCGGCTGGATCAGGGTCTCGCGGGTCGATGATGCCTCATCCTATGTCGCCAACTATGTGGGCGGCGGCGTGACCCATGACGGGCTCTTTGCGGCAAGGCCCGACGATAAGATCGGTCTGGCCTTTGCCTATGCCAGGATCAGTGACAAGGCCCGCGCGGCCTCGGCGCTGGAGGGCCTTCCTCTGAAGTCTGGCGAATTGGCCTTTGAGCTGACCTATGCGGCCCAAATCACGCCAGCCTTGGCGCTACAGCCGGACCTGCAGTACATCATCCATCCCGGCGGCGATTCGTCTCTGGGCGATGCCTTGGCCATTGGTCTAAGGATATCGCTGCAAACCTATTAAGGACCACCGCCTGTGACCTCGCCCATCGAAGAGACCATCTTTGCTCAGTTGGCGTTGGTTGGAGAGGGAAAGTCCATCGATCCTGCCGCCGTCGCCAAGGCGCTGGAGCCTGAGGGTTGGCGCCGCATGCTGGGGCAGGTCCGCTCGACGGCTGTAGGTCTGGCCCGCCAAGGCAAGCTGGTCATTACCCGCCACGGCAAGCAGGCCGACCCTGAAGCCTTCAAGGGGGTCTATCGCTTGCGGATGATTTTAGACACCGACCGCAGGCCTGAGCCCATCGTTGAGATCGTGGCTGATGATGAATAGCTAAACAAGGCCACCAGAGGGCCGCTTTCCGCCTGAGCGAAAGGGTCTGGGTCCCCGCCTTCGCGGGGAACAACGGTGGGGGGGGGGACGCTTTAAGCCGCCCTCTTTCGCGTCAGTCCCCTGGGTTGCTTCGCTGCGCTCGCAATGACGCGGCGAAAAGCCCTTTCCCCCCTTGAGGGGGAGAGGGTTGGGAGTGGGGGGTGTTCATCCACGGGCCTGTCCGCCAAGGCATGGTTCCGGAGGGTCCCTTCCCGCCTGAGTGAAAGCGTCTGGGTCTCCGCCTGCGCGGGGAAGACGGGTGGGGGGAAACAAGGCCCCCTTCGGCCCTTCGGGCCACTTCCCCCAAAGGGGGAAGATTTGCCGTCTCTTGATCTTCCCCCTTTGGGGGAAGTACCGGCGAAGCCGGGGTAGGGGGACTAGCCCCCCCGCTTCATCGTTTCGCGGGCGATGATGACCTGCTGGATCTGGCTGGTGCCTTCATAGATGCGGAAGATGCGCACGTCGCGATAGAGGCGCTCGATGCCATAGTCGGCGACATAGCCTGCGCCGCCAAAGATCTGCACGGCCCGGTCGGCGACTCGGCCGACCATTTCGGAGGCATAATATTTCGCAGCCGCCGCTTCGAGCGTGACATTGACGCCTGCGTCGCGTTGGCGGGCGGCATCCATCACCAGAGCCTTGGCCGCGAGGGCCTCGGTCTTGCAGTCAGCGATCATGCCTTGGACCAGCTGGAAATTGGCGATGGGCTGGCCGAACTGCTTGCGTTCTGCCGCATAGGCCACACAGTCGCGCAAGAGCCGCTCCGCCACACCCACGCAGACCGAAGCAATATGCAGGCGGCCACGGTCCAGAACCTGCATGGCGACCTTAAAGCCTTCGCCCTCGGCCCCGAGGCGGTTCTCGACGGGCACGCGAACATTGTCGAAGGTGACGTCACAGATGTGAGCCCCCTGCTGACCCATCTTCTTTTCAGGCTTGCCGATGGTGATGCCGGGCAGGTCGCGCGGGACCAGCAGGGCCGAAACGCCGCCGCCGCCCTTAATGTCGGGATTGCTGCGGGCCATGACCGTGAACAGACCGGCCTTGTTAGCGTTGGTGATATAGCGCTTGGCCCCGTTGAGCACATAGACGTCACCGTCGCGGATGGCGCGGGTCTGGACGGCGGCGCTGTCTGATCCGGCCTCGGGCTCGGTCAGGGCAAAGGAGGTGATAATCTCGCCCGATGCGATCCCGGCCAGATATTTTTCCTTCTGGGCGTCGGTGCCGAACATGACCAGACCCTGGCTGCCGATGCCGACATTGGTGCCAAAGGCCGAGCGGAAGGCGGGACTTGCGCCGCCAAGCTCGATCCCGACCAGAACCTCTTCCTCCATATTGAGGCCCAGGCCGCCATATTCAGTCGGGATGGTCAGGCCAAACAGACCCAGCTCGCGCATCTCAGCAACAATCTCGTCCGGCACAGCATCATTCTCAGCGACCTGAGCCTCGATGGGGCGCAGACGCTCTGTGACAAAGCGGCGGACGGTTTCGATCAGCTGATTGCGGGTTTCGAGATCTAGGGCCATGGGGTTTCCTCGCATAGGGTCGGCATCTTTAGGGATCATCTAGAGCCTAAATTGCGCCCGTCCAACAGGTCTTGCACAATCATCTCTTGGAATGACGCCGAAGATATGTGATCGGCTGCAACCTAGATCGGGATCAGACGAGGAGCAAACCCATGGATGGCGGAACCGAAGAGAATATCTACAAGCCAACCACGGTCACCGAGGGCGAGTTTGCTGGTTGGCAGGCTTGGAACGGCTTTGATCCTTTCGAAGACCTGACCGGCCAGTTTGTCTACCGCGTCGAGGATGATGGAAGCGTGCGCTGTGCCTTCCGGGCGGCAGCAAAGCACATGAATGGCGGCGGCGCGATGCATGGCGGCTGTATGCTGACCTTTGCGGATTTCTCGCTGTTCTGCATCGGACGCGAGGCCTTAAAGGACTCCAACTCGGTCACCGTGTCACTGAATGGCGAATTTATCGGCCCGGCCTTCGAAGGCGATCTGATCGAGGCGCGCGGCGAAGTGGTCAAGGCGGGCAAGTCTCTGGTCTTTATCCGCGGCATCGTCTCGACCGGCGGCAACCCGATGCTCAGCTATTCGGGCGTGGTCAAGAAGATCCGGATGCGCCAGCCCTAGAGCCAAACACCTAGAGGAAGTCCCTCAGATAGGCGATCAGGGGCGCGTCGGCAGGCGGCATCTCATAGTCTGATAGGGCGTTTGGCTTTACCCAGGCCAGCGCCTCATGCTCCTTAGCCACGACCACCCCGCTCCAACGGCGACACAGATAGAGCGGCATCATCAGGTGGAAGGTCTCGTAGGTGTGCGAGGCAAAGACGAAGGGCGCAAGGCAGCTTTGGGTGATGGTGATGCCCAGTTCCTCGTCCATTTCGCGGATCAAGGCGGCTTCTGGCGTTTCCCCCGCCTCGACCTTGCCACCCGGAAATTCCCAAAGACCGGCCAAGGACTTGCCTTGCGGGCGCTTGCAGATCAGCACCCGGCCATCCACATCGACCAGAGCGCAGGCGACGACGAGAACAATCTTAGTCATGGGAGCCAATCTTTAGCTTCTATAGTCGCCATTGATCTCGATATAGCGCTTGGTCAGATCGCAGGTCCAAACGGTGGCGGTCGAACGACCCACCCCAACATCGACACTGACCTCTAGCTCGGCATTTTTCATATAGGCGCTCATGGCCTCTTCGTCATAGCTGGGCGAGACGGCCCCATCGACGGCGGCCACCAGAGGGCCAAAGCGGATGGCGAGGCGCTCGCGGCTGACCGGCTCATCGGCCCGGCCCACGGCCATGACAATGCGGCCCCAGTTGGCGTCTTCACCGGCAAAGGCGGTCTTGACCAGAGGCGATTCCGCGACCGTCTTGGCGATCTTGCGCGCAGAGGCTGGCGAGCGCGCGCCTGATACGGTGATCTTGACGAACTTGCTCGCCCCCTCCCCGTCCCGCACCAACTGCAGGGCCAGATCGAGCATGACCTGCTCGAGCTTGTCGCGGAAATCGGCCAAGCGGCGATCCCCGGCCCGCGAGATCTTTGGCGCGCCCGCCGCGCCGGTGGCGAATAGCAGGCAGGTGTCGTTGGTCGAGGTGTCGCCATCGACCGTCACCCCGTTAAAGGTCGTGCGGGTATAGAGGCTAACCAAGGTCTGAAGGGCTGCAGGAGCAATAGTCGCGTCTGTCGCGATAAAGGCCAGCATGGTCGCCATATCTGGGGCAATCATGCCCGAGCCCTTGGTGATCCCGGCAATATGGACCGGCACGCCATCAATCTCAGCAACGGCACTCGCGCCCTTAGGGAAGGTATCGGTGGTCATGATCGCCTGCGCCGCATCGGCCCAGGTCCGCTGACCGCCATCGAGATCGGCTTCCAGTTCTGGCAGGCGAACCGTCAGCTTGGCATCGTCCAGCACCACGCCAATGACGCCGGTGGAGGCCAGCATCACATCGCGCTGGCGAATATCCAATCGCTTGGCGACGGCAGAGGCAACGCGTCGGGCCGCATCTGCACCGGGCTTGCCGGTAAAGGCATTGGCACATCCCGCATTGACCACGAGGGCGCGCACGTCCTCGCCCTCACTGGCCTCAAGCTGCTTTTTGCACCAGTCCACGGGCGCAGAGCCAATAGCGTGGCGGGTAAAGACCCCGGCGCAGCTCGTACCCTCGGCAAAACGCATGATCAGCACATCATCGCGCTCATGTTTGTAATAGCCCGCCCGACCAATGGCGATCTCTACCCCTCCGACCGGAGCGATCTGGGGAAAGGGCACGGCCAGAGGCGAGACCAGCAGGCCCGGCTTTCCGGGTGCTGCGGCGGCTGCCGGTTCAGGCGAAGTCGACAGACGCTTGGCCGCCTTTTTCAAGGCGCTGGCGATAGGATCGAGGGCCCGTTCCAAGGATTGGCCGGATTTTGGCGTTTTGGCAGTCACTTGGCGGTCTCTGGCTTGGTCAAAGAAGGGGCCGTCGCGCTCGGCGTAGCAGCAGGCGGGGTCTTGGGGGCCGAAGCCGGTTCCGTGGGTGCGCCTGGAACCTCAATGGGCTGTCCAATCAGGGTCTTGATGGTCGCGCGGTTTCGCAGCCGCTCCAACAGTTCGCGCACCTCGTCATAGGTCAAGAACCGCACGATCTGTGGCCGGGCTGTTTCCAGCGAGATGGGTTGCTCGGGACGTCGGTCCTCGACCTTGAGCACAGCAAAGCCCGCGTCGGTCTTGAAAGGGCCAACCAGCTCGCCCTTCTTGGCCGTCTTGAGGGCCAAGGCATAGGCTTCAGGCATGACGTCAGAGGTGAAATAGCCCAGATCCCCGCCATTGAACCTTGTCGCCGCATCGGTCGAGCGTTCCATGGCGAGGGCTTCAAACGAGCCCCCGGCCGCGATCAGCTTTTTGACCGCATCGGCCTCGGCTTGGCTATTGAGCAGGATCTGGCGGGCGCGGAACTCTTCGGACTGCTTGGCCTGTTTGAGTTGGTCTTGATAGAGGGCGCGGATGGCGTTTTCGTTGACCGCCGTCTCGACCACCTTTTCCACGAGCATATCGCCTAAAATACGTTCGCGCGCGGCCTCAAGCCGGCGCTGGGCGCTCGGGTCCTGATCCAACTTGCGTTTCAAAGCCTCGGCGGCCAACAGCTTTTGATCGACCACCTGATCGAGCATGCGACGGAACAGGTCCGAGGACACGTCCAAGGGCTCGCCCTCGCCGATCAGGCCCTGAGCCACGGCTTCGCGTTTGACGTCCGAAGACCAGATGGTCTGATCGCCAACCTTAGCGGCGGCAACGTCCCCCGGCTCTGGCGGAGAATCAGTCGATTTTCCCGGACCGCAGGCGGTCAGGATCGTCAGAACGCACAGCGCCGAAAGGATCGTGCGCGCTACTGTAGCGGGGCTGGAGCGCATGAAGCCAAACTCCCGTACTGAAAAAGAAAAAGGGCGTCTCGTTGACACGGGTATGGGCGGTGCTTAAGTCTCGCGCGCGTGCAAGTCGAGCGGTTTTTCGTTGTCGGCGGTCCATCCACAGCTTGTGGCGAGACTCATGATAAGCGATCAGGCCTCACTCGCGCTTTTGCGTTATAGTACAGACGCGCTGCGGCCCTCGCCGTGCGTTTTCCTCGCGACCATCGGACCAGTTCATGCTCGGCTTCGCTAAAAAGCTCTTCGGCTCTCCCAACGACCGTAAGGTTAAGGCCTTCTCCACCCGGGCCTTGGCCATCAATGCCTTGGAGCCAAAGTTCTCGGCCCTCTCCGATGAGGAGCTTCGTGGCAAGACCGCAGAGTTCAAGGCGCGGATCGAAAAGGGCGAAACACTCGACAATCTGCTCAACGAAGCCTTTGCCGTGGTGCGGGAAGCCTCCAAGCGGACCCTTGGCCAGCGCCAATATGATGTGCAGCTCGTCGGCGGCATGGTCCTGCACGAGGGCGGCATCTCGGAGATGCGCACCGGTGAAGGCAAGACGCTGGTCGCGGTTGCCCCAACCTATCTCAATGCCTTGAGCGGTAGGGGCGTTCACGTCATCACCGTCAATGACTATCTGGCCAAGCGCGACAGCGAGTGGATGGGTCAGGTCTATCGGTTCTTGGGCATGAGCGTCGGCGTCATCGTCAATGGCCTGAGCCAAGGCGATCGTCAGCGCGCCTATCGCAGCGACATCACCTATGGCACCAACAACGAGTTCGGCTTCGACTATCTGCGCGACAATCTGGTCTATTCGACCGACGAGATGGTCCAGCGCGGTCACCATTTCACCATCGTTGATGAGGTCGACTCGATCCTGATCGACGAGGCCCGCACGCCCCTGATCATTTCCGGCCCCACCGAAGACCGGTCAGACTTCTATCGAATCATCGACGGCGTCGTGAAAGAGATGATCGTCGATGAGGCGACCTTTGATCACGACGAAAAGCAGCGCCAAGTCCTCTTGACCGAATATGGCTCTGAAAAGGTCGAAGAGATGCTGATGGAGGCCGGTCACCTCGAGCCTGACTCAGCCGGTCTCTATGACCCGGCCAATGTCTCGGCGGTGCACCACATCAATCAGGCCCTGCGCGCCCACAAGCTCTATCAGCGCGACAAGGACTATATCGTCAAGGGCGGCGAGGTCATCCTGATCGATGAGTTCACTGGCCGGATGATGAGCGGACGGCGGCTGTCCGAAGGTCTGCACCAGGCCATTGAGGCCAAGGAAGGGGCGGACATCCAGCCCGAGAACCAGACCCTCGCCTCGGTGACCATCCAGAACTATTTCCGCCTCTATTCCAAGCTGTCGGGCATGACCGGCACCGCCTCGACCGAGGCCTCGGAATTCCACGACATCTATAAGATGGACGTGACCGAGATCCCGACCAACCGTCCCGTCATGCGCATCGATATTGACGACGAGGTCTATCGCACCGAGCGCGAAAAGAACGCCGCCATTCTGGTCCAGATCGAAGACTGTTTCACACGTGGCCAGCCGGTTCTGGTCGGTACGGTCTCTATCGAAAAGTCCGAGACCCTGTCCGAGATCCTCAAGGCTCATAAGTTCGAGCATGAGGGCAAGACGCGCACCGGCATTCCGCACAATGTGCTGAATGCGCGCTATCACGAGCAAGAGGCCATGATCGTGGCCGATGCCGGTTCGCCCGGCTCGGTGACCATCGCCACCAACATGGCTGGCCGCGGCACTGATATTCAGCTCGGCGGCAATGCCGAGATGCGCATCACCCGTTGGCGTCAAGAACAGCGCGGCATGGGCATCGAAGTGACGCCCGAAATGGACAAGGCCCAGATCGCCGTGATCGAGGCCGACATTGCTGACCGTCGCTCCAAGGCCTTGGCCGCTGGCGGTCTGTTCGTTCTGGGCACCGAGCGCCACGAGAGCCGCCGCATCGACAATCAGCTGCGCGGCCGGACTGGTCGTCAGGGCGACCCGGGCACCTCGAAATTCTTCCTCTCCTGCGAAGACGATCTGCTGCGCATCTTTGCCGGGGACCGTCTGGACAGCATTATGCGCACCTTTGGCGTTCAAGAAGGCGAGGCCATTACCCACAAGTGGCTGAACAGCGCCATCGCCACCGCCCAGCGCCGGGTGGAGCAACGCAACTTTGAAATCCGTAAAAACCTGCTCAAGTACGACGACGTGGTCAATGACCAGCGCAAGGCCGTCTTTGAACAGCGCCAAGAATTTATGGAGGCTGAAGACCTCTCGGAAATCATCACCGAGATGCGTCAGGACACGGTCGAGGACCTCGTCCAGCGCCACCTGCCGCCCAAGGCCTATGCCGAAAATTGGGATATTGACGGCCTGCTGGAGCGTACTGAGAACGTCCTTGGCCTGACCTTACCCTTACGCGAATGGGCCGCTGAAGACGGTATCGCCAACGAAGAGATGCAGGCCCGCATTCTGGCCGCAGCCGATGAACGCGCCTCAGTCCGCCTTGGCGAGCTGGGCGACGAGCAGATGCGCAAGCTGGAAAAGAACTTCCTGCTTCAGATGATCGACCTGCAATGGCGCGAGCACCTGATGCATCTGGACCATCTGCGCAACGTCATTGGCCTGCGCGGCTATGGCCAGCGTGACCCGCTGAACGAATATAAGACCGAGGCCTTCTCGCTGTTCGAAAAGCTGCTCAGCGATCTGCGCATGAACACGACGCGCTGGCTGATGACGGTCGAGTTCCGCTTCCAGCCCGAAGAGGCCCCCGCCCCCAATGCCGGTCTGTTCGAGGTCCATATGGACCCCAATACGGGCGAGAACGAGCGCTATAGCGGCGGCATCCCTGACGCCATGCCCGCCGATCAGCGCGCCAACCTGCCCATCACCGCCCTGCCCGACGGCTGGGACCGCACAAGCCGTAACGCGGCCTGCCCTTGCGGCTCTGGTCGTAAATTCAAACATTGTCATGGGTCGTTGATCTAGGCTGAACGGGTCATGGAAGAGCGCCTCTTACCGCTAGAGCCCTCCCCGGCCCTGTTGGCGCTCAACAATGCCCATGCGGTGGAGTTGTCTTGGCTGGAGCCTGAGCGGTTCGCGGCAATGGTGGCCATGGCCTTTTGGGCGCGACAGGTGGGGACGGACGACGCCTTCCTGATCGCGATGGATCAGGATGCGGCCTATGACAGCCCCAATTTTCTGTGGCTTCGCGCGCGCTATGAGCGGTTCGTCTATGTAGACCGCGTGGTGGTCGCCGACCATGCCCGCGGCCGAGGCCTCGCCCAGCGCCTCTACACCGACCTGTTCGCTGCTGCGGCCAAGGCTGGTCACGCCTGCGTCCTGTGCGAAGTCAACAGCGCCCCACCCAACCCCGCCTCCGACCGCTTCCATCTGGCCCAAGGCTTTAGCGAGATCGGGTCGGCGGAGATCTATGGCGGGGAGAAGACGGTGCGGTATCTGATGCGGGCGGTTTAGGGGGATAAAACAAGGCCCTCACCCAACCCTCTCCCACAGGGAGAGGGCTAGAAGCGACAAGCCCTCGCCCCCTTCAGGGGGAGAGGGTTGGGTGAGGGGGTTATCACCGTCGCCTCACCGCGTCATTGCGAGCGCAGCGAAGCAGCTCAGGGGACTGACGCGGACCTGAATAGATGATCCCCTGGGTTGCTTCGGCGCTTCACGCCTCGCAATGACGCGGGAGGGGGCGGCTTAAAGCTCACCTGCCTCGCCTTCCCCGCTAGAGCGAGGGTCGGCAGGCCGCTTCCCGTCTGAGTAAAAGGGTCTGGGTCCCCGCCTTCGCGGGGAACGCGGTTGTGGGGCCGAGTTGGGGCCAATTCAATTGCCAAGGTCTGCGCCTCCCCGCTAGTTTGGAGCCGTAATCAAGAAGTGTGAAACGCCGTGTCCTTCCTAGGCAATAAGACCGTCAATCTGTTGAACCTGCATTATGGTCTCCGCGCCTTGGCCATGAATGTCGGCGGGGTGTTTTTTGCCGTCTATCTGTTGAAGGCCGGCGTCAGTGTGCCTCTGGTTTTAGGGTCCATTTCTCTGATCCTCGCGGGGCGGTTTTGCCTCAGGCCCCTCGCCTTGATGGCCGGCAAAAGGTGGGGATTGAGGGCGGTCGTGATGATCGGCAGCCTGTTGCAGGCCGTGCCCTATCTGATCTTGCCGCATGTTGAAGGGGCAAACCTCTATCTTCTGGCCCTGTGCCTGTCCTGGGCCGTGGCTGACATGCTCTATTGGACCAGTTTTCACGCCTATTTTGCGGCCTTGGGCGACGCCGAACATCGTGGTCAGCAGGTCAGTGCCCGCGAGGCCCTTGCCACCAGTGTTAGCATTATAGGTCCGGTTCTGGGCGGATGGGCCCTGACGACGATCGGCGCGACAGCAGCCTTTGGCATTGCGGCTGTGATATCGGCGGGTTCCGCCCTGCCTTTGTTGGCCGGACCTCAGGTCAAGGTGGCCGAGCAGACGCAAGGCGCAGTGCGGGCAGCACGGACGGGGTTCATGCTGCTGATGGCCGATGGTTGGCTCTGTGCGGGGTGGGTCTGGCTCTGGCAGATCATACTCTTCACCAATCTCAGTCGCAGCTTCACGGCCTTTGGCGGCGCTGTGGCCTTGGGAGCCATTGTCAGCGCAATCGCTGGCCTAGTCTTGGGCCGGTTTGTCGATCAGGGGCACGGACGGCGCGCGGCGGTGCTCGCCTTTATGGTCATGGCCGGGGCTCTGATCTTCCGCGCCTCGGTCTCTAGCCCAGCCCTGTCGATGTTGGCCAATGCATTGGGGGCGTTGGTGGTCTGCCTCAATACGCCGCCGATGATGCGGGCAATCTATAACATGTCCAAGGCCTCGCCCTGCCCGTTGCGATTCCATATGGTTACAGAGGGTGGCTATGATCTGGGCGGCAGTCTGGGATGTTTGGTATCTGCGGGCCTTATCGCGCTGGGCATGCCCCTACCGGCAACCATGTTGCTGGCCCTACTCGGGGCCTTCAGCATGATGACCCTGCTGCGCCGCTACTATGCCAACGGGGCCTAAAACAGCCCCTCATAGAGTTCTGGCTTGAAACCCAGCACCCGCCGGTCGCCCAGATCAAGCAAGGGGCGTTTGATCATCGAGGGCTGAGCCACCATCAGGGCGATAGCCTTAGTGGCATCGAGATCACTCCGGTCGGCTTCCGGCAGCTTGCGGAAGGTCGTGCCCGCCCGGTTCAGAACCTTGTCCCAGCCCAGTTCCTCGACCCATTGGCTCAGGCGCGCGGCGTCTATGCCTTGGGTCTTATAGTCATGAAAATCATAGGCAATGCCCCGGTCGCCCAGCCACGCTCGGGCCTTGGCCACCGTGTCGCAGTTCTTGATAGCGTACATTGTCGGGATCATGGGAGGGTCCGTGAGAGGGTGTGGTGGGTGTTTAACATCTTTCGTTGGGTGGATGAACACCCCCTCACCCAACCCTCTCCCCCAAGGGGGCGAGGGCTAAGAACGGCAAAGCCCTCTCCCTGTGGGAGAGGATTTCGCTGTAGAGGCCTTGTTTCCCCTCCTCCGTGTTCCCCGCGAAGGCGGGGACCCAGACCCTTTCACTCAGGCGGAAAACGGCCCTCTAACATCGTGCAAAGTCTGAGAAGACAGAGGATGAACACCCCCCACTCCCAAACCTCTCCCCCTCAAGGGAGGAAAGGGCTTGAGTGACCCCCTAGAGGCTCGGATTGATCAGATATTTCTCACCCGTCGCGCGGCGATTATAGGCGCTGATGGCATCGAGGCTGAGGGTCTCTTGCAGCGAGATCACCTTGGTATAGTGGCTGGCAAAGGTGGTCTTCAGTTCGGAGGCCACGCGCAGGCGCAGCTTTTGCGCCGCCTCTGCACCGATCTTGGCCAAGAACGGGGTCAGGAGCCAGCCGCCGACGCCCCAGAACATGCCAAAGCCACGGCCAAACTCGGTCGGGCGGATATCGAGGCCGCCATAGATATAGACCTGCTTGTGAACCGATGAGCCGTAACGGCTATATTCCTTGGCCGTCAGATTGATGGCCGCCTCCATGCAGGTCAGAATCTGACCGGCCAGCTTGCCGCCGCCGATGGCATCAAAGGCGATGGTCGCACCCGTCTCGGCCAAGGCCTTGGTCAGATCGTCCATGAAGGTCGGGGCCGTGGAATCGACGACATATTTCGCGCCAATGCCGCGCAGAAGCTCGGCCTGCTCGGCGCTGCGGACGATATTGACCAGATTGACGCCGTCCGCGATGCAGATCTTGTTCAGCATCTGGCCAAGGTTCGAGGCCGCAGCCGTGTGAACCAGAGCGGTGTGACCTTCGCGGCGCATGGTCTCGACCATACCCAGAGCGGTCAGGGGATTGACGAAGCAGGAGGCGCCTTCCATCGGGGTTGTTCCCTCTGGCAAGGGCAGGGCATCGGCCACGCGAACGCAGCGATATTGCGCATACATGGCACCGCCAAGCACCGCGACGGTCTTGCCCAACAGGGCCTGAGCTTCAGGCGATGAGCCTGCCGCCACAACGACGCCTGCGCCCTCATTACCAACAGGCATGGAATCGTCCAACCGAGCGGCCATGGCCCGCATCAGGGCGGGGGGAATGCTTGCCGTTACGACAGGCGATTCAGCCGTGCCCGAAGCCTTGGCCGTCGACATGTCCCCCGCGCCCAGCAACAGGCCAAGGTCCGACGGATTGATCGGAGAGGCCTCAATGCGCACCACGATCTGATCGGGCTTTGGCGTTGGGGTCTCGACCCGCGCCAAAGACAGTTCCAACTCGCCGCTGCTCTTGACCAGCGACCGCAGTTGCAGGCCGGTACCCTTTTGATCTTCACTCATGACGCATCTCCCCGAGAGTTTATGAAAGTTTCGGTCGGCAACCTTGCGCGTTTTGGCGACGGCGACAACCGCAATAGAAGCGTAAAATAACATGGGGCCGACGCGTGGGGTTCTAGGACGGCTAAATCTTCCAACGGTTGACCTGATCGATCTGGCAAGAGCCGCCAAGACTGTTAGGCTGGATCGTCATATTTCACCCAAAGAGACCGACCATGACCATTCTGACCCTGCATGTGGAACAGCTCAGTTCCCCCCTCGGCCCGATGCTGTTGTTGACCGATGACCAACAGACCTTGCGGATGCTCGATTGGGTCGATTGCCAAGAGCGGATGGACCGGTTGCTGCGCCGCCAATATGGCCAAGGCCGCACGCGCACCTTGGCCTCGGCGCGTCGGACGGCGGCACGCAATGCCATGGAGGCCTATTTCTCCGGGGACCTGACCGCCATTGATAGCCTGCCCGTCGCCAATGGTGGCACCGACTTTCAGCGGCAGGTCTGGGCCGCCCTTCGCACCATCCCGGCGGGACAGACCTGTAGCTATGGTCAACTGGCAGCCGCCATCGACCGGCCCAAGGCGGTGCGGGCGCTGGGCCTGGCCAACGGGGCCAACCCCATCGCGATTATTGTGCCCTGCCACCGGGTCATCGGGGCCAATGCTGCCTTGACCGGCTATGGCAGCGGTATTGCGCGCAAGCGTTGGCTGCTCGACCATGAGGCGGGCCTTGGTCCGGCCCCACTGGTTTAACGCGGGGTGCCGACCGGAGCGATCTGGGCTATAGAGGCTCTCCGCCGCCGCAAGGACAGACCCGCATGACCGATGAGATCAACGAAACCCCGATCCAGCGGGCCTTACGTTTGAAGAAGCAGGCCTTGGACGCCAAGCCAAAGCCACCACGCGGCGGACGGTTCCAGCGCGAGCAGGCGGCTGCTGCACAGTCCTCTTCCAAATCCAAACCTTGGATGTCACGATAGGGAAAATAGGTTCGGGAGGACCACCCTATGCATATCGTTCGCGAGCCCTACGGCTTTGCCCACAAGGAAGTGACCAAGATCAAGGACGTCTATGGCGGTCCCACCGGTTCGGTCTTTGTCGAGTGCATGCGCATCCGCCCCGCTGAGGTGGACTCCAAGTCGGTCATCCTGTTCAGCCATCCGGTCGGCGGGGGATCGTTCTTGCCGATGGTCACGGCACTGGCGGCGGCAGGACGGCACATCATCTATTGCAACACGCGCTTTCGCGGCAACGATACGGCGCTGGTGCTGGAAAAGTGCGTCCTCGATCTGGGGGCCTGTATTGCCGACCTGAAAAAGCGCTTCGGCTATGAGACCGTTATCTTAGGCGGTTGGTCCGGCGGCGGCTCTCTATCGATGTTCTATCAAGATCAGGCCGAGCACCCGACCATCACCCATACCCCCGCAGGCGACGAGGCCGATCTGGTCGGGGCTAATCTTCAGCCCGCCGACGCCATCTTGCTGCTCGCGGCCCATGTCAGCCGTAATGTCACCCTGACCGAATGGATGGACCCGTCGATCACCGATGAGGACCGGCCCTATGAGCGCGATGTCGAGCTAAACATCTATGATCCCGCCTGCCCCAACCAGCCGCCCTATTCGGCTGAATTTGTCGAACGGTTCCGCGCCGCCCAGATTGCCCGCAATCGGCGGATCACAGCGCGGGTCAAGGCGACCTTGGCCGAACTGAAGGCCAAAGGGGATGATTATATGGAGCGGCCGTTCGTCGTGGCGGGCACCATGTGCGACGTGCGCTGGACCGACCCCGCGCAGGATCCTTCTGACCGTCCGGCCGGCACCTGCTATCTAGGCGAGCCGCGCGTGGCCAATGATGGGCCGGTCGGGCTGGCGCGCTTTACCACCCTGCGCTCTTGGCTGTCGCAGTGGAGCTATGACGATAGCCGCGCCCACGGCGAGAAAAACGCCGCCAACATCTCCTGCCCCGTGCTGGTCATCAACAATACCGCTGATCTGGCCTGCACGCCCAGCCATGCCCATCGGCTGTACGAGGCCGTCGCCTCCAAGGATAAGAGTCTCGTTCAGATCGATAAGGCTGATCACTACTATATGGACCGCAAGGAACTGCTGCCCCAAGCGGTCCAGACCGTCTGTGATTGGCTAGAGGCGCGCAGTCTTTAGGCGGCTGCGCGCTTAGCGGCTTCCCAAGCCCGACAGTTGCGGTATCTTGATCCCAACAATCGAGCTAATCGATGTTGGAGGAAGCCATGAACGCCCAAGCTAAGATCGCTACCCGTGCGCCTATGACCAACAAGACCGTCGATGTGGTCGTTGTCGGAGCAGGCTTTGGCGGCCTCTATATGACCCATCGCCTGCGCGAGGCGGGCCTCAGCTATCAAGGCTTTGAGGCGGGCAACGATGTCGGTGGCACATGGTACTGGAACCGCTATCCGGGCGCGCGCTGCGACATTCCCAGCCTGCTCTATTCCTATTCCTGGTCCGACGAGCTGCGGGCCGCTTGGAACTGGTCGGAGAAATATGCGCCGCAGCCAGAAATCCTCGCCTATGCCAACCATGTGGCCGATCAGTTTGATCTGCGCGGTGGGTTCGCCTTCAACACCCGCGTGACCTCAGCGACCTATAATGAGGCCACCCAGCGCTGGACGGTCAAGACCGATTGCGGCGATCAGATCGAGGCGCGGTTCTGCATCATGGCGACCGGCTGCCTGTCGGTGCCGCGCAAGCCCGACATTGCCGGGGCTGAGACCTTTGCGGGCGAGACCTATGTCACCGGCCTGTGGCCCCATGAGGGCGTCGATTTCAGCGGCAAGCGCGTGGCCATGATCGGCACCGGCTCGTCGAGCATCCAATCCTTGCCGCTCATCGCTAAGCAGGCAGCGAGCGTCACGGTCTTCCAACGCACCCCGAACTTCAGCCTGCCCGCCAAGAACCGTCCCCTGACGCCAGAAGAGGTGGCGGAGTTCGAGGCCAACTTCCCCGTCTATCGCCAGATGCTGGCCGATGGCAGCCCCGGCTTCCCCTTGCCGCCTGAGGGCTATGTGCCATCGGTGGAAGAGCTGAACCAACTGGCCGAGGGCCTTTGGGATGGAGGCGCGCTGGTCTCCCTGACCGTGATCCCGAACCTGATGCGGGATGAATATATCAACGGCGTCGCCGCCGACTATGTGCGCGGCAAGATCAGTGAGATCGTCAAGGACCCCGAGGTTGCCGAACGACTGACCCCGCGCGGCTATCCCTTTGGCTCCAAGCGCGCCTGCGTTGACAGCGGCTTCTATGACACCTTCAATCAGGACCATGTCTCGCTGGTCGATCTGCGCGCCACGCCGATCACCGAAATCACCGCCGAGGGTGTGAGCACCTCTGAGGGCGACTATCCGGTCGATGTGATCATCTTTGCCACCGGCTTTGACGCCATGACCGGGGCCCTGTTGAAGATGGATATTCGCGGCAAGGGCGGCGTGGCCCTCAGCCAAGCCTGGGAACATGGCCCCAAGACCTATCTGGGCCTGCAGGTGGCTGGCTTCCCCAACCTGTTCACCGTCACCGGCCCGGGCAGCCCATCGGTGCTGACCAATATGATGACCTCGATCGAGCAGCATGTGGACTGGATCAATGCCGCCATCGGTCACGTGCTGGCGACCAACCATGTGACCATCGAGGCCACAGAAGCGGCGCAAGAGGCGTGGGTCAAGCACGTCAATGAAACGGCGGACGAGACCCTCTTCCCGCAAGCCAATTCTTGGTACATCGGGGCCAATGTGCCGGGCAAGCCGCGCGTCTTCATGCCCTATATTGGCGGGGACTATAAGGTCCGCTGCGATGAGGTCGTGGCCAGGGGCTATGAGGGCTTTGCTATTGGGGGCTAGCGCTCGACCTCAAGGCGCGTTTCAAAGGCACCGAAACGATCAACGAACTCAGTGGCCTGTGACTGAGAACGCTTGGACCATATCCAAAGCTATTTACTTCTGTTCTACGTAACCAAGGCGGGTGCGGAACAGAAATTGGAGCGAAATAACTATTGTTGGGCTGCAGAGTTCATCTTCTGCCTATCTATTGAAAAGCAAAACCAATTGCGATCTTCAAAATGGTTTTCTAGTCGACTGCGTTCAAATCAATCTGCGGAATAGCGGTCTCCTGCTGATTGTTGACGACATCAAGACTGTTTTCAAAATCACCAAATATATCCAACAACTCCTCCGCGGCCATTTGAGGACGCGTGCCTTCGGGCACACGAAAGCGCCAAAAACTCAGCAGATGCTGAACGGCGCCCAGACGCTCTCCCAACGCCTTGAACAGCTCTGGGGCCGACAATAGGAAGTTCTTGAAGACCTGAGGATCACTCTTTTGCGTGAGCATGTAATAGGCATTGTCGTAAATCGATAAGGTGTCACTGACACTCTTCACAGCCCTGTTGAAGCTGCGTGAGATATTGCTGCGCATATCGGCAATCTGCAGTTTTTCATCACTCGTTGCCTTGCCGCGCGGAATGACGTTCTCAATCTCGGAAAGGACGCGCGCCGATTTGGGCATGATGTCCTTAAGTTGCCACTTGTAGTACAAAAAGGCCTTCCAGCAGAAAATGCCCTCGCGATATTGGATGTGATCCATATGAAGCGTCAGGCGCAGGGCTTCGGTGTCCGCAGCCCCCGAATTGGAAAGAAGTTTCTTGGTCAGGATACTGGCCTGTTCGGCATTGCCATCATTGCCAAAAGACATGCGGACCAAGGCGCCGATCTCTGCCTCAACGAAGGATAGCATTCGGATGATGTCCGCCTCGGTTATCTGGAAATAACAGCTGGCGGGCTTAATTCCGGCGCGATCCAGGGTCTCTCTAAGCAAAAAGGGGTCTAGCGTCGGGATCGTATCGATCGTTCGAAGAATTTCTAAATCTTTTTGAATATCCAATTCGGTCTTATTCAGACCATTACAAAGCATTTTCTCAAAATTTCTTTGCCCTATAAAAACATAGAGGGCACCCATTTTAAGATCTGTTACGTCTATAGGAAGCACCAATTTGGTAGCAATATTCCGAAATTCTGTAAACTCGTCGCGCTCGTTCCCCCGCAACCGGTGCTTTAGGATCAAGCAACGATTCAAGCTCGGATTATTGAAAAAGGGTGATTTTTTATAATCATCATCATTACCAAAAACTGCGAAAACCTTTCGCAAATTTAGAACGCGAGCTGTGGATGCGCTGTTTTCTAGTGAACTCAGGCTTCTAATTTCGCTAGCCGACATTCTATTCAACCCATTCCGATGTAACGCACGCCTTCAAATTGTTCGAAAAATCGTGCTCAGTTCATATCTTAGCTCTCGATTATAGCCTTGGCGCTCAGCGGAGCAACCTACGTAGGATAGAACTTTAGCAATCAACTCTGTTCTAAAATTTACGCGCTCCAAACATTTGAAGAACAGCCGTCAGTTGAACCAACAATCGCCAAGTCCAGCGACCTCGTCTATCAACCAAGGATCATTAGACTGTCCGATCTAGGATCGCGCCAGGTCCGGCATAATGTCCATCTTGATCATCACAGCCTTGGGACTTGCCAATGCAGTGAGAGCCCAAGTCGTTCAGCCAACCCCTGCGCCTACCCCGGCCCGCGAGGCGGTTGACCAAGGCATCTTTCGCGCCGCCCGCGCTCTGGAGGGCTCACCGCGCTGGGCCAAGGCGGCTCCTATGGCTGCAAGCTGCGCAGCCTCCATGGCGCTGGACGCTCAAGCCGTCTTCTAGAGACGGCCCAAGCGCCCGATCACCCTATTTGCTTGGATCGACCAGAGCCTTGTAGGTCAGGTCCTGCGAGATCTGGCGCAGGTCCAGCTTGCCCGTGCCTGCCATCCGCTGGATCATGCCAACGAAATAGAGGTCATTGGTCGGGTCGATCCAGAACCAGGTTCCAGCAGCCCCGCCCCAGCTGAGCGTGCCCTTGCCGACCGGTGACTTGGCCGCAACCGGATCATTGACGACCATGAAGTCGAGACCAAAACCCACCGCCTCATTGAACCGCGAAGTGGTTGAGCCGTTAGAGGTCACCAGCACCTCTTGCGGGATAACATTGGTGCCCATCAGGGCCACAGTCTCAGGCTTCAACAGGCGCTGGCCATCCAACTGACCCCCGTTGAGGATCATTTGAGAGAAGCGGCCATAGTCACTGGTGGTGGACACCAGACCGCCACCGCCAGACTCCATATTCGGGGCCTTGCTATAGTCCTGAACGGTAAAGCCCATGATTGAGTTGGTTTCGGCCAGCGGGCTCTCGGCGGGGTAACGGACATAGACGGCGGACAGGCGGTCGATCTTGCCCTGCGGCACCACGAAGGAGGTGTCGGTCATCTTCAGTGGGCCAAAGATGCGGCTTTGCATGAAGCTGCCCAAGGTCTGGCCCGACATCTGTTCAACCAGATAGCCCTGTACATCGACAGCCGCGCTATAGGCCCAGCCCTCACCTGGCTGGAACTTCAGCGGTATCTTGGCCATTTCGGTGACGGCAGCCTTAAGGCTCGGCGACTGCAGGATCTTTCGGTCGCGGAACATCCGGTCGACCGCGTGCTTCTCATCAAGGCCATAGCCCATGCCCGCCGTATGGCTCATCAGCTCGCGCATGGTCGGCGAGCGCTTGGCCGGAACGGTGATCATCTCACCCTTGTCATCTAGCCCAGTCATCACCGTCAGCTGATCAAATTCAGGGATGAACTTTGACACCGGATCATCCAGGGTCCACTTGCCCTCCTCAAACATCATCATCATGGCCACACCGGTGACCGGCTTGGTCATGGAATAGATGCGAAGCAAGGCATCCTTGGTCATTGGCTTGTTCTTGGCGATCGAGGCCTTGCCATAGGTGTTGAACTGAACAACCTGCCCGTGGCGCACCAGCAAGGTGGTCATGCCCGCGACATGGCCATCCGTAACCGCTGCGGCCATTGCCGCATCAAGCGCCTTTAGCTTTTCCGCATCAAAGCCAACCTTTTCCGAGGCAACCGGCTTGATAACCGCATAGTCGGTGGGGCGATCCTTGGCATAGGTCGAAGGTGCGCCGCCCAGCGCCAAGGCCGAGGCCAAAAAGACCGACGCGAGCAAATGTTTACGCAGCACCATGTTCCACTCCCAAATCTGTTTTTCACTGGGAACGCTGATCGCCCCTTCGTCCGTCAGGCTATGGGCATCTGGGTGCCAAGACAATAGACGTTACAATTCCAGACGAACTCTATTGTCCTATCGCTATCTGGGCCTTAGCGTGATTGTGACAGATCCGAAGAAAGGCCCCCTCCGTGCTCGCTGACACCGTTTCCGTACGCCCCCTTTCCCCCACCTGCGGCCTCGAGGTCGAGGGCCTAGACCTGAGCCGTGTTGGTGAGAGCGAAATCAACTGGCTGCGTTCGGCCGTTGCCGAGAATGGCGTGGTTGCGGTGCGCGGTCAGGACCTCAGCCCCGAGCAGCATATTGCCTTTGCCCGCCAGTGGGGCGAGATCGACTATAACCGCTTCTTCCCAATCAATGAGCTCTATCCAGAAATCGCGCTGGTTCAGAAGGAAGAGAACCAGAAGGTCAATATTGGCGGCGGCTGGCACACGGACCACAGCTATGATGTCGAACCGGCCATGGGCTCGATCCTGCTGGCCCGTGAACTGCCACCCAGCGGCGGCGACACCCTCTTTGCCAGCATGTATGCGGCCTATGACAGCCTGTCGGATGGGCTGAAGGCGACGCTGGAAACCATGCGCGCGGTTCACACCGCCGATCACATCTATGGCCATGACGGTGCCTACGCCAAGACTGACATTGCCAGCATCTTTCGCGGCCACGATGAGCAGACGCTGGCGGTCCATCCGGTGATCATCACCCACCCGACCAGCGGGCGTAAGGCGCTCTATGTCAATCCGTCCTTCACCACCCGGTTTGACGGCTGGACGCGCGAGGAAAGCCTGCCCCTGCTGCAATATCTCTATGCCCAAGCGATTGCCCAAGACAATGTCTGCACTCTGCAATGGAAGCCCGGTTCCGTCGCCATCTGGGACAACCGCGCAAGCTGGCACTTTGCCAAGAACGACTATCACGGCCACCGCCGGGTGATGCACCGCATCACCATCGCCGGCTGCGCCCTTAGCTAAAGACGGAACCTCAGATGTCCCAAGTTCAAGCCGCCAATGATGCCGACAATGCCGAAGTCCTCTATGCCCTCGACGGCCACATCGCGATCATCACCCTGAACCGGCCAGAGCGGATGAACACCATCAGCCGCGACATGCTCAATCAACTGACCGAGCACATGCTGAAAGCCGACAAGGACCCCGCCGTTCGGGCCGTGATCTTGACCGGTACGGGCCGCGCCTTCTGTGCGGGGCTGGACCTGACCGAGGTCACCCGCCCTAGCGAAGGCGGCATCTCCAATGGCAACAACAATGCCACCAATATTGACCTGAAATTCACGCCGCCGACGGTCATGTTCAATATGGAAAAGCCCACCATCTGCGCCCTCAATGGCTCAGCGGCGGGTTATGGCTTGGACACGGCATTGGGCTGCGATATCCGCATCATGGCCAAGGGCGCAAAGCTTTCGGCCGCCTTTGTTAAGCGCGGGATCGTGCCGGAGTCCGGCGGGACCTGGTTCTTGCCGCGCATGATCGGCTGGTCCAAGGCAGCAGAACTGATCTTTACCGGCCGCACCCTCAATGCCACCGAGTCCGAGGCCATGGGTCTGGTTTCCGTCGTGGTCGATGAGGCCGAGGTTATGCCCCGCGCTATGGCGCTGGCCCAAGAGATTGCCGCCAATGCCCCACTCGCCGTTCAGGCCTCTAAGCGGATGATGCGGATGGGTCTGTCGGAAAACTTCAACGACCACGTCCACCACGTCTTCTTGCAACTGATGCCGCTGCTGAAAACCGCCGATGCCCGCGAAGGCATGCTGTCCTTCATGGAAAAGCGCCCCGCCGTGTTCGAAGGCCGCTAGAGGTTTTCGACCGCCACGATCTCGACCTCGGCCCCCGCGACCTCGACCACATCCCCCACCGATTTGCCCAGAACGCCACGGGCAATCGGTGAGAGGTAAGAGATGGCCCCCTTGGCCGGGTCGGCCTCGTCTTCACCGACGATACGAAAGACTTGGCGACGGCCATCCTCGCGGTCGAGCGTCACCCGACGTCCGAACATCACCTCATCGGGCACGCCCGTCGGCTCGATCAATTGCGCTGTGGCGCGGCGGGCTGACCAGTAGCGTAGGTCCCGCGTAGCCCTAGCCATGGCCGTACGGTCGGTATTGATCTCACCCCCGGCCTGCGCCGCCCCATAGGCCGCTTGAGCGTCCGCCAATGCCGCCTCAATCAAGGCAAGACCACTGGCGGTCACCAGATTGGGATGGGGCGAGATCGGACGATCGGGCAGGTTCGCCGCCGCCGCTTCGCTATCCTCTTCCTTGGTAAAGGCCACGCTCATGGATTCAGGTTCCGCAAGGCCCAACCGGCCTTGCGCCCTTGTTCACGAGCCCTCTCGGCAGGTCAAGCCAACCCATCAACGCCCGGTAAAGCTGGCCGGACGCTTTTCGACAAAGTGAGCCACGCCCTCCTTGAAATCTTCGGAGGCAAAGCTGGCCAGCATGTCTTGGTTGGCATCATCAATCGCCTCACCCAAGGACTGGAACAGGCCATTCCAGATCTCGCGCTTCATCTCGCGCATCGACCGAGGCGAGACGTGCTTGGCCAGCATATGGGCATAGGCCATGACCTCACGCTCTAGGTGTTCGTGCGGCACGACCCGGTTGACCAGTCCCAGACTGTGGGCCTCTGTGCCCTCGATCACGCGGGCGGAGAAGAGCAGGTCAGCGGCATTGGCAATGCCGACCAGACGCGGCAAGAGCCAGCTCACCCCATGTTCCGCAATCAGGCCGCGCCGTGAAAAGGCCGTGGTGAACTTGGCCGTGTCGGCGGCAAAGCGGATGTCACAATACAGGGCAATGACAAGGCCAAGCCCAGCGCAGGCTCCGTTAATCGCCCCGATGATCGGCTTGGGCACCGAGGGGAAGTAGGAGTTGGCGGTCTGGAAATCCTTGCGGCTGTTCGGATCAAATGGCGCATCAGGGGCAGCGGCGGCAGACGAGCGGGCAGAGCTGTCGCCCGACTGGATGGTCTGCAGATTGTTCATATCGGCCCCGGCACAGAAGCCGCGCCCGGCTCCGGTCAGGACGATCACGCTGACGGCAGGATCATCGCTCGCGGCGCGCATGGCCGCACGAACATCCACGGCCATCTGACCGCGCCAAGCATTGAGTCGGTCCGGACGGTTCAGGGTGATGACCGCGACGCCATCATCAACGCGATAGAGAATATCTTCGTAAGCCATGATCGTTTCCTCGTTTTGGTTTTGCTCAGACTACCCGGTTTTGAGGATGATGCGAGCCCCCTACCCCGGCTTCGCCGGTACTTCCCCCAGAGGGGGAAGAATTAGATCACCAAGATCTTCCCCCTTTGGGGGAAGTGGCGCGAAGCGACGAAGGGGGCCTTGTTTGTATACCCCAACCCCGTCTTCCCCGCGCAGGCGGGGATCCAGACCCTTTCACTCAGGCGGGAAGGGACCCACTGGATTTCTGCTTTGCTGGGAACGTTGCGGAGGGGGAAGTGGATGAACACCCCCCACTCCCAACCCTCTCCCCCTCAAGGGGGGAAAGGGCTTTTTTCTTATCCGCGTCATTGCGAGCGCAGCGAAGCAACCCAGGGGGCTGACGCGGACGTGAAGTGATGATCCCCTGGGTTGCTTCGGCGCGGTGCGCCTCGCAATGACGAGGGTGCGCGGTCCCCGATAGACGATTGTACTTCCCCCCATCTCAGGCCAGACTTAGGCAACAAGGTGGGGGAAGAAAAATGGGCAAGTCGTGGCGGCTCTATTTGGCCGGGTGGGCGTTGATTTTGGTGGGTTCGTGGTTGGCTGCTACGATCCAGACCTCCGGCGGCGTCAGCGTCACCGATGTGCGCTTTACCGGTGCCAGCGGAACGCCCATGAGCGCGCTGCTCTATGTCCCCAAGACGGCAACCGCCAAGACCCCTGCCCCCGGCGTGCTCGCCGTCCATGGCTATATCAACAGCCGCGAGACCCAGAGCGGCTTTGCCATCGAGTTCGCAAGGCGCGGCTATGTCGTGCTGGCTCTGGATCAGACCGGTCACGGCTATAGCGGTGGCGTAGCCTTTTCCCAAGGCTTTGGCGGGCCAGATGGCCTCGCCTATCTGCGAAGCCTGCCCATGGTCGACAAGGATCAGATCGGACTGGAAGGCCACTCTATGGGCGGCTGGACAGTGCTCGCTGCCGCCGCTGCCATGCCGGACGCCTATCGCTCTGTCGTCCTCGAAGGCTCGTCCACCGGCGCGCCATTCGCCGCCGAAGGGTCGCCCACCTGGCCGCGCAATCTTGGCCTCGTCTTCAGTCAGTTTGACGAGTTTTCCAAGGTCATGTGGCATGTCGATCAGGCGAGCGACGCGGCCGGTAGCGACAAGCTCAAGGCCGTGTTCGGCACCCCTGACGCCGTGGTTCCGGGAAAGATCTATGGTGACATTTCCATGGGCACAGCGCGGCGCCTCAGCACGCCGCCCGTGACCCATCCAGGCGATCATATCTCTACCGCCGCCATCGGCTATAGCCTCGACTGGTTTGCCCAGACCTTGAGCGGCGGCACACCGCGCGCGGCCTCCGACCAGATCTGGATCTGGAAAGAGGTTGGAACCGGCCTTGGTTTTATCGGCTTTGTCGTTCTGCTGCTGGGCACCTTTGAGCTGCTGCTCGGCCTGCCCGCCTTTGCCGCCCTGAAACATCCGGCTCAAGCGGCGCTGGTGAGCCGGGAGGGAGGCTGGAACCGCAAGCTCCTGACCACCGCATTCTTGCCCATCGTCACCTATTTCCCCGCCTTCATTGCCGTGACCCTGTGGCTCAAGCCCTTTGGCCTGATGCCGCAGTCCATCACCAATCAGGTCATTGTCTGGGCCTTGGTCAATGCGGCTATCGTTCTGGTGATGCGCGCGCTTCAAAAGGCTCAGCCGCAAGAGCGTTTCGACAACCACTGGGGCATGAGTGCCTTGGTGGCCATGCTCACCGTGGCCATGGGCTATCTGTCCTTGATGATCGCCGACCGGCTCTTCACGGTCGATTTCCGGTTCTGGGTCGTCGCCCTCAAGCTCTTTAGCCCTCAGCAGTTCAAGATCGCCCTGATCTATGTCCTGCCCTTCACAGCCTTCTTCCTCGTCACCCTGCGCGATCTGCATGGCCGGTTGACGGTGCAGGGCGACAGCGTCCGTGCGCAATATCTGTCGGCCATCGCCGCCTTGGCGCTGGGCTTTCTGGTGTTCCTCGCGGTCGATTATGGCGTGCTGTTTGCGACCGGACATCTGCTGACCGGCTTTGATCCCCTCAGTACCGTCGTGGCGATCCAATTCCTGCCGCTGATGGCCGTCATTGCCACCATCGCCACCTTCACCTGGCGCAGGACCAACAGCTATGTGCCAGGCGCGCTGATCTGCAGCCTGTTTGTGACTTGGTATGTGGTTGCTGGAACCGCGACCCATGTGATCTAAGTTCAGTTACACAGGGCCACTAATTTTGGTAAGGTCACTAAGAACGGCGGCACATGATCGTCGCCATTAGAACTATGGGTTGGATATGACAGAGAAGATCCTCGTGATCGGGGCTGGCATTGCTGGTCTCTGTACGGCACTCGCCTTGGGTCCGACGGGCAAGTCCCTGACCCTGATTGAGCGTGACGGACCGCCGCCTGAAGGCAGTCCGGACGAGGCTTTTCATGACTGGACCCGGCGCGGTGTTGGCCATCTGCGCCAGAGCCACGCCTTCTTGGCCCGTCTGAACACCATCATCAAGACCGACCACCCCACCTTGCGCCAAGAGCTGCTCGATGTCGGGGTGCGGGAACTGGGCTTTGAGGGCATGTTGTCGCCCCTGCAAAAGCCGACCTATCAACCCACCCAAGAGGACGCAGACCTGTCGATCCTGACCAGTCGGCGCACGACCTTGGAACTGGTGATCCGGCGTTATGTCGAGCGTTTGCCCAACATCACCATTAAGTCGAACCTGTTTGTCCGGGGCCTGATCTCTGAGACCAATGAAGACGGCATTGTCACGGTCACGGGCCTGCGCGGCGAGGATGAGACCGGACCGGTCGAGATGCTGGCCGATATGGTCATTGATGCCAGCGGCAAGAACGGCTCGGCCATTGATCAGCTCATGGCCGCCAATGCGCCAATCGCCGAGACCAGCGAGTCCGCAGGGATCCTCTATTTCACCCGGCACTATCGCCTGCTCCCTGGTCAGGTCGAGCCATCGCGTGATGACAATCCCCCGGCCACGGGCGATTTGGGCTATCTGAAATTTGGCGTCTTTCCCGCCGATAATGGCTGTTTCTCGATCACCCTCTGCACGCCAGAGATCGAATATGAGATGCGCAAAGCCATTGTTCATCCTGAGACTTGGGATGGCATTGTCGCCAATATTCCGGGCCTGAAGGTCTGGACGGACAAGGCCCTGTCTGAGCCGGTCAGCAAGGTGTTTGGCATGGGCAATCTGCTCAGCCGCTGGCGTGATCTCGCGCCCGGTGAAGTGCCCGCCGTGCTCGGCTTCTTTGCCGTCGGCGACACCCTGATCCGCACCAACCCACTCTATGGCCGAGGCTGTTCGTTCGCGGCGGTGGCGGCCTATGCCCTGCGCGATGTCCTGACCGCCCAGAGCGATCCCAAGGCGCGGCTGCTGGCCTATCAACAGCGCCTGCACACCGATCTAAAGCCCTATTTCGATGTCATGCAGCGTCAAGACCGGGGCGCGATCAAGCGGGCCGAACAGATCTTGACCCCCGACTACAGGCCGCGCCTGCGCGCCCGCATCCTGCTCAGCTTCTTTGAAGATGGCATCGGTCCGGCCATACGCACCGAAACCAATCTGCTGCGCGAGGCCCTGCGCGGGTTCCATATGCTGGAACATCCAGACGCCTGGCTGCGTCGCCCGGCCAATCTGGTTCGAATCCTCGGCTATTGGGCCAAGAGCAAAAAGAGCAAGGCCGGTGCCTATCCGCCCAAACTTGGACCTGATCGGGATGAGATGATGCAGGCGCTTGGCCTATCTGCCGATGCTGACATCGCCATTTTGGCCCAGCAGCGCACAAAAGATCATTTGGCAGCCGCTGCCTGACGTTCGCGTAACGATTTCGACTGGCGTTACACGCAACGGCTTGTCACCATAGGGATTGAAGGGACCTGGACAGCAAGCCCTGCTGCTCGCGTCCCCATAAACAAAACCAACGCCAAGATTGGATTGCTGGAGGATCTATGTATTACGCCGAATTGAAGCAGGCCCGCGCCGAACTGTCCGGCCCCGGCTCACCCCTCGAAGTCCATGAGATTGAAGTGCGCGGGCAAAGCCTGCTGGCCTTCAAGAACGCGCCGCCGACCATCCGCGACTTTTGGCTGTCGACCGTCGCCTTCGCCGACCGCGACTATCTGGTCTATGAGGACGAGCGCCTGACCTATGGCCAGTCCCACGACAAGGTCGCGTCGATCGCCGCTTGGCTGATTGCGCAGGGCGTTAAGCGCGGTGACCGGATCGCCATTGGTATGCGCAACTATCCCGAATGGATGCTGATCTATTGGGCCAGCCTGTGCCTTGGCGTCGCCGTGGTCGGCCTGAACGCCTGGTGGGTTGCCGATGAGCTGGAATTTGCGCTTGAAGACTCCGCCCCCACGATTCTGTTCGTCGATTCCGAGCGTCTTGCCCGCATCGCTGAACGGCCTGAGATGGCCAAGGGCATCAAGGTCGTCGCCGTTCGCACAGCCAATATTCCCGCTGGCGTGACCCCTTGGTCAGAGGTCGAGGCCACCGCGCCCGTCCTGCCCGACGCCAACATCGATCCTGATGATGATGCCTGCATCTTCTACACCTCGGGCACCACCGGCCGTCCAAAGGGCGCACAGCTGACCCATCGCAGCTGCATTGCCAACCTGTTCAACATGGTCTTTGCCGGTCAGGCCCAGAACCTGGCTATTCAGCGCGCCACCAACACCCCGGCCCCGGATCCAGAGTCGATCCCTTGGCCGACCGCCCTGCTGACCACGCCCCTGTTCCACGTCACGGCCAACAATTGCGGCGCCTATGCCACGACCGCAGGCGGCGGGGCCATTGTGCTCATGTACAAGTGGGATGCTGGTGATGCGCTCAAGCTGATCGCCCGCGAAAAGATCACGGCCATGAGCGGCGTGCCCATGATGTCGCGCGAACTGATCACCCACCCTGACTTTAGCAAATATGACCTGTCGAGCCTGCTCTCCTTGGGCGGCGGCGGCGCGCAGCTTCAGCCTGACCTGGTGGCCAAGATCGATAGCTCGGTGGCCACGGCCCGTCCCAATACCGGCTATGGCATGACCGAGACCAGCGGCATCATCACCTCCATCTCCGGCGACTTCTTTATCGACCGCCCAGACAGCGCCGGTCCTCCCGTCGCCACACTGATCGTCAAGGTCGTCGATGATGCGGGCAACACCCTGCCTGTTGGCGCGGTTGGCGAGCTGTGGGTCAAGGGCTCGCCCGTGATCAAGGGCTATATCAACCGTCCTGATGCCACGGCCTCAACCATCGTCGATGGCTGGCTCCAGACCGGCGACGTGGCCCGCCTCGACGAAGAGGGCTTCATCTATATTGTCGATCGCAAGAAGGACATGGTGCTGCGCGGCGGTGAAAACGTCTACTGCGCCGAGGTGGAGTCATGCATCTTCCGTCACGACGCGGTGGCGGAATGCTGCGTGTTTGGCGTGCCGGATGATCGCTTGGGTGAAGAGGTCGCTGTGGCTGTGGTCCTGCATCCCGGTGCCAGCCTGACGGCTGATGGCTTGCGCGAACACTGCGCGGGCCTCATCGCCAAGCACAAGGCACCGCGCTATGTCTGGTTCATGGACGAGGCCCTGCCCCGTAATGCCAGCGGCAAGTTCCTCAAGCGCGAACTGCGCGAGAAGCTGAGCACCCAAACGGCGGGGTAACCCCCTACCCCGGCTTCGCCGGTACTTCCCCCAGAGGGGGAAGATCTTGGGACGGTAAATCTTCCCCCTCTGGGGGAAGTGGCCCAAAGGGCCGAAGGGGGCCTTGTTTTTCTCCTTGATGGGGAAGACGCGGAGAAGACGGTGGATATACCCCCCTCCCAACCCTCTCCCCCTCAAGGGGGGAAAGAGCTTGCCCGCTCTTAGCCCTCTCCCTGAGGGAGAGGGTTGGGTGAGGGCCTTGTTTTCTCCCCCCCCGCCTTCAAACCGTCACATAATTCCATTATCCTAGAACTATGGAATCGAAATCCGCTACCCTCAGCCTCTCTGCCCTTGGCCATGACGGCCGCCTCGCGATCTTTCGGTTGCTTGTATCAGCGGGTCCAACCGGACTGGCGGCGGGAGAGATCGCGCGGCGATTGGGCATGGTGCCGAACAGTCTGTCGGCCAATCTCAACATCTTGAGCCGTGCCAACCTGACGACGTCACGCCGAGAGGGTCGGTCGATCATCTATCAGGCGGACTTTTCGACCATGACGGCACTGGTCGGGTTTCTGGTCGGAGACTGCTGCGGCGGTGCGCCGGAAATCTGCTCGCCGCTGAACCAGTTGCTGTCTCAGTCTCAACAGTGCGCCCCGACTCCATCACGCCAAAAGGAACCTTGCTGAATGTCCCTGTTCGAGCGTTACCTGACCGTCTGGGTCGGCCTTTGCATCGTGGTTGGCATTGCTCTGGGCCACTTTTTTGGACCCGCCTTTCAGATGATCGCCAGTCTTGAGGTCGCGAAGGTCAATCTGCCGATGGCTGGTCTGATCTGGTTGATGATCATCCCGATGTTGGTCAAGGTCGATTTCGCGGCCCTTGGCGAGGTGCGCAACCATTGGCGCGGCATTGGCGTGACCCTGTTTATCAACTGGGTGGTCAAGCCGTTCGGCATGGCCCTGCTGGCCTGGATCTTTATCGGCGTGCTCTTTCGCCCCTATCTGCCGGCCGACCAGATCGACAGCTACATTGCCGGTCTGATCCTGCTGGCCGCCGCCCCCTGCACGGCGATGGTCTTTGTCTGGAGCAACCTGACCAAAGGCGAGCCGAATTTTACGCTAAGCCAAGTGGCCCTGAATGACACGATCATGGTGGTGGCCTTCGCCCCAATAGTCGGCCTGCTCTTGGGCCTGTCTTCGATCACCATCCCTTGGCAGACCTTGGTCCTGTCGGTCGGCCTTTATATTGTCGTGCCTGTGATCGCAGCCCAGATGATCCGCGCGGGCCTTCTGCGGGCAGGCGGACCGGAGGCTCTGAACCGGCTTTTGGCCACCCTACAGCCCTTATCGATTGGCGCCCTGCTCGCCACCCTCGTTCTGCTGTTTGGCTTTCAGGGCGAGCAGATCTTGCAACAGCCCCTGATCATCGCGCTCCTGGCCGTGCCGATCCTGATCCAAGTCTATCTCAATTCGGGCCTTGCCTATCTGCTCAACCGCCTGACCGGAGAGGCCCATTGCGTCGCCGGACCATCGGCCCTGATCGGGGCCAGCAACTTCTTCGAACTGGCCGTCGCCGCCGCGATCAGCATCTTTGGCTTCCAATCGGGTGCAGCCTTGGCCACGGTTGTGGGGGTTCTGATCGAGGTGCCCGTCATGTTGTCCATCGTCGCCATCGTCAATGCCAGCAAGGGCTGGTACGAAAGTGGCTCGGCAGTTCAGCGCCTCGCCGTGCGCCAATCCACCACGCCTTCTAAGGACTGAGCCATGAGCGCCTCTGACTTTCCGATCACCATCTTCCACAACCCGGCCTGCGGCACCTCGCGCAATGTCTTGGCCATGGCCAAAGCAGCGGGTTACGAGCCGAAGGTGGTTGAGTATCTCAAGGCTGGATGGACCAAAGATCAGCTTAAGCAACTGGCCACCGCCGCCGGGGTGCCCTTGCGCGAGTTTCTGCGCGATCGCGGCACGCCGGCTGCTGAGCTTGGCCTTCTCGAGCCAACGGCTACGGATGATGCGATACTAGAGGCGATGGTCGCCCACCCGATCCTCGTTAACCGCCCGATCATGGTCACGCCCAAGGGCACGGCCCTGTGCCGCCCGTCTGAAAGAGCGCTGGACCTGCTCGAAAACCAGCCCGAAGGCGCTTAATCTGTGCGTCCAATAGACCACCGCGCCCTGAGGCCCTGCCGTGACCGATAATCTCTACAGCCTTTTTCAAGACCGCTTTTTGGCGGCGAGCGCCAAGCCGAGCCTGATCGATGCGGACGGCCACGGCCCGACCTATGGCCAGCTTGATGATCTGTCTGCCCGGTTCGCCTCCGTGCTGCGGTCCTATGGCGTCGAAGCCGGAGATCGGATTGTCGTTCAGATCGATAAGTCGGTCGGGGCTATGGCGCTCTATCTGGGCTGCCTGCGTGTCGGGGCGATCTTTGTGCCGCTCAATACCGCCTATACCGCCGCCGAGGTCGACTATTTCCTAGGCGATAGCGAACCGCGCCTATTTGTGACCCGAAGCCTACGGGACGCCGCCGCCGACCATGTTCTGGTCATGGGCACCACGCCCGACAGCCCGCTCTGGGCCGAGGCGCTCGCGGCCGAGCCCGATCGCGTGATCGCACCGCGCACCGCAAGCGACATTGCCGCTATCCTCTATACGTCGGGCACCACCGGACGGTCCAAGGGGGCGATGCTCAGCCACGGCAACCTGACCTCCAATGCCCAAGAACTGAACCGGCTCTGGGGCTTTACGCCTGAAGATGTGCTGCTGCATGCCTTGCCGGTCTTCCACGTCCATGGCCTGTTCATCGCCCTACACACCGCCTTTTTGAGCGCCGCGACCACGATCTTTGTGCCCAGCTTTGATGCGGCCCAGATCAAGGCCCTGCTGCCCAAGGCCACGGTCCTTATGGGGGTGCCGACCTTCTATACCCGCCTTCTGGCCCTGCCGGACTTTGGCGCACAAGACTGTGGGTCGGTCAGGCTGTTCATCTCAGGCTCAGCCCCGATGTTGGCCGAAACCCATCGCCAGTTTGAGGCCCGTACCGGCCAGATCGTGCTGGAGCGCTATGGCATGACCGAGGCAGGGATCATCACCTCCAACCCTCTCGACGGCGACCGGGTGGCCGGGACGGTCGGCTATCCCCTGCCCGGGGTCGACCTGCGCATCGCCGACGAACAGGGACAGCCCCTACCCCATGACACCCCCGGCGTCATCGAGATCAAGGGCCCCAACGTCTTTGGCGGCTATTGGCGCATGCCCGAAAAGACCGCGCAGGAGTTTCGTGACGGCGGCTGGTTCATCACCGGCGATGTGGCGGTCCAGAGCCCCGATAGCCGCGTGACCATCGTTGGCCGCGCCAAGGACCTGATCATCTCAGGCGGCTATAACATCTATCCCAAGGAAATTGAGAGCGTGCTCGACGCGGTGGCCGGTGTCGCCGAGACCGCCGTCATTGGCGTTCCCGACCCTGACTTTGGCGAATCCGTTGTCGCTCTGGTCGTGGCGGAAAAGACCGGGGCGCCGTCACTGGCTGACCTTGAAGCCTGTGTGCGTGAGCAACTGGCCCGCTTCAAACATCCTCGCAAGATCATCTTGGTCGAGGACCTGCCCCGCAATGCGATGGGCAAGGTGCAGAAAAATCTGCTGCGCGATCTCTATCGCGACTGTTTGAAGGGCTAGAGCCTAAAGGGGCGGATCGCTTGGACCCGCCCCAATCGGTTAGATCAACCGGCCAACAGGGCCCAGAAGATCATCAAGAGACCGGCCGTGCTGGCCAGCCAAACCAACGAACGGACCTGACGCACGCCAAAGGCATAGAGCGGCAGATAGGCCACGCGGCCCCAGAAATAGATCTGAGCGCCCAAGGCGGTTATGCTCGATTCCTTACCGGCCACATGGGCGATCAGGACGGCGGCAATGAACAGCGGCAGGGTTTCAAACAGGTTGTTTTGGGCCCGGCGAAGGCGCTCGGCCATGGCGCTGAGCGGCGGCATCTCTTCGTCACGCGGACCGGTGTTCCACTTCAAGCCATATTGGCCGGTGCGCGCAATGTCGAAGGCGAGAATTTGAACGAAGGCCAGGACGAGGGTCCAGGTCAGCATGGTCAGTTCGGTGTTCATGGCGGTTCCCCCTTTACCGTGCTTTAACGACGGTGAACCCGCGGATATGACGACCCAAAGGGTTAATGGTTTCCTATCGATCCCTACCGTCCGAGGAGCACTCCTATGACTCTCAAGCCCTTGATCGCTGCGCTCTGTCTTTGGACCCTGAGCAGCGGCGTTGCCAACGCCGCCACGATCAGGACCGGGGATCGGATCGATGGCGTGCCGGTGATCGAGCAGTTGGATGTCGCTGACCTGCCGAGCGGCAGCCTGTCCCACTTCTTTTTTCGGGTAACCGATCAGGCCACAGGGCAAGGCTGGTACGTGCCGGTTCTGGTGGCCAAGGGCGCGGCCCCCGGCAAGCGCCTGTTGCTGACCGCCGCCGTCCATGGCGATGAGTTGACCGGCATCGCGGTGATCCAAGACCTGTTCAAGGATCTTAATCCCAAAGACCTCAAGGGCGTGGTGATCGGCGTTCCGGGGCTTAATCAGCCGGGCCTTTTGCAGGCCGCGCGGGAATTCAAGCCGAGCCACGGAGCGACCGGGGCCAATCTGAACCGCAAGATGCCCGGTGATGTGAACTCGGACGAGATCATCAATGTCTATGCTGGGCGGCTCTGGACCAAGCTGTTCTTAGGCAATGCCGACATGGCCATCGATCTGCACACCCAATCGCGCGGCACCCTCTATCCATTCTATGTCTTTGCCGAGACCCCTGAGGCCAAGCATATGGCCGATCTGTTGCGGCCAGACGTCATTGCCCTCGATCCGGGCGTGCGGGGAACGATTGAGAATGAGTTCAATCCCGTCGGTATCCAAGCCGTCACGGCGGAGCTTGGTGCACCGGAGGTATTTGATCCGGCCATGACCCGCCGCGCCCTCACCGGCATTCGCAATCTGATGATCGATAGCGGCATGATCAGCGGCAAGATCGATCTGTCCGGCCCGGAGCCCTATGTCGGCAATGACACGACCGATATCACCGCCCAGCGCGGCGGCTATGTGCGGGTCAAGGTCACCATCGGCCAGAAGGTCAAGACCGGCGATCTGCTGGCCACGGTCTCTGACCCCTTTGGCAAGGTCATAGCCACGGCCGTCGCCCCGCATGACGGACAGGTCCTGTCAGTCGCTACCTCCCCGATCCACGAGATCGGAGAGATGATGGTGCGGCTGATCTATTGGAAGACGGCCAACCCCTAACGGCGCAGGGTTAGCCCGACCCGGATCTGACGCGGCGCACCATAGCTGTCGACCCCATCGGCGGTCTGGCCGATGGAAATCTTGGCGTCGGTGATATTGTCTGCTGCAAGATAGAGATCCGTGCCCTTGACCACCTGCCATCGCACGCGCAGGTCCGCCGAGGTGGCGGGCCCAAGCTTGCGCGCATTGAGGTCATCTTCAAAGCGCGAGCCTTCGAGCCGGATGTCACCATTGACGGTGAGGCGCGGCAAAGGTGTCCAGGTCAGTGAGGCGACCGTCGTCACCTCCGGGGTCTGGGCCGGGCGTTTGCCATTGAGCTGCGCTGCAGTGGTGCCGCCATCGACCCGCGCATGGGTCGCCGAGATCGCCGCGCGCAGCTTGAGCGTCTGGGTCA